>JBAXPV010000030.1:0-44389 GCA_037132075.1 Bacteroidota bacterium
ATTTATTCCCTAACTTTGGTTGGTTAACATGTTAATAACCCCTGAACAGTAACCTGAAATTTTATATTTATGATGCAACTGCCTAATTTACTGATTGTTGACGATATACGGGGGAATTTATTTTTAATTGAGTCCTTTGTTAAAAATCTTGATGTAAACCTGATCCAGGCTATATCGGGTGCTGAAGCATTGGAGAAAACCAAAGGATTGGATCTTGCTTTGGCTATTGTAGACGTCAGGATGCCTGAGATGGATGGCTACGAATTTGCAGTAAGACTTAATGGGGAAGGAAGGATTGACAAAGTTCCCATCATTTTTGTTACGGCCAGTAATTACGAAGAAATTCATTTATTGAAGGGATATGACCTCGGGGCGGTGGATTATTTAACCAAACCTTTTCTTAAACAAATTCTTGTTTCAAAAATAAAAGTATTTCTTGACCTTTTCAATCAGAAACAGATTATAATCAGTGAGGCCCTGATCCTTAAAAATGCTACGCAGGAATTGACCCGGGTCAATAGCTTTCTGGATTCAATCGTAGAGAATATACCAAACATGATCTTCGTTAAAGATGCCGATGATTTGCGTTTCGTTCGTTTCAATAAGGCAGGGGAGGATCTTCTTGGAATTTCCAGGGATGAACTCTTAGGAAAGAATGATTATGATCTCTTTTTGAAAGAACAAGCTGACAGCTTTGTTGAGAAAGACAAGGAAGTGATTCAGAATAAGGTTATTGTCAGTATCCCTGAAGAACCGATTCAGACAAAACACAACGGAACACGAATACTACAAACAAAAAAGGTTCCCATTTTAAATTCAAAAGGAAAGCCGGAATTTCTTCTCGGAATTTCCGAGGATATAACTGAATTGAAAAGGGTAATAGAATCTCAGAAGAAGAATGAATTGAGCCTTGAAGAGGCGCAGCGCATCGCCCATATTGGAAGCTGGGAGTGGGATCTTGTTGGAAAAAAAACAAAATTTTCAAAAGAGATGTTTCGTATTTTCGACGTCTTACCTGAACATTACGAAGGAGCCCTGGAAGATATCTTAAATATAGTGCATCCCGATGATGTCAATGCTTTTTCTAAAGGTATGTATAAAAATTTGTCGGGGATCGTAGATTCCCTTACCATGGAATATCGGATAATTCACAAAGACAAATCGGTTCATCATATTTTCTCACAGGGGAGATTGGAATATGATAAAGCAGGCGTTCCGATAAAAAATGTGGGTTTTGTTCAGGATGTTACCGAACGAAAAAAGTCGGAGGAGATTATTAAGATTAGTGAGGAAAAATACAAAACAATGCTTAACGCCTCTCCGGATGGCATTTTGTTGATAAATCTGAATGGAATTATTACCGAAGTTTCTGAAATTGGGTATGAGTTACTTGGGGCTGAGTCAAGGGATGATATTATTGGAAAATCATTCTTGCGTTTTATGCCGCCAGATGAAAGGAATAACATCAGGAGCCTGATTGAAAGAACAATGAATGATGGACTTATCCAGAATGTGGGCTTAACAGTCAGGAAAAAAAACAAGACCATATTTGCCGGTGAAACCAGTGTCACATTAATCCAGGGTCAGGGTGGAATTCCCTTATCTTTTATGGTTACACTTCGTGATATCTCTCAAAGAAAAAAAATAGAGACCAAACAGATTCATGCTGACCGCATGGCCAGTCTGGGAGAGATGGCTGCCGGAATGGCGCATGAAATCAACCAGCCTTTAAATATCATTTCAATGGTCACTGATAAGATCTTATTTGAGACCAATAAGTCAGATACAATCAGTAAAGAATTTCTTAAGGGAAAGTCAGAAAAGATTTTTGAGAATATCACCAGGATCAAAAACACGATTGATCATGTCAGAACATTTTCAAGAAATCATGACGACTTCATCCTTACAAATTTTGATATTAACCTGAGCATTCAAAATGCAGTTTCTATGATCACGGAACAATTCAAATATCATGGAATTGACCTTGTCTTGAATCTTCATAAGAAAATCCCTAAATTATTTGGAAATACATTCAAATTTGAACAGGTGATCATTAACCTCCTTGTCAATGCCAAAGATGCCATGCTTGAAAAACAACAAAGAAAGTCGGTTTCCTTCAATATGACTTTAGAAATAAAGTCTTATTGTATTAATGAAACGCTGCTTGTTGAAATTTCCGACAATGGCATTGGTATAGAAGAGGATGAGATTAGTAATATTTTACTGCCTTTTTATACGACTAAAGAAGAGGGAAAAGGGACAGGCCTCGGATTGTCAATTTGTTACCAGATTATTAAAGAAATGGGAGGACTCATTGAGATTAGCAGTGAAAAGTTTGTTGGTACTACGATCAAACTTGTGTTAAATACTAACAATACAAAGAAAAATGGCTAAACAAAATAAAATAGAAATTCTGATTCTCGATGATGAAAAACAATTTACAGAGGAATTATGTGGTTTCTTTCAGGATTCTCATTTTGTTTCATATGAGGCTAATACAGCAGCGGCAGGTAAAGCCATATTAAGTAGTCACAATATTGATCTTTTAATTCTTGACGTACGTTTGCCAGGAGCCAATGGTTTGGATATTTTGAAAGAAGTAAAGGAAGATTACCCTTCCATTGAGGTTATTATGATCTCGGCACATGGCGATATGGACACCGTGATCAAAGCCATACAACTTGGTGCTTTTGATTATTTGCGTAAGCCATTCAGGTTTCTCGATATCCAGATAGCCATTGAGCGGACACAGAAGTTTCTTCAATTGCAGCGAAGGATGAAATTGGTTGAAGAAAAGAACTCATTGATCACCAAAAACCTTGAGCAAAAAATAAACAGGGAATTCATCGGTGTGAGCCCACAGATCCTTGATGTTTATGAACAGGCAATGACTGCCGCAAAATACCCTGATGCCAATGTGCTGATCACTGGCGAAAGTGGGACAGGAAAAGAAAATGTGGCCAGGATTATTCACTATTCCAGCCTTAGGAATGACCATTTATTATGTTCGGTGAACAGCAGTGCTATCACAGAAACACTCCTTGAAAGCGAATTTTTCGGTCATAAAAAAGGATCTTTTACAGGTGCGTTCACTGACAAAATGGGTTATTTCGAGGTGTCAAACGGAAGTACTCTTTTTCTTGATGAGATAGCAGATATGCCCATGAGCCTTCAGGCTAAAATCTTACGGGCACTGGAAGAAAAGATGATTACACGTGTGGGTGACACCAAGCCGATTGAAACGGACTTTAGAATTATCTCTGCAACAAATCATGACATTCTCCAACGTGTTGAAAAGAAAAAAATCAGGCTTGACCTCCTTCATCGGCTGAATACCTTGCATATTCATATTCCACCGCTGCGCGAACGACCTGAAGACATTAAGCCGCTGCTGATTCACTTTGTTGAATATTTTTCTGTCAGGTTTAATAAGCCAAACATGCGTATCGACAAAGAAGTCTATAGTGAACTAATGAAATATGATTTTCCCGGGAATGTCAGGGAATTGAGAAATCTTACTGAAAGAGCGATTATCCTATGTAAAGGGAATGTTCTCGGTCTTAGTGATTTTTCTGCCATTGCAAAGAAAAAGAATGTAGTTGAAGATCAGGATTTTTCTTGTAATCTGCAACGGAATGAGATTCTTATGATCCAGAGAGCGCTCAAAAAATCTGAATTTAATCAGCAACTTGCTGCGGATGAATTGGGAATTCATCGTGACGCTTTAAGCCGGAAGATGAAGAAATACAATATCAGCATTACTAAAAACTAGAAATTTATCTATCGCTGCCAATGAGAAAACTATTGTATGTGCCCATGGTTCATAACCAAACTGATATGGGTTCCATGGGGAATGAGCTTTCAAAAGAAGGGGAAAAAACATACGGTGTGGCGATATGGCAGGATCATCTGGTGCAAGTGAATAAGTCCTGGTTGAAAATAGAATCAGAGGTTTTTAAGCGGGTCAATTTGGTGCCTGCCGGGAAAATCAAAATATACCAGGATGGATTACCAGTGGTTGATGAAACCGGGATAAAAATCGTAAAGGATACCGCGGAGAAAGGCAGTATTAATTACAAAATAATTGCGGAATTGCTTTTAAGGGGTGCGAAACTTGAACTTGCTGAGAATAAGGAGTACTTATTTCAAGAATATTATCTGTTGTCGGACATCACCAAAGCTGAAAGCCCGGAAAAGGCTTTAGTGGCATACCATATATATATGGACCTTGCCGGCGATTTGTTGTTAAACCGTGATCGCTTCATTGCCGGTCAGATAAATGAGACCTTAAATGAAGGTGATACCGGCCTTGCATTTTTTGGTGCTTCACACCATATCCTAAGCAATCTGGACTCAGATATCGAAGTAGACATGATCCAAATGTTTACAGATCCAATTTCTTTGAAATTGATGCAAGTATCTTCTTAGACTTAGCCTCCTGCTTTGTCTATAAATTCGATCCGCGAAATCACGTAACCACGTGATTATTTTAATAAAAGGACTTTATTTGTTTGAAATTACGCAAAATACAGATACAGATGTATCAAATGTGATAAATTTTAATTATCACATAATCAAATGATTAAAAATATAAATAATATATTTTCAAATTAATTACTTCTTTGGCCTGTCCTTTGAGTAAGCACTTACGAAAGAGGTAAGCCGTCCCTCATGTAAAGCACGGTTTTTATTCATTAATCAATAGGAGATTAAAAAAATGTCAGTTGAAAAAACAATCGGATCAAGCAGCCTCGTAGAAGTTATCGACCGTATCCTTGACAAAGGTGTTGTAGTTGATGCATGGGTAAGAGTTTCCCTCGTTGGTATCGAACTTCTTGCAATTGAAGCAAGGATCGTCGTAGCCTCTGTTGAGACATACCTGAAGTATGCTGAAGCAATTGGTTTAACTGCAAAAGCTGCTTAATACAGTGTGTAGTTAGACGGTATTCTTGCTAAACATCCTTAAGGAACCCCCTCTAAGCATGAGTTACCAGGAATTTCGCTTTTTTTCTAAGATTAAAATTTCCCCCCAAAGTTTACACAACCAAAAATATTGAGAAATGGACACACTGGCAGAATTGAATATCGATGGTTTCTTTGGCAACATTATTAACTCCTACGAATCCCGGATTCAAAAAATCCAAACCGCATTCCAATCATCTGAAACGATTACAGAATCATCACATTATTTGTTTGACAATGTTCACAATTCGCTGGACAGGCTCAAAAAGGAAAGAGACGATTTAAATGCCAGGCTTTGTGAAGCTATGGCTAAGAATGGTTCTTTACGTAAAAAAGATTATTATACAATGATGTCGAACATTATCAATGTCCTCGACGAAAAGGAAAAAAGAGCTGAGATCAAGTTTCTCACATTTATTGAAGACCAGAAAGAGACTGCCCAGACGCTAAAAAATAGCATTTTGGGTATTAAAGATATTTCCTCCCCGGATTGCCACGAGAAAATTGCCATTATCAAAGAACAACTTTCGCAATTATCGAAAATGCAGGAAATGAGAAAAGAAGAAGTAATAAACACTTTTATCGATTTTCAGAGGATGCATAACAAATTGAAGGAGTGTTTTGAAACCCTTCTTGCAAAAGGGAGCCCAGTTTTGATCAATGACATAAAAAAGATCAAGAACCAGATCATCAATGAGATCAGACCTGCAGAACAATTACTTGAAAGCGTCAATTAAAATTAACCCAATATTCATAAAACAATAGGAGACATCACCATGGGACTATCAGCCGAAATGAAAAACTTGAGTGAAGATATTCTTGCTTCATTTAAACAGAGAATAATTGAAAATGAAGAACTTGTAAATGATGTCCAAAAGACTTTGGATAAATTTCACAAAGACCACCAGGAAATGGCGGATGTTTTAAATTCCAATGCTGCCTCTTTGAGAAAAGGTTTGGCAAAAGGGGAAAAAGAACGATTGAATACCTACAAAGATTTAATGGCTGGAATCCATGGAACTATCGCCACAATCAAGAGTGATGTAGTTGCTATCCAGGCCGAAACCCTTGAATTAGTCAATGAGTTTTCGAAAGATCGCTCTGCCATGGCTGTGGAATTGAATAAATTTTTTGCAGCTGGAAAAGCTGACAGAGATAAAAACGAGAAGATCAGGATGAAGGAATTTGATAAACTTATGAAAAGCATTAATGCTGACATCGTAAGTATCAATGAAGAAGTTGTGGATATTTTCAAATATACCAATGAGATTCTCGAGAAATTCGAGAAAGATCATAAGGATATGTCAGCTGAATTGAAAGCCGATTTGAGTAAGAATCTAGCTGAAAGAATTGATTATACCCGGAATCTGCTGAATGGATTTCAAAAAAGACTTACCGAGATCAGTAAGGAAAACCAAAAAATGGCTCAAAGGCTGAGAAAAGATTTGTCGATAGGCGAAACTGAAAGGCTTAATGAGTACAATTCGATTATGAAAGGGATTCATGCTGCCATAAAAGGGATTCGCACAGATGTCAGAGCCATTAAAAAATCCACCAATGGAATGATTAATGATTTTGCTCAGGATCGCAGCCAGGCTTCTTCTGAGTGGATTAAAATGCAAAATGCAATTGCCCAGATGCGGAAGACCGGTGTTGTTAAGAAAACGACTGTCGTTGAGAAAAAGGCAGAAAAAAAAGAAGCTGTAGCTGAGCCTGTAAAAGTAGTTATTGCTGAACCTGCAAAATTAGTTGTTGCTGAGCCAGTAAAGGCTGTTGCAGCTGAGCTCCCCTTAAAAGTTGAAGTGAAAGAAGTCGCTCCACTCACTTTGGAAGAAAAGGTTTTGAACTACATCAGGAAAAATCCAAAAGGCGTCAGGGTCTCCGAAATGGAAGGTCCCCTGGGAGAAACCCGCATGAAGCTGGGATTCACCGCCAAGATTTTATTGGATGAAGGAAAGGTTCAAAAAATGGACAATATCTATTTCCCTATAAAATAATTCCCTGATTTATTGGAGCCGGAGTAAGTCTTACTTCGGCTCCTTTTTTTTAATTTGAAAATATACCCGGCCATGGCCAAAATTATCAGTTGTGCTTATTGTAAAGGTAAAGGAAAAGATCCTTTTTTTCTGTTATCATCAATTTCTGACTGTTTGGTTTGTAAAGGTTCAGGTAGGGTAGAAGTGTCAGAGCCAATTCAAAAATGCAATTTCTGTGCAGGTTCCGGAAAAAACCCTTTAGGAGCCAGGGTCCCATGTATTGTCTGTGGGGGCAAAGGAAGTAATCACTCGCGCGAAGCTGAAAAATGCAGTCAATGCCATGGTACCGGGAAATCCCAAGATGGCCTGCCTTGCTCGAGATGTGGATGTAAAGAATTAAATAGAAATGTTTTAGACCCATCGAGAAATGAGCAATCCAAGAAATATCATCCAGAGAAGTATCCAGAAAAGACAAGCAGCCCTTCTTGATTTTACTGCGAGACGCAAAGCGTTCCTGATTTCTAAGGAAGCAATGCTTAGGGATATTGAAGAAGCCAGAGAAATCTGGATAAGAACTTTGGAACAATTGCCAACCCAAATATTTAATAAATAAACTCAATCAAACAACCCAACAAGCTATCTGTTATGAGCGACAATAATGAAATGAATACAGTCCTGGAGCTAAAGCCCATGTCAAATTTTGTAGAAACTGATTACATCAAAGATATCACCGGTAGGGGGCTTACCTATATAAAAGCCGGCTTTCCTGTCCATTTTCGTGGCCCTTCCGGTACCGGGAAGACAACAGTTGCGATGCACCTGGCCAGCAAGATCGGCAGACCTGTTGTGATTATCCATGGTGATGCTGAGTACAAAACTTCCGATCTCATTGGTAGCGAACAAGGCTACAAATACAAAAAACTTGACGATAAGTTTATCCATTCTGTTCATAAGTATGAAGAGGATATGACCAAGCAATGGGTGAATAACCGTTTGACTATTGCCGTAAAAAATGGGTTTACACTCATTTATGATGAATTTACACGCTCTCGTCCTGAAGCCAATAATATCTTGCTGCCGATTTTGCAGGAAAGGATGCTGAGCACCTCAGCAGCCAAAGAAGAGGATTATTATATGAAAGTGCATCCCGAATTTCGTGCTATCTTTACCTCAAATCCAGAGGAATATGCCGGAGTGAATCGCACCCAGGATGCATTACGTGATCGTATGGTTACCATGGATCTTGATCATTTTGATTATGAAACTGAACTTAGAATTACGATGGCTAAATCAAGTCTGTCTTTGAAAGATACTGAGTCAATTGTTAAAATTGTCAGAGGGCTGCGTGAATCAGGAAAAACAGAATTTGACCCAACGATCAGGGGTTCTATTATGATTGCCAAAACAATGGCAACATTAAAGACCACGCCTTCTAAATCAAAAGACGTTTTTCGTAAGATCTGTCAGGACATCCTTACCTCAGAGACCAGCCGGATTGGTTCAAAAACAAACCAGGAGAAAGTTAAGTTCATTGTTAATGAACTGATTGAAGAATACACAAAATAAGAGATTCCGTTTATTTCAATAATAAAAATATATTGTCATGCCAATTTCAAGCGCAATCAAGGGACTCCAAAGCATTAAATCAATGCAGAATGTTGTTAAATCAGGTATTCCTAATAAGGAAGAGTCCGATTTTATCAAGCTGTACATGTATGAAAAGGAAAGGACCCGCCTAAAATCAGAAGAAATAAGAATCTTATTGAGGCTTGAGATAATTCAAGGCCGTCTGAAAGAGATCCAGGATTATAATGATGAAAAAGCAGGACAAATGCACAGTGCAGAGCTTTCATCTACGCCTCAGGTAAAAAAGACAAAGGGCGTGAAGTCTGATTTTAAAACGATGTCGATAGATTATTAATTCTTTTTATAAGCTATATCATGAATGATATGAAACATTCGTTGCAAGCGACAAATCTTGCTGATATTCTCGAGAGAGTGCTTGATAAAGGAATCGTAATTGCCGGTGATATTAAAATACAAATAGCGGATATTGATTTATTAACGATAAAGATCAGGCTTTTAGTTGCCTCTGTTGACAAAGCAATGGAGATGGGGATTAACTGGTGGCAGGAAGATACGTATCTCTCAACAAAAGCAAGGGAGAAAGAGCTTATGGCACAACAAGAAGAACTCATGACACGTTTAGAGAAACTTGAAGCACAGAATAAGCCATTGTAATTAACAACGTTTAAATTGCACGAAAATGGAAAAGAGTAATAAAAAAGATAAAAATGAGGAGGCCGATTTTGATCTTTTCGGACTTGGTGGTTTGTTTAAAGGTATTGAGAAATTGGTTGATCTCGCGGGGAAACTCGATGAAAAAGGTGGCGTAAGCAAAGAGGGGGAGATCAATTTTGACCACATCAAAAAAGGGATGAAAGGCGTTTATGGCTTCACCATAAATACTGCTGGTGGCGGAACTCCGAAAGTGGAAACGTTTGGAAATATTAAAAAGACCCCTGAGGGACCAAAGGTTGATGAAGAACGTGAACCCATCACTGATGTCTTTGATGAAAAGAATGAGATTGTTGTCATTGCAGAAATGCCCGGGATAGAGGAATCCGATCTGAAAATCGATCTGAAAGAGGATATTCTTGAATTCACGGCTGTGAGCAAAAGCCGGAAATATCGCAAGGAGTTATTGTTATCGCAAAAAGTTAGCAAAACAAATCTGCGTCACAAATTTACCAATGGGATTCTTGAAATCAGGATAAAAAAATAATTGTCATGGCATTGACGGGTTTAGAGAACGATGATTTACAATTAATCATTTTGGGAGGAAAAGGTGGTGTTGGAAAAACCAGTTGTGCCATTGCAACAGCACTTGCTTTATCTAAGAAATTCAAGACGCTTTTAATCTCCACAGATCCGGCACATTCGTTGTCGGATGGGCTTGGACAGAAAATTGGTTTTAGTCTGGTAGAAGTTGAAGGGGCCAACAATCTTTCCGCGATCGAAGTGATAGCAGAAGAAGCTTTGTCTCTATTTATTAAATCAAATCTTCAGGAACTAAAAATGCTCCTTGAAACGTCAACAAGTCTTGACGATGACGATATTGAAGATTTGTTAAGCCTTACTATTCCCGGGATCGATGAAGTGATGAGTTTTAAAACGATCATCGATTTAATTGAATTGGGAGAATATGAAAAGTATGTTGTGGATACAGCCCCAACAGGCCATGCACTCCGACTGATTTCTTCTCCAAAGATGATGGATGAATGGATAAAAGTCGCAGCACGTATGCGATGGAAATACCGATACATGATCACGAGTTTTTCCGGGACTTACAAACATGATGACGTTGACCGGCTTCTCCTTAACTTGAAACGTACCGTTAAAAGGATAGAAAATATTTTGCGTGATCACATCAAATGTGAATTTGTGCCGGTCTGTATTCCCGAGGCAATGGCGATCAGTGAAACAGAAAGTCTTCTTTCCAGTTTGAATAAATCCGGGGTGTTTTCCAGGCAGATCATTGTGAACAATGTAATGGAATCAGAAGATTGTGCTTTTTGTAAGGCCAAGAAAGCAGGACAAGCACCTCATCTTAAATACATCAGCGAAAAATTCAGTGATTTGAATATGACGTCTGTGCCTTTGTTTTCTCACGAGATAAAAGGATTGGAAACGCTGGAGCTTTTGCGAAAGAGCCTTTTTGATTATCAAGAAGTACCCGCTCTGAATCAGACCCTCATCAATAAATAATACCCGATTTACCATGGCTAAAAATAAAGAGGAAATATTGCTTAAGGTCAAAGAAGCACTTGTTAAGGATGTTGGTCGTGCCATTGCCAGGATAGACCCAAAAGACATGAAGTCTTTGGGGCTTGAAAGCGGGGATGTAATTACCATTGAAGGAAAGCGTTCCACACCGGTCAAAGTCATGCCTTGTTATCCTGAAGACCGTGAGAAAAGTATCGTTCAGATTGATGGCATAACGCGTGAAAACGCCCAGGTAGGTATTGATGAAAAGGTAAAGATCAGTAAGACCACTTATGCACAGGCTGTCAAGATCAAACTCAAACCTGATGCAAAATCAGGTTCGATGTACAAGGCAGATGATGCAAAATATATAGGTTCTTTAATGAATGGGCTCCCTGTTGTCAAGGGGGATAAGGTAAGAGCGAATCTCTTTGGTTCAAGGTCGGTCAATTATACAGTTTCCGGACAAAGTCCTGACGGTGTTGTGCTGATCCATCCCAATACTGTTTTTCAGCTTGAGCTGGTCAAGCAGGAGGGCGAGAGCAAGAGTAATGTGAGTTATGAAGATATTGGCGGACTTGGAAACCAGGTTCAGCGCATCCGTGAAATGATTGAGCTGCCTTTAAAATATCCTGAGATTTTTGAACGCCTGGGCGTACAACCACCCAAAGGGGTTTTCTTATATGGACCTCCAGGTACAGGGAAAACTCTCATTGTGAGAGCAGTGGCTCATGAGACGGATGCTTATTTTATCAATATTTCCGGTCCTGAGATCATGGGGAAGTTTTATGGGGAGAGTGAAGGTCGGATCAGGAAGATCTTCGAAGAAGCCCAGGCTCATGCACCTGCAATCATATTTATTGATGAAATTGATGCCATTGCCCCCAAACGTGAAGACATGGGAGGTGAGAAGCAGGTAGAGAAACGTGTTGTTGCCCAGTTATTGTCATTGATGGATGGCCTGGAATCGAGAGGCAAAGTCATTGTGATCGGGGCCACCAATATCCCCAATTCAATTGATCCTGCATTAAGAAGACCTGGTCGTTTTGATCGTGAAATTTCTATTTCAATACCAGATAAAAAAGGCCGTCTGGAGATTCTGCATATACATACCCGCGGCATTCCATTGTCAATGGATGTCTCCATGGAGAAATTAGCAGAGATTACACATGGTTTTGTTGGAGCTGATCTTGAAGCATTAGCCAGGGAAGCTGCGATGACCGCTTTACGCAAAATCCTTCCGCAAATAGATTTCGAAATGGCGGAAATCCCTTATGATGTGTTGATGCAATTAGAAGTGACGATGGACAATTTCATGGATGCCATGAAAGAAGTAGAGCCCTCTGCGATTCGTGAAGTATTTGTTGAAGTCCCGGATGTCAGATGGGATGATGTTGGTGGTTTGGAAGAGATCAAAGAAGCCTTAAAAGAAACGGTTGAATGGCCATTGCATTATGCCGAACTTTTTAAGATTGCAGACACCAGACCTCCCAAAGGTATCATCCTTCATGGGAAACCCGGTACAGGAAAAACATACCTGGCCAAAGCCCTTGCCAGTGAGAGCGGAGTGAACTTTATTTCTGTCAAAGGACCGCAAATATTAAGCCGATATATTGGTGAATCAGAAAAGGGTGTTCGTGAGTTGTTCAGGATGGCAAAACAGGCATCTCCCTGTATTTTATTCCTGGATGAGATTGACAGTTTGACGCCCAGGCGTAGTAACGATGGCTCTGGTTCAGGAGTAATAGAAAGAGTGATTGGTCAGTTTCTTACAGAAATGGATGGCATTGAAGATCTTAAAGGGGTCATCGTATTGGCAGCGACCAACAGGATAGACTTAATTGATCCTGCCTTGTTAAGAAGCGGCAGATTCGACCTCATTTTTGAATTACCATTCCCTGATCAGTCGACAAGAGAGAAGATTTTCAAGATACATACAAAGAATAAACCACTGGGGAAAAAGGTGAATTTGTCAAAAATGGCCTTAAAGACAGAGGATTTCACCGGCTCAGATATTGAATTTGTATGTCGCAAAGCTGCAATGCTTGCTATTCGTGAATTGATCGAAAAGAACCGAGGGAAGTCGAATGAAATGCCTGGAGATGTTACCATCCTTGACGCTCATTTTGAAGAAGCCATACAATTGGTTCACAAGCAAAATGTCAGTAAAAAGTAAAAAAGATCATTCATAATTCAATTCAAAAAAAATGGCAACAAAAGGAATATACATCTACGGCATTGTGCCGAATTTCTATAGCGGTGATATGTTCAGATCACTTGATAATTCTGACGTATATGCAATTCCCTACCAAAATATTTCGGCTATCGTTTCAGATCATGAACTTAGCCGACTCGATTCGCTTGACCGGGAAGCACTGGGCCAGATGCTTGTTTTGCACCAGAAGACCATAGAAGAGCTTCAGCGGAAACAGTTTAATTTGTTGATTCCTATGCGACTGGGGACAATCATGGGCTCAAAGGAAGAAGTTATAAAGATCCTTGCAAACGGATATGATTTGGTGCTGGATACGTTTAAAAAGATCGAATTCCTGATTGAGGTAGATCTTGCAGTGACATGGGCTGATTTCTCAGTCACTATTAGTGAAATAGCCAGTCTGCCTGATGTTGTGGCATTGAAAGAGGAAATCATGCAAAAATCGAATCCTCCTTCACAAATAGACCAGGTTTCAATGGGGATGATGATCGAGTCGAAATTAAAGGAGAATAACTCAAATGTTGAATTGAATATTCTGGATATTTTATCACCCATTAGTCTTGACATCAAGACACATGAAGTAATGAATGATCAGATGGTCTCCAATGCCGCATTTCTGATTAGCAAGAGTAAACTTGAGAAATTTGAGCATGCTATTGAACATCTGGATGAGGAATGGGGTGGTAAATTGAATTTTAAGATCGTTGGTCCGCTACCCTGCTATAGTTTTTTTACGCTAGAGTTGAAAGAGCTGGACATAGAAATTGTGACCCAGGCAAGAGTTGAACTTGGATTGGGCGAAGAAACCTCAGAAGTGGAAATAAAAAAAGTCTACCTCGAGAAAGCGAAATTGTTTCATCCTGATGTGCAACAGGAAAGTGGGAGTGAGGAGAAGTTTAGCAAGATCAATAAGGCATATCATACCTTATTAGACTATTCAGTCGCTGCAAGGCAATCGTCAAAAGATGACCTTATTTCATTGAATAAAGAGAAAGTGCGTGAGAATTTAATTTTGATAAAAATAAAGGAATAATATGCAAAGGGACGGAAAGTACATTTATTGCATCATTGCCTCAGAATATGACATCAACCTGGGGCCTATTGGGGTAGGAGGAAGAGGCGATCTGGTTTCGACGATAGGATATGATGGCTTGTGTATGGTTGTGAGTGATCATCCGATTAGCAGGTTTGTTGTAAACCCGGAGAACATGCTAGCGCATCAGGCGGTTATTGAGATGGTGATGCAGGAGTTTAGAAGTGTGATTCCAATCCGCTTCGGGATTATTGCCGCAACGCCTGATGAGATTCGTAATTTGCTCAATCGCAGGTATAGTGAATTTATGGAATTGCTCAAACAATTTGAAAATAAAGTTGAGCTAAACGTGCGTGGAACCTGGAAGAATATGGGTGTAATCTATAAAGAGATTGACAAAGAACACCTTGAACTTCAGAACATCAGGGCAGAAATTGAAAGCCTTGAGGATTTGGAGAAAAAGAACCTAAAGATTGGCGAAGCAGGAAAGCTGGTGGAACGTGCCATGATTGAAAAGAAAGAAAATGAGACAGAAGTGATTTTGGATGCGTTTCGCAGATCCGTTTTTGAATTTAAGCATAACAAGACAAGTAGCGATGCGATGTTCATGAATACTGCATTTTTGGTGAACAGCGGCCGTGAGATAGAATTCGACAATATCATGACAGATTTAGGGGCTAAATACGAAAACCGATGTGATTTTGTATACACAGCACCTTTGCCAATATTCAATTTTATTGATTTAAAGATATTTCCTGAAAAATGGGAATTGTAAAATAATTGTTAAAAAAAACTTATGAGTAGCTCAGTGGTAACGCCAAAAGAAGGCAAATATATATACGGAATTGTAAGACATAGTGGTTCATTGGATTTTGGTCCGATTGGCATAGGTGTGAGGTCGGATGTTGTTTACGGGATCAACTATAAGGATATTAGTGCCATCGTAAGTAACTCTCCGATCATACAATATGAAGCAAGGCGGGTTAATATGACAACGCATGAAAAGGTCCTGGAGGAAGTTATGAAACAATTTTCAGTGCTTCCGGTAAGGTTTTCAACAATTTCTGAGCATGATGACGATGCAGGTATTCTTAGGATTCTTGAAAAAGATTATAAGAAGTTTGACGAGATGTTGACGAAGATGGATGGGAAGAAGGAGCTGGGTCTTAAGATTCTTGCTCATGAAGCAGATATGTATCAAAGTATTGTTGAAAAGTATGATAATATCAGGACACTTAAAGCAAAGCTCATCAATATTCCTCCTGACAAAGCACATTACCAGTTGATGAAGATAGGTGAAATGGTGGCTGAAGCGCTAAAAAGAGAGGTTCAGGCGTATAAAGATGATGTTCTCAGTGTATTAAGTCCTATTTCTGAAGATGTCAAGGTCAATGACAACTATGGTGATATGATGATTCTCAATGCTGCATTTCTCATTAAGAGCATTACAGAGCCAGATTTCGACAACGCAGTAAATGCTTTGGACGAAAAATTCGGACATTTAATGACCTTTAAATATGTAGGTACTTTGCCTCCTTATAATTTTGTCAATCTAGTGATTAATACGAAAGGAATATAAAATGTTTTTAATAGATGATCTACTGATGGCGCCTTTGAAAGGTATGATTTTCCTTTCAGAGAAAATTAATGAAGTCTTGGAGAAAGAGACCTCGGATGAGGGTTCTGTTAAAGAAAGACTCATGGCCTTGCAGCTTAAGTTTGAGTTGGATGAAATCGATGAAAAGGAATATGACAGGCAAGAAGATGAATTGCTAAGTTTATTGAATAAAATAAGAGAACAGCAGTAAAACGTTTTTAATTAAAAGGAGGAAATATGAGCAGCATTATCGATGTTAAAAAAGAAGTGGTAAAGTTTCTGAAGGAAAATATTAAGTGTTATGACGTTACTGTGATAAAAATCGAGAAAGTGAATGACATATGGAGTTCAGTTGCTGAAGTATATGAAGATGATTCATTTCTGAAATCGATGAAACTTCCCGCAAAACAGGTTCGGCTTTTTTATTCTGTTAAAATAGATGCGAACATGGATATAACGGCATTTGAGCGTTTGGGTTCTTTTGAAGGCAGTGACAACTCTGATGAATAAATTGAGCGTTAAAGGACAATAATAATGATGAGTGGTCTTATATACGTCTATTGCATAGCAAAAAGCATTCCCACGGTTGAGCCATCAACTTTGTCAGGGAATCTGGAGTATTTAGCCATTGATGATTGTGTTGTTATTGCTAAATATGTTTCTGATGAGGAGTTTTCGGAGGAGAATCTGAAAATAAACATCAGCGATGTAATTTGGCTGGAGAAAAATGCCCGCGAGCACATCAGGATTATAAGCCAAATAATGAATTTGTGTGATGTAATTCCATTAAGACTTGGGACAATTTTTCTTTCGGAGGACAGCCTAAGAAATTTTATATCTGACTATGCAGGTTCATTTAGAGAGAATTTCCAGTTTATTGGCGGAAAGGAAGAATGGGCTGTGAAGATTTTCTGTGATCGAAAATTACTGGGTAACCAGATTGATGAGTTAAGCCATACTATGGCTGACATGGAGACGCAGATTAAAGCCAGTTCTCCAGGAAAAGCTTTTCTGCTTCGCAGAAAGAAAACGGATCTCGTTGAAATAGAAATTGACAACTTGTGTAGAACTTTTGGGCAAGAATATTTTGAAGCATTAAAAGTAGTGAGTGATGAAACCTGTTTAAATAACTTATTACCCAAAGAGTTTACCGGTCGGACTGATACTATGATTTTAAATGCTACTTTTCTTGTTTCACAAAACAATGTGAGTACTTTTATCGAAAAATTAGACGTGATAAGGAAAAGGGACAGAGATTCTGTTTTCTTTATAGAAGAAAGTGGGCCCTGGCCGGCTTTCAGTTTTGTAACGATTAAGGAAAAATAGCAATGGAAGATTATGTTGTTGATAGTTCCCGGGAATTTACCATCCTTGAGTTACTTGACAGGGTATTAAATAAGGGTGTGATTATTACAGGTGATGTCGTGATATCTGTTGCTGATATTGATCTGGTTTATCTGGGATTAAAACTGATGTTGTGTTCAGTAGAAACAATGGAGCAGTTGAAATCAGGAAAGTCAGTAAATGTTTAATAATGAGTAAATTAATTTATTCAATTATATCGATTCCGCATGGTGTGGACGAACTTTCTGCGTTTATATCAAAGATAAAAGGGATTGAAGGCGCTGAACTGGGTTTTGTTCAATTTGAAGAAGTTGCCGCTGTAACCGTAGAATATCATTTGGACAAATTGGTTGTCGATAAGGAAACTGCTATTGATTATGCAGGTGTCATTGAGGCTTTAGCTGCACAGTACGTTTTGCTTCCTGTTAGGTTTGGGTCTATCATGGATTCAGAGGTGCGTATTTTTAATATGTTAAAAAACAGCTATTTAGAAATCCAGAAGAACCTGAATCTAGTGGCGAATAAATTTGAATTTGGGTTAAAGATATTTTGTGATTCTTCTAAATTAAAGGCAGAATTAAGTGAAATAGCTGTCACTAAGGTTTCTGCCTCTGTAAGTGGATCTGAAAATCCAGGGACTTCTGTGTTTAGAGATTATGTTAATAAGAAGCTTGAAATACACAGATCTGAAGAAATGCTTTTAACTTACGTTGAAGTTCTGATTTCAAATATTAGGGATTCTTGTGAAAGTCATTCCACGGTGTGTAAGATCCGGAAAATGGTAAGTGAAACAAAATTGCTGGATTCATTTTTTCTCGTTGAGAAAGAGAATACAGAGAATTTTTTGAGTGGTGTAAAAGAAATCCAAAGTCAATATCCGGGATTGAATTTTATTGTAACCGGCCCATGGCCGCCATATAGTTTTGTAGAGATCAATTTAATGTAATCAACTGATGATTGAAGATAAATTGCTGTTGAATACAGCATCTTTTGAGGATTTGACAGCAGAAATCGGGCAATTGATGAATCCTTCGAAGTCCAGAGTAGAGCTAAGCCCCGACAATGCCGATTCTGGTCTGGCAAAGCTTGTATTAACCTTGGTTGAACTTATAAGGAAACTTGTGGAAAAACAGGCCATGCGGCGTGTTGATGGTGGATCGCTAAGTGATGATGAGATAGAAAGATTAGGTGAGACACTGATGAAACTGGAGCAAAAAATGGAAGAATTGAAAAAGTACTTTAATCTCACGGACAGAGATTTAAACATCAATTTAGGTCCTTTAGGTGACCTTATGTAGGCATAGTGGAATGATGCGCTCTTGATCCGGCACCGGGTCATAATTTATATTGATTTATATAAATTGTTACAGGTGGTAAAAAAAATGTATTTTTGACAACATAAGGCTATCAAGGGCCAGATTTAAATTTAAGGCTGATCAAGTTTCCATGGGGGGGTGATGAGATCAAATTTAATATAATCGATTCCATTACTTTACTAAAGTGAACTTCGTCAAGAAGGTCTGAGCGCTGATTATTAATGACAACTTTGCCTAATCTTTTAATTGTTGATGATATTCCATCGAATTTACTTTTGATTGAATCTATCGTTAGGAAATTTAAGGTAAATTTAATTCAGGCACTTTCAGGTGTTGAGGCCCTGCAAAAAATAGAAGGGAAAGATCTTGCGCTGGCAATTATTGACATCAGTATGCCAGTAATGGATGGCTTCGAACTTGCCTTAAAAATCAATACAGAAACAAGAAAAGACAAAGTTCCCATAATTTTTATCACTGCCAGAAACAATGATGAGCTAGATATTGTAAAAGGATACAACCGTGGCGCCGTCGATTATCTGATTAAGCCGGTCAGCAAGCATATCTTAGAATCTAAAATAGCTATCTTTATAGATATTTATTCCCAGAAAGCCATTCAGACCAAACAAATTCATGCTGACAGGATGGCGAATTTGGGCGAAATGGCTGCTGGAATTGCACATGAAATTAACCAGCCATTAAATATTATTTCATTGGTGATGGATAAGATTCTTCTCGAGACAGAGAAAAAAGAGAATATTAACTTTGAATATATAAAAAGCAAGTCTGAAAGAATCTTCGAAAATATTAGCAGGATCAGGAATCTCATTGATCATGTGAGAACATTTTCAAGACAGCATGCTGATTATGTACTGACGAATTTCGATATTAACAATAGCATTACCAATGCTATTTCCCTGACTCAGGAGCAGTTTAAGTATTGTGGAATTCAGTTGATGCTGGATCTTGGCGGTGACATCCCGCAGATTATTGGGAATACATATCAGTTCGAGCAAGTCATTGTAAACCTGTTAATTAATTCTAAAGATGCTGTTCTTGAAAAGAAATTGAGCCAGGAGGAATATCGCGAGATGATCGTTGGGATAAAATCATTTCGTGAGGAGGACCAAATTGTCGTTGAAGTGTCCGATAATGGAATTGGGATTCTCCGAGAGGATTTCGATAAAATACTCTTGCCTTTTTATACAACAAAAGAAGAAGGTAAGGGAACGGGTCTCGGGCTTTCAATTTGCTACCAAATTATTAAAGAAATGGGTGGTGTCATAGAGATTTCGAGTGATTTTCATCAGGGTACGAAAATTAGATTAGTGTTGGATCTTTTCAATACCGAAAAAAATGCCTAAGCAAGAAAGACTTAAAATATTGATTCTTGATGATGAAAAACAATTAACAGAGGAATTGAATGAATTCTTTCAGGACTCTGAATTTGAATCATTTGAAGCCAATACTGTTGCTGAAGCAAGGCTTATTTTAAATATTCACACGATAGATCTTCTTGTGTTAGATGTTCGATTGCCTGGTATAAATGGACTTGATATTTTGAAAGAAGTGAAAGATACTTTTCCTTCTATGGAAGTCATTGTCATTTCTGCGCACGGAGATATGGACACAGTAATTAAAGCATTGCGACTTGGGGCCTTGGATTTTTTGCGGAAGCCATTTCGGCTAATAGACATTCAGATCGCGATCGAACGGACGCAGAAATACCTTTATTTACAAAAGAAGATAAAGTTTAATGAAGAAAAGAACTCACTGATCTCGAGGAATCTGGAGCAAAAAATCAACAGGCATTTTATCGGGGTAAGCGACAAAATTAAAAATGTATTTGACCAAGCCATGAAGGCGGCTCAATATCCTGATGCCAACGTCCTGATCACTGGCGAAAGCGGCACAGGAAAGGAGAATGTGGCACGGATCATTCATTATTCCAGTTCAAGGAAAGACCATGTTTTATGTACAGTAAACAGTAGTGCCATCACTGATACCTTGCTCGAGAGTGAGTTTTTTGGACATAAAAAGGGATCATTTACAGGTGCTATTAGCGATAAGATGGGGTATTTTGAAGCTACAAATGGCAGCACTTTATTCCTGGATGAAATTGCAGATATGTCTATGAATCTGCAGGCAAAAATACTTAGGGCCATAGAAGAAAAGGTCTTTACCCGTGTGGGTGATACTATTCAGATTCAAAGCGAGTTTCGAATTATCTCTGCTACGAATCATGACATTTCGCGCTGGGTGGAGGAGCAAAAATTCAGACTTGACTTATTACACAGATTAAATACCTTGCACATCCATATCCCTCCTCTAAGGGAAAGGCCTGAAGATATTATGCCCTTGCTGTTTCATTTTGTAAATTATTATGCACAGCGCTACAAGCGACCCAAAATAAAAATTGACGATCAGATAATCTATGAACTGATGAATTATAATTTCCCTGGGAATGTCAGGGAATTGAGGAATTTGTGTGAAAGAGCTTTGATGCTTTGTAATAGTAATACGCTTACAGTAAAGGATTTCTTAATCAAACCAGTGAGCTCATTATCAGAGGAGGGGAGTCATAAATCAGACAATCTTCATCAAAATGAAGAGAAGCTGATCCGGAGGGTACTGTTGAAATGCAGATTTAACCAACAACATGCGGCAGATGTGTTGGGTATCCATCGTGATGCACTAGGCCGGAAAATAAAAAAATACAAGATTTCTATTGACAAGAATAGAATTTGAGCCGTTTTGTGTGATTTTTCTGCTTAATTGACGGGGATATTATCAAGAATTCTTACATTTGCTTCCTTTTAAAGCTGATTCCAGCTTGTGATTCTCATAATTCTTAAAAAAAGTTAAAAAACCAGGACTGCCTAATATTCTTGGTGTAATTTTGCTGCAAATCCAAATCAATTAACAAACCCAAAGGTCATGAAAAAAATTCTTTCTGTTGTTTTCGTTGCTGCAATGTTCGCATTTGTAGCTTGCGGTCCAAGCGCTGCTGAAAAAGCTGCCAAGGAAAAAGCTGTTGCTGATTCAATCGCTACTGCTGATTCTATTGTTAAGGTACAAGCCGAAGCTAAAGCTAAAGCTACTGCTGATTCAATCGCTGCAAAAGCTGTTGCTGATTCAATCGCTGCTGCTGCTGCAAAACCTGCTGCAAAGCCTGCAAAAGCTGCTAAGAAAAAATAATCAGATTTCAAAGCATTTAAAAAGGAGCACGGTAACGGGCTCCTTTTTTTATGTCTTGAGGTCGACAGATTACGCGGATTTACGCAGATTATTTTGGAATCGGCAATTTCTTATAAATCTGTTTCAGTGCGAAATAAGTTAAACTTTATACATGTAATCTGTGTAAATCCGTTTAATCTGCGGGCAAATACCATTATTTCCTTTCCTTCACCATCGCCTCCAGCGCAAACATCTCATCACGAAGCCGCGCTGCTTCCAGAAAATCCATTTGTTTTACTGCTTCTTCCATGTCTCTCCGAACTTTCGAGATTTCTTTTTTAAGTTCGTCGGGTGACATATATTTTAGAACCGGGTCGGCTGCCACATCAAGCTGATCAGGTGCAATATAAGGCCTCGGCCCCAGTCCATCGGCCACGGCAGTCTGCCCCATAATCGACTCTGTTGAACGTGTGATCTGGGTAGGCGTGATGTGATTAGCGATATTGTATGCTGTTTGTTTCTCTCTCCGACGGCTTGTCTCATCAATAGTCCTGGCCATTGAATCCGTGATTTTATCCGCATACATGATGACTTTGGAGTTGATATTCCGGGCAGCCCTGCCTGCCGTCTGTGTCAGCGAACGATGAGATCGCAGAAAGCCTTCCTTGTCAGCATCCAAAATAGCGACCAGGGAGACTTCAGGCAGGTCCAGGCCTTCTCTAAGCAGGTTTACGCCTACCAACACATCGAACACGCCAAGACGCAGGTCCCGCAGGATCTCAACTCTTTCCAGGGTGTCAACATCGCTGTGAATATAACGGCAGCGTATGTCAAGTCGAATGAAATATTTAGAAAGTTCTTCTGCCATTTTCTTGGTCAGTGTAGTTACCAGTATTCTCTCATTGCGGGCAATCACGATCTGAATCTCGTCAAGAAGGTCATCGATCTGGTTCAGGCTTGGTCTTATTTCGATTACAGGATCCAAAAGACCAGTAGGTCGAATCAGCTGTTCAACCACAATTCCTTCACTGATTTGTAATTCGTAATCGGCCGGAGTAGCACTGACATATACGGCCTGGTTAACCATAGCTTCAAATTCCGGGAACTTCAATGGCCTGTTGTCCATGGCAGATGGGAGTCTGAAGCCATAATCCACCAGGTTGAGTTTCCGGCTTCGGTCTCCGCCATACATCCCCCTGATCTGCGGAATACTTACATGACTCTCATCGACAACAATTAAAAAGTCATCCGGGAAGAAATCAATCAGGCAGAAAGGACGGGTTCCCGGGTCTCGACGGTCGAAATATCTTGAATAATTCTCGATTCCTGAGCAATATCCAAGCTCGCGTATCATCTCAATGTCATAAGATACCCTGTCTTCAAGCCTTTTCGCTTCCAGGTGCTTCCCATTGTCTTTGAAATATGCGATCTGTTTCACGAGATCATCCTGGATCTCAGGAATGGCCATACGCAACACTTCCGGTGTATTGACAAAAATGCTGGCGGGGTAGATTGTCAGGCTTTCCAGGCTTTCCAGTCTTTGGCCCGAAATAGGTTCAAAGACTTCAATGGTTTCAATCTCATCCCCAAAGAAGATAATACGGTATCCATTTTCCATTTCTGCAGGAAAGACGTCGACAGAATCGCCTTTCACCCTGAATACACCACGTTTAAATTCAATCTCATTCCTCGTGTATAGACTGTCAGATAAGGTATGGAGGAATTTTCTCTGGCTAATACGATCGCCCACTTTCACCGGAATCACAGAGCTGGCAAACTGTTCAGGGTTCCCTATGCCATAAATGCAGGAAACCGAGGAGATCACAATAACATCCCTTCTCCCTGAGAGTAATGCGGCTGTGGTGCTCAGCCTTAATTTCTCAATTTCCTCATTGATAGAAAGATCTTTTTCAATATAAGTATTGGTGACTGGAAGGTATGCTTCCGGCTGATAATAATCGTAATACGACACGAAAAATTCTACCTTGTTATCAGGAAAGAACTGCTTAAACTCACCGTAAAGCTGTGCGGCAAGCGTTTTGTTGTGGCTTAAGACCAGGGTAGGTCTTTGAATTTGTTGCACAACATTGGCAATGGTAAAGGTTTTTCCAGAACCTGTAACGCCTAAAAGTACCTGATGCGTGTCTCCTCTTGCCAGGCCTTCGACCAATTGACGTATGGCATCAGGCTGGTCGCCGGTGGGATAGAATTCAGAAGTTAAACGGAAATCCATGCTTACATCCTTTATAATTCTCTGTGAATGAGTTTAGCGGAAACCGGGTAATGGTCTGATAGCATTTGATGATGCGTTTTATAGGTAACTGCCTGGTAACGTTTGTCATAGAGGATATAGTCAATCCTGAGCGAAGGAAAAGAGCCCGAATACGTTTTCCCCAGGCCATAACCACTTTCAACAAAGGCATCTTTCAGATCACCAGAAAGCTTGTGGTAGGTATAAGAACAGGGAGAGTCGTTAAAGTCGCCACAGATAATTACCGGATATGGGCATTTTTTAATGTGTTCTGCGATCATATCGGCCTGAATCCCACGTTTTTTAAAGGCATTGATTAGCTTCCCTGCAATTTTTATTGAACCGGATTTAATGCCTTGGTTGTCAGATTTCTGTGTTGTAATTTCGTGATAAAAGTTGTAATCCTCAGGGCTGAAATGCATCGAGGCCATATGAATATTGTAAACCCGGATGGTATCGTTTTTCCAGCGCAGATCTGTATATATGGCGTAATTTCCATGTGTCTCAGGGGTCAAAATGTGCCCGGTGTCAATGATCGGAAGCCTGGTAAAGGTGGCAAGTCCGTAGTGATCGGTTTTTCTGCGTGTCGTGTAGTAATCAATATGATGTCCTTTGGATTGCAACACAGTCTCCAGGGTAGGGACCACCGGGAATTCTCTGCCATCTTTATTAAAAAATTCCTGAAAACAAAGGATATCTGCATTATTATCCTTCAGAAAAGCATAGATCTGTGCGGTGACATTGTCTGGCTTGTCATGATTATAATAGTCGAAAAGGCGGACATTAAATGTCATGATATTAAGCGATTGTTCTTTGCTGGCCTTTTTATCAATAAAATTAAACTGAATATGGCGAAGGAGGGGTTGAAAACCAATGGCAATAGCGAGGAAAGGCAATACTGCTCTTTTGCTGCCGTATGCCAGCCAAATGATTGCAAATACAAAGTTGATTACCACAAGAAAGGGATAGGCTAGTCCAATAAGTGCAGGCAATGCGAATCTTTGTGGGTTGATGATCGGGGAGAGATAGCATATCAACAGCAAGACAATAAAAAAAAATGTCAAGCCCATCATAAAAGTTCTAAGCAGGCTCTTTTGCTTTCCTGTGGCCGTTTTCTTAGTTTTTTTCAATCCTGATTTTTGGTATTTCCCGACTTAAACAACAGGTCCTTTTCTTCCTTTGTCAGCGCTTCATACCCTCTTTTCGAGATTTTGTCCAGAATACTGTCAATGGTCTCTTGCTGCTCATTTTTTCGGGCATTATATTGCTCATCCGTGACAGGACGCTGCCTTTCTCCCGGGTAAACGCGAAACTTGCTTTTTTGTTTTCTGAATAAGGACTGGCTAAATTTTTTCCATGAAAAACTCCCCAATTGCCTGCTGGCAGGGAATCTTCTTAACAACTGAATATAGACAAACCCCCAGAAAGCTCCTCCCAGATGTGCAATGTGTCCACCAGGATTTTCTCTCTGGATGCTAACGATATCCATTACAATAAGGATCAGGGCGATATGTTTAAGTTTAACGCTACCAAAAAGGAACAGCTTTACCTGGAAATTCGGCGACCAGGTGGCGGCAGCTACCAGGATTCCCAGCACTGAAGCTGAGGAGCCCAGTGCAACGGCATAAGGCACAGAGACGGCAAAGACAGGAAACTTATTAAATGCAACAATAAAAAATACTGCCCCCCAAATGCCAGACAATAAATAAGTTAATATAAGTTTCTGTTTGTCAAGAAATTGGTTTAACAATTGACCACCAAAAAACAAGACCATCATATTAAACAGCAGGTGAAGAAAATTCTCCTGGAGAAACATATAAGTAAGAATCGTCCATGGCTTATGAATCAACTGAGCAGGGTCAGATGGCACTGCCAGCCACGAAATGATTGCAGAGATATCAGGGTCGCTGCTGAGATTTGAGATGCTGAAAAGCCAAAAGACCAGGTTGGTGACGTTCACAAAAACAAAGACGCCTGCATTGATCCAGATCAGGTTGGCCAAGGCAGAGCGGCGACTGAAAAAGGCCTTAAGTTCTTGCATAGGGGATGGCTGATATTCCATTTTATGGTTTCATTTGTTTTTTCCAGAACAATATCAGGAAAACCCCGAATACCATGCCCCCGAGATGTGCGAAGTGAGCGACATTGCTACCGGTTTTACTTATTCCTGAGTATAATTCCATCGCCGCATACAAGATAACAAAGTATTTCGCTTTTATTGGAATTGCAAAATATATGTAAATCAACGAGTTAGGAAATAACATTCCAAATGCAAGTAAGATGCCGAAAATGGCGCCGGATGCTCCGATAACAACAGGGGCATTCAACAATTCTGTTCGATAATACACCATGAAGTCGGTGGCCAATTGTAGCGCCTGGTCGGGGTGTGCTTGTACCAATTGGTTGTATTGCGGGGCAAATACCTGGAACTTCTCCTGAAGGTCGTTGGTGACAATTTTAAAGCTACCCGAATCCATAAAGCTGTTAAAACTCTGAAGGCTAGGGTTGTTCAGGAAAGCTGCCATTTGATCGAGAACCGGCCGGAGGTCAAAGAGATACATGACCAGGTAATGGGTTAATGCGGCACCCAGCCCGGTGACAATAAAGTAGATGATAAATTTTTTCGGCCCCCAGTAATTCTCCAATACATTCCCAAACATCCACAGTGCGAACATATTGAAAATGATATGAGTGAAGCTCCCATGCATGAACATATAAGTGATCAGCTGAAATGGCTGGAATTTGTGAGATCCGAAGTAATGCAGGCCCAGAAGGTCATCAAGGCCCTGGAAGGTGCTGCCATTCAGGCTGACATGAAAACTATCGCCAAGGGATATTGTCGCAAGGAAAAATAAGCCGTTCAGAATCAGTAGATTCTTAACGACCGGTGGGAGAACATTGAAGCCTCTGGGTTTATATTGTTCGTAGCTCACAGAATATTCTTTTTGGGTAAATATACGTTATTTAAATCTTCTGGCCAGTTCGTCCATGCTCAGGATGCTCAAGACGATCTTTCCGGAAGGCGAAGTCTCGGGTGTCTGGCAAGAGAAAAGGTTGTCAACCAACCAGTTCATTTCTTCATCGCTGAGTTTTTTTCCAGCTTTCATGCAGATCGACTTCGACAAGGCCAGGGCAATCCGGGTTTTGTGATCAGTACGCAACTCGGAACCACTATTTTTGTATTGTTCCAGTAAGGTCTCGATAGCTTGTTGCATGTCATCATTGACGAACAAATTCGGAACTCCTGAAATGACGAAACTTGCAGGATTATGCCTGGCTTCATCTATCTCGAATCCAATCAGCCTGATATCAGGTAAGATCTCGTGTAAAAGTTTTGTGTCGGACGGGCTAAGTGTCACAGGATGTGGAAAGAGCTCCTGTTGGGTGCAGGGCTGCTGGCGTTCCATCGAGTCAAGGAATTGTTCATAAAGGATCCGTTCATGAGCTCTTTGAGGATCAATCAGGAGTAAGCCTGACTTTACCGTTGTAACGATATAATTTCCCCGTAATTGAAAGGGTTTTCTTTCAAAAGACGTTGTTTCTGGCTTTGCAGGGGCTATTGGCTCCTCTTTGTCATGTTCTGGTGAATCCGAAAATATAGCTCTCTGAACTAACTGATGCCGATCTCCATCCTGGTATAGCAACTCCCAGTTGCTTTTGTTGGATTGATCCCTGGCTGATCTGAGGGGATCAGGACGAGGCGGTTCGGGATTGAATGGATTATAATCGGGATTGAATTTTATTTGAGGAGGGATGATCGGATCACTATCCTTACGGGTTCTCAGGTCCATACTGGGTTCCACGTCAAAATCGATGGAAGGCGTAAGGCTGAATTTTCCAAGTCCTTGTTTTACTGCAGAATATAAGAGTGAGTAAATGATTTTATCATTCAGGAGTTTTACTTCTGTTTTGGTGGGATGGATGTTAACGTCGATAGAGGCCGGATCTATTTCAAAGAAGATAAAATAGGTTGGGAAGTGATTGGCAGGCATCAGGTCGCGGAAGGCATTATCAACGGCATGATGGAAGAAAGGATGACGTATAAAGCGGTTATTCACAAAAAAATACTGTTCACCCCGGGTCTTCCTGGCGAATTCAGGTTTTCCGATAAATCCTTTGATGGTGACCACATCCGTTTCTGCAGCGATGTTGACCAGCCTTTCGCCAAATACCTGTCCAAAAAGCTGTGCAATCCTCTGTTTCAGGTTCACTGCGCTGAGCTGATACTGCTGTTTTCCATTGTTAAAGAACGAAAAGTTGACATCCTGGTTAACCAGGGCTACCCTAAAAAACTCTTCCAGGATATGACTATTTTCTGCGCTGTCGGATTTTAAGAAGTTACGTCGGGCCGGGACATTGAAAAACAGGTTTTTTATAGAAATAGAAGTCCCGTTGCTACACGGCGAAGCCGTTTGGCTTTTCACCCTGGCACCTTCGATATGGATTTCTGTCCCGAGTTCATCTTCCCGTCTTTTTGATTTCATCTCGACCTGGGCGATGGCAGCGATGGAGGCAAGGGCTTCACCGCGGAAACCAAGTGTCCGTATTGAAAAAAGGTCATCCGTTCCGCGGATTTTAGAAGTAGCATGGCGTTCAAAGCTCATCCTGGCGTCTGTTTCTGACATCCCCATCCCATCGTCGATCACCTGGATCAGTGATTTACCGGCGTCTTTTATAACCAGACGAATGTTACTAGCCTGAGAATCAATAGCATTCTCGAGTAATTCCTTTACTGCGGATGCGGGTCTTTGAATTACCTCTCCTGCTGCTATCTGGTTCGCGACAACATCAGGCAGAAGACGAATGATATCAGGCATTTGAGATTTTTTTAATATACCAATGTATCAATAAACCAATGTATCAATATACCAATTTATCAATATACCAATATACCAGTTAAGAAGTGGCCAAGTTTAATGCTGTGGATAATGTGTTATTTGATCCTTTGTAAAGCAGGGTAGCGTTGTTGTGCGAGGGCAAATCCGCCAAAAAGTACGCCGGTGTAAAAGAGATCACCCAAAGTGCCATTCAGGAAAAAAGGAAGAGCGATGGTGTAGCATTGCATCAATCCGCTGAAATCACGACTGAAATTCATCCCTAAAGCCCATACAGCAAAGTTAGTCACAAGGAAAAATAATAATGAAGAAGCAAGCGAAGCCAGGATTACGTTGGTGCCGCTGATTTTGTTTTTTAAAAAGAAACCGATGGCAGCTGTAATTGCAAAGCAGCCATAAACGGGAATCAGGTAAGCGTGAAGGCCCAGGAAAAGGTCAGAAAGAAACAATGCCATGAGTGGAATTAGTATAGCAAGATCTTTTCTGTTGATATAGGCTCCACCGAAAAGAGCGATGGCAGCGATCGGTGTAAAGTTAGGCCAATGAGGAACAAGACGCATAAAAGCACCGGTAAGTATGGCAATCACAATCAGTATAAGTCGAGGAGATAAGAATTTGTTTTCCATCAGGAAGGGTTTAATATGTGTTTCGCAAAAGTATCATTATTTTCTAAATTCAGCCTATAAATTTCCGAATTCACCCGGAAAAACACCCCTTTTTATCGAAAAATATTTTGCGAGTGTCCGGCCTTCTTTCAATCTTGCTAAAAAAACTGAGGATAAAAAAAATTGTAAGTGTTTGTTTCATTTTGATCTTACTTCTGTCACTACATATTGAATCATATGCAGCGGGAGCTCCCACCCAGATGATTCGTGGAACCATAACCGATAAAGTGAATAAAGCGACCTTACCCGGCGCAAATGTGGTTTTGCTTAATACAGAACTGACATGAAAGTCACCTACAAAAGAAATGGTAAGAAGATCACACAGGAGTTCTCGCTGGATTGCCAGAATCTCTTTGATCAAAAAAACATATTTTCCAGGGAGTATAACAGGAAAACCGGCGAGAAGACCTTTACCTATCAGATCGGCCGTCTGATCATCCTGCAGTACAGGATAAATTTCTGATTTACAAAGTTGATATAATAAATAAGACCATCACAATGACACGTACCGGTACTCATTCTGATTTATATTAGTATTACAGTTCAAAAGCGGCCCGGCATCCCCGGGTCGCTTTTTTAAATTTAAATTTGGTCATTTAAGGAAGAGAGTTGAGCTGAAAGATGTTATTGGCTGGTATTTGCCAGAATTACTCAACAATAAATTTCTTCACATCCCGAACGTTACTGCCTGTCAGGCTGGCCAAATAAGCTCCTTTGGCAAAGCTTGAGGTGTTCAGGTCGAGGCGGTAAGTGCCTGTGTTAAAGTCACGGTGGGCCAGGATGGCAATTTGCTTGCCAGCCATGTCAATGATGACGATCCTGTAGTTTCCGGAAGTTTTGATTTCCAGGATTAATTGGGTTTTGCCATCAGTTACAGGGTTTGGATAAATCGTGCTGAAGCCATTACGGGAAGGTGTTCCGCCGGCGATTGGGTTGATTCCAATGGCAAGGGCTCCGTGAGGACCTGGCATTGTTGGATTCACGCCATGGCAAACCGTACAATCCATCAGTTTTCCGGCAAAGCCTTGCAGGCTCATATTCTGAAGGTTGTCGTTAGGCTGGTTGGTAGGCACGATGGCATGAGGAGAGCCGTGACAGGCGCTGCAATACAAACCGCCATGACCTTTGGACTCACGGTATAGTTTACCTGTCTCCTGGGCATGATTGGCATTATGACAAGTTGCAGTGAAGCAAGTAGGCTCTTGCAGCCAGGGTTGGCGCCCAGCCTGGATTGTGCTTGCAATATTTGCCATAGTTCCATGGCAACTCTGACAGGTATAGCCCAGATTAAACATAGCGTCGCGGTAGCATTGAGTGTTTGGTCCAGGATGGCATTTATAGCAATCACTGGTCAAATTACGATGCCTGTAATGAATTACATAGGACAAAGATTGTTCCGATCCGGTATTTGGACCAGGCGAGGCATTGTCTGGATGGCATTTAGAACAGCGGTTGGGGCCATTGGCATTAAAGCCAGACACCGATTCATGAGAGTTCAGCACATTCTGTTCGCTGCTATGACAACCGGAACTCACACAGTTTATTTCTGATGAAACAGGGATAACATTCTGTGTTTCGGCCAAAAGATTGTTATTCACATCATATGCCTTCATTAAGGCAAGCTGATAAGGATGTTCAGTAATCAGGTCAGTATCCGGATAGGCTGTAATTGGAATCCCTTTTTTCTGAAAATGAGTTCCAAGTGTATCCATGTCACCACTTAAACCTGCCCCGCTAAAGCCAATGTTTGGGGCCAGGGTCACGCCATACAGTGCATTGGCATAGGTCCAGAAATCTGTTTTTCCAACAGAATAAGTATTACCTGGAACCTCATAAGTCACCTTGTAATCGCCGGTGACGATATGAGGCATATTGTTTGCGTCACCTCTTTTGATTACCTGAACCATCAAATTGTTGTAGGGAGGAAGAATGGTGAATTTGCTGTTGTTTTTATTGGCACAGTGCATTCCAAGGTCATTCCATCCAAGGATAACATAATCTCCGCTGGGAAAAGCTGCGAAAAAGACAGGGACTAAGGCAACTAAAATGACGATGAGTAATTTTCTGTTCATGGACTGCTGTTTTTTTCTCAAAAGTAAAAAATAGGTCGTTAAGTATATGTTAATTGTTATTCGACATACTAATATAGAATTTGTCTAATTTAAATTGAGTATTGTTACGTATTTAATTTTCCTTGATAAGTCCATCTGTCTTTTTACTTTTACATTAATATATGGATATATATATATATAAATGTAATGTTGAATTATGAAAAGATCTGTACTGTTCATTGCTTTTGTTGTTATGTCATTGTTCAACAATGGCTTTGCTGCAGAAATATCTGTTAAACAAGGAGCAAAGGTGGCAAAAAAAAAATATTTGCCGGCTTCATGGGCAATCAGGGAATTCCGGCCAGAAAGCTTTGCCGGTTTATTCTTTTAGCCGAATTGAAAATAGTGTTCCTGTATATCATGTCTATAAAATACCCGGAAAACCCAGTTTTGTTATTGTTGCAGCAGATGATCGTGTTACTCCCATCTTAGCGTATTCATTTTCCTCAGGTTTTGCTGCTGACACGATGCAACAAATTCCTCCTGTGAGAGATTGGCTGGATTATTATTCAGACCAGATTCAATATGTTCAACAGTATAATATTCAAGCGGATTCGATTACGAAGGAAAAATGGGCTTATTATTTGAATAATGAACTTTCGCTCACGGATTCACCATTATCCAGTGTTTCTCCTTTAACGGCTGCGATGTGGAACCAGGATTGCCATTAAAATGAATTATGCCTTTCAACGCCAGACCACAATTTGCTTGGACCTTGTAATCATGTGTATGCAGGTTGTGTGGCGACTGCCATGGCAGTGTCAGGAACCACTTTTGACATTACGCTCCAGGCTCAAAACCTAAACTCTGCCCCAACAGGATCCTGCAGGCTTGGATATTACGCATCGACCAATACGAACATTACTGCCAGCGATTATCTGATAGGCATTGACTATTTGCCGGAACAGGAATTCCAGGAACCGTTATCATCAAGAAGGCCTCTACTTTATTCCTTCCTATCTGAATATCGTCACTGTTCCATGATAATTTGCATGGTTCTTTGGGATGAGGACATAATAATAAACACCATCCGGGCAATCGCCACCATCCCAGTTGTTTTTATAATCACTGTTTTGGTAGACTACCTTTCCCCATCGGTTGTAGATGATAATCTCAGTTTGCGGGAAAGTCTCGAGGCCGGTAATGTGAAGCACATCGTTTTTGCTGTCGTTGTTGGGCGTGATCACATTCGGGATCACCAGTTCACAGGTCTTAACCAAAACCGTATCAGAGGTAGTGTCTGAGATACAGATTTTTTGGGTTACGAATAAAGTGATATTATACGAGCCGGTGTTTGTCCATGACAAGACATAAGGACCCATGCCGGAGCCTGAAAGCACATTGGCGCCTGAGAAATTCCAGAGGTAATTGGCGTCGGGCCTGGCATTACCAGTATAGGTGACTAAAGAAGTCCCACTCAAACAAATAGAATCTGTTGCAGTAAATGTTGAGGTAGGGACCATTGAGACTTCCAGTAACTGAGAAAGTGAGTCGATGCAAAAGCCATTGGCTACCATGAGTTTAATGATGTAGTTTCCGGTATCCGCATACAGATGCGTTGGGTTTGAGACGTTTGGCAATGTTGTGCCGTCTCCGAAGCTCCAGAGATAGGATGCAGGACTCCCCTGTGAGCTGTCGGCAAAAATCACTACAGTCCCAAAACAAACATTGGCGGCCGTGAAAACGGCTTTGGGTTTCTGTATGACATTTATCAGTGTGGAATCTTTGGTGTGACATGAATATTGCGAGATGTCGAGCAGCACCTGGTGGGATCCGGGAACAGTCCAGCTAACATGATGAGGCCCAGGTAAATTCCCTCCCGGAACGGCAGTCCCACCGCCAAAGTTCCAGTTATAGGTGAGCGGGTCGACGCTTGTGCCAGAATAATTAATCAGGATACTGTCGCCAGTGCATGCTGCCATGGGAAGCGTGGTGAAAGTCGGGTCGGGGTGTTCAGTGACAATGACACTTTTGTGCCCGATGGCCTGGCCACATTTATTCAGACAAAGGAGGTCGATCGTATAGACTCCGGCAGTATCAAATCGTATATACAACTCATTGTTTGAGGTGTCGATGATGGTGCCGCCGGATTTTGTCCATTCGTAGTAAATGTTGGGATGAAAGGCGATATGGTAATATATTGTATCTCCCAGGCAAACCTGCAGTGGTCCCAGGAAATTGGCTGAAGGAGGTGCCAGCACGTCGAGCGAAACGCTGTTGGGTGTTAAAGGACCGGGGCATCCGTAGTTGGTTTCTCTTACAGTAAGGTTATAAGTCCCGGCTCCATTGAATAAAATTCCGACAGCAGCCTCAGTAGAAAACAAAGGACCGTTTAAATACCATTGGTACGTTGAATTCATAGGAGGTCCGACGTTGTAAGGGATAGGGTAGAAGAAGACGGCATCCCCGACGCATAGAATTGAGTCAGGCGGACTTTGTAAAATCCAGAGGTTATCGGCAGGAGCACCGATCAACAGGCGTATGATGGTTCCGTTAGCATCCCAGGGATGGTTTGAATGGGTGGCGACCACACGGAGATAATACAGGCCCGGGCTAAGTCCGAGTGTGCCCAGGAGGTTGGCGTTCGGAATATGGATATGTAAAGTCGTGTCATTGGTGGCAGTGATGCTGCCGAGCCCACCCAGAGGTGGGATCACAGCAAAATTCATAGAACTGTGAACTTCCAGTTTGTATTGATTGCTGTCAGGTTCATAAATAGCTGCTGTTGCTGAAGAGTCATATTTATGAATGTTGACGTAAACCGTAGTATCAAATCCTTGTGTAGAGCTCAGGCAGGCATGGATATCCAGTTTGTGGTTGGTTTCGATATCACAATGTTTAATGCAAAATGGTCCCCACTGCAAGCCTACAGCGACGGGGTTTGTGGAAACTACCCTGACATAATAGTTACATCCATCAGGGATAGCTTGGGTGGTTTCGAGTACCATTCCAGAGACAGAGCCAGGAGAAGAACCCAGGGCCGGGTCATAGGTTTTTGTACTGGGGATTGAGCCTAGAATGTTCAGGTTCCCCGAGAACGAGCCCGTTGAGTCGGAGAGTTGGGCTGTATAATGATTTCCGGTAAGAAAAACCCCGGTGGAATAAAATGGCACATCGATTACACTGCCAATACACAGAGAGTCGCTGCTCATCGTAACCGTGGGTTGCAGCGTATTGATCGTATTGGGACATAGTTGTACCTCGAAACAAGGCGACGCGTTGCTATAAAAATTCAAGGCATAGTCTGTGTAATAGTAATGAATCCGGACCTTATAACAGGTCCCCGGCGTCGTGGCGCTGGGGATGGTTGGCCAGAGCGCTCCATTCAGAAAAGAGTTGCTGCCCTGGTATAGTGCCAGTATCGTAGGACTTGCGAATGATCCGGTACTGTTGGATAATTGTACTTCATAGAAGCCGTTCCCACAAATAGGAACCGGAAGATGATAATAGATCAGCAAGCCAAAATTCTGACAAATAGGGTTGGGGGTGACCGAGTCTAAAACGACATTGAAATTCGTAACGAAATTGTCAAAGAATCCGGTGATAAAAATGTCATCGATACCGACTGACATGGCTCCCGGTGCAGTTCCTGCATCATTGACCCAACGGTAAGCAAACCTGAGATTATTCACATTATTAAAGGCCAGATTCTGAACGATGGTATATTGCCATACTGACTGATTCGAATATTGAGTTCCTGTTGAAACCCAGGGGCCGTTGTCGACGCTGTAATAGATATCCATATAGGCAGTAGGGGAGCCCTGGCAGATGTAAAAGAAGGTGAGTTTCACATCACTCATCCCCCTCGTGCAAAATCCGCCGGTGAGCTGGACAAAATGATCGGAAGCTGCGGTTGGATTATAATTACAATTTGTGATGCCGCTGGATTGATCATAAATATGTAAATATTTACTATTTGGCGCAAAAGAAATTGTACCGCCTGATGTCACACTTTGATCCACAGTATTCGGATAAGTAGGTGTGCCAATGTAGGAGTCATTGATCACCCACACATTACTGCCGGTATTGGTGCCAACTCCAGCCGTATTCAGCATGACACCAGGCGCCCCGGTTTCAAAAGTCTCAGAATAAACAAGAATGTTCGTTTGTGCTTGTACAGAACCAAGGCAAAAAAACAGTAAGACAATAAAAATTGCAGTCGTTTTTTTCATAATGTGCTTGTTTATTGAATATTCAAAAACAAATCAAAGGACAACAGTTACCCTTCCGTAAGCCATTTTAGTAATTCCTAAATTATTCGAAGTTCCTTTGTTAAATGAATAAATCATCAACCAGGTATAAGTATCTTGTTTCACCAGACTGCCTTGATATTTTCCGTCCCAACCCATGTTCTTTCCTTCAAATAGCTGCTCACCCCAACGGTCATAGATATACAAAGTATAGTCAAGGTCATTCCCGAAAGGCTTGAAGAGGTCATTGAGCCCATCCCCGTCAGGTGTGAACGCATTGGGAACATAATAGGCATCAAAGTCAATAATCTGGATAAGAATAAAGGAGGAGTCTGAGCATCCATCCGGGCTGGTAACCGTTAACCAGGCCTGGTAATCGCCCTGGTTGTAATAAGAATGTGTGGGAGATTGCAGCGTGGAGTGGTTTTCGATTCCGGAAACGCTATCCCCGAAGTTCCAGTACCAGCTGCTTGAATTTAAAGAATTATCAGTGAAATGAATCAGGGGAGACCCGACAAAAGTGGTTTGAGGGTCGGCAGTAAACATAGGCACCGGGAGCGGGAAAATATTTATCGTTACTGTAGATGATGCTGAGCAACCTCCTTCAGAAACAGTAAGCTTAACGTCATGAAAACCATGAATGTTCCATCGCAGCGCATAGGGACCCTGTCCACTTCCTGAGATGACGATAGCGCCACTAAATTCCCAGAGGTAATTTGCGGCAGCGGAGGCATTACCGGTATAATTTATTAAGCAGGGATCTCCCTGGCATAAGGGAGAGTCGGCAGTAAAATCGGCTGTAGGTTGCGGATGAACGTCGATGACAAAAAACGCAGAGTCTGTTGAGCAATTGGTTTCTGAAACATGCATCCAGATTGTATGCGTACCCGTAACACTCCATGAAACCTGGTAAGGGCCCTGGCCTGTGCCAGAAACGACAGTTCCACCATCGAAATTCCAGGTATAGGTAGCATTGGTGTTAAACAGGCTGATATCCTGAATCGAAGCATTGGCGCCAAGGCAGACAGTAGTGGGCGCCTGAAGCTGGGGTAAGGCATTGCAGCATTTTATGTTGATAGGCCATACAATAGAATCAAGGCCACAGATGCTGTTTCTTTGGTAATAGTATGTAATTAAATAACTACCGGGGTTTGTATAGTTATGGATGACAGTCTGGCCATGAACGATAGGTGTTCCGTCGCCAAAATTCCAGTAATAATCAGTGATGTAGGGGTTATATGTCGCTTTAAAAGTCAGTGGATTTGAGCGGCAGAGGGTATCAAGTAAGTCGTAATAATGATAGGTATTGACAGAGGTTGCAATGTTAAAGCTATTCTCCAGGTTTTTAACTGTGGCTCCGGCGATATAGCCAAAGGACTCATACCAGCCATATCCGTAGACATTGGCAATGAGCCCGCTGTCGGAGCTTAAGATGTGGTTCCCCTGGGTGACAGTAAGCTGTGCATAGGAATATTGCGGGTTTGAGGTGACGGGGAGGAATGATGAACCGACGTTGTTTCCGTCGAGGCTGACAAGGTTAGTGTAGGCAGTTCGTGTAATGATATTCAGATAGTAAGAAGAGATGATCGGGGTGACGAAAGAATTAAAAACAATACGTTTGATCGTTTGCTCCAGGGGGTTTATCATGATCATAAAAGGATCAGAATATTCATTGCTGTCGGTGGCTGCACCTTTACTGAACTGAGCGACAGAAATCGGGTAGTTTGAATTGATAAAGCTCGCTGAGGAGATATTTTCTTCATACATCCCACCGGCATTAAGCCCATGTGGTAATCCTCCATTGATTGTGAAAATGGTGCCGTTTTTTTGCCCAACGAATCTGAAAACATCACTGGCCCTGGTTTTAAGAGGGACCGTGATATATTGCTTACCCCAGGTGTTGACCGGCATCATTTGCTCACAGATATGATTACAGCAGCAAGAATCCCCGGGAATAAAAGCGCATTGATTCCCCGAAAACACAGCAAAAGGTTTGCAATTGTTGGCCACATTCGTGTCAAGCTCAACGAGAGAACCAGTAAGGCTGTAAGCTCCAGAAGGGTATGATTTGATCTGGTAAACCTGGCCTTTGTTTAAGCTGATGTTAAAAGGAATATTGGCGCCGTGACCACCTTGCGTATTGCATTTTGGGACGATCCGGATCACGGTGCTGTCATAGGCAGCAACGACCAATAACTCAGAAACAGAGACTTCTGTAAAAACCATACTCACCGTTGAAGGCTGGTAAGTTGTTGTTCGATATCTTTTCCCGAGAGATATGGTGGGAATGTTGATATTGGCATCAGAAGTGTATTTTACATAATTCAATTGGTATACTGAGATTGGGTTGTCGGAAGTGACATGAACGCCTTTGTTTTCAATGGAATCACTCAGGGAGCACATTACTAAGTCGGTAGGAATTGTGATTTCAATTGTTGAATTTGGCGGGACATTAAAATTCTGAGACCAAGCATTTAGTGGTAGGGACACCATTCCTGAGGCAGCTTGATAGTCAGTGGTTATATATACCTTCATGCGATCAGAATGAGTCGTGTCATCCCCCAGGTAATTTTCCATAAACCCCAACCAGAAATCAGTTCCTTTTGTGGTAAACCCCTGGCCAGCTGCTTGTTTTAAGCAGAGCAGCAGGAAGAAAAAAAAGAGTGTCGTAACAACTCGATTCCTCATGACTCGGGGTATAGTTCAGTCATCAATCTTTTTTCGAAAAATAATTACTGTTTGTTTTTCACTGCTTCAGAAACAGTCACTTCAATCCGTTTCCAGCTTGGTTTTTCAGAAGTGCCCATATTGTGGTAATACCCCGGATACACTTCGTTTGAACCAAGGCCTGCTTTGGCCGTATTGTAGATCAACAGGTTGGTGCTGGTTCCTTTAATGGAGGTATTGTCATTGGCACCGGTCAATGCAACGCGTGGTACGAGTTTGCCATTGTCCTGCTTTTTGGCTTCTTGTTTGGTGTTCGTCTCTTTAAGGGCAGGTACAGCAGTTTTAGAGAGGTTTTGAGCGAGGTTAGTTTGGAGAGAAAAAAGAGAAAGAAGCAAAATGAGAAGCAAATTGATCGAGATAAGCTTGTTGTTTGTTTTCATAATACTGAAATTAATATACTGAAAAACAGTTATTTAACCCAAATGTTTTCAAAGATGGCTAAAAACTTTGGTAAATATCACAAATATAGCATTAATTCAGTGTAAGAATTTCTATTCAATTATTAACATAATGAGGTTCTGAGTACCTTATTTTCAGACTCTTGTTTGTAGTTGTGCCTCATTCCATGGCTGGTTTTCCTGAAGGAGGATTCAACAATGTAAATCCCGGGGAATGAGGCTTGATTGAATAGAAAATTAAAGCAGAATAAATTTGCACAACACAAAAAGAAGCTGTACTTTTGTGGTCTCAATATGTTATTCAAGGATTAAAGATATATTGCGGGGTGGAGCAGTGGCAGCTCGTTGGGCTCATAACCCAAAGGTCGGCGGTTCGAATCCGCCCCCCGCTACCAAAACAAGGAAACATGCGCGCCCGTAGTGTTTCCGGAGAAAAGGGAAAAGAAGTGCGCCAAATGTGCGCCACGAATTTGACCCATCGAAAAGCCGAAAGGCATACAATTATTCCCAAATTAATGCTACCATTTAGATATGCGGCACTATGTAGTACCGGAGAACGGTGGTATATTTTTTATTGGTGCCTTGACCCCGCAACAAGCAAGCTCGAACGAGTAAGGATTTACGTTAATGCAACCAGAAATAAGGTGTTGCGGAAAAAGCATGCTGAAAGATTGATAAAAGAAATCAATGTTAGACTGGATGCAGGCTATAATCCTTTTGTCAATGACAGTAATCCTCAAAACTACACGCTACTTTCTAAGGCCCTGGACTTTGTTGACAAATACAAGGCTACCTATTTGCGTGACCGGTCTTTGTCAAGCATGAATTCTCGAATGACTAATTTCAGGGAATGGCTGACTAAAACAAAAAAAGATAATTTGTATGCTTTTGAGTTTACAAGTTTATTGGCCAGGCAATATATGAATGATGTCTTGATGGCCAAGAAAAAGAAGCAGAATGTAGATGGCGAAAGCATCAAAGGCCGAACATACAACAATTGTTTGATTGAAATGAGAGGCACATTCAATCTTTTGGTAAAGCAGAAATATATACTTGAGAATCCTTTCCAATCTGTTGACAGATTGCCGGAGACTGAAAAGCAAAAAATTCCTTTTTCTCCTGATCAACAAATGAAATACAGGGATTATCTTCTGGCAAATGATCACGAATTTCTGATCATTTCCTTGTATTGCTATTACTGTGCAATCAGGCCGAATGAAATCGTTCACCTTAAAGTGAAAGACATTGATTTAGAACGTGGTAATATCACGGTACCTCCCGGGGTTTCTAAAAACAAAAAAGTAAGAAAACTTTCAATACCCGATCAATTCATCGAGATACTGAAAGCGAGGTTTGAGAACATAGACCCAGAATTTTATATCTGTGGCCGTGGAATGAAACCAGGCCCTGTATATTCAGCACCTACGAGAATTGCCGAACACTTCAGAAAGATCGCCAACAAACTTAATTTCCCAAAAGAAATCATGTTTTATTCCCTGAAAGACACCGTTGCAGACCGTCTGATTGAAGCCGGGTTCTCTGCCAGGACTTTAAGGGATTTGTTTGGACACCATGATTTGAGCGTAACAGACAACTACTTGCGCGGAATTAACTCTAAAGGCGACAAGCGTTTGAGAAGCGAATTTCCTGACTTTTAAACGATCAGCCTGTCTTTTTTGATCATCTATTGAAGAAGGACTAATTTTCATGGAAGGATTAAATATTGAAAAATATTCCTCATCTTTGTTAGTATGATTGCCACAGCACTTTTTAGTTTAATATAAGATTAACTATTCAAGTTGATAAGTTCAATGGGCTTTCCATAAATGTTTTGCAACAATAAACATGACACTACCCTATAAATTCTATTTTTTTGGTTCTGAAGACTCAACTGATACTGATGTGATCATTGAAGTCGACAAGATAAATGAACCTCATGAAGATATCGCTTTCATCAATAAATTAAAACTAGATTATAATTTGGATTGGGATATTACTCTAGTGTTAATAAATGAGGGCAAAATAGTAGATACAATAAGCAGAAAAGGATCTCCAGATAGTGTTAACAACTGTCTTTTCTATACGTATGATCTTCATAGAAATAGACAAAAGTACCCTAATCCTATTAATCAACTCGTTGAAAGAAATATTCTCCTCGCAGCTTTTAGATGTATTCGAAATATTCTATATTTTTGTTCCAGGACTTCATATAGGCCAATGATTAAAAAAGTATTGACAAAAGAATACTACAACAGTTCAAATTTATCGTTTCAAGATTTCGTTTGTGTACTCAAGAATATTGATTTCGCAACGATTGATACATTTAATAAAAAATATTCCGATGAAGATATTTGGAAAAAGATTGCTTTTTTTCTAGGTCAAACTCTTTCCTTAATACTTGATAATAAAGAAATCTACACAAAGAATCAACTTATTGAAAAATATCCAAAACTCACTCCATTTATTCACAGAAATGTGGACAACTATCAAAAAGAAGAAATTAATGCATTGAAATATATAATCACGGATATAATGTCTAATTTTAATGTAGAGCTTATTGAAAAAAGAATATTAAAATTTAATAATGAAATAATAGATGTCGAACTTGAAAAAATATTTAACAATGGGAAATGAAATCCATAAAGCACAGATTCTCCATGACCTTAAAGAGAATTTTGAAGTACCTGAAGGGTTACTTAATGCATTCATTTTACAAATTGAAAATGAAAATGTTAGAGATAATATAAGCCGGTTTTTTAAAGGTTATACAATTGAAGATAATTTTAGCTATACATTTTCATCTTTGCCTTGGACCAAACTACTTCATGCCGTTGAACAAAAACAGTATCCCACTTCCTCTAAAGAAAAATTTCAAGTTCCGGATTATTTTATCTTTTATGAAAATAATAAAAATAAGATATTCCCATTATCAATAGAGGTGAAATCTGTAACCGGTAATAAAGAAACTTTGAAAAACATAATGCCCGTTCAATTACAAAATTGCCTTCATTATTCTGCAATTCTGAATGCCACATTATTGTATGCAATTTATTGGGAAAATTTTAATCTTTGGACACTTAATACATTCGAGCATTTTGAAAGGAAAACTTCAAATTATAAGTTATCATTTGAGAATGCATACAAAAATGATTTATCTATTATACTGGGTGATTCAACTTATATAATTGACAGTCCAATATATAGAAAAACAATTTATAATATGTCTCAATCAAATCCTGAAAAAGTTCATCATGCAAAATTTGGTGAAATACTAAAAGATGAAGTTTCGTTAGATGAGAATGTTGGTTTCTTAGAGATTAATCAAGCAGAAGCTGCAATTATAGACAGCTTTGCAAATATGGAAGTGATATCAGAAAAAAGTACTAGTGGGGAAGATATTATTGAAGTACTTGAGAAAAGTAAAGGAGTATATCTGCCAAAATTAAGCACTTTAATAATTTCTCATATTGCTCTTTTTAACTTAGAATTAACTAGTGAATATTGTGAGACTTCAAGAAGAATAATTGTTGAATTCATGAAGAAATTAGCGATAAAATCAAGTTTTCAAATACCTAAAATTCGAACTACAATAACTGATAGTTTGTTTGAAACTGCCTTTAAAGATTCTTGGTTATTTGATGATTACATAAAAAGATAGTAACACAAAAAATCCTAGTTACTTGTAAACCTTTACCAGCGTTTTCAAACCCGACCACAGTACTCCACCTATTTTATAAATAGCCTCACGGCCCACGGTTCCGACTGACTTGATGTTATAGGCAACATCAATGGAGACTGCCCAAAAAGGCTTTGCCAGTTCAACAACGTCAAGGCCGTTAGTATTTATCTCTGACCTTGCCGGTACCTGGCAGAAAGGTTTTCCGAGACAGACAAAATCAAGTCCAGTCAAATTTGATGCGGTTGGGAGTGCCATTTTAAGCCTGAGTTATAGTGATATCGTCAATATAAATAGTTCCAGGGGAGAATGACCGATAAAAACACAAAGCTTCTATTTCTATTACCCCGGCTTCAGTAGGAAGGAAAGTGAGAGTAAGTTCCTGCCAATTGGTATTTTCAGCACATGCTGTATAAGCATCATCAACTCCTGCAAGTTGATTTTTCCTGACTGCCAACCATGCCCCGATTTGGGTTGCATGACTTAATTTGAACCATAATTTTACAGTCACCAGTGCATTTGCATTCACGGCAACTTTAGCAACCGGCAATCGAAACGGATAATTTGTATTTCGGTTAGCGGCTGTAATCGTGACTGCCCAGGAATAACCACTTGCTGTATGCCTGGTGGTACTTTCAGAGAAGACAGAAACGCCATCAGAGAAAATGTAATGAAGATTGCCTGCTCGATTATAATTGTGGAGATAAATCAAGTCATTTTGGTTTGGGTTTGTGGTGATCGCTAATGACTCTGTTGCAAGCATATTCCGCAAAGTCAGGTCACCACCACCAAAACAACCACAGTTCTGCAAATTGAGTGTTGTTTCAAGTTTATTGAATAATATTCTGGCTCCGGTTGACGTGGAAACGGCACAGGTGTAATTGCATTTTGATAGGATCATTTCATGGACAACAATATCAATACAGTTTTGGATATAGCAGCCAGTGTTATTATTTGAGGCACTTTTAATCTCCTGGATATTTAGAAAAATGGATGCAACGGGATTGAATCCGTAATTCCTGTTCATGTCAAGGTAGCCCAGACTAGATATTTCTAAGTTATAGCAGGAAGAAAACATTACTGCCGTAGTATTTTGAACTGCATTAACAATCGATACCGTGCCCATACCTAATGAGGAAAGGTTGGCTCCATAATTGGAACAATTAATGAGGTTGGAAATTTGAATATCGTGGTAAGTATAGTTAAAATCAACACCATTATAATACCGGACAAAGCTGAATCCACTTACTATCATATAGCTTTTGTTACTGATACGCATACCTAATCCAAACATACATTGCCCATCAAGGTAGGTTTCTCCATCCTTCACCGAATTACTGGTATTGTAACCACCCTCATATACGACACGGTTTGCAAGCGTTGTTCCAGCAACGTTCAATATTTCTGTATCACCATTGCTGCTTGAAGCCATTGGCATTTTTGTAGTTTCCCTTTTATAGGTTGCAATGCTTGGATCTGTTGTGCCGATATAACCTTTGGAATTCAGGCCAAATGGCAAAAGACCTGCAGAGGAAGCAAGGATAACGATTTTATCATCAATACTTTGAAGTGCATACCATTGTCCTCCGGTGGCTGCGGATGATTTTGAAATAAGACTGGTAAGGGAGAGGCTATCAGCCGAACCTACTGCCTTACAGGCAATAATATTATCAAAATAATAAGTCTTACTTGCCAGTGCTACGGTTGCATAAATAGCAATACCTTGGATATTATTTGATAATGCGCTGCCTTTATTGATCGTAAAGGGATTCATATAATAGGGAACCTGAGCAGCAGGAATGGCAAATGTTTCAGCCAGGGAAGTACAGGCACCATCATTATACAAACGTATTTCCAACTGCCCTGCCGTTGTGGCCGTAGTGTTATTCTTGAACCAAAAAGAAATCTGCTCATACCCAGAAAGGTTTAGTGCAGCCGGTAGCGCATATTTCGCAATTATTTGGTTAGCGCCACAGCCGGCACCCGTGACAACCTTCAACGAAGAAAGATGTTGCATGCTATAAGAACCGGCTTCAACATTTGCCGATGTCACGTTTGTTCCTGCGGTCCAATTTGCTTCACAATTGGTGATGGTTTTGGTGACTGCATTTTCAAGGATTATGCAGTAAGGAGTAATCAACTGGAAAGTGCCAC
>JBAXPV010000031.1:0-41671 GCA_037132075.1 Bacteroidota bacterium
TTACAAATTAACATAATAGGCTATTGTTTATATTTTACAAAACGTTTTAAATTGCGGGTTCTCTTGACATGCGAAACTTCAGTTAATTAATTATAGCCCCCTCGCCCCCTTCGCCCCCATCGACAGGCTCAGGGACCGAGTTCCTCCGTCGCCCCGTCGCCCCCTCGCCCCGTCGCCCCAGTCGCCCCCTCGCCAAGTCGCCCCACTTCACCCTGTCATTCATCCTTCATTACTCATCCTTCATCCCTAAATAGCAATGAATCATCTGGAGGAATCAAATAAAGTAGAATTTAAGCTGGTTTGGAAAGACGACTATTTGAGACAGATATGCGGATTTACCAATGCAAATGGAGGGATGATGTATATTGGGGTCAATGACCAGGGGATCGTTGTTGGAATAAAAAATGCGAAGCGTCTCCTTGAAGAAATTCCTAATAAGTCTGCAAACATGATGGGGGTCATAGTACAGGTTGAAACATTATATGAAAATGGATTACCATACCTATGTGTTGACATTCCGGAGAGTTCATTACCAGTGAGTTTAAAAGGGAAATATTACGTAAGAAGTGGCACAACAACCCAGGAGTTAAATGGCAGCTCCTTGTATAGTTTTTTATTCAAACGGCATCATATTTCATGGGACGAAATTGGTGTTGAATCAGCTACTTTTGAAGATATTGATTCTAATGCAGTGAGAAGATTCATTGAACTTTCCATTGCAGCCAACCGGCTGACTCCAGAAGCCCGAACGCTTGACGTTCAGGTATTATTTGAAAATCTGCACCTTATTGACGAATCCCAAAATATCAGGCGGGCCGCCCTATTGGCATTTGCCAAAGATCCTACACGGTTTTTCCCTTCAATGTATGTTAAGATTGGCCGATTTATCACAGAAACCGACATTATTGTACAGGATGTTATTGAAAATAACCTGTTTACGATGATCGAATATGTGATGGATATTTTAAAAACGAAATATTTGAAGTCAATCATTTCATACAGAGGAATTCATCGTGAGGAAAAGTTGGAATATCCGGTTGGTGCCTTACGTGAAGCAGTTCTTAATGCATTAATTCATCGGGATTACACCGGGGCTGTTACTCAAATTCGCATTAAAGACAATAGCCTTGAAATCTGGAATGCCGGTCTTCTTCCAGAAGAATTAAAAGTAGAAATGCTATATGGGCAGCATTCTTCAATACCCCGAAACAGAAGTTTGGCCAATCTGTTTTTCAGAGCCGGGTATATTGAATCCTGGGGACGAGGTACTATTGCCATTGCCCATGGATGCATTGAATACGGATTGCCAACTCCTTTATTTAAAGAGCAATTTGGAGGTTTCTCAATAGAATTTTATAAACAGGAGCAAGTTACCCCGCAAGTTACCCCGCAAGATACCATGCAAGATACCATGCAAGATGCCATGCAAGTTGCCATGCAAGTTGAGGAGCTATTATCAATTATAACCGGCGAGATGTCCAGGGACGTACTTCAGGAAAAATCAGGCATCAAAAACAGAGATTATTTCAGGAAATCATACATCAAGCCAGCCTTAGATTCCGGTTTAATTGAAATGACCCTTCCTGACAAACCAAATAGTAAAAACCAAAAGTACAGATTAACAGCCAAAGGAATTTCACGTCTAAAATCTATCTCAACCAAAAAATAATTTTCTAAAGTAACCAGAATAAGAGGGAAAGGTGAAGTAAGAAGCAGCGTTTCAACAAACTCCGTGACCGAATCTCAGGGACCGGATCGCCCAGTCGCCCAGTCGCCCCCTTCGACAAGCTCAGGGACCGGGTCCCTCCGTCGCCCCGTCGCCCAGTCGCCCCATCCGGTAGCTGAGCCTGTCGAAGCTCATCCTTCATATTTCATCCTTCATCCTTTTGTAAAAAGTAATGCAACCCACCCCTCCCGACATATCGACCCTTTCACCCCATCTTTTCTGGGATGTTGATTTGCATGAATTATCCTGGGAGACTCATAAAACCTTTATTGTACAAAGAATTTTGGAATATGGCTTACTCAGTGATTGGATGAATTTGTACCAGCATGCAGGAATCAATGAAATAGGCCATATTGCCTCACAAATAAGGTCATTAGATAATAAATCACTTGTGTTCATTTCGACGCTTTCCAATATTCCCCAAAGCGAATTTTTATGTTACAATATTCAGCAGTCGACCCCCCGACACTGGAACTTCTGAAGCAATTAATGGCAGAACCTGTTTTTCAGGGTTTAAGATTGGTTGGAGGAACTGCACTTGCTCTTCAATTGGGCCATCGAAAGTCAATTGATTTGGATCTTTTTGGACAACTTGACGAGGATATCTATGCAATAAGTCAGAAACTCAATAGCTTTGGTTCAACCACTTTACTGAATCAAACAAAAAACATCCATGTTTACCTGGTAAAAGGAATTAAAGTTGACCTGGTAAACTATCCGTACACCTGGTTAGAGGATCCCATTTTATCAGAGGGCTTGCGACTGGCTGGCAACAAAGATATTGCAGCCATGAAATTAGCAGCCATTACAGGACGGGGTACGAAAAAGGATTTTATTGACCTGTACTATCTGTTAAAACAGTATTCGTTAAGTGAAATGATCTCATTTTATGAAAATAAATTTTCCGACGGATCGACCTTCCTCGTCTTGAAGAGTCTTAGTTATTTTGAAGATGCCGACCAGGAACAAAGCCCGCGTATGTTACTCCCGGCCAATTGGGAAAAAATCAAATTAAGCATTATTTCATCACTAAAGGAATACCTAAAATAACCCCCCTTCGACAAGCTCAGGAACCGAGTTGCCCAGTCGCCCCCTTCGACAGGCTCAGGGACCGAGTCCCTCCGTCGCCAAGTCGCCCCCTTCGACAAGCTCAGGGACCGGGTCGCCCCGTCGCCCCCTTCGACAGGCTCAGGGACCGAGTCCCTCCGTCGCCAAGTCGCCCCCTTCGACAAGCTCAGGGACCGGGTCGCCCCGTCGCCCAATTGCCCGCTTAAGTTATTCCACAACAAATTGTTTACTAAAATTGAATCATTTCTTTGACAGTATATTACATCTAAAATGAGCAGAATAAAAATAAAGCATTTTGGACCAATCAAAGTTGGTTGTGAGGAGAACGATGGATGGCTTGAATTAAGAAAGGTTACTGTATTCATTGGTAATCAGGGCTCAGGGAAAAGCACTGTGGCAAAGTTAATCTCAACCTTTACGTGGATTGAAAAAGCATTGGTTAGAGGAGATTACGATAAAAAATGGTTTGAGCGGAAAAACAAACTAAAAAATCAATACCTGAACTATCATCGTCTGGAGAATTACTTCAAAACCAATGTAGTTGATAATACCGTTTTAGAATACGAAGGTGACGCATTTTCTATCAGATATGAAGACGGGTCTTTGATTATCAATGAAGTTCTAAACAAAACCTACCAATTACCTCAGATAATGTATGTTCCTGCGGAAAGAAATTTTATAACATATGTTAAAACACCGAAAGAATTAAAACTATCCTCGGAATCATTGAAAGAATTTCTAACGGAATTTGATAATGCAAAAAATGAAATGAAAGGATTGGAAAAACTTCCAATCAACAATACTGATATTGAATATGACAAGCTAAACGACACATTAAATTTGAAAGGTGAAGGCTATAAATTAATGCTTACTGAAGCATCAAGTGGTTTTCAGTCACTTGTCCCATTATTTTTGGTTTCAGGGTATTTGGCTAATTCTGTTAAAAAGCAGAGCGAATCCACTAAAGAACCCATGAGTAGTGAAGAAATGCAGCGATTTAAAAATGGGGTTAAGGAAATTTGGAGTAATGATAGTTTAACTGATGAACAAAAGAGGGTTGCACTCTCTGTTCTATCCTCTAAATTTAACAAGACAGCCTTTGTAAATATTGTTGAAGAACCAGAACAAAATTTGTTTCCTTCTTCTCAATGGCAGATGCTTCAAAGTCTGTTAAAATTCAATGAAATGAACATTGGTAACAAATTGATAATGACTACTCATAGCCCATATATTTTAAATTATCTGAGTATCGCCATTCAGGGAAAATATTTGGAAGGAAAGTTATCAGACTCATCGGAGAAGCATGAATCTCTTGAAAATTTATACAAACTAATTCCTGAAAAAGCACTTGTTTCTGCTGATACTGTAATCGTATATCAATTAAATGAGGAAGATGGTAGTATTACAAAACTAGATTCAATTTATGGTATCCCCTCTGATAAGAATTATTTAAATGATAAGCTGGCAGAAGGAAATCATCTATTTGATTCACTACTTGAAATAGAACAAGGACTATGAATGTGAATTTTTTTGAAACAATATGTAAAGAGACTCCAAGACTCGATAAGATTTTTGGAATATGTGATGACCAGGATGGAACGAAGGCTTATACTAATGCAACAGATGAGGACCAATGGATTGCCATAGTTATCAATGATTATAATTTTGCCATCTCATTTACTGCTATTGACAATTGCATCATTGTCTATAAAGAAGGGACTAAGGATAAAGAAAGCACTTGTGATGGTATGCTTACTTTTTCTGACAGTCTGTATTTAGTTGAGCTTAAAAATAATGGCACAGGAGGATGGCTTCCATACTCAAAAGGTCAATTAGAAAATACGATAAAGCTTCTTTGTGCTTCACATAATATTAATGAATACCGTTTTAAAAAGGCCTATGCATGCAACAAGAAGCATCCTTATTTTACTGTAATTGATGCAGCAGAAAGAAAAGCATTTTTTAAAAGAACAAATGGTTTCAGATTAGATGCCCAGAGGGTAATTGTAATTAAATAAGGACCCGCGTCGCCCAGTCGCCGAGTCGCCCACTTCACCCTTCAACCCTTCTCTTCATCCTTCATCCTTCATCCTTCATCCTTAAATTAGCCATGTCCACCGACACATTTTCACAGATTAAACAGATTATCAACAATAATATTCCCAATGTTGATATTTTGTTATTTGGAAGCAGGGCTCGTGGCGAATCTGTTCCAGATAGCGATTATGATTTAATGATTATCTTTCATAATCCAATTGGGAATAAAGAGAAATTGCATTTTCGGGCGCTTATCAGGAAACAATTAGCGCTATCAGGCATCGATGCCGATGTGATCATCGAATTTGACAAAGAAATTGAAACTAAAAAGACCCTGAATGGTCATGTAGTTCAGATGGCTATTAAGGAAGGTGTTCTGTTATGAATGAAGCAACCAAGACCTATTTACTTCAATGGAAAGAAAAGGCTGAAGCTGATTATTTGACCATTATCAGGTTAACGGAGCCTGATATATACCGACACTGAACAGGTTTGCGAAAAATCAGTGTCGGCATAACTCATTCTAAGCATCTATGCATTCGCATACCTGCCAAGAATGAGTATAATTGCACCTGCGGCAGTTTGTTTTCATTGTCAACAGCTTGTTGAGAAATATTTAAAGATGTATCTGATATATAAAGACATCCCAATTCAAAGGACTTATAATATTGAATTTCTATTGGTTGAGTGTTCGAAACTTGATACAAAATTTTTAGATATTGATCCATTAAATCTAAGTGATTTTAGTATTGATATAAGGTATCCTGGTGATATTATGGTTTCTAACGAAAGAGATGCCATACTTTACAAAGAGTTGGCATTTAATGTAATGCATTTAGTTCAGGGCAAGATATCTACCCTATAGATTCCCCCCGACGACCCCCACCTCACGACTAACGTCTAACTACTAACAATTCAAAGTGCCAATAATGGAAAAGCACGCTAAAATATACATCGCCGGCCACCTCGGCATGGTCGGTTCCGCCATCCACCGCAACCTCCAGGCCAAAGGCTATACCAATTTCCTCACCTGCAGCCTCGCCGAACTTGACCTGACCAACCAACAAGCCGTCAATGACTTCTTCTCCACAGAAAAGCCAGACTACGTATTTCTTGCCGCAGCAAAAGTCGGTGGCATCATGGCCAACAACACCTATCGTGCCCAGTTCATCTACGAAAACCTGATGATCCAGAACAACATCATTCATACAGCCTATGTGAATGGTGTAAAGAAATTACTCTTCCTCGGCAGTTCCTGTATCTACCCGAAACTCGCACCGCAGCCATTAAAGGAGGAGTCACTTCTCACCGGCCTCCTCGAATACACCAACGAACCCTACGCTATCGCCAAAATCGCTGGCATCAAAATGTGCGAAAGCTACTACCGGCAATATGGCTGCAATTTCATCAGCGTAATGCCCACCAACCTCTACGGGCCAAATGATAATTATAATTTAGAGACTTCTCATGTGTTGCCGGCACTTATTCACCGAATGCACCTGGCGAAATTGCGGAGTGCGAATTGCGGATTGCGGAAAGAAGAAAACGGATTGCGGATTGCGGAAAGCGGATTGCGGAATGAATTTGAAAATGAGGATTTTATGAATGACGCTTCGAATCCTGCTTCTGGTTCAAATCCCCAATTACAAATTCCAAATCAATCCGCAATCCGCAATCCGCAATCCGCAATTCAAGACCATTCCGCAATCCGCAATCCGCAATCCGCAATCGATACGTCCATCACTCTCTGGGGTTCCGGATCTCCTCTAAGAGAGTTCCTCTACGTCGAAGACATGGCCGACGCCTGCGTATTTCTCATGCAAAATCTCGAAGCTGAAGAACTGTACAACAGCGGCATCACCCACATCAACATCGGTAGTGGCGAAGAGATCACGATAAAAGACCTGGCAGAGCTCATCAAATCTATCGTTGGTTTTGAAGGCGAAATCCAATGGGATTCCTCCAAACCCGACGGAACTCCCCGCAAGCTCATGGACAGTTCCCGCCTCCGCTCTCTCGGATGGAAACCATCTACCCCTCTCCCTGAAGGCATCAAAAAAGCCTATCAGGACTTTTTTTCACGCCATTAAACCAAAATCACAAGCCTTTTATGCGACCCCTTCGACCCCGCTTCAGCTAAAACCTGGACACCATATAGGAGACCAATAATCAATGGAATTCAAATATTCACATCATGCAAATGAACAGATTGAGTTAAGAGGATTAGATAAATCCTCCATTGACGATGTGCTGAATTATCCGTCTAAAATAGTATCTGAAAGTAGTGATATTAATATTTATCAAAAGATCATCCTTGAAAATAACAGGAATTTTCTTTATCGTATTTTTGTAAATATTCGTAAAATTCCACCCTTAGTTATTACTGCTTATAAAACCTCAAAAATCGAAAAGTATGAAAATTAAATATGATAAAGAAGCAGATATTGTATATATCACATTTTCTTCTCTTGCTGTTTCTGAGAGTGATGAAGAAAAGCCAGGTATCATTCTGGATTATGCAGAGAATGGGCAAATTGTTGGCATTGAAGTACTTAATGCGTCAGAAAAAATGGAACACGAACACGGAATTCTGTATGAAGTAGCCTGAAAAATACTTGGCAATAGACAATAGTCCTTCGACCCCTTCGACAAGCTCAGGGACCGAAGCTCAGGGACCAAGTGCCTCCGTCGCCGAGTCGCCCCATCGCTAAGTCTCTACCACCAGTATACCTAAATAAAATATTGGCTTTTAATATCCATAATACATGGGTGATTTTGATAAACAAATAGAATATTGGAGATCAGGCGCTTTTGATGACCTGGAATCCGCAAAAGTCTTAATTGATAAGAATCGGGTTTTGCATGGACTTTTCTTTTGCCATTTGGTATTGGAGAAGATCATTAAAGCTCATGTCGTTAAGAATACCAATGACAATGCTCCACGTTCACATAACCTGATATATTTATTGGAAAAAGCTAATCTGACATTAGAAGATGATGACGAAATTTTTCTTGGAATACTGATGAAATATCAGCTTCAAGGCAGATATCCCGATTATAACCCAATTTTACCAGAGAAAACAATGGTGATTGAATATTTCAGCTACACTGAGAAACTTTTAATATGGCTAGAACGGAAGTTATAGAATTATTAAGAAAGTATGTGTTCTTATTAAATTCAGAAGGTATTTCTGTTACAAAAGCTTTCTTATTTGGTAGCTATTCAGATGATACCGCTAATGAAAATAGTGACATTGATATCATGATTGTTTCAGACTTGTACAATGAACAGGATGACCAGATCATTGGTAAAATATGGGATCTTACCCGAAAAATCAGCACTAAAATAGAACCCTTTTTAATTGGTACAAAAAAGTTCACTGAGGACAATACATCTCCATTAATTAACATGATAAAAACCAAAGGAATAGAGATCGTTTTATAAAGTGTAAACTAATTTTAGGAAGAAAATACGCACTTCAACCCTTCAATCCTTCTCTTCATCCTACATATATCATCCTTCCTCTTGAACAAGTATAAAGGATAATATATAAAGGATAAACAGTGCCGATTGCGATCCCAACTTCGACCCTTCAATTTATTTTTCATCCTTCATCCTCTATTTTGATTAAATTTGTAAAAGGACAACAGTTTAACAATGAGAATTCCAAAGGTTTATATTGATACTTCTGTTCTTGGTGGTTATTTTGACAAAGAATTTGATGTTGCTACCCAAAGATTATTTAAGGAGATTAAGAATGGAGAATACATTGTCGTGATTTCCAATGTAACCTTCGATCGAAATTCGTTCACCTAAAGATTTGATTGATTATGAAAACGACTGAAGATTTTGATTGTGTAAAAATGATGCGGGATATTCGCGATAAAGTGAATTCAGAGATTGTTAAAATGGATTCTGCCCAGATAATTGAATATTTTCGTAAAAAATCAGAGGAATACCAAAGTAAATACGGCCAGCCAGTAACCAAGGCTCATTAGTAATTGTTGTTCCACTCCCCCTAATTCTCCTTTTCACCCTCTTCATCCCCTTCGCTACCTTCGACCCCTTCGACCCCTTCGACAGGCTCAGGGACCGAAGCTCAGGGACCAAGTCGCCAAGTCGCCCACTTCAACCCTTCAACCCCCGGTAGCTGAGCCTGTCGAAGCTCATCCTTCATCCTTCTTCATTCCACATGCGCCTCAATAATTTTGAAATAGAAAATATTAAAAAGCAGGCCATACGTCATTTTGGAAACGAAGTGAAAGTAATTCTCTTTGGTTCGAGGACCCAAAATGAAAAGCGGGGAGGAGATATTGATTTGTACATTAAAAGTACTGATCTTGAAACAATGAATCCGCGATCAAAAATAAATTTCATCACTGATTTGTTAATGATTATTGGGGAGCAAAAGATTGATGTTATCCTGGATAACCCTGAGTATAGGGATTCACCGTTTTTTAAAACAATTGAACAAACAGGAATAGTGTTATGATTACTGAAGAATTTAGTGAAAGACTTAGAGAGACCATTGCAATTTGTGATTTGCATTATCAACGGATGAATTTTGCCTGGGAAAACATTGAAAAATATTTTCCATTAACGGAAAATATTCAGAATCAGATTACTCAAATTGAATTGGCATTTTTTGATCAATTGATATACCGGTTTTCAAAACCAAACCCGAAATTCAGTGACACATGAATATCCATTTTTCAAGGAGGTCCAGATAAAAGAACTGAATTTATACTGAAACTTGGCAGATTTGCTAAGCAAAGATGCTTAGTTTCAGTTATGCTGAGCGATTAGGTTTGCGAATTTTTCGCAAATCTGATCAGCCGAAGTATACTTCCTGAACAAGTAGAAATACTGTCAACAATATGGCTCCGTTTAAAAACCTACACTTTATCCCGATTAACAATATTGTGATTTCGCAAACCTAATCAGCCGAATCTCATGATCCGGTCCCCCCTCTCCCCCTTCGCCCCCATTCAACAAGCTCAAGGACCGCCCTTCAACAAGCTCAAGGACCGAGTCGCTCCGTCGCCAAGTCACCCCGTCGCCGAGTCGCCCCATCGCCCGCCCACTTCACCCTTCAATCCCCGGTAGCTGAGCCTGTCGAAGCTCATCCTTCATATATCATCCTTCATCCCTCTAACACCCCTTCTCACCTGAAAGAAAATCAGCACATAGAATACAAAGCTAATTTCAATGATTCTGTTATTGAAACATTAGTCGCTTTTGCCAACAGCAAAGGAGGAAGCGTATTGATAGGCATTAATGATGATGGTAGTCCTAATTCAAATTTTTCATTTGGTAAAGAAACGTTTCAAAAATGGGTGAACGAAATAAAAGTAAAGACGCAACCATCGATAATTCCTGATATAGAAGTTATTGCTTATAATGGGAAAAATGTAGTCGAATTGGCGATCCCTGAATTTCCTATTAAACCTGTTTCATTCAAAGGACGTTATTTTAAAAGAGTAAAAAATTCTAATCATCATTTATCAGTTATTGAAATTGCAGATCTGAGCTTGCAATCATTGCAGGTGTCATGGGATTCGTATCCAGCGCCAAACATTACTATTGACGACATAGATTTATTAAAGGTAGAAAAATTTATCCGGAAGGTTAACGCCACTGGAAGGTTCAATCTGGAGGGATCTCTTGTTGAAAACCTGGAAAAACTTCGATTGATTTCAAATAATAAAATAACAAATGCTGCATATCTCCTTTTTGCTAAAAGAGATATCGCTTTTAATGTTCATTTAGGCAGATTCAAAACACCTTCTTATATTATTGACGATAAAATGTTGAGAGGTTCTTTATTTGAGGTTGTTGAAGAAACAATGAAATATCTGATCTCCCAAATTAAAGTTGCATTTGAAATTACAGGAGTGACGACCCAACGAACTGAGATTTTCGAATATCCTTTACCCGCTCTTAGAGAATTGGTTCTAAATGCCCTGATTCAGCGTGACTATTTGAGCCCCATTGATGTTCAGATTAAAGTTTTTGACAACAGTATTACTTTTTTTAACCCCGGTAAGTTGTACGGCGAACTGACAGTTGCACATTTAATATCCAATAATTACCAGGCGTATGCTCGAAACAAATTATTGGCAGAAGCCTTTTACCTCACAGGAGATATTGAAAAATATGGTAGCGGATTTAAGCGTATTCAAAACGAGTTAAAACAATATCCGACCATGAATATGGATTGTCAGGAAATCCCAAATGGTTTTTTAGTTGAGTTAAGTTATACACAACAAAAAACAACTACGAGGATTAGCACTGAAAATAGTGCCAGTGCTGAGATTTCCGGGCAGGGTGCTAAAAGTGGCACTAAAAGTGGCACTAAAGATGGCACTAAAGATGGCACTAAAAAACAAATCGATAGCAAAATGGACTTGATTATTGACCTATTGAAAGAAAGTAAGCATGTCACAATTGATAATATTTCGAAAATGCTCAATATCCCCAGAAGAACGATAGTAAGGTATCTGGAAAAATTAAAAAATGATAACGTAATACAAAGAACCGGCAGTAAGAAAGACGGTTACTGGGAGATTCTATAACAGATCGCCCGTCACCAGTTCGCCCCGTAGCCCCGTCGCCCCGTCGCCACCCACTTCACCCTTCAAACCTCTCTTCATCCTTCATATTTCATCCCTCATCCTTCACAAAAGCCCATCCCATGGAACCCACCAATCCTCCTATTCCTTCGTCTCCCTCCGACGAAATCGACCTCTTCAAGCTCTTCATCAAAACCATCCTATTTCTCCGCAAATACAAAAAGATCTTATGGATCTCAGTTGGCCTGAGTTTTTTGGTCGGCGTAGGGATGTATTTTTCCCCCAAACAACATTATTACAGAACCAATATTACAGTATCCACAAATCTATCATCTGATGATGTTCTGGAAGAATTCAGATCATTGAAATCTTCACAAGAGGCGAATGATGTAACTACGGTTGCCGATAAATTGGGGATCTCTATAAGTGGTTCAAAACTAATACGAGAGATGAGTATTGAAAACGTTTTAACCCCAAAAGAAGTGGATCTGAAGGGAAAAGCCAAAACCGTTTCTCAAAGTAAACTTCTTAAAATAACCATCGATTTTAATGGGAAACGAATGGAAGACTCCAAAAACGTTCATCATGTTTTTGCAGATAGTCTGAGAAGTGGTATCGTAAACGATTTCAGCACCAATCCTTATATTAAAGAAAGATTTGAAATTTCTAAGGTCTCATCAAAGGAGATGATAAAAGAAATTGATATACAAATGCGTAAACTCGATTCTTTACAAAAAAGTTTACTTCAACCCAACCAAAAGCAAGGACAGGTTATTGTTGAAAATTCCGGCAAGCAATCTTTTGCAGGAGAGGTCCTTTATTTAAAACGTCAAAGGTTAAATATTGATTCAAGCCTTCAGATGAATAAGCCTATCATGATCTTGGATTCAAGCGTCACCCCAATTATTGAATCACTTTGGTCAATAAAAGTGATAATATTTTATTGTTTAATAGTTTTTGCAATTGGATTTCTGATTGCTACTATTAGGGAAATTAATTCTTTTCTTCCAAAGTAGATTTGACAGGAATTTCTCTAGCTTTAGGTTGGAGAACTAATAGTTTAAAAGACTGACTATATAAAAATCAGATTAACAAAGTCTTATGGAGACCATTTCCACCTGAAAGGAGCAAATTCTTATATTATTCACAAATACCTGAGTTGCATTCGATAATATAAAGAGCACCTTTAAAATTTGCATTGTTGAAGCATTTTTTATAACTATCATAATATCAGTGTTATATGTTGTATTTATTGCTTTAATTTGATCAAAACACATTGAGATGAGCAATATAAAATCACATAGTTTATTTGTTAATTACATACTGCTAAAACCCAGTCGATTCTATTGTAAATCTGTAAAAATGGGTCGTCAAAATGTCAAAGAGCGAAAAACTGAATCACATTATAACCTCAGGTAGCTTTAAGAACTGGCTATTAGCTGAATTTTTAAAAGTTAAAAGTTAAATGTTATGTTCAAATTCAATTCTTTTCAAAAACTTGTTATTAGAGGTGTCCTATAGTCTGGAAAGACCAGCGGATGTAAAAGCTAAAAAGGGAAAATCGCAGGATGTTTTCGGAGTTTAAATACGCGGAAAGATTTTCCAGCTCCGTTTGGACATTTCCTCTTTCAGAAAGCAATGTTAGTGTGTCTTGTATTCAATCTAAAAGGCGATTGAAGGTAAAATTGTGTATTTTCAGTTGGCTAACCGTTGAGCTGTAACATTGAAAGTTGGGATGGCAAAATTTGTGATGATATTATTGTTAGATAGAAATAATTAGATTGATACAGATAGGCCGAAAGGATATATTTTGGAATTATGGGGCTACTTTTTTAAAAATCGCCTCGTCTATATTATTATTACCTTTTGTTTTAAGAACTATGCCTTCCGAAAAGGTTGGTATTTGGTCAATTTTTATGACAATTACTGCTTTTTCAACGTTGCTTGATTTTGGTTTTAGCTCATCATTTACCCGTAATGTTACATATGTTTTCAGCGGAGTCAGAAATTTAAAAGTTAAAGGGTTTGAATATGCAGTTTCGGAAAACCAAATTGTTGATTATGGCTTGCTAAAAGGTGTCATAACTGCGATGCGTTGGTTCTATCTGCGGATGTCCATTATTTTGTTTTTTATACTTTCAACGTTAGGCACTTTTTATATATTTTCATTATTAAGAAGTTATAAAGGTGATCACCAGGAGGTTTATTTTGCTTGGGTGTTATTGTGCTTTATTAATACTTACAATTTATATACTCAATATTATGACTCTCTTTTGCAAGGGAAAGGACTAGTGAAGAGATCAAAGCAGATTGTGATCGTAGGTCAGACGGTATACTTTTTAATTGCTACAATTTTGATAATGTCAGGTTTTGGACTTGTAGCGGTAATTTCTGCTCAAGTTTCATCAGTTATTATTATTCGTTGGTTGGCTTATCATTCTTTTTTTACGATGGATTTAAAACATCGGTTAAATATGGTTTTACCTCGGCCACCAAAAGAGGTACTAAAAGCAATTTATCCCAATGCTCTCAAAATTGGATTAACTTCATTAGGAGCTTTTGTGGTACAAAGATCAGCAATTATCATAGGGTCTTTGTATTTGCCTCTTGAAGTAATTGCAACTTATAGTATAACCATTCAGTTAATTTCTGTTATCGCAAGTTTAGCTGGAATTTATACTTTGACCTATCAACCAAAAATGGCTCAATTAAGGGTAGATAGTAATTCATACGCAATTAAAACACTTTATTTGAAAGGACAAATTGTTTTTTTGATGACCTATATTTTGGGAGGGATATCTCTTTTAATTTTTGGAGAATTGGCACTGAATTTTGTAGGTAGTCAAACCAAATTATTGCCATCAATAATTGTATTAGTGGCATTAATTATTTCATTGTTAGAAAATAATCACGGAATTGCAGGAGCCATTCTTCTTACAAACAATGAAGTCCCATTTTTTAAAGCTTCATTACTAGCTGGAGCTATTACAATATGTATATTGATTGTAATGTTTTATTATACAAATGTGAATATATGGGCTATGATTTTAGCCCCTGGGATTGCGCATTTATATAATAATTTCAAATGGCCATACGAAGTTATTAAGCAATTAAATATTTCCTTAAAGGACATTGCAAAAAGTTACTTTAATTTAAATAATTCGCTATAAATGGAAAATGAACAGAATATTGATTGTTTTTTATGTGGACAATCAGCGGTATTAAAACATAAAAAATTTCCGGGATATCAAGAACCGAATGCGTTTGAGATCTATCACTGTCAATATTGCAATACTGCCTTTTCGTTGCCGAGAAATGATTCCACAAAGATTTATGATAGGATATATGAAAACAATAGTAAAGTCCCTGGATATGATAGATATTGGGACTATGCTAATAATGTTAGTAAATGTTCTAATCCTTTACAATACTTGGCGGATAAAGAGGATACCTATTGGGCTGTAAAAGAAGCACTATCTATTACAGTTGAAGATAAAAAATTGGCAAAAATATTAGAAATAGGAAGTGGTCTAGGCTATTTAACTTATTCATTAATAAGGGCTAAATACAATGTTATAGGATTAGACATATCACATACGGCCGTTATGAATGCAATTAATAGATTTGGGGACTATTTTATTTGTGAAGATTTATTTAATTATGCTAAATTGCATTCAGAATCATTCGATATTGTTATTTTAACTGAGGTTATTGAACATATTGATAACCCGATAGATTTTTTAGAATCGATTAATATGCTACTTAAACCAAATGGAAGGATTATTATTACCACTCCAAATAAATCTTTATATCCTAAAGATATAATTTGGGATACAGAACTCCCTCCAGTTCATTGCTGGTGGTTTAGTGAAGATTCAATTAAATATTTATCGGAAAGAATAAATGCAAGCATTAGTCTTATTAATTTTAGTAAATTTTATAAATATAAGTATATAGCAATTGACCGGAAACGTTTATATAATGGTCATTTGCCAAAGCCATTTTTTAGTAGAAATGGTACATTAATTATTAGTTCTAACATGGACAATAATTCGCTAAAATCGTATCTTAGGAAACTAATAGCTAAAATTCCATTCGCAAAAGTCATATATGTTCGAATTAAAAAAAGTTTGAACACTGACAAAATTATTTGTGACGAGAAGGGAGTTGTTTTATGTGCAATTTTGCAGAAATCGTAAATGATTCCTTTAATTTTGAATTATTGTTAATGGTCATTAGTGTCCGGTTAATGGTGTTAGATTTGAAAAAAAGTGAAACAGAAGTAGGTAGATCTTGTCTTATATATATGTGAAGCCGGGCCAACTTCTAAAATGTGATAGCGAATAAATTGAAATGAAATCGTTATTTTTTTTGATAAAGTTGAACACAAGGGTTGAAAGCATTATTTTGTATTGATTGTTCTATAGGCAGGTTTGATTCACGAAGTTTGTCAAATGGATTATAGATATATAATGTAGCAATTCGGAAAAGTATTTACTAAAGATAAATACTGGTTGGCATGGAACATATGTTTTTTGTAATGATACAATTGGCAATTATTTGGTCATTTAACAGAGTCCTAAATTATTATTACTCTGTTGTGAAAAGGGAAATTAAATTAGCAATAAAATATTATCACTTTGGATTTAATTAAATGATATATTTCCCATTCTTTTATTTTTTGGTATTACTTTGTTATTACTCTATTAGATATAAAATATTTAGTATTGGATCAATATTATTAATATTATATACATTGTCTTCTTTTTGCTCTATAGTTTTATATAATTTGGAATTTCTGACATATAGAGATTCTGATATTAAAATTGAATCATGTATTTACTATTGTGGCATTTTAACTTTGTTTTTTTTACCATTTTTTTATAAAAATAATGGATTTTTATTCAATCGAGATAAAACAAATCATAAATTATTTGGTATTATTTCTAAATCTCTTATTATTATTAATGTAGTTGCAATATTGTGTTCATTACAATTTATACTGTTTGTTTTTACTCATAATCCAGGATCTTTCAAGATTGATGCAGCATCAACTCTAAGTAATTTGGGGTATTCTATTGGACCATTCGAAAGTTTAGGTTTTACCTTATTAGGATATTTTTCTGGGTTTTATATTGTCCTTTTGGTATTTTTCTTTTATTCATTAATCTTTTATAAGAATTCCAGAAAATTGAGTTTTCTGTTATTAATTTCATCAATGACTCCTATTGTAAATGGGATGCGTGTCGGTGGTCGTGTACAAATGACATATTGGATTTTGATTTTTTTTTCATGCTATATATTTTTTAAAAATCAGCTACCTGCTTCTGAAAAGAAGTATATCAGAAAGACATCTATGGTTGTTTTCTTGATTTTTATTCTATATTTTGCCTCTATTACTATTTCAAGATTTTCAGATAGTTATTCATTTGGAAATGGACAAGGCGAAATAACAAGTATTATTGTATATTTGGGACAACCATTCATTAACTTTAACAACTTATTTTCCGAATATGATTTTAATCAAATTAATTTGGCTCGAATATTTCCTATTACCTATGACATATTTAGCAATTATCGATTTGATTTAGAAATCTATAGGCAAACTATGCCATTTGATTCTACGCTATTTTATGGATTTTTAGGCGATTTTGTTTTTGATGTTGGTGTTGTTGGTACGATTATTTATGTAATAGGATATTTGTTTGTGTCTTTTACTATTAAACATATGAAAATTAGAGGTTCATATGAATTATATCAAATTCTTATCTTTTTTTTGTTATTGCAGATTCCATTGCATGGTTTATTTTTTTATAGCATATGGAATAAGACGGCGACGATTCCAGTTGGTGGTACTATTGTGATTTCTGCCTTGTTATTTGTTAATAGAAATCGATATGAAGGATGATATTTGGGTTTCAATTATTATCGTTAATTTTAGCACGAAGGAATTAACAGCGCGTTGTATTCAATCCATAATTGACTGTTCAGTTAAATTCTCTTATGAGATAATTGTTGTGGATAATAATTCGAGTGATAATAGTGTGGAATTTCTAAGAAAGTATTTTTCTAATATTACCATAATTTCAATGGCAGAAAATTTGGGATTTGGTAGTGGCAATAATTTTGGTGTCAAGGTTGCAAAAGGGAGATTCATTTTGTTATTGAATTCTGATACTATTTTTATTGCGGATATATTATCTTCATTTATTGCATTTCATTTGAATAGCAATGTTTCTAATATTGGCGTCTTAGGATCTCTAATGATATCTGAAGAATTTGATATAGTACATTCTTTTGGGAATTTTCCCGCAATTTTGAGATATGGAAAAAAATTTGATAAACAGAGGAAGGAATCGTCCATAATTAGAGAGATTGAATCTAATTATTATTCCAGAGTTGATATTGTATCAGGTGCTAATATGTTTATGGAAAGAGAATTGTTTATTAGCTTAAATGGGTTTGATTCTAATATTTTTCTGTACGAAGAAGAACTTGATTTACAATATAGAATGAATTTGAATAATCTTTATTCTTTTATTATAAACGAACGTGGAATTATTCACTTAGAAGGAAAATCATCGTCAAATTATTTTAAAAGGAAACATAGTTTTATTAGTTTAGCCTATGTAGTGAGAAAGCATATGCCATTTATTATATACATGATTCATAGAATTCAATGGGCAATATATGCAATGATTTTTTTCAAAAATATAAAAATTGGTTTCAATGAAAAATTGAAATATTTAAAATTAGTATTATCTAAAATATCGTAGAAAGTTTTATCTTATGGTTTTCATTCTTAATGTCATTAATTTGTTGTTTCAAAAATTCAGACTTATTCTCTATACGTTATGGACTCTATTCAAACATGAAATCCCAAAGAATGAATTGTGTCTGCGTATAGATGTTGTTATTTTAGTTATTGAAAAAGACCTTGAAATATTACCTTTGTGCATTGAAGGTATAAAAATTAATGTTATTCATAACATTGAAAATATATATATTGTGGCTCCTGAAATAGAATCAATCAAGCAATTTTGTAGAAGTAATAATTTGGTTTATGTTTGTGAAAATGAGGTTTTAGGGTATTCACCTGACAAGATTAATTACTTTGTGCATAATAATTTTAATAGGAGTGGGTGGATTTTTCAACAACTTGTAAAATTGTCTGGAAAGGTAGGGACTGCAAGATATTATTTGGTTATTGATTCTGATCATATTTTGTTATCACCACATTCGTTCATAACTGATGATAATTTGATGATATTTTATCAATCAAGTGAATTTCATTTTCAGTACTATAAAATGAACCGACAACTTATTGGCAGTTATAGAAATTCATTATTTTCATTTGTATCTCATAAAATGCTTTTTGACAAAGAAGAAATTCATCGCTTGCATTCTGAAATAGAAAAGAACCATAGAAATATTTTTCAATGGGATGAAATTATTATTTCCAATCTTGATAAAAAGGAAATGTCATGTTTCTCTGAATTTGAGCTTTATGGCAATTATATTAGTAGAAAGCAGAAAATTTCATTTCCATGGAGGCAAAAATCACTTAGAAAAGATAAATTTATGGCTTATAATGATCTTAAAAAAAGATATGCAAAATATTGGAGTGTCACATTTCCTTCATATTTAAATTAGCAGCTTTCATATATAGGCTGTTCATACAAATAGTTGACATAAAGAGCACATTTTATATCACTAGCGTTGCTTTGTTTTTAAAGACCAATATTTTTCACCATGTCGCAGTTTCTTAATCAATGGATATCAAGTTGTTACAGATAGCGCTCTTGTTAATCAAATTTTAAAACTATTTCAAATCAATGATCGATAATATTCCTCTGAAAACCACTATTATTAAGCACTATAGAGGTTAATTCGAATCAATAACGCAACGCTTGTGATATTAAATAATTTGTGTTAAATGTGGTTTTATATTACATAATTAGCATTACGTGTTTTATTAAAGATTAATTTTATAACACATAATATTGATGGTTTATAAAGGGAAATATCCATAACAAATTGAATCTATTCGAAATTTGATGAGAAAAACCGTTACAATTTCAACTTGATGTTCATATATTAAGAAACTCCGAAATTGGGCAAAATAGTACTTATGAAAATCGACGCGATGCTAGTGATCTTATATAGAGCACCTCTAAAAGCATGATTTTTTAATAACCTATTAGTAACTATCATAATATCAATACTATATTCTGTATTTATTGCTTAATATTGATCAATACACAGAAAGATGAGCAATAAAAAACCATTTAGTTTATTTGATGACCAATTTCGACTTGAAAAGATAAGCACATTGAATGATCCATTGTTGAGATTGAACAGTATTATTCGTTGGGAAAAGACTTAAGACCCATTATTGACAATGCCTTTCCGGTTAATAATCCATCAAAGGGAGGCAATCCGAACTATGACCGTGTTATGATGTTTAAAAGTAAGCGTCCGGTCTGATGCATATTGCCTAACATAATTGCCTGGTATAGGTTTGCAGGTTCAAATATACGAACCATGAGCAACCAACCAAACTACAGCAAGAGATGTTCAGCATCATTGCGGATTTTCAACAAAGTGGGCTTACACGGATTGCCTTCTGTGAGCAGAAAAATATAGCAGTTGCCAAATTCTATTACTGGCAGAATAAGTTGCGGGAACATACAAGTGATACACCAAACGGGTTTATCCGTTTAACTCCTGGCAAAGGTCAACGATCGACTGATTATCTGACACCGATAGTCATGCAATACCCCATTGGCGTGAGTTTGCAGCTTCCTGCCGGTACTCCTATCGCAACACTCAGGACTTTTTAAGCCTGGCTTAAAAGGGGATGTTTACCTTAGGATCTGCCAACTGTTACTATTTGTATAGGCAACCTAGCGATATGCGTAAGAGTTTTGATGCACTTTGTTTATTGGAGAGGAGCCCTATAGTAGAAACTTTTTAGGAATAGAATGGGGTTTTGAATTTTGACATATGCTATTTTTATAGTATCTTATTGTTTTGGTTGATGGTAGTATAGAAATATTGGATATAAAGTGTTATATTCTGAAGAAATAAGTTGTTTGATATTTGAATTTGTGTTATTTCCAGATAGTTCTAGGAAGATTTATTTAGAACATTGAAATGAATATAGAATTCTAGGATAATATTTTTAAAAGTTATTATCACAAGCGTTGCGTTATTGATTCGAATTAACCTCTATAGTGCTTAATAATAGTGGTTTTCAGAGGAATATTATCGATCATTGATTTGAAATAGTTTTAAAATTTGATTAACAAGAGCGCTATCTGTAACAACTTGATATCCATTGATTAAGAAACTGCGACATGGTAAAAAATATTGGTCTTTAAAAACAAAGCAACGCTAGTGAGTTATTATTATGAAATAGTCTTTCTGAGTTGTATAGTAAATAGAATTATTTTATTTAAGAAATTGTGATTATTGTTAAAATATCGGGAGGTTTAGGCAACCAACTTTTTCAGTATTGTTTTGGTAAGTATCTTGAAGAGTTACTTAGTGTTACTATTAAATTTGATATTCAGACAGTTGTAAAGAATAGAGACTTTACAATAAGAAATTTTGAATTAGGGTTTTTAAATAATAGTATTTCAATCGCATCACCAGATGAAATCAGCAGGTTAAAGATTTTTGGAAGGATTTTCCTTTATAGACTTGAAAGAAAAATTGTTCAAAGATTTCCTGGTTTATCTAATACTCAATTTGTTGAATATTTGTTTAATAGCGATAAGCAATTTAAATATTTTAAGGATAATTGCTATTATGATGGATATTGGCAAATGTATAAATACATTAACGGTATTGAAAAATCAATACTACGTGAAATAAATTTAAATAATTTATTGTCAAGAACCAATGTAGATTTATTACATGAAATTCAAAATTGCGAATCAGTAAGTATTCACATTAGACGCGGGGATTATTTGTCTGTAAAATCTAATTCTAATTTATTTTATAGTTGTGATAGAAAATATTTTGAACAAGCAATTAATATTATTAGGAAATATAATTCAGAGTCGAGATTTTATATTTTCAGTGATGATATTAACTGGGCCAAGGCTAACATTGTAGCACATGACTGTTTTTATGTGTCGGGCAATAATGCATTGGTGGATTTGTATCTAATGAGCCATTGTAAGCATAATATTATTGCAAATAGTACATTTAGCTGGTGGGGAGCTTGGTTAAATGAGAATAGGAATAAGATAGTTATTGCACCGAAGCAATGGTATAAGGGAACTAAATTGAACGAAACTACAAAAAATCTTATCCCAGATGAATGGAAAAGGATTTAACTTACAGAGGGTAAGTTATTGTGTTCTTTTGTATATATTTGACTGTTGGCTGGTGTCATAATCGTCCCTTATTATTGGAATAAAGGGAGTTTATTTGGAAAGGATGACTCAAAGACTTAAAATTAGTGTTATAATACCTGCTTACAATTGCGAGGATAAAATAGTAGGTGCAATACAATCAGCAATTGCGCAAACATATCCTGTTTTTGAGATCATTGTAATTAACGATGGATCAACTGACAACACCTTAACCGTTATAAGGAATATTGCAAATAATTGGGCCTTTCTACCTTCACTTTGTATTTTGGATCAAGTTAATCAGGGTCAATCTATGGCTAGAAATAGCGGAATTAATTCCTCGAAAGGTGATTGGATTGCTTTTTTAGATGCAGATGATGTGTGGTTGCCTGAAAAGATTGAAAAACAGATTAATGTTCTTAAGGAAAATCCTAATGTTGTTATAATTGGGACTGGTATTCTTTCTTCAAATTATAATGTATCACATGTTAAGGTTTCTTTTAACGCAATGTTATTTAGAAATGTTTTCAATACATCATCAGTTCTTGTAAAAAAATCTGAAATGCCTGCGGAATACTTTGATAAGGGAATGCGGTATGCGGAAGATTTCAGAGTTTGGATTCAGATTGTTAGATCAAAAGAGGGAATTGTTTTAAACGAAGGTCTAATTAAATATGCTACAAATGAGAAAAGATTCAAACGGAATTCCCTTTCAACTAAATTGTGGCAAATGGAGAAAGGAGAATTATCCAATTTTAATTTTCTATATAGACGTAATTATATAAATATATTTACGTATGGTATTGTATCCGTCTACTCTTTAATGAAGTTTTTAAGACGTGTTTTATTAAGTTTGTAGATTATACTATTTTTCGTAAAAATTTAGTTTCTATTGATTTGAAATGTCAAAGAACATCATTGATATTTAGTGTGCATATGCCAAATTTTATTAAACTATAGGGCACCTCCAATAACGGGTTTTTGAAAAAAATTGAGACTAAACATTTCATTTGACTTTAAAATATTCAGGTTACTACTGACATGCGCAAGAGTTTTGATGCTTTGTGTCTGGTGGTTGAAATGGGGATGGAACGTAATCCATTATCGGGTGAAGTTTTCATCTTTATTAATCGCCCCCGGAACCGGATGAAGTTATTGAGATGGGATTATGGGGGTTTTGTTTTGTATTACAAAAGGCTTGAAAGTGGCACTTTTGAGCTGCCAAAGGATGTTTTGAACGGTTCATCTGTGGTTAACAACTGGTCTCAGTTGGTAATGATGGTTCAGGGGATCTCCCTGCAACATATTCGAACAAGAAAGCGTTTTGCTGAAACTAAAATGTTGATAAAAAAGGTCTGAAACATCAGGCCGAACGCTTACATATTAATTAAAGGTATTTTTTATCTGAGGATGAAGAAGATTTGTTTTGTTGTAACATCTCCATTGATAATTCATTTTTTCTTTAGAAATCATTTTAAAGTATTAAGTGAGGAATTTGAGGTTTACTTGGTCGGAAATTTTAGTGAGGAAGATGTTTTTTCCTTTTCCGAATATTCGATTGCAAATATTTGTAGTATTTCAATTTATCGAAAGATAAATCTAATTCACGATTTATTAGCGATTGTAAAATTGTACAAGTATTTTGTTAAAATGGACTTTGATACAATTCATTCAATCTCTCCCAAAGCTGGATTACTATCCTCAATTGCAGGAAGATTAGCTGGTATTAAGATTAGGATTCACATTTTTACTGGTCAGATTTGGGCATCTAAGAAAGGTATTTATAGGGTTTTTTTAAAAATGTTTGATAAATTAATTGTTATAAATTCTACGCACATCCTTGTCGATGGGCGCTCACAAAGAGAATTTCTTATCAATGAGAGAGTAATTAGCAATAATTCATTAATACTTGGAAATGGCTCCATTAGTGGAGTTGATATTAGACGGTTCAAATCAGATTCACGTTTAAGAAAGGAGTTAAGAAAAGAACTTCATATAGCTGAAGATACAGTTTTAGTGCTTTTTCTTGGACGAATTAAAATGGATAAGGGAATCCTTGACTTAGTAAATGCATTTAAAAGGTTAATGGAAGAAAAGAGCGATGTTTTTCTTCTTATTGTTGGATATGATGAAGAAAATATGGTTTCAAATATAAGCTTATTACTTAAAGGACATGATCGATTTTTCTATTATGGACCTACTTCAAAACCAGAATCGATCCTTCCTGCTGCTGATATTTTTTGTCTGCCAAGTTATAGAGAGGGATTTGGAACAAGTATTCTGGAAGCATCATGTTGTAAATTGCCAGTAATATGTAGCGACATTTATGGTCTCTCAGATTCTGTAATTGACGGGACAACTGGGTTAAAATATGAAGTTAGGAATGCTACAAGTTTGTATAAGCAATTGTTAAAATTAGTGTTAAATGCGGAATTGAGGAAAAGTTTAGGAGAAAATGGGCATGACTATGTTGTTAATAATTTTTCATCAGATATAATTTCAATTGAATGGTTGAAGTTTTATCGTAGTCTTTTTTTTAGCAAGATTTAAATGACAATTCCAACAACTAAAATGAAGAATTCATTGATTGCATGGGTACTTAAGAACACAGTTTTCAAAAACGTAGCTTGGTAGGAATGATGTTAGTGGCGCTAAAACGGACTTCACTTTATTCATAACTTCTGCTTTACGCAATCTATGAATCTTTTTCAAATGATCCCCATACTAAAAACCTCTACGAACACTTTCTGTCGATGATTTAAATGTACGTTAACAAGCATATTTAGGACACTAGTGAAAAATTTCAGATAATTTAGGTCCAAATTTTAGAACACCTCTGTTCCAAAATTGTAATTAATTTATGGCGATAAAGAAAAGTAAATTTGACATTTTAATTGTAGGAACAGGTTTGTCAGGAGCAGTATTAGCGGAACGTTTTGCAAATCATAGTAATTTGAAGGTTCTTGTCTCGAAAAGCGTGACTATGTTGGCGGTAACTGTTATGATTATATTGATGAAAATGGAATCCTAATAAATAAGTATGGTGCACATTTATTTCATACAGAAGATGCTAATGTATGGACATATGTTCAGAAATTTAGTGAGTGGCAAAGATGGGATCATAAGGTTCTAGGCTAGTGTGTAGATATTATTATTTTAAGTTATTTGAGATGTTGGGTCCATAATGTGAAAGAGCGGCATAAGATTTCTTTCTAGAAAATTGTTGCGCTTTATAAATAGGGAGTTTAAAAGCAATTATTTTAAATTTCATATGTTAATTCATTGTAATCTATTGAATACGGACATCAGGTCAGACTTTGAGTGGTGTATTCTAAAGCAATCAGAAAGTTTGTTCAAGGCCCATCCAAATAGACGAAGTTTCCATGCAATCCCAACACCACTAGGCCAACATTTAAATCTGACGATTAGCTGGTTTATTGGATATATTCGTGAGTCAAAGTATTTAGAACAAGGTGAAAAATAAATTGGTAGCCGAACAATCCCGGAGATTGCAGGATGGTGCTATACAAGTTTTGGGACATTTCACAAGCCTTAATTCTCTAAAGCCTGAGTTTGCAGAGCGATATGTAATTCTGCACAAACATACTTTCCCTGAAGTCCTCGATCGTATTGCGCAATCGAATATTCGTAATTATAGTATTTTCCTGCACAACAATTTGCTCTTTTCGCACTATGAGTATTGTGGCGATAATTATGCTCTTGACATGTCATTGCTGGGTGATGAGGCAACAAAAGCATGGTGGAAGCTCACCGATGCCATGCAGGAGCCTCTTGCCAGTCGTCAGCAGGGAGAATGGTGGGCCGCAACAGAACAGCTTTTTGTTTGGAAAAGCCAGGGTAGACAATCTGATAAGATAAAACGCCTGGCTTTTAATTGTGCTGTTGAAGCAAGTGCCGGTACCCTGAAATCAGTACTTACGCCTGTTTTGCATGCCGCATCTCAAAAATGGGACGATGTGTTCAGTTCTATGGTTGTGAGTTTTAAGGATGATTATGTCTATGCTTATGTTGAATTGAATGAAACACAGGATGCAAGCAGGATTGATGAATTGAAACAACTCCTCTCGCTTGCTTTTTCTGCCAATGGCATTAAAGACTCAGCATTTGTTGAGATGACAGAAGTTTTTCATACGGATAGGAAAGCGGAACCAAGTGTTAAAAAAGTTTTTGTTACGGGATGTTTTGATATGCTCCATAGTGGTCATGTTGCTTTCCTTCAGGAGGCTTCCGGTTTCGGTGAGTTATATGTTTGTATTGGATCCGACGAGAATGTGTTCCAGCTCAAAGGGCGTTATCCTGTTAATACGCAGAAGGAAAGAGCTTATATGCTGAATGCTGTTAAATATGTAAAGGAATGTACTGTCAATTCAGGCTTTGGCATCATGGATTTTCTCAGTGATATTGAAAGGATTAAACCTGATATTTTTGTCGTCAATGAAGACGGGAATACCCCTGCCAAAGCTGACTTATGTGAAAACATGGGGATTGAATACAAAATTTTTAAACGCATCCCGCATGAGGATTTGCCGCAGCGCTCAACCACTGATTTACGAAAAGAATGTATCATCCCCTATCGGATAGACCTTGCCGGAGGTTGGCTGGATCAACCCTGGGTGTCAGAATTCTATCCCGGTCCTGTCCTTACCATTTCAATAGAGCCGACCATTGAGTTTAATCTCCGGAGTGGCATGTCCAGCAGCACACGACTCAAAGCAATTGAATTGTGGAGCACGGAGCTGCCACGAGGAGATAAAGAACAACTGGCCAAAATACTGTTTACGTATGAGAACCCGCCGGGGACAAAACATGTCTCAGGTTCCCAGGATTCTCTCGGCATTGTATTGCCCTGTTTAAACAAGTTAAATTACAATGCCGGATACTGGCCTGCAACAATCGAAAGCTGCATCGATGAGGAAATCCTACAATGGATAGAACAGTCAATATGTTTGATTCCGCTGGGACCAAGAATGAGTCATTATGATGTTTTAGACAATACAGATATCACCAGGGAAAAGGTGATAGCTCTTTCTGAAGCTGCAGCGCATTGCTGGGATGCTATACTAAACAGAAATATCGACGACTTCGGACTATACATGCGAGCCTCCTTTGAAGCACAGATTGCGATGTTCCCGAATATGGTGACGCAGGAAATCTTGGAAACCATGGAGATCTATCGTGACAGAGTGAAAGGATGGAAACTCTCAGGTGCAGGCGGCGGCGGATACATAATCTTCGTAACCGAAGAGCTTTTGGATAATGCCATACAGATCAGAATCCGTAGAGGTACTGATTAACCATAGAAACTGTTATGAACACAAGCAGACCCAGACTCTTACAAGTCGGCAAGACAAACTATTTCATCCCTTTTGTACTCATCTCCAGCCTCTTCCTGATTTGGGGGTTCTCACATGCCTTGCTGGATGTGTTGAATAAACACTTTCAGAATGTGCTGAGTATCTCAAAAATGGAGTCCGGCTTCGTGCAGGCAGCTGTGTATGGCGGTTATTTCCTGGTTGCGATCCCTGCAGGGATCTTCATGAAACGATTTGGTTTCAGAAAAGGGATAATCATGGGATTAATGTTGGTTGCTGTTGGATCTTTCTTGTTTATCCCAGCAGCGGGCATTAAAGAGTTTTGGTCATTTTTAGTTCCCTTATTTGTTATTGCATGTGGCCTTGCCTGTTTGGAAACGGCGGCAAATCCCTATACTACTGTTTTAGGTCCTGCCGTTTCAGCCGAAAGACGGATTAATCTGGCACAATCATTTAATGCCATCGGCTGGATACTGGGGCCACTTGTCGGGTCTGCAGTAATACTATCAGCAACCAAAGAGGGTAACAATGAGTTTTCTTCCCTGGCCATTCCGTATATGGGTTTGGGATGTATAGTCCTCCTTGTGGGGATTTTCTTTTTATTTGTTAAGCTACCGGAAGTAAACAGTGAAGATGAACAGCTTACTGTTAATGAAGCACAATCATCCGTAAAAGTCCCGCTATTCAAAAGGAGTAATTTCGTGTTCGCCGTCATTGCACAGTTTTTCTATGTCGCAGCACAAACAGGTGTGAATAGTTTTTTCATTAATTATGTTACGGAAGCTGATCCATCTATCTCTGACCAAAACGCTGGATATATACTGGCCATCGGAGGAATGGGAATGTTTTGGCTGGGACGCTTATCAGGGAGCTATTTCATGGGACGATTTAATCCGGGCAAATTACTGACAACCTATGCGGTAATCAATGTTTTGATGATGATTCTGGTCATTTCAAAATTGGGATGGATTTCTATTATTGCGCTTTTCTGCACCTATTTCTTTATGTCTATCATGTTCCCAACCATTTTTGCACTGGGTATTAAGAATCTGGGACCACAAATCAAGCAAGGCTCGTCATTTCTTGTGATGGCCATTGTTGGTGGTGCCATTAGTCCGCCATTAATGGGATATCTTGCTGATGTTTACTCGATGAACGTTGGATTTATTATTCCCTTAATTGGATTTATTGCTGTCCTGATCTATGGTTTACAAAGCAGCAAGATTGTTTTAAAGTCCTGAATGCCAGGTGCTTATTCCGACAACTGACGAGAAACTGATTACATATGAGTGCAAAATTAAATCCTCTATTGTGATCTATGTGCCTATGTGGTTATTCTTTTTTACCACATAGGCACATAGGACACATAGAATATGCAATACTGAAAATTAGCAAGAATGAATATCCTCATTACCGGCATCCATGGATTTGTCGGAAGTAACTTAGTATCAGCGCTGAAAGACCAGCATAGTATTTATGGTCTGGATATTGTTGCGCCTGCCAAAGAAGGGGTTCAAAAAACATATAACTGGGATGAATTGAATAAAATCCCGGCGGTAGATGCGGTGATTCACCTGGCAGGTAAAGCACATGATACAAAAAATACCGCGGCAGAGCAGGATTATTTTGACATCAATGTCGGACTTACGAAAACGATCTTTCAGTATTTTCTAAATTCAGGGGCCTCAAAATTTGTGATTTTCAGCTCTGTTAAAGCGGTGGCTGATACCGTTACCGGTGAATATCTTACTGAAGATGCTGTGGCAGAGCCGAAGACTGCTTATGGGAAATCTAAATTAGAGGCTGAGCTGTACATTATTAATGAATGGGAGAAGTGGCGACAGTATGACGGGGCGACCGGGCGACTTGGCGAGGGGGCGAAAGGTGGAATTGAGAAGAAGGTTTATATATTGAGGCCATGTATGATTCATGGTCCCGGGAATAAAGGGAATTTGAATCTATTGTATAGTATGCAGCAGAAAGGATTGCCCTGGCCATTGGGAGCATTTGAGAACAGGCGGTCATTTTGTTCTGTTGATAATATTCTATATGTGGTTCAACAGCTCATCGAGAAAGATATTGAACCAGGCATTTATAATGTTGCGGATGATGAGGCACTGTCAACAAATGAACTGATTAAAATAATGGCATTGTCACAAGATAGAAAAGCGAGAATCTGGAATATTCCTGCAGGATCGGTTCGGGCGATGGCAAAGATTGGCGATGTACTGCATTTGCCCTTAAATTCTGAACGACTCAAAAAACTCACAGAATCATATGTGGTCTCGAATGAGAAGATCAAAAAGGCGCTGGGGATCGCGCAAATGCCGGTTTCGGCGAGGGAGGGATTAATAAGGACTTTTGAATCGTTTAAAGGGAAGTAATAATTAGAATGTACCGATGTAACGGTATACCGATGTAACGGTGTACCGATGTACTGGTCATTGAGTATACGGAGAATATTGTCTGATTATGAAATAGTTTTCAAAAAAACTCCTGTTAGTTTCCATAATTTGTACTAATTTGAAAAATTAATTGAATTGAATCCATTTAGTTACGGAACGGTTGTAAGAGGTGATTATTTTTATGATCGCAAAGAGGAGTGTGACCGTATAGTCGCCACCCTTTCTAATGGGAATAATATGGTTTTGTTTGCCCCACGAAGATATGGCAAGACTTCACTTGTCTTTCGGGTTATTGAACAATTGGAAGAAATGGGTCATACCTGTGTATATATGGATTTCCTGCCTGTATATTCTATCGAATCCTTTGTTGGTTTTTATTTACATGCCATTGAAAAAAAGCAGAATAACCTCAAGCGTCTTGTGCAAATCATTACAAATGTTGTAAAAAATATCAGGCCTAAATTAAGTTTTGATTCAAATGGCAATCCCGAATTTGGGATAGATCTTACAGAAAGTATTGTATCTGTTCAGACCTTATCAGAAGTCCTTGATCTACCTGAAAAACTTGCTCAGCCAGGGAAGAAAACCATCATCATTTTCGATGAGTTTCAGGAGATCACAAAGTTAAATAAGTATGGGTTTGAAAGCCTTCTGCGAAGTAAAATACAAAAACAGGAGCATGTAAATTATTTGTTTCTGGGCAGTAGAACTCATTTGCTGAATGATATGTTCAATAACAAGAACAGAGCGTTTTATAATTCAGCTTCGCATATGCAACTTGGACCCTTGCCTCATGACGAGACGATTGTATTTTTGCAAGAGAAGTTTGGGTTGTCGGGTATAGAAATTGGAACACAGCTTGCACTCTATCTGATTGAACAATCAGGTGATATTCCTTATTATATTCAACTTTTGGCTGCAGAAGTCTGGCAATATATGATAACATCCCAGACTTTAGTGACAAAAGAAATTATTGACGCATGTGTTAAACGAATTGTAGAACTTAAACAAGATTACTATTTTGAATTATATGATCACCAGTCAGTAATGCAAAAGCAATTGTTGAAAGCTTTGATTCAAGGTGGGGACAATATCTTCTCTGCAAATTATACCAAACGCTATCGCTTATCTGCTGCTTCTACTACTCAAAAATCAGTTTTAGTCCTCATGGATAGTGGAATTATCGACAAAACGGATAATTGTTATTTTATCAGTGACCCGTTTTTTAAGCGCTTTCTTCAAAATTACGCCTTGTAGCGTTACGCTTCAAAGCGTAATTTTGTTATTGACTGGTTCAAATAACCTACCGATGGAAAGATAGATAATCGAGAAAGATATTGAACCCGGGATTTATATTGTTACCGATGATGAAGCACTATCAATGAATGAGCTGATAAAAATAATGGCTTTGTCACAAGATAGAAAAGTGAGAATCTGGAATATTCCTGCAAACTCGGTTCGGATAATGGCAAAGATGGGTGATATTTTGCATTTGCCGTTAAATTCGGAGCGACTCAAAAAACTGACGGAATCATATGTTGTCTCGAATGAGAAGATCAAAAAAGCGCTTGGGATAACTAAAATGCCGGTTTCTGCGAGGGATGGACTTATGAAGACTTTTGAGTCGTTTAAAGGAAAGGAATAATTGGAATGTACTGGTGTACCGGTGTAACGGTATAGCGGTGTACCTGTGTACCGGTGTAATTTGCTAATGAGTTAATTGGCACATTGAATAGCAACTATTGTATTTTCTATTTTTTTATGGATTGCAAATAGCATATGCCTTTACCTATTAATATATCCCAACTCCTTAATGGAAATATCATCGAGAATGAAAGAATTGAGTTTAAAGAAGGATGGAATCCTGATGCAGTTTATAGATCTGTTTGTGCGTTTGCAAATGACTTTGAAAATATTGGTGGTGGTTATATATTCATTGGAGTTGAAGAAGAAAACGGAATTGCAAAGCGTCCGGTTAAAGGTCTGCCGTTAGATCAACTTGATGTCATTCAAAAGCAAATGATAGGACTTAATAATCTGGTAAAGCCGGGTTACAATCCAAAATTATCGATAGAAGAAATAGATAGCGTAAATATTATTGTCCTTTGGGTTCCAGGTGGTTCAAATCGTCCGTATGAAGTTCCGGAACAAATTACAGCTAAAGAAAAACGATATTATTATTACATTCGCAGATATTCTTCTTCGAAAAAGGCTAATCAACAAGAGATACAAGAACTTATCACATTAGCCAATCAGGTGCCTTTTGATGATCGTGCCAATACGCAAGGTTCAATCGATGATATTTCTATCAGTCTTGTGCGTGATTTCCTGCGCACTACCAAGAGTCGATTGCATGAATTTTCTGAGTCAACATCGAAAGTAGATCTATTAACGCAAATGGATTTAGTTTCTGGAACACAGGAGTTGCTCTATCCCCGGAATGTTGCTTTAATGCTTTTTGCGGAAAAGCCCGAAAGGTTTTTCCCATACACCCGTATTGAGGTTGTAGAGTTCCCTTCTGGCCCAAATGCAACTGAATTTTATGAACGGCCCTATTTTTGTGGTCCCGTTCATGAACAAATATCGAATCTTCTTGACTTTTTTAAAACTAATATTCTTCAGGAAAAAATTATAAAACAATCCGATAGGGCTGAAACGTTACGAATTTGGAACTATCCTTTCGAAGCTTTGGAAGAAGCAATTTCAAATGCCATTTATCATAGGGATTATCAGGTGCGCGAGCCTGTTGAAGTGAGAATTTATCCTGATTCCATTGTGATTCTTAATTATGGTGGTCCTGATCGTTCAATTAAAACCGAGGCCTTTAAGACTGGGTCGATAAAACCTCGCCGTTATCGGAATAGGCGGTTAGGAGACTTTCTGAAAGAACTTGAACTAACAGAAGGAAGAGCTACTGGAATTCCCCGAATGAAAAAGGCATTAAAAGAGAATGGTTCTCCCGAACCTTATTTTGACTTTGACGAGGAACGAACTTATTTTGAAGTAGATTTTTTCATACATCCTGCATTTAACCAGGAAATTGACTTAGTTGAAACATTTGTTGCAACTAAGTCAACGACTAAGTCAACGACTAAGTCAGCGACTAAGTCTGACCAAAGTAGAAGCCAAAACTTAGTGATGTTTTTTGAAAGTGTTTTTTCAATTGAAATCACAGAATATTATGTTTCGATATTTTTGGAGTTATTACCCCAGATATTGGATATTCTGAATTTGGCAAAAGTACCGCAAAAGCGAAGCGAGTTACTTAAGATTCTGGGTCTGACAAATCACACGGATAATGCTACCCGGTATATCGTTCCGCTATTGGATGCGGGCTTATTAACCCCAACAATTCTGAATAAGCCGAAGAGTCCGCAACAGAAGTACTTTATTACTGAAAAAGGAATGCAATTTTTGGAACTAATGAACATTAACGAGGCTTGACATAGCGGATATATTGTCGATATAAAAGTAAGTTTACCCGTTTGCACATGTGCTGATTGTCTAGTCCTGAAATATCCTCGCCATTGGAGGAATGGGAATGTTCTGGCTGGGACGCTTATCAGGTAGCTATTTCATGGGACGTTTTAACCCGGGCAAATTACTGACAAGCTATGCGATCATCAATGTCTTAATGATGGTTCTGGTGATTTCAAAACTGGGATGGGTTTCTATCATGGCTCTTTTCTGCACCTATTTCTTCATGTCCATCATGTTCCCAACAATTTTTGCGCTGGGGATTAAGAACCTGGGACCACAAATCAAGCAAGGCTCCTCGTTTCTGGTTATGGCAATTGTTGGTGGGGCCATTAGTCCGCCATTAATGGGATATATTGCCGATGTTTACTCGATGAATATTGGATTTATTATTCCTTTGATTGGTTTTGGAGCTGTCCTGCTGTATGGTATACAAAGCAGCAATATGCTCAAAAAGGTGGAAATGCCAGGTGTTTAGTCCATTTAGCTATATAGAACAGATATATTAAGAAATGAAAATATCTTTCTCACAGAAAACACAGAGAGAAAACACACAGAGTTCACAGAGAATGTGGCATTTCGTAATAATGGCTATAGGATAAGGTGTGTTATTACTATTGTTCAAATAATTTCAGCAAATGCGTCTATCATGTTATATAAAAAGTCTAATTTAGGCAAAAATATCTATCATGATAGATGAATTGTTGCTAAATAGACCTTTTGTCCCACGGTCAGCGTATACTGAGCGTATTAAACCTTTCATCAATAAGGAAATAATAAAAATCATTTCCGGACAGCGAAGGGTCGGGAAAAGCTATATTATTTTTCAATTAATCAGTGATATCAGAAAATCTGATCTTTTCGCAAATATCATCTATATCAATAAGGAATTAAAGCCGCATGAACATATTGTTAATGATGATATTCTGTATCAGTATGTTAAATCAAATTTGGTTACAGAGGTCAAAAACTACCTGTTTATTGATGAAATTCAAGAGATAGTACATTTTGAAAAAGCCCTGAGAAGCTTACTGGCAGAGAATTTATGTGATATATTTTGTAGTGGCAGTAATGCCAATTTGCTGTCAGGTGAACTTTCAACCTTCCTCGCCGGGCGATATATTGAGTTCCCTATTCATTCACTTGGTTATAGTGAGTTTTTGAATTTTTTCCAAATAGAGAATTCTAACGAAAATTTGAATAAATATCTTACTGTCGGAGGAATGCCATATTTGAAGGTGATAGGCCTTGATGAATTTTCTGTTTTTGAATATTTGCGAAACGTTTATGCTTCCATACTTTTAAAAGATATCGTAGCCCGCGATGGATTACGTAACATTACTTTTCTTGAAAATCTGATTGAATTTCTGGCCGATAATGTTGGTAATTTATTTTCCGCAAATAGTATCGCAAAGTACATGAAGTCACAAAGAGCCTCAGTCACCACCCAGGCAGTACTGAATTACATTAAATCATTGTCTAATGCATTTTTTGTTTATAAAGTACCACGTTACGATATAGCCGGGTTAAAGATATTTGAGGTGGGTGAAAAGTATTATTTTGAAGATATCGGTCTGCGAAATTGTATTCGTGGATATGATCAGAAGAAAGATATCAATAAAATTATGGAAAATGCAGTCTTTCTTCATTTATTGTATCTTGGTTTTAAAATCTATGTTGGGCAAATCGGTAATATGGAAATTGATTTCGTAGCAGAAAAGGACGGAAGATCTGTCTATGTTCAGGTCTCCTATATGCTTACTGATGAAAACACAGTAAATAGAGAATTTGGAAATTTATTGAAAATAGGGGATAATTATCGAAAATTTGTTGTAACCATGGATGAATTTAACATGGGAAAAAATTTTAAAGGAATTGAACAAATCCATTTAAAGGATTTCTTGTTACTGAATTTTTAAAAAATTTCCTGAAAATGAATCTCCTCATCACGGGCATCCATGGCTTTGTTGGAAGTAATTTGATATCTGCCCTGAAAGAGAGGCATACGATTTATGGCCTGTATATTATAGCGCCGGCCAAAGAGGGTGTTCAAATAACCTAGCGATGGGAAGATAGATAATCGAGAAAGATATTGAACCCGGGATTTATAATGTTGCCGATGATGAAGCACTATCAACAAATGAGTTGATTAATTAATGGCCTTGTCACAAGATAGAAAAGCGAGGATCTGGAATATTCCTGAAGGATCGGTTCGGGCGATGGCAAAGATTGGCGATGTTTTGCATTTGCCCTTAAATTCGGAGCGACTCAAAAAGCTTACGGAATCCTATGTGGTTTCGAATGAGAAGATCAAAAAAGCGCTTGGGATAACTAAAATGCCGGTTTCTGCGAGGGATGGACTATTGAAGACTTTTGAATCATTTCGTAAGTGATTTTGTACTTCTATTGTGACCTATTGTGACTACTGTGGTTAATATTTCACCACAATAGACACAATAGGACACATAGTAATGTTGTTAATATAATTTAGAACAATTTTTTTTTATTGCTTGTGTTGGGGTGAGGTTTGTTATCGAACCAAATAGGCACTATCTTTGTTTAAGGTTTAAAAATTGACTTTAATCATGAAGGAAATCAAAGTTAAGGAGCAAAAGAGCGATTTTAAAAGTTGGATACGTCCTGATAATTCATTTAGCCATGAGGAATTTTCGGAAGGAATCCAAAAAGCCGAAAAAGGACCTTTCCAAACAGTCCAACAATCAATGGAAAGCTTTGAATTATGGCTAAAAGCGAAAGTAAAGAAGTAAAGGTTTCTGAACAGTTTAACTCGGATATTATTTCCCTTTATTCATTCGGGGAAGAAGTATTTGGGGAAATTGCTGCAAAAAGCTTCATAGCGGATATTTATAGCAGGATTTGGAGTCTTGACAAAATGTTCTTACTCCATCCTGAATGTAGACATCTGACAACGAACGACAAACGATACCGGAATATCATTATTGGTTCATATCTTATTATTTATAGAATCACTTCTGAAGCGATTGAAGTTTTAAGGATTCTGCATTCGCATTCTAGTATAAAGCGAATCCAAACCGCGCGTAAATTGAAACTTTAAGTGTATTACAGTTTTCTATTTTGGAAAAAAAATTTAATTTATGAAAGCCCTAAGAAAGCAGATTTCCAGGGAACAATTTCAGGTTTACAATGTTCCTGAGGATTTCGCGGAAGAAGTTGAAATAATCATCCTGGCCATCAAGCCTCTAAAAAAAGATGATCAAATAACTGAAGATGAGGCCTTTTATTTTGCAAACAACAATGTATTGTTGGATGCGGATAGAAATGAAGATATGATATGGAGCAAGTACATATAAGCACCCTAAGGATCGGAGACATATATTCTTATGATGTTACTCGACAAAACAGATAATTGTTATTTTATCAGCAATCCGTTTTTTAAACGCGTTCTTCAAAATTGCGCCTCGTAGTGTTACGCCTCGTAGCGTAATAATAGAAATTGTTTTATGATTTTTTGGTTACTTGTTTTGGGTTGTGGTTGTTTGTCATGGGGACTGACCTGGTTGGTGCGTTCCTGGGCAATTCGAAAGGCAATCCTTGATCATCCGAACGAACGGAGCTCTCATACCATCGCGACACCACGCGGTGGCGGAATCGCGCTGGCGATCAGCTGGTTTATAGGTTTAATTATTTTATTTATAAAAAGAGATATTCCAGAACCGCTTTTCCTCGCCTTATTGTGTGGATTGCCGGTGGCGGTGATTGGATTACTGGATGATCTGATCACCATGACGCCAAAACTTCGAATCTTGATTCAAATTGCTGCTGCCATAGCAGCAATTGTTTTTTTAGGCGGATTACAAAATTTAGATTTGGGTTTTACAATGCTGAGTTTTACCCTTGTATTTAGTGTAGCTGCAGTACTGGGGATTGTATGGTTCACCAATCTTTTTAACTTCCTCGATGGCATCGATGGCTATATCAGCGCGGAAGTCATCTTTATCGGATTGGCACTATATATTGTGAATGGGATCATGCTTCCTTTACTGCTGGTTGCTGTCACCACAGGCTTTTTACTCTGGAACTGGCAGCCGGCAAAGATCTTCATGGGTGATGTCGGAAGTACACTCTTGGGATTTTCACTGGCAGTTATCGCTATATATTATCAGAATGAACATGTCTTATCTATTCCTGTTATGTTGATCCTCAGTTCGGTATTTTGGTTTGATGCGACAGTCACCTTATTCAGGCGGATGCGTAATAAAGAAAGTCTTCACCTGGCACACCGCAAACATGCCTATCAGCGGATCGTGCAGGCGGGATTTAGTCATCAGAAAACGGTGATTTGGGCTTTCGTATTGAACCTGATTGGGCTGGGATTGGTGCTTTTGGCAAATAATTATGCAAATTACGTATGTTTATTTTTGCTTTTTGATTTGGTTTTGCTTACTTTCGTTTTGAAATATATAGATGGGAAGAAGGCTTTCCGGTAGGAATGCCGCGAAAGGCATACCGCAGAGACGCGGTGGCGGTGAGGTGCGCAGAGATTGATGGGCCCCCCTTTGAGTCGCTTCGCCCGGTCCCTGAGCTTGTCGAAGGGGCCCCCTCTGTCTCGCTGCGCTCGACATCTCCCCCGAAGGGTGCGAAAACCCCAACTAATATACTGACAATGCTCATGTTACGATTTTTTGCCACCAAGGGGCTGCAGAAATGCTTATCAGTGAGTAGAAGTATCTGGGGGGCAAATGGCCGACCTCTGCCTGTCTTGTCCGAATAATTATTTCCATTGACTTCCTGGTGAATATATAGTATCTTTGCTATTAATAATAGTTCAAATGTCAGCTACTAATAAAAAAATATGGAGTTAAGAGATGAAATACCGACTGATATTGGTTCTTTGTTGGACGATTTTAATCCAAAGAGTATTGCCAACAAAATCTCTGGGAATCTCCGTGAAAGACGTTTAAATCTTAACCTGACGCAACAAGCGCTTGCTGGTCGTTCCGGAGTGAGTTTATCCACCTTAAAACATTTTGAAAATAAGGCTGAAATTTCTTTAACGAATTTACTGCGGATCGCTGTTGCAATAGATGCAACAGAAGAATTTTATCAATTATTTTCGGTGAGGCAGTATGGAAGTATCGATGAAATACTCAGCGCAAAGAAAGCAATAAAGCGGAGGAGAGGACGGAAAAATGTTTAAGTCTGTCGATCTCATTTATATATCCATTGAAGATAGCAAGGTTGGTCGTTTGGTTATGCGTGAGGATCGGCTTTGCGCCTTTGAATACGATCCGGACTGGCTGAGTCATGGTTTTTCCCTGTCGCCCTTTTACCTGCCTTTAAAATCTGGTGTTTTCACGGCAAAACGTGAACCTTTTCAAGGACTTTTCGGGGTATTTAATGACAGTTTACCGGATGGCTGGGGAAACCTTCTCCTCGACCGACTTTTAATGAAACAGGGAATACATCCTGAGTCCTTATCAGTCCTGGATCGTCTCGCCATTGTGGGTAACAGCGGTATGGGGGCATTGTGTTATAAACCTGCATACTATTTTGATAAGGTGGAAGACCTGTCAGATCTGAATTTGTTGGCTGCTGAAATTGAAAAAATACTTAATGAAGATTACAACGGCTCGCTTGAGTTGTTGAAACAAAAGGCCGGTTCATCCGGCGGAGCAAGACCAAAGGTCCTGATTCATCTGGACCATGAAGACTGGATGGTAAAGTTCCGTTCTTCTATGGATCCGGTAAATATTGGGGAACTTGAGTTTTTGTATTCAAAAGTGGCCAAAAAATGTGGTATTGAAATGCCCGAGACCCGGCTGTTTGAGGGCAAGTACTTTGGTATCCGCCGCTTCGACCGGGATGGAGGGAAAAGAATTCATATGCATACTGCCAGTGGTTTATTATATGCCAGCTATCGTTATCCATCGCTTGATTATACTGAGCTTCTGAAGGCAACCATGGCCATTTGCGGCAATATCATTGAAGTTTCCAAAGTGTTCAGGTTGATGGTCTTTAATGTCCTGACGGGTAACAAAGATGATCATGCGAAAAACTTTTCCTTTCTTTTTCAGGAGGGTAATTGGCGTTTGTCTCCTGCCTACGACCTTGTTTTGAGTCATGGATTTAATGATTTTCATGCTATGACCATTGGTGGTAAAGGTAACCCCTCAAAAGAGGATCTTTTTAAAGTGGCTGATAACATTGGGTTTCCTTTAAAAAAAGCCAAAGAGATCTTCGAAGAAGTGTTTCTTGGGTGTAAGGAAATAAGACTGCCAAAGTGGTGAGTAAGGATTTATCCTCATGATGTATGTTTATTTTTGCTTTTTGATTTGGTTTTGCTTAATTCGTTTTGAAGTATATTGATAGGGAGAAGGCTTTCCGGTAGGATCTAGGGAGGAATACCGCGGGGACGCGGTGGCGCAGAGGTTCGCGGAGAATGTGTTATTTGAGTTGAGACTGGCCGAAGTATTAATTCGTAGACTCGTGTGGCTCATGTGATCGTGTGATCGTCTGCACGTTGACGTTCTTCATGTAAAAACAATAACAGGGAGACTTCATGTTCTGTTTTGTTTATTTGTAGCGATTTTTTGCCACCCATCGGGGGCCGCGTTAATCCCAATAAGAAAGAGAAAGTACCTGGGGGGCGCACATAGAACACCACTTCTGATTTGCGAGTTTTTAAACATCTGACATTTTTTTGCCCAGTCGCTCAGTTGCACAGAATACCTGTTATTATCAAAAAAATGATTGCCAATCGTAAGTTAAGCTATGTATTCCCCTTTATTTTGGTTATCTTTGAAATATAAATTGGATGATATATGCCTGGTCTTTTGAAACAACTAAACAAAGCCTATTTTTGGGATACGGATTTCAGTCATTTAGATGAATATCAATCCAAAAGATTTATTATTGAGCGTATCATTAATTATGGTAACCTTCATGAAATAAAGTTGATCAATGAATTCTACGGTATAAAAGAGGTAAAAGCAATCCTTTGTAATTTGAGCTATATTGATCCGAAGACCTTGAATTTTATATCATTTTTCTTTCATATTCCAAAAACGAAATTCAAATGTTACTTAAGGAAGCAGTTGACCAATCAACCCTGGAATTACTAATTCAAATTCAAAAAAAAGAATATCTGAAAGGATTCTATCTTGTTGGTGGTACAGCTTTGGCATTAATAATGGGACATCGTAAGTCAATTGATATTGACTTATTTTCGAACTTCAGTTTTGATGCAGTGCAAATGTTGGATAATTTATCAGCTGATTTTTCATTTGATCTTTTTTTCTCTGCAAATAACACCATAAAAGGAAGTATAAACCTTGTTAAAGTTGATATTCTGGCGCATCGATATCCACTGGTTTGCGAACCTGTCATCCTCGAAAACATTAGCATGTTGTCAGTTGAGGATATTATAGCCATGAAGTTAAACGCCATTTCGGTGAGCGGACAAAGAGTAAAAGATTTCATTGATATTTACTACTTGCTTGAGAAATATTCTATTGAAGAAATGCTTGGCTTTTACAAAAAAAAATATGCTCAATATAATGAAGTGAATGTTTTGAAAAGTTTATGCTGGTTTGAAGATGTTGATCTTTCTGATTGGCCTGTTCTCTTGAAAAATCCAAAATTAACGTGGGGAACAATAAAGAAAAAGATTAAAGTGGAAATTGAATCGTTCCTAAAGAAGTAATAGTGTCTTGAAAATATGTTTATCTGGAAACTCATAATAATCTGTGGGATACTGTCATTTGGTCTGACCTGGATGGTGCGTTCCTGGGCAATCAGGAGAGCAGTGCTGGATCATCCCAATGAACGTAGTTCTCATACAATCCCAACACCACGCGGCGGAGGAGTCGCACTTGCGATCAGCTGGTTTATTGGACTTATTGTTTTGTTTTGGCAAAATGGGATTCCATCACCGCTCTTCCTGGCGCTGCTCTGTGGATTGCCGGTCTCGGTGATTGGACTCATAGATGATATGATGACAATCACACCCAGAGTCCGACTTCTGATTCAATTGGCTGCCGCAACTGCGGCAATCTTTTTTTTAGGCGGAATGCAACAGTTGGATTTGGGCTTTACTGTAATTTCAATTCCTTTTGTACTGAGTATTGCTGCGGTCGTCGGAATCGTTTGGTTTACCAATCTGTTTAACTTTCTCGATGGGATCGATGGATATATCAGCCTGGAAGTTATCTTTATTGGCCTGGCTGTTTATTTCTTGTTTGGTGCAGCATTGCCCTTACTGATGGCTGCTGCTACACTGGGATTTTTATTGTGGAACTGGCAGCCGGCAAAGATCTTTATGGGAGATGTTGGCAGTACATTGCTGGGGTTCTCGGTGGCTGTAATGGCGATATATTATCAGAATGTTAATTTGGTTTCAATCCCTGTTACATTGATTCTGACTTCGGTGTTTTGGTTTGACGCGACAGTGACCTTGTTCAGACGAATGCTGAATAAAGAGAGTCTTCACCTGGCTCACAGGAAACATGCCTATCAGCGGATTGTACTATCGGGATTCAGTCATCAGAGAACGGTGATCTGGGCGTTTGTGTTGAACCTGATAGGGATGGGATTGGTGATTTTGGCAAATAAATATACAGATTATGTATGTTTGTTTTTGGTTGTTGATTTGGTGTTACCAGAAAGCACGAATGCACAGTTTTCGGCAATTAGCAGTGCACAGTTTTC
>JBAXPV010000032.1:0-41026 GCA_037132075.1 Bacteroidota bacterium
GATCCACAGTGGGGGGGCCTCAATGTAAAAATGCCGGCACTGCGTGCCTTTCATTTTTTGTTTCAATGGCTTATGAAAGCAAGCTTTCAACGCCTTTGAAACAAAAAATGCCCTAACGGGCATTTTTCTCATTGGCGGAGAGAGAGGGATTCGAACCCCCGGAGGTATTACCCTCAACGGTTTTCAAGACCGCCGCAATCGACCACTCTGCCATCTCTCCGCTGCAAAAGTATAAAATTCCCCAATACTGGCGGTGTTTACATCAAAATTTTTCCAAAATCCCTATATTTGCAACAATTACGTCATTCTCAATTAGAAAATTTATGATCATTCAGGGCAAAAAAGTATTGGTTACGGGCGCTGGTGGATTTATTGGCAGTCATCTCGTTGAAAAACTGCTTGAATCTGGTTGTCATGTGAGAGCATTTGTTCATTACAACTCTTTTAACCGCTGGGGATGGCTCGACTATGCTGCTGCAAAGGAAAACCCAAGACTGGAAGTCTTTGTGGGTGACATCCGTGACCCTAATGGTGTGCGTGTTGCAATGAAAGACATTGATGTGGTATTTCACCTTGCTGCTTTGATTGGAATCCCATACTCCTATCACTCGCCAGATTCTTATGTTGATACCAATGTTAAAGGCACATTAAATATCTTACAGGCTGCCCGTGATGCAAACGTTGAAAAAATTATCCATACGTCTACCAGCGAAATCTACGGAACCGCACAGTTTGTTCCTATCACAGAAGAACATCCGGTCAATCCACAGTCACCTTATGCGGCCACAAAATCCGGTGCTGACTTCCTGGCGCTTACTTTTTACAGGTCATTCGGGACCCCGGTTTCTGTCGTTAGGCCTTTTAACACTTATGGCCCCAGGCAATCAACCCGTGCTGTAATCCCTACCATCATTACCCAGATCTTCGATGGTAAAAAAGTGATTAAACTCGGCGCTACCAGCCCAACACGCGATCTGAATTTTGTTAAAGACACTGCCGCAGGATTTATCGCTGCAGCAATTTCTGACAAAACCTTAGGAGAAGTGGTTAACCTGGGCACAAAACAAGAAATTTCTGTCGGGAACCTGGCAAAGCTCATTGGGCAACTTGCCGAAAGAGAAGTTGAAGTGATTTCTGATGAAGAAAGGATACGTCCGGAAGCCAGTGAGGTTGAGCGACTTCTGGCCGACAACAGCAAAGCTTTACAACTGATGGACTGGAAGCCTGGTCACAGCCTGGAACAAGGACTCAGTGAGACTATCGCCTGGTTCAAGGACCCTCAGAACCTAAGTCATTTTAAAGCAGGACTTTATACGATATGAAAGCCATTATACTTGCCGGAGGAAAAGGGACCCGTCTGAAACCCTATACAAGTGTCATCCCGAAACCCCTGGTTCCGGTCGGGGAAAAGGCAATCCTTGAAATATTACTGCGCCGCCTGCAGAAATATGGCGTCGACGAAGTTTATATCTGCCTGAATCATTTTGCAGAGATCATCCAGGCTTTCTTTGGCGATGGCAGTAAATTTGGCCTGAAAATCAATTATTCTCTGGAAGACATGCCGTTGGGAACCGTTGCCCCTATCAAGCTGATCAAAGACCTGCCGGAAGACTTCCTGGTGATGAATGGGGATTTGCTGACCGACCTTGACTTTAAAACTTTCTTTGAGTCTCACCTGGCTAACAATGACTTACTCACGGTAGCCTCTTATCACAGAACTACAAAAATTGATTTTGGCGTGATGGATGTAGATCCGCAAACCAATCTCGTCGCCGCATTCCGCGAAAAGCCGGTTTATGACTTCGAAGTGAGCATGGGTGTCTATGCCATGAACCGTAAAGTGTTGGATTGGGTTCCTGAAGGGACGGCTTTTGGCTTCGACAACCTGATGATCACCATGCTGAAACACGATCAAAAGGTGAAAGTCTATCCATTTAAAGGATATTGGCTCGACATCGGCAGACCTGATGATTACGAAAAAGCCAATGAGGACGTCGACAAACTTAACAATATATTTGAATGAAGATTCTCGTGACAGGTGCGAAAGGTTTCCTGGCCAAACATCTTGTTACCCGTTTGTTGTCCTTGGGATATTCCGTAATTCCATTTGATCTTGAAGAAGGAGACCTAACCGCCTCCGGTGCCCTCGATGCTTACCTGGACCAGGATATCAAACATGTCTTTCACCTGGCGGGAAAGACATTCGTCCCCGACAGCTGGATCAAACCAGAGGGCTTCTACCGGATTAATTTCAACGGGACATTGAATGTTCTTGAGTTTTGCAGAAAATCAGGGGCAAAGCTCACCCATATCAGCTCTTATCTCTATGGAGCACCAGAATATCTTCCCATTGACGAGAACCATCCCCTGAAAGCCTACAACCCCTATAGCCATAGCAAACTGATCGCTGAAAATACCTGTGTCTATTATGGGGCAACATTCGATGTCCCTTGCTGTATATTACGTCCTTTCAACGTCTATGGCCCCGGTCAGCCCGGAAATTTCCTGATTCAGGAAATCATCGGGAAGGTCAACAATCCTGAAGTGGATACCGTGGAAGTGATGGACCTCAGACCCAAACGGGATTATGTTTTCATCGATGACCTTGTCGATGTCTTTGTTTTATCCATACAAGGAGCGTCTGGGATCTACAACCTGGCAAGCGGCGTCTCCTATAGTGTGGCAGAGATTGCTCAGATGATTCTTGAAATCAGCAAGATCAATAAGCCAATCAAAGATTTTGGTAACGAACGAAAGAATGAGATCCTCGACTTATATGCTGACATCTCCAGGGCCGAAACACAGCTTAAGTGGAAACCCAAGACGAGTATCCAACAAGGACTGAAGCTCTCTGTTGAAGCTTTTCAACGCAGGATTTAATCAGATGAGAAAAGAGATACTGTTCATCAAGCATGCCAATTCAACATTTATCAGGCAAGATCAGGAAATACTTGAAAAACACTTCAAAGTCAATTCCTATCTGTTACATCAAAATAAAAGTCCTAAAAAGTACTTTTTAAGACTTGCGTGGCTTCCGTTTTTCATCCTTTTTCATGGTTTCAAAACGAAAATCATGATCACATGGTTCGCAGATTATCATGCTGCTATTATGGCCTTCATGGGAAAACTGCTTGGGATCAAAGTTGTTATTATCGCGGGCGGACAGGAAGCAGTATGCTATCCTGAACTTGGAAAAGGCGTTTACCGTAAAAAATATCGCGGCATGTTTGCAAAATATGCCCTTCGTCATGCTAGCCTGGTGTTGCCAAATCACAAGTCATTGCTGTGGCATGAGAACTTCTATTACGACCCGAATGGGAAGAAAGACGGAATCAAGTATTACATCCCCGGTTTTAATACGCCGACAGAGATCGTTTTTAATGGCATTGACGAGCAGAAGTATTTCAGAGACGCCTCCATCCCCAAAGACCCAAAAATGGTCCTGACGGTCGGTGGAAATATGATTGCCACCAACGACTTTTATAACAAAGGTTTCGATCTTTTTATCGAACTGGCAAGGATGACCCCTGGCATGAACTTCACAATGATTGGTATCAATCCCCGTTTTCTGCCCTGGGTTGAAGAGAACTACCACATCAGCAAAATCCACAACCTCAAACTCATCATGTTTTTCTGTCCTGACGATGTTTTGTTTGAGAATTATAACAAAGCCACTTATTATGTCCAGGCAAGCATTACGGAGGGGATGCCCAATACCCTCAATGAATCAATGCTATGCGGATGTGTGCCTATTGGTTCCAATGTGAATGGGATTCCAGATGCCATTGGGGATAGTGGAATTATCGTTTTGAAGAGGGATGTTGCTGAATTGAAGAAAGCCCTTGAGCAGGCTGAGCAAATCCCTTCCGGAGAAAAAGCGATAAAGCAAGCCTTGAATTTTACACTGGAAGTTAGGGAGAAAAAGTTGTTAGAAGTACTTGGAACACTATAGTTATTGCGGATTATTTTCAGGTTTATAAATGATGCTTTAACTAATTTTGCTTGTCAGATTTTCCTAAAAACAGCTCACATGAAAAAAACGCTACTTACGCTGCTCATACTGATTCAATTCGGTTTCGTTAATGCCAATAACATACAGGTATCGAACATTAGTCTGGCCGGCAATACGATCAATTTTTCATTAAGCTGGGAGAATTCATGGAAAGACACAATCAATCACGATGCTGCCTGGGTTTTTATCAAATACCGCTACCCAAATCCAAACTGGAAACATGCAATCCTACAGACAAATGGGCATGTGGCCCCTTCCGGCTGCATTATTGAAAGCACTTCCGATGGGATTGGGGTATATATATACCGTAGCGGCGGCCTGGGAAATAATAATTTCCAGGGAGTTCAGTTGAAATGGAACCTTGCTGCTAACGGAATTATTTTTACCGACAGCATTCAAATAAAGGTATGTGCCATTGAAATGGTGTATGTACCGCAAGGGTCCTTTTACATTGGAGATGGGATAGCAACTGGCAGTTTCCGCCAGGCAGCTAACAATACCCCTGTTTTGATCTCACCCACTGCCGCCATCGTGAAATGTGGCAGCACTCAATTTGACGATGCACAGCTATCAGGAGCAGGCATCCTGGTAGACGGCGATGGCGGTATTGACAGTCAAGGGGCTACCACCGTGAATAACCCGAATTATCCCACCGGCTATAAAGCCTTTTATTGCATGAAATATGAGACCAGCCAGGGACAATATGCCGACTTTCTGAATTCACTTACGGCTGCTCAGTTTGCAAATCGTTATTACGTCTTCAATTTATTACGTTATACCCTTGGGGGAAGCTGGCCAAACATCATTGCTTCTGTCCCTGAACGTGCCATGAACCATACCAGCTGGATGGACCTTTGCGCTTATGCTGATTGGGTTGGTTTGCGGCCGATGACTGAACTCGAGTTCGAAAAAGCCTGCCGGGGACCCCTTTCTCCTGTTGCCGGAGAATATGCCTGGGGAAATACAAGCATATTTAATACAGCTCATATATTATCAAATAATGGCGCTGCCAATGAATTGGTTGCAAACCAGGGACAAGGGGTCGGCAATGCCAGCTATGAAATTACTGATGGTAGCATTGACGGGCCTCTGCGTTGTGGAATCTTTGCCGCAGGAGCTGTGAATAAAACCCGGGTGGAAACGGGATCAACTTTTTGGGGAATCATGGAAATGAGCGGTAATATGTGGGAGCGAGTTGTTAATCTGGGCAGTAATGCGGGAAGAAATTACACTGGCCTACATGGTGACGGCGTGCTTGATGAATATGGCAATGCAACAGTGGCCAACTGGCCCGGAATGGTATCTGGAGCCATTACTGCAGCTAATGGTTCGGGATTTCGTGGTGGGACATATTACTTACCAAGCTCATACCTGAACCTAAGTAACCGTTTTTATGCTTCGGACGCACTTTTAGTTCGAAATGGAGACTTCGGTTGTCGTTTTGTCCGAACCGCACCATAATAGTGACCTTTCAATTTTTAATTTCATTTTTTTATTACTGATTCACGAACGAATAATTCTAATAAAATACGCCCCCATGATCAGAAGAAATTGTTTTAGCCTGGGTTTTGTCATGATTCTACTCCAATTTACAGGAATAAACTCGAACCTATATTCACAAAAGTTCTTCGGCGGAGTTGGAGATGGTTATAGCGCTGCATCCGTCATTACCCCGGTTAAAGGCGGGGAAATCACTGGACAAGTCTCCTACGACAATGTCCCTCAATCTCCAATAAACAGTGTCACTGTATACCTCAAGCTAAATAATGTTGTTGTGGCTCAAACAACAACGAATAATAATGGGGATTTCGACCTTAGTGTTCCGGAAAACGGAACTTATTCTTTAAGCGCTAGCTGCACCTTGCCATGGGGTGGAGTCAATTCCGCTGACGCGTTACGCACGGCACAGCATTTCACTGGTGTTATCACACTTCAGGGGCTGAAGTTAAGGGCTGCCGATGTCAACAACTCTAATTATATTAACGCTACAGACGCGCTTCTCATTCAAAGACGATTTGTAGGAATTTCCAACAGCTTCATAGCCGGAGACTGGTTTTTTGAGACGATTCCTCTAATCATTGGCGGTGGGCAAGCGGTCACTACAAATTTGAAAGGGATCTGTTTTGGCGATGTAAATGGGTCTTATATCCCATAAATCCATTTATTGTTTCTTTTATTTTAGTTTCCATTGTTAGGCTTATGCTCATTCTTTGAAGTATGCGAATGCATCGCTGCAAAGAGAGTGTTATAACGTAATCGTGCTGAGCATTCTTGAGATTATCTGCGATGATCCGCAGCGGGGGGGCCTCAATCAGAAAAATGCCGCACTTCGTGCTGAGCATTCTTCATTTTTCAGGCTTAAGAAAGCAAGCTTTCTACGCCTTAAAAATGAAGAATGCCCTCACGGGCATTTTTCTGATTGGCGGAGAGAGAGGGATTCGAACCCTCGGTACAGTTGCCCGTACAACGGTTTTCGAGACCGTCCCGATCGACCACTCTGGCATCTCTCCGTTGCAAAGGTACGGAAAATAAGGAATAGCTAAGCAAATCAAGGATTTGAGAATTGATTTACAACAAGCCAAGGATGCGTTACTTTTATCTCTAATTTTGAAGACTTAAAGAACAGACCTTGGGTATCGTCATAAAACAATCAATTAAAGGAACCATTTATACCTATATCGGTGTTTTCCTTGGGTTTATTACAACTGGTCTGCTTTTGCCCAGGCTTTTCGCAACCAATGAGGTTGGGCTGTTGAAACTCATGGTCGCCTATTCCGGGCTTTTTGCCCAGTTTGGGACACTCGGAATTAACGGTGTGGCTGTCAGACTTTTCCCATTCTTTTATGATGAGAAAGAAAAACATCACGGATACCTTGCCGTGGCACTGTTTGTTGGACTGGCTGGGTTCCTGTTGAGTACTGTAACTCTCTTGCTGATCAAACCCTGGCTTGTCGGTTATAGTGCAGAGAAATCTGCCCTGTTTATTCATTACCTAAATTATCTGATCCCGCTTATTTTCTTTCAACTCTTCTTTTACATCCTCGACAGCTATTATGCCGCTTTGATGAACAGTGTGGCAGGCACTTTCCTGAAAGAAGTCGTTCAGAGGGTATTAATCATCCTGGCTATCGTATTGTTCTACCTGGATTTCCTGAGCTTTCACCAGTTCATAATGGCCTATATCATCGCAATTTGTCTGCCAACATTTAATTTGCTGTTCACACTCATCAGTGTAAAACAATTTTCACTAAAAACCGACTGGAAATTTCTTTCTACCGCCATGATTGGCTCCATGGTATCCATGTCAGCATTCAGCATCCTGAACGGCTTCTCGGGTGTCATTATTCAGAGTGTAGATGTCATTATGATTGAACGGATGATTGACCTGAGCGCGGTAGGTATCTATTCTATCTGCTTCTTTTTCGGGATCATGGTGAGCATGCCCCAAAGATCTATAACCAGGATTGGGAACATCGTGGCCGCCCAGGCCTGGAAAAACAACGACATGGAAACATTACGTCAACTGTATTATAAAAGCTGCCTGACCCTTTTTATCCTGGGATCCCTCCTATTCCTGGGCTTGTGGCTGAACATCGACAATGTTTTCCATATGCTTACCAAAGAATACAGCTCCGGAAAATGGGTTATCTTTTTTATTGCACTTGGATGTTTAATCGACATGACAACAGGCGTAAATGGCTCTATTTTAGGCACATCGAGATACTTCAAAGTTCAGACTGTTTTCCTGATTTCGCTGGTAGTATTGATCATTATCTCAAACCTCATTTTGGTCCCAAAATACGGCATTACCGGTGCAGCGATTGGCAATGCAATTTCACTAACTATTTTAAATGTGCTTCGTTTTTATTACATTAAGTACAAATTTGATTTACAGCCCTTTAACATGAAGTTTGTTTATGTCATTTTGATTGGACTGGCAACATATGTCCTAATTTCACTGCTTCCCCGTAATCACAATTACATCATCGACCTGACAGTCAGAGGGAGTCTTATTGTCATCTTGTTCAGCCTGCCTGTTTATTACTTTAAGATCTCTGAGGATATCAACCTGAAAGTTGATGAATACCTAAAAAAAGCCGGCATAAAGAAATAAATTTCTTTTTATCTTTTGGACAGTGCCTGGAATATCGGCAATAATTTCTGAAAACAAACCGGCCTGTCGTAGGTCTCCAGGGCAATTTCACGACCTTTAAGACCAAGCCTCAGCCGAAGGTCTTTGTTTTCAATCAACAAAGCTATTTTTTCAACCCAATCTTTCTCTGTTTCACAAAGGAAGCCGTTGACTCCGTTGGTGATAATACTGTTGTTAATTCCTACAGGAGAGGCCAGGCATGGGATTCCGCCCGACATATACATCAACAATTTATATCCGCCTTTGCCTTCAGCAAATGACTCCTGTGAAAGTGGCATAATTCCGATATCGATCTCTTTCAGCAGCTCCACCTCCCCTGCTGCCGTCCAGGTCCTGTTTTCAAATGGCACTTTGTCTATAGAAAATGATTGAGCAGCTCCTGTCAACAAAAGCCGAATGGGGTATTTCTGTGCCACAAGGGCAAGAGGTCCTTTAATCAGATCCAGGTATTTTGTAGTCCAGGATGACCCAATCCATCCTATTCTAACTTCAGAAATATCGTTTGATTTGTCACCGGGAAGAAACCAATGCGCATCAATCGGCGTTGTTATAAGGCTGGAATTATGACCATTCAATGCGCAATATTCTTGCAGAACCGGGCTGGCGACAACAACAGCATCCACACTATTCAGCATAAGTTTTGTCTGCTCATCTGCAGTGCTTCCCTGTATTTTACTGTAGATCGCATCGTCAAAGTCGAAAATTATTTTTGCGTTTTTGCCTTTGATCAGTTTTATTTCCCTTTGAGTCAGGAAAAGACGATGTACAAAAACAATATCATAAGTCCCAAACATCAAAACAAAGAAACGCTTTAACATGAGCATTCGCTTTCCCAGAGCAAAAGCCAATTTGCCGCTATATGATTTCGCAGAAATGGGGATGCGGGGAATCAAATTGACGACAAAACCTTCTTTTTCTAAAAGGGGTATGTATTGGATGGCCCTGATCCTCGAACTTGAATGATCGTGGTTGCCAATGGTGAGTATTAGAATCTTTGATGACAAGATAAGTAGCGGTTTATTCAACAAAGATACCAGAAAACCTATCCGTAAAAATCATTCTGTTCCAATAATCATTGGCAAGAACCCAAACAAACCCTGTATCAAAAAAAACAAAGAAAGATTGCTATAATTATCCCTGAATTTGTTATAATATTGCAATACACCTTGATGTTTTGCTCACATTCCAAACATCCCATTTTATGAAAAAGCAATTATTCCTCTTCACATTCATTTTGGTCCTGGCAACGAATCTATTGGCCCAGGGGACATGGATTCAACAATCAAGTCTGGAACGTTACGGGAGGTATCTTGCAATAGGCTTTACCCTGAACAACAAAGGATATGTCGGTCTTGGCCAGGTCACTGGGGGTTATCATAAATATGATTTCTGGGAGTTTAACCCGCTGACCCATGCCTGGATTCAAAAAGCAGATTATCCGGGTGGTGGTAGCTATGGCGTAACAGGCTTTGCCATCAATGGCAAGGGGTATGTTTGCCTGGGCCAGGATAGTTTGAATGTAATCCACAATGACCTATGGGAATATGACCCAATACTTGACAGCTGGACTCAGAAGGCTTCATTCCCGGGAACGGCACGATATGGGGCCACTTGCTTTGTCGTTGGCAATACTGCCATAGTTGGCACAGGCTCCATGGGAAATTCGGGTGCCTACCTGAGCGATTTGTGGGCCTATTCACCTTCTTCAAATACCTGGACTCAAAAAAACGATTTCCCTGGAGGACCCAGGAGCCATGCCGGGGCTTTTACTGTCAACGGCTATGCTTATATGGGAACTGGACTTACCAATGGCGGCGGTTCCAGCGGGGACTTGTGGAAGTACTTTCCCTCGTCTGACAGTTGGAGTAGTTGTGCTAATTTACCCGGACCTTCGAGGATGGCAGTGAGCTGCTTTGCTATTGGGAACCTGGGTTATTTGGGGATGGGCTTTGACATGACATATCATCATAATGATTTTTATTCCTATAACCCATTTACAAATGCCTGGCTTCCTGTTACCCAGGATACAAATATTATCGAGCGCCATGCAGCTTTTAGTTTTACCATCCAGGATACCGCTTATGTCGGAGCAGGGAAAACCTACAATGCCTTTTTGATGCAGGATATGTGGGCTTTTGTTCCGGATCCTAGCACCTCTATTCATGAAAATATCGGAATGAAACCTGGTATTTCAATTTTCCCAAACCCCGCTTCAGCTAGAATTTTCATTCAAACACACGGCTTAAATTACGACCGCAGCATTGTAATTTCAGACTTGAGTGGAAAAGAAATCATAAAGCAGAGCCTTTCCAAAGAAATTGAAGAAATTAACAGTGAAATGCTTCCTGAAGGAATGTATTTTGTCAGGCTTGTCAGCCAAGATGCTGTTTTAGACACCAAATTCATAAAAATAAAATAGGTTATCTAATTGAGGCATTGTTACTTTGCAGCTTCATTACAAGGTATCAAACCATGGCATTTACCCGGGAACAATTAACTGAATATCTTTCTACCACACCAAAAGTCATCATTGATCTGGGTTGTGGTCCTACGAAACGGCCTGGCAGCCTGGGCATTGACCATGCTGACCTACCCGGTGTTGATTTTGTTGCCGACCTGGAAGTTGGCCTCGGATTCCTGCCCGACAACAGCGTTGATGACATTTATAACTCCCATTTCCTCGAGCATATTGAGAACCTGGAGCAGCTACTTTCAGAAATTCACCGTTGTCTGAAACCGGGAGGACGCCTGCATGTTGTCGTCCCCCATTTCTCCAATCCTTATTATTATTCCGATTATACCCACAAAAAATTCTTTGGTTTGTATTCTTTCGATTATTTCTCAGGATTGGATTACGGCTATCGCAGAAAAACCCCATCCTATAATAAATCATTCAGATTCAGGATCTTAAGTCGTCGTCTCATATTCAGGTCTCCTTCTTCATTTGTGATCAACCTGATGAAGAAACACATCCTTACGCGACTTTTTAACAGCAGCAAATACATGCAAAGTGTTTATGAAGAAAGCTTTTGCTATACATTCCCTTGTTACGAGCTTATCATGGAGATGGAAGCCATGAAATGATTTTCGATGAATCATTAAATTTCTCCGATCAACGCCAAATAAAGAATTGACAGCCCACCTGCAAAATCGCTAACTTTGTAGGCATCTAAAGCTTGACGCATGAAAAAGTCCTTGATAATTTTCCTGTTTTTATTAATCCTCATTCCTTCCTTGCAGGCTTCAAGGATAAAAGCTTCACTTTCGTGGTGTGTCTTCAACTCACCTGCCGATGGTCCTTATGTTGAGACCTATCTCAGCATCTGGTCAAAATCTATTCAATTTAACAAACTTGAAAATGGCAAATTCCAGGGCCGTGTGGGTATTACTCTGATCTTCAAAAATGGAAATGATGTCAAAGGATTTAAAAAATATGAATTAAAAAGCCCTGAGATCCAGGATACCATGCAGTTAGGTTTTAGTTTCCTTGACCAACAACGCATTCTGCTTCCCGAAGGGAAATACATCCTTGACTTTGAACTCAGTGACCTGAACAAAGGAAGTGCTTCTCTAAAAAACTCAGAAGAACTAACGATCTCCTTCCCCGGCAATAAAATTAACGTATCGGATATTCAGCTGCTGGAGAAATTCAGCAAGACTCAGAATCAGAACATTTTAAGCAAATGTGGATATGACCTGGTCCCCTATCCGGATAACTTCCTGCCTCAGTCAGCTAATAAAATTGGGTTCTATGCCGAAATCTATAATGCGGATCAGGTTTTAGGTACCGACACGAAATACCTCCTCAGCTATTTTATTCAATCCAGCGAGACCGGGAAAATGCTTAACGATTTTGTGAAAGTCAGGAAAGAAACAGCAAAACCCGTCACCAGTATCTTACATGAATTCGACATCCAGAAGCTTCCAAGCGGCAATTTCAAACTCGTAATTGAAGTCAGAAATCAAAACAATGAACGCATTGCAGGCAATAGTTTCTTTTTTCAACGCAGCAATCCTGAAATGCAGTTCGATATCAAAGATATCAGCGCTATTGATGTGCAAAGCACCTTTGTCGCCAGCATCACCAGGCGCGACTCCCTTATTGAATACATTAAATGCCTCGATCCAATTTCAAATAAGTCTGAACAGCTTTACGCCAGAACCAGCCTGGAAAAAATGGATGTCAAAATGATGCAACAGTATTTCCTGAATTTTTGGCTTGTCAGAAACCCTGACAGACCTGAAAATGGATGGCTTGCCTACAAGGAAGTGGTAAATAAAGTCAACTCAACCTATCGCTCGTCGATAAAAAAAGGCTATGAAACTGACAGGGGCCGGATTTACCTGACTTATGGTCCTCCCAACACGATTGTTGATGAAGCATTCCCTGCCAGCACCAGCGGGATGGTGTTATCAACCAGAAACGACCTTGACTATGGCACTGTCCCTTATTGTATCTGGCATTATTACCAGCTTGATAATTATCAGCGCGATAAGAAATTTGTCTTTGCAAATCCGCACCTGGCCACCAACGACTACCTGCTTGTTCATTCTAATGTCAAAGGTGAGGTTAACAACCCGAACTGGCAAGCTGAGCTGATGCGGGGTGTGGGCACCCGTGATAAAGATGAGGTTGGACCGAACGATCGCTATGAATTTAAATCCGGCGACAACTACAACAATCCTCACTAAAACTTTTTAATTTACCGACACTAAACAGCTTTGCTACTTTCTGTTTCAGGATCACTCATTCTAAGCCGCCGTGCGTTCGCATACCCGCAAAGAATAAGTATATTTGCAAGCTGCATTTAATCTTTGAGACAAATTTCTGCTCATGAAAATTCTTTATGGTATTTTTTCAGTAGTTGCATGGATACTGTCGAGACTGCCATTCTGGATACTGTATCTGAAATCAGATGTGTTATGCTTCTTCATTTACCATGTTATCGGTTACCGGAAAAAAGTCGTTTTCGAAAATCTTCACGCTGCCTTTCCTGAAAAGTCAGAAAAGGAAATAAAAAAGATCGCGAAACAGTTTTACAGAAATCTTTGTGACATGATCTTTGAAGTCATCAAAGTCCAGGGAATCAAGCTTGAAGACCTAAACAAAAGAATTGCTTTCAGGAATTATGAGCTTTTGGTGCCTTATCTGAACAACGGGAAAAGCATCGTTGCTGTTACCGGGCATTGCGGAAACTGGGAATGGACAGGCACTGTACTTTCAACCTATACTGATTTTGAAGGGCTTGCCCCGGTAAAGCCACTCTCAAACCCATTTTTTCACCAATATGTGAATGGCTTACGAATGAAATTCAGTGGGCGTGGGCCTGTAGATTTCAGGTTGGTGCTTCGCGAGATGATTAAAAGAAAAGATCATCCGATTCTCACCATGTTTGTGGGTGACCAAACACCAACAAAAAACGAAATCCAATATTGGACCACCTTTCTCAATCAGGACACTGCTGTTTTCCTTGGTGCTGAAAAGATCGCAAAAGCACTGGATCACATCGTCGTATTTTTCGATGTCCAGCGGGTAAAACGAGGATATTACGAAATTGTGGTCAGCCTGATCACTGAAACACCCAAGCTCACAGCTGATTATGAAATCACGGAAGCTCACGTCAAACTATTGGAGTCCTGTATTCAAAAAACACCAGACAATTGGTTGTGGTCACATCGACGCTGGAAGCATAAACGTTCTCAAGAAAAAGTTTAGCTTTGTCAAAAATCTTCAAAAAACTCATTTGCCTTGCCTAAAGTTGCCGTTGTCATATTGAACTGGAATGGCCGTAAGTTCCTCGAGCAGTTCTTACCTGCCCTGGTTTTGCATACCCAAGATGACGCTGAGCTGGTTATTGCCGACAACGCTTCTACCGATGATTCATTGGATTTTCTTGCCCAATTTTACCCCGGCATTCGGATCATCATTAATAAGGAAAATGGCGGTTTTTCCAAAGGCTATAATGATGCCCTGGCCCAGATTGAAGCCGATTATTATGTGTTGCTGAATTCAGATATTGAAGTCAGTGCCGGATGGATTCCCCCACTGTTGAAGCTGATGGAATCAGATCCGAAAATCGCGGCATGCCAACCCAAACTCCTTTCATTTTTCGAAAAAACTCAATTTGAATATGCTGGTGGAGCTGGTGGGTTTATCGATAAATTCGGTTATCCCTTCTGTCGGGGAAGGGTGTTCCAAACGATTGAGCAAGACCATGGTCAATATGACCAAATAACAGAAATCTTCTGGGCTACAGGAGCTTGTATGTTTGTCAGGGCTGATCTATACCACCAGTTTGGCGGGCTCGATAACGATTTCTTTGCCCATATGGAAGAAATCGACATTTGCTGGAGATTGAAAAATTCCGGTTATAAAATCATGTACTGCCCTGATTCCATTGTTTATCACGTAGGTGGCGGAACATTACCGAAAATCAGCTCACGAAAAACCTTCCTGAATTTCAGAAATAACCTCATCCTATTATATAAGAATCTTCCAAAACGACAGATAATTCAGGTCTTTGTTGCAAGACTAATCATGGATTTCATCGCGAGTATTAAATTCCTGATGGAAGGTCATTCTTCAGACTTTAAAGCCGTGTTCAAAGCCTATGTGAGGTTTTATGCGTCCTTGTCATCAAACAAAATAAAGCGGAAAAGAATCAAACACAAAACAGTTGGTCAGATCTACATGAAATCCCTCGTGATTGATTACTTCATCAGGAAGAAGAAGTATTACTCCGATCTGGATAAAGATCGCTTTTATATTGAGCCCTGACAGATCTCCGCAGCTAAATCCCTAACAATGCCCGGGCTGCCAAGAAATATCCCTGCATCCCGAATCCAGAGATGATCCCTTTTGCATGAGGGGTGATGAAAGAAGTATGCCTAAATTCCTCACGTGCTGAAATGTTTGACATATGAACCTCAACAACTTCGGTTCGGATGGCTTTTATCGTGTCGCCAATGGCAACAGAGGTATGCGTATATCCGCCGGCATTGAGGATGATGCCGTCGGTTGAAAAGCCATGGTCCTGAAGCTTGTCGATGATCTCCCCTTCAATATTGGATTGAAAATAAGTAAACTCATGTCCGGGGAAAACCCGCGACAAATCCGCCAATAAACGATCAAACGACTCAGTTCCATAAACAGATGGTTCCCGAGTCCCGGTGAGGTTTAAATTTGGCCCGTTAATAATTGAAATACGCATTTTTGAAAATTTCTGTGGATAAAGTTATAAAAAACATCGTTTACTGTATCTTTGTCCTGCAATTCCTAAGGGGTGCCCTACCGAACGGGCTGAGAACATACTCTTTGAACCTGCTCCGGGTAATGCCGGCGAAGGGAAACGGACAGGAAAACTCTGAACACGGTAGCTTATCTTTTGGGGCAAACCCAAATCAATGAAATATATATTCTTATTCTTACTTTCCATGCTGATCGCTGGATTTTGCTTCGGCCAGTCCACATTGTCAGGTGTCATAAAAGATTCTGACAATGGCGAAGGCATCCCGGGCGCTATTATCCAAATCGAAAATACTTATTTACATGCGGTAAGCGATGAAATGGGAGCCTTCGAATTCAAGTCAGTGGGCAGTGGCAGTATCAGCCTGAGGACAACCATGATGGGGTATCTGGTAGACCAACGTATCCTGAAAAACGGGGAAACAAATCACCTGGAGATCCTGTTAAAAAAGAAAGCCATCCTTGCTGACGAAGTTATCATCTCAGCAGGACGTATCCCCAGGGACGCCCCGGCAACAGTGACCACCATCACCCGTAAAGAAATAGAACAAAGAAGTACTGCCCAGGACCTCCCCTACCTTATTGATCAAAGCCCATCAACGGTCACAAGCTCAGATGCAGGAACGGGAGTTGGCTATTCGGGCATCAGGATACGCGGGACTGACATGACAAGGGTGAACGTCACCCTCGACGGCATGCCCTTTAACGACCCTGAATCGCACGAGGTTTACTGGGTCGACATCCCTGATATTGCAGGCTCAATCGACAATTTACAAATCCAGAGAGGTGTCGGCACTTCCAGCAATGGCGCAGCTTCTTTTGGTGCCAGTATCAATATAGAAACAACAAAACTCTCAGAAAAAGCCTACGCTGAGCTAACTTCAGAAGCAGGTTCTTTCAATACTTTTCACAACAGCCTCAGATTGGGCAGCGGCTTGTTCAGAAATCACTGGTCATTTGATGGACGCATCTCCCTGATCAACTCAGATGGATACATCCAGAGGGCTACTTCCGACCTTCAGTCGGTCTTTCTCAATGGAAGCTGGGTCGATAAAAACAACATCCTTAAAGCGACCGTCATTTCCGGAAAAGAAAGAACGTACCAGGCCTGGGATGGCGTTCCGTCTGAAGTCCTTGACACCAACCGGACCTACAATCCTTGCGGACTCTTCTATGACAGCACAGGGAAAGCCTTGTATTACAGAAACCAGGTTGATGACTATAAACAAAGTCATTATCTTCTTTCCTTCAACCACCGCTTCAATGTAAATACAGACATTAACCTTGGCGTGCATTACACCCATGGGCAAGGATATTACGAAAATTATGAACAAGGTCAATCTCCTTTTTCATACCTGCCTGGCCCACTGCCTATCGACTCGAATGCCACTTTTGATTTCATTACACGGAAATGGCTCGATAACGACTTCTCCGGAATTACAGCTTCATTCAATAAGAAAATCCACAAGCTTCAACTTACCTCCGGTATCGCTTATACCTTCTATAACGGAAGGCATTTTGGGAAAATCATCGGGACTACCGCCCCGGCTTTATCGATTCCTGTTCCCAGTGAATGGTACCGCAATAGCGGGAAAAAGCTGGATTTTAACATTTTTGCGAAAGCGGTGTATGCGATTAGTGCAGAAATTAAGGTGCTTGGAGACATTCAATACAGAAATATTAATTATACCCTGAAAGGGATGGAAGAGGGCTTTGCGATAATCGACCAAAAGCATACCTATAGTTTTATTAACCCAAAAGCCGGAATCTCATTCAAATTCAACAACATAAACCACATACAAGTCAACTTTGGCATTGCAAACCGCGAGCCCAATCGCAGCAATTTCACTGATGCCGAGCCCGGAAAGACCCCTCAGGCTGAACAACTGACGAATGTTGAACTGGGATACGACTATACAAGGACAGGCTGGGCCGTCAGCCTGAATTATTATTATATGAACTATAACAACCAGTTGGTGATGACCGGTGAGATTAACAATGTCGGCGCTCCCATTATGACCAATGTAAAACGGAGCTACCGGAGTGGTTGCGAATTCAGTTGGGGATGGACTCCATTTCCTCAACTCGACTGGAAAGGCAATATCAATGTCAGCCAAAATAAAATCCTTGATTTTACACGTTACATCGACAATTGGGACAGCTCAGCACAAAAAATCGAAAAACTGGGCACAACGGATCTGGGGTTCAGTCCTGCGCTCACAGCAAGCAGTGTTCTTAGCTATAAACCTGCGCATTCATTGACCATACAATGGATCACCAAATATGTTGGAAAACAATATATTGACAACACCTCCTCCAATGACAGAAAATTGAATCCGTACCTCTTGAATAGCCTTCGAATTGCGTTTAACCCCTCTTTTAAACCACCTGGAAGCCTGACTTTGTTTATTCAGGTCAACAATATTGGCAATGTACTTTATGAGTCAAATGCTTGGGTTTACAGCTATTATTACCAGGGGAAGGAGAACAAGATGGATGGCTTGTTTCCACAGGCGGGGATCAATTTCATCGCCGGGCTGAATTTTAAACTGTAGACTCAAATGCGTTATATTTGCAAGGATCACCCTTAACGATATTATGAAGAAGTGGCCTTATTCCGAAATTTCAAGACCCTGGGCAGACGGAAGACGCTTGTTTTTACTTTTCTTTTTCATTTTCCTGTTAATTAATCTTTTCCTGGGCCAGCAAAAGATCTTTGAACTCCCGCCGCAAGGTGTTCACTTGGGGAGACAGGCAGATGGGCTTACCTTTACTTATAATTATTATAAAGACGGGCTAAATCTTTTCAATCCTCACCTTAATAACCTCCAAAGTGAAGGTGGATGTAAAGCCTCTGAATTCCCTTTGATCTATGCCGTCGTTGCCTCTCTCTATAAGATCTTCGGACCACACATCTGGATATTTAGGCTGATCACATTATTGATTGTATTTTTTGGTTTTTACAGTCTCTTCAGGATGCTCAGCCTGGTGTTGAACGACATGCTCCAGGGAATGGCACTAAGCCTTATTTTCTTTTCATCCTCAATATTAATTTATTATTCTGCAAATTTCCTTCCTGATCCCGCTGCGCTTGCTTTTAGCCTTGCCGGGTGGTGGTTCTTTTTTAAATACTCTGACAAACAAACGCAATCGGATTTATGGCTTTGCTTTCTGTTTTTTACAGTTGGGGCCTTGCTTAATTTAAGCTATGCCCTTAATCCTATGACAGCTATCGGGATATTTATTATTGAAAGATTCTGGGGAATCCGCCTGAAAGATGAAGGACATTACTTTAAGCATCCTGTCACATTCACTATCCTTTCATTCGTGTTTATCCTGCTTGTTTTCCTTTGGGATTTTTGGATGCATCAGTACAACAACCTTCATGGAAACAGCTATTTCCCATCAAGTGCCCTGCCATTGTGGGAAGCCTCAGGGAAAGAAATCAGGGAAACCTGGCAATTGATTACGAACTACTGGTATACAAAATATTATTATGAGAGCATCTTCCATTTCTTCTTGCTGATTCTCATTTTAGGTGTTTTATGGATCAGCAGATCCGGGCGACTTTTGGTATTTCTGTCGGTTATGATCATCCTGGGTGGCTTATTTTATTTCCTCCTTTTTTATCAGCAATTTGCCCAGCACGACTATTATATGATCAATTTGATGACGGTAATCCTTTTCCCGGTCCTGGCCTCGCTTAAAGGTTTAAAACAGAAGTTCCCGAAGCAGATGAATACCTATTTCATGACATTGCTTCTGTTTATATTGTCATTCCTGGGTATCCAATATGCTAAAATCAACTTTCAGCGCAGATATGATTCGACAGTAGTGGTTGGCACAAAGTTTAACGTCGGTTTTTATGAAATTAAGCCATACCTGGCGGCAGCAGGAGTAAGCTCAGATGCCAGGATCATATCGGTCCCGGATCCCTCCCCTAACATCAGTTTGTATTTCATTGATCATATGGGATGGACTATACCCGCAGAGACAAGGCGAATGAGAGATACAATCAGGTATTTTATCCGTTTGGGCGCAAATTACCTGCTTATCAGCGACACATCACTCACAAAACAAGCTGAAATGCAAGGCTTTTTACTTCATAAGTGTATGGATCACAAAGGAATATCACTTTACAAACTTTATCCGACCATGGATTCATTGCAATGCTTATTTTTGCCATCCACAACAGGACCATGGCGAACCAGATTCAAATAAAAAATAAAAAAGCAGAATTTCAGTATTTCCTTTTCGAAAGACTGACAGCAGGGATTCAGCTGGTTGGTACTGAAATCAAGTCCATCCGTGAAGGAAAAGCCAATTTAACTGATTCCTATTGTGCTTTCAGAGGGAATGAGCTTTTTGTCATCAACCTTCATATTTCCGTTTACACCATGGGAACCCATTACAACCATGAGCCGAAACGTGATCGAAAACTCCTGCTCAACCGCAGAGAATTAAAGAAACTCCAGACCAAATACAAAGAAAAAGGGCTGACCATCATCCCGGTCATGCTTTTTGTCAATGAGAAAGGTTATGCCAAACTCGATATTGCCCTGGCCAAAGGGAAAAAGCTGTTCGACAAACGAGAGACTTTAAAACAGAAAGACAGCAAGCGGGAAATCGACCGTAAAGAAGCCGACTAAAATAACGTTCTATTTTCCTGATACGCCCCAGTTTACCGGATTCTCACCTTCCTTGATTAGCAATTCATTCGTTTGAGAGAAGTGCTTACATCCAAAAAATCCCTGGTACGATGATAAGGGAGAAGGATGGGGTGCCGTTAGAATATGATGCCGACTAGCGTCGATGAGGGCACGTTTGGCCTTTGCGTAATTGCCCCATAAGATAAAAACCAGACCATTTTTTTTATTTGAGAGCTCGATAATTACTTTGTCCGTGAAACGCTCCCATCCACGGTTCTGATGCGAACCTGCTTCATTTGCCCTAACAGTCAGCGTTGCATTTAAAAGCAAAACCCCTTGTCGAGCCCAGGATTCCAGGTTCCCTGAATCAGAAATTGGCAAGCCAACGTCGTCATGGATTTCTTTAAAGATATTTCTCAAAGAAGGCGGAAACGCAACCCCTTCAGGAACAGAAAAGCACAATCCATGTGCCTGACCCGGGCCATGGTAGGGATCCTGGCCCAAAATCACGACTTTTACCTGGTCGAATGGTGTCAGATTGAATGAAGCAAAGATCAGTTTTCCAGAAGGATATACCTTAAATTTCTGTTTTTCTTCAAGCAGAAACTTTTTAAGATCCAGGAAGTATTCCTTTTGAAACTCTTCCTGTAATATCTCTTTCCAACTGTCTTCAATTTGAGGCTCTACCCGATTTTCCATTTTCATTAACATCTTGATGTGCAATAATAAGTAAATCTATGAAGTTATCTCTATATATTTTACCTTACCTTTGTGTCCGCAATAAATTTGATATTTTTAATAATCCATAAAATAATTCACATGAAACCAAGCGTAAAGAAGAGCGCTTTTCTGTTAGTCTTGTTGTTTGTTGGGAGCCTGGTTTTTACTGCATGCCGCGCCACGCACTCATCTTGCCCTGCTTACGGCGGAGAAGCCAAGCGATATACTATCGACAGAGGATATTAGTTTTTTTCGGGCGGATTTTATCATTTCATTATTGGATGAAAAAGAAGTATATCAGCGCCATTTTCTTGTTGTTAATCGTTTTTACAGGATTAACAACAACGGCTCAGCCAATGATTGCTGACACCAATGATGTTAATTTTTTCCTAAAAAAAGAATCCGTTTATAAAATTTTCCTGCATACTGCCGGCTTTGGTTTTGGATATAGCTGGGGGAAACACATCACCGTAAACAAGAAAAACTCCTGGGAGATTGAACTCCTGAATCAATTATCTCCTAAGGAGATCCGTACGATTTCTCCTTTTACAGGCAATACAAAAAGTTATGTTTACGGTAAGATAAATTATTTCTTTGCCTTACATGCTGGCTATGGGAAAGACCGTTTATTAAATAGAAAGCCGTATTGGGGTGGTGTTGAGGTTCGATATTTTTACCATGTTGGGGCCTCCCTTGGTTTCGAAAAACCGATTTATCTTTATATTATTAAATATTCACCCGGGTTTACAAATCCATACACAAGCACAGAACGCTACGATCCAACCAAGCATTTTTATGACAACATTTATGGTCGCGCTTCTTTTACAAAGGGCTTGAGCGAGACTCAGCTTCGCCCGGGTATATATGGGAAAGTCGGGTTTAACTTTGACTTTGGCGGTGAGAATGAGAGAGTAAAGTCTTTGGAGGTTGGTGCCTACGTTGATTATTACCCACATAGCATTCCTTTAAGTGGAAACACACTCGCATTTTTCACTGAAGGGATTCAGATTATGAGTTACAATGCACCCGTTGATGGGTTCTTTGGTTTCTATGTAAGTTTTGACTGGGGAAAACGATTTAATAAAAACCAGAAAGAACCTAAATCGAATTAAAAGACTAAGCTCACCTGTTTGCATTAACTTGAGCAGTTAAAATAATAAAAGGCCGCCTCAACAATTGAGACGGCCCTTTTATTAAATCCAAACTTAAAGGCAAGAATTACTTCTTTACTTCGGCTGGCTTGGCAGCTTTTTCTGTCTTGGCCTCTTTTGAATGCTTTTTAGCTTTCTTAGCTGGTTTCTCAGCAGGAGCAGCAGCTGGAGCAGCAGCTGGCTTAGCTTCGGTCTTAGCAGGAGTTGTTGTTTTTGCTTTTTCCTGGGTAGCAGGTTTTGCGTTTTGAGCGAAAGAAATTGTGGTTCCTAAGAACAGGGTGATAATCACCATTGAAATTAACCTTTTCATTTTTTTGAGATTTTAATTGGTTAATGTGACAATTGCAATCGCAGTGCCAAAAACGAAAATGAAATGCCAAGAAAGGTTAAGGACCGTTAACATTCAGTTAATATGTTAAAATTGCCAAAAAAAAGAGGTGTTGAATTTAATCAACACCTCTATATATATATATTCTTTTTACTGTACAATCAGCTTTGCAGTATTTTGAACTGTACCTGCCACAAATCTTACAAAATATGTTCCTTTTGCGAGCTGGTCAACAGCGAAAGTCTGAAGATGATCTCCAGGCGTTTGTGAGGCAATGCTTCTCTGCTCAATCATTCTGCCTGTAAAATCATACAATTCAATTTTTACAGAAGATTTGGTTTTAAGTGAATATTTCACCACTGCCTGGTCAATAGCAGGGTTTGGATAAACCTCAAGATTTGCATTAAGAGCAGTATGATTAGGATCTGGCTCATTGATCCCAACAAATTTTGAACATTTAAAAGCACCTCTGCCATGAGTGGCAGCATAAATCTGTCCATAATTGGTTACGGCAACACTATCAACTTCAGCAACGATAGGCCACCAGTTCATGCTTTGTTGTTTTAGCATGTATACGGGGATGATACCCATTCCGGTAATTTCCGGAACCCAGCTTGGTGTAGATGAGGTGAAATTTGTTGTTGAATAAATACCCATTTCAGTACCAATAACAGCTCTGTCAGCACTGTTCATCTCCATTAATGAAGCATAAACAGGCATTGCGGGCAGGTCACCTTGCTTACTGGCAAAAACAGGCGTTGCAGCGAGTGCATTTGCTGAACCATAAACATAAGTTGTATTGCCATAATTACCAACAGTAACTATAACATTTCCGGGTAAAAGCGGGTTAACTGCAATAGATGTCACAGCCCTGTTGCCAAATATTTTAAGCGTATCCATCTTCACATTATTCACTGTCTCCGATACCCAGGAGTTAATATTACTGATCCTTAACAAATAACCGTTTTGTGTTCCAACAAATAATGTGTTTCCATCATGAGTATATGCCATACACTGAACAGTATTGTTTATCAGAGAGAGCTTATACCAAACCGGGGTTGAAGAGAAATATAATCCGCTGTACAGCGCTTCTTTTGAAAACCAGACTGCACCATTGGTGCCAAGGAACGTTTTACTTTGAACCCTATCCTGAATCATCACAGTATCTTTAGGGAAGAGGGTATGTCCGGTGATATTGCGTGTAAGGAAAGGATAACCGCCACTTTTACTTTTAATTTTAAAGCTTTCGTCGGCAGCGATAGTATCATGAACGATGTATTTAATAGAGTCAAGACTTGTAAGATCATTAAAGTTCTCCCATAAAAGCAAAGGGGTCACCATAGATCCTGTAATTGCACTCATCGTTGAGGAGTAGTAACCAGCCATAGTGGAGCCATAATCAATTGAACGGCTTGAAGCGCCATTATTATCACTCACCAGCATTACTTTTGGATTGATAAAAGATATGGCACTTTGACCACCAACCTCTGAACCAAAATTCCCCCTGCTTACCTGAGTCCCTGAAAAAGCAGTATTCCCGTTTTTGTCAATATACTGAGAACCTGCACCTTGTGTCCCAATTAGTATCTTGTCATCATGTGAAGCTGTGATCGTATAACACTGGGTAGTTGCATAATTCTTAATTTTCTGGTGGAAGGTCTGTGCCCCATCATAAGAAACTGAAACACCCCCGTCATTGCCAAAATAAATCAAACCTGCACTCGTTGCTGAAAAAACAATTGCATGTTGAGATGAATGTAGTGACAAAGGATACCAGGTTGGATAAGCTCCGGAAGAAATCTGTTCCCATGAGAAATAACCATTATCTACTTTCTTTCCTCTCCAAAGATCATAACCACCAAGAAGTACCTGGTCAGGGTCATTTGGATAAACAGCAATTGCGTTGGCATAAATACCTTTTCCGGAAGAAGTAAGATTACCAATATTGAAAACATTAAATGAAACCGAACCGCCAGGACCGATTACCTTCCAGGTTTGACCTTTGTCAACTGAACGGTAGATATTGTCAAGGTTTGAAGTAACTCTTGCAACAGAAGCATACATGACATCAGCATTTGAAGGTGCAATGGCAAATTCAATCCTGCCAACGATTCCGGGAAGCGGCAGTTTGCTGGCAAGACCAGTAGAATGGTTTACAAAATTATTGACATCACCACTCTCAGAGATAAAACATTTTGATCCGACGCAGGCAACAATGATTCCATTAGAACCAATTTTTACATCCATGGCATTCTCGGTAAGATCAGTGCCACTTGACTGTGCATAGGTCCAGGATCCGCCCTCATTATCAGAATATCGAAGTCCTTTATTCGTAGCAGCCCAAAGGCGACCATTTGCCCCTGATGCCAGATGGTTAACATATACCCAATCAGCAGTAGTGTCATTAGGTGTCACAGGTTGTGTTGAAGGAATCAGTGTAAAATTCTGACCATCGGTTGACTTATACATACCATGCCCGATCAATCCACCTTTACCTCTGCCGCCAACTTCCAGAAAACTCTCCCCTGTTCCGATATAAATAGTTGTACCATCAACAGATTGTGTGATACAACTTACATTTAAAATAATATCAGTTCCTCCGGTTACCTGGGTTGCGTACCATGAACTCCCGCCATTGGAAGATTTCCATAAACCTCCGGTAACAGAGCCTGCGTAGATAAGATTGTTGTTTGCTTTATCGATAAGTACAGCCCTGGTGCGGCCTGCGACGTTATCAGGTCCCATCGTTGTCCAGTCAAGCCCCATGGCATTTCCACTTTTCAATTTATTTTTTTGTTCCGTTTTTTGACGGGCAGATAATTCATCTGCAGGATCAACTTTCCCGGTAAGCTGGTTATTCCTCAGAATACCAAGATATTCATCTACATTTTGTTGTTGAAAACCGGCAGTTTGCGTTTGAAAAGGATTTTCAGCAATTGTGCTTTGTGCAAAACTAAGAACAGGCAGGACGACAAGTCCGAAAAACAATGAAACAACGAATAACAGTAAGCGTTTGCTCTTCATAAGTAGTAGTATTTATGTAAGGATTAATTATTCAATAAAACAAGGCCGAAAGGTACAGCTTTTTTCAAAATCAACCACAAAGCCGGGAGAAAAATTTAAACACATTTATACAGGATCACAAAAGAACGCATTGTGCTGGTATCAAACAGCTTGCAGACGATTAGCCGAAGATTTCCTGAGCCATATAATTGTATTATTCAAATGGTTTTGACTTTTCGAAATCCGGTTTATAATGATAGGCACTTTCCAACTCCTGAACCCAGCCGCGGTCAAGCCCCAGACGCTCCATAATGGCAATAACTTCTGCATATTCATGATATAATAACATCCGGCCAAACACAGGATGCTCACGAAATTTATGTGCAGGAAAGTACTGTGACATAACGGAAACCCAAACCCGGGGCGAAAGCTCATCCGCAATAAATTGCAACACATCGCGGCTATTTTCAATAGATCCGGGAAGTACCAGATGCCGGATTATCAATCCCGACAGCGCTTTGCCGTGGGCATCAAGCCGCAACTGAGTCCCTTTTTGACGGTACATCTCCCGAATCGCTTCCTTAGCAATCTCAGGATAGTTTTTTACGCCCGACAATTCACCTGAAAGCGTTGAATCCAAATATTTTAAATCTGGAAGCCACACATCAACCAAACCATCCATCTCCCTGATTACCTTTACCTTATCGTATGCATTGGTATTAAAAACCAGAACACAATCCGGCCTTAATTTTCGGATCGATTTGGCAATGACTTTTACCTGCGGTATCACATGAGAAGGTGAAACAAAACCAAGCGCATGAACACCCTGATCAAGATAATGCAATATTTCTTTAAGTAATGATTCAAGTGAAACATCATATCTATCTGTTTCACAATGATTATTGCTAATTTGATGATTCTGGCAAAACTGACATTGTAAATTGCAATGCGCAAAAAATATATTACAAATACCAACAACACCGCTTATTGCAGGTTCTTCGCCCAGATGCAGGCTAACCGAAGCTATCGGGAAAGATGCATCAGTTCTGCATATCCCAAGCTCTGAATTCAGCCTGTTTACGCCACAATTATGAGGACAACAGCGACAATTACTCAGTTCGAGCTGCATTTCTTCAAGCCATACTTTCAAATCATTCTTAATGCCTTCTATCACTGGGAAAAATATTAAATAATTGTTAAAAGGGCGCAATTATCAAAACATATACCTACCTTAGCTGTCGGCAAATTTAGACAACACTGGGGTTTTTAAAAATTTATCGTTAATAACTCCTTAAAATTATTTTGCTTTTTGTTGGTTTTTAATATATTTTTGAAGCCTGCATAAGCATTGTATTGAATTTCATTAATTAATAATATAAATCCCTCATTATGAAAAGGATTCTTACTGGTTTTTTGTTAGTCTTTCTTTTCCTTTCCCGGATATATGGACAACAAACTGCGGCAAATTTTGCATTTAATGTGGTCTGTAAAGGGGAAGTGACAACACTTACAAGCACCTCAACAGTACTTCCCGGTGATTCAATTATTGACTATCGTTGGGACACAACCTGGAATGATGGTGTCCTTAATCCTGTCAGTGGGTTTGGACCTCAGGTAACGCTGCATTTCCCTGGTCCCGGTGTGTATAATATCGGCCTGAAGATCTATACCAAATTCAATTTGATGGAATCTATTTACAAACAAGTGGCTGTAAGCGATATTAAAGCTGACTTTTCTGACGCCAGTTTCTGTTTGGGTAGTGAAACGCAATTCATCGACCTTTCCACTGTTGAGAATTCTACGATAACCTCTTGGCTATGGTCTTTTGGCGATGCGTATTCCAGCAGCAACCAAAACCCAAAACATACTTACCTGAATTTCGGTACTTATAATGTGAATTTATTGGTTACAACAGTAAATGGTTGTACCAACCAAATATCAAAAACTATTGTCATCAATGACCTTCCTCATTTTGACCTTCAATATTCTCTCACGCCTGTCGATGTGATCATGGGAGTTCCTCAGTTTTCTTTTTATGAAGACCAAAGCCTCACAGCTACCGTGAATACTGCAGAAACCGTCAGCAATATTACCTGGCTCCCAACCTGGGAAACTACACCGTCAATCAATATTCATCAAACAGGGAATTATTCTGTTCATTTGACCAACAACAACAATTGCTTGTCTACTCTGGATTTTGTTGTCACTGTTCTGGAAGATAAAAAAATGCAACCCATGCATGTCTTTACACCCAACAATGATGGGTTTGACGATGTTTTTAGAATTAAAAGATACTTACTTCCCGGCGACCGCTACCAGTTAACGGTTTATGATCGCTATGGTCTTGAGGTTTACAGCAGCTCTGATTACCAAAATGACTGGAATGGTGAATATAAAGGATCAAAGGTTCCTGAAGGCCCCTACTATTATTATATTAAAGATAAAGACGGCCAAGAATTTAAAGGCCCGGTCAATGTGATCTATACAAAACAATAAGCCAGATTCACATTTCTTAACCACCCAAAACCGAGACCAATGAAAAAAATATATACACTAATTCTCCTGGCTGTCTTTGGACTTTGTAACCTGGCACAGGCACAACAGTTTCCTTATTATTATCAGTACCTGATGAACAAATATTCCTTATCACCTGCTTATGGCGGTATGTACGGAATCACTGAAGGCTACCTTGGATACAGGCATAATCTGGTTAATGTGGATTACGGCCCAAGAACATTAATGTTCAACATCAATACACCTGTTGGCAAAAAATCAGGTGTCGGGATTAGTATCATGAATGACAAAGCCGATATCTTTAGCAACCTCTACGCTTCCGGAAGTTATGCTTATCACCTGATGGTTGCAAAAGATCATTATGTCGATTTTGGTGTCACTGCAGGATTCCTCCAAAAAAGAGTTGATCTTTCCGGTGCCCTTGACAATCCGCTGGTTGATCCCAATGATCCTCTGTGGCAGGGAAAGAACAAAATCAATTCAACCTCATTGGAATTCGGAGCAGGCCTGATGTATCGCTGGAAAACACTCAATGTCGGCTTCTCAATTCCATCTTTCTATGAAGTCAGTTCTGGTATCTATGAGTTTAAAATGCAAATCAATCCTTATATCTCTTATGACTTCAAACTCGACACAAACTGGAACCTCGAACCCAGCGTAGTTATTCGCACTGTTCCAGGAGCTCCACTTAGTTTTGATGTCAATGCCTATTTTCGCTACAAAGAAAAAATCTGGTTTGGCCCAACTTTTCGTTCTAACATGATTGCCGGAATCAGTGTCGGTGGCGAAGTCGCAAAGAATGTTGTAATGCTTTACACTTATGACTTTGCAGTTCCATTTAGTGATTATAAAGGCGTGATCGGCGGCAACTACGGCGGACATGAAATCACAGTTGGCTATCGTTTTGGCAACCGGAATGGTAAGAAAAAAGAAAAACTTGCTACCTCTGCTCAAGTAGATACCCTTGCCAAAAAGAATGATGATCTGAATAAACAAGTCAAAGCTCTCGCAGATAGCCTTGCTAAAATCAAACAATATAAGGATCCAAATCCTGCAATTAAGGACCTGGAAAACCAGATTAACCTGCTGAACAAGAAAATCCTTGAAACAACTGGTACCGATAAAGACATCGCCAGAATTGCAAAAACCGTTTATTTCGTCACCGGTAGCGACCAACTCACCGACTATTCTAAAGGCAAACTGGACGAGCTTGTTGACATCATGAAGAAATATCCGACATTCAGACTAACCATTGAAGGTTTTACAGATAACGTTGGAAGTGCTTCTTCAAACCAAACGCTATCTGACAAAAGAGCCCATAGCGTAGGCACTTACCTGATCGGCAAAGGAATCGACTCCAAACGCTTTACTACCGCTGGTTTTGGGGAAACAAGGCCTGTTGATACAAACGATACGAAAGCCGGAAGACAAAATAACCGTCGTACGGAAATTAAGGCGTACTAAGAAATAAATGAATTTTAAAAAGCCGTCTTGCCTTTGGGTGGGACGGCTTTTTTGTGCGCATTGATTCGTGTGCAGAATGTGCACGTGTGCGCATCACAAAAAAAGAGCAGTTACTGGTGTAACTGCTCTTTTTTTTGTGAACCCGAAGGGACTCGAACCCCTAACCTTCTGATCCGTAGTCAGATGCACTATCCAATTATGCTACGGGTCCATTATATTTGCGTGCAAAGGTAAACAAAGTCCCGGGATTATCATGCATTTCCCCTGCAATTTTGTCTATCTTTGCCTTATTACTAAGCTTTTCTATCTATTGTGATTAAAATCATCCGTCAATCTTTGCTGGTTTTGCTCGTTATTACATGCTTCTTTCCTTTGGAGACCAAGGCACAAATAACTGATACCTCTTCAGCAGGATGGTTTATCTATGGAATTAATATGGGGTTTTATTTTCCTGACAACAAACCTGCAAAATTCTATGACGGCTCTCCTCAGAACTCAAATAACCTAAACTACATCATTAACAATTACTATTATAGGCAGCAAATCGAACAAGAACTGGGTTATGCTCTTGATACCACGAATCCATACACCCTGCCTGGTAATTTGAAGTACAAACCAACCTATTCGATAGGGTTCTATTTTAAAATTACAAACAGCAAAACCAGTGGGTGGTTCATGAACTTCAATTACTCCAAAATGGTCGCAAAAGATATTGCTTTTGTAAACCTTGACCTGCCTAATACTTCTTTTAATCCGCGCTATCGGGAATGCCCGATTGTCGCGAAAGAAAGCCGCTATATCATGGACATCGGTTATTCCAAGACTTTTAAGCTAAAGAAGAGCAAAAGTGGGAATTCCCTTTTCATTGAATATGGGATCAACCTTACGAATGTAAAGGTAATCAGCCATGAGATTCAGATTGGGAATACAATATATAATATGGTAAACCAATATGGAAACCAAGGGTATATACCAGGAACTACCACACAAAGTGGTCAGTTGGTCCAGGGAGGCGTTGGACTCGGCCTTTTTGCAAGCGGAGGTGTCATGTTGAAATTCAATGAAGTAATTTCTGTAAACCCTGGAGTCACCCTGTACTTCCACCACATTAACCTGGGAACCTGGGACGCACTGCGCCCCTCCGCGAACATCTTCGTCCGCCTGATCATGCCGTTCTGATTCCTTTTTTAAAGCAAGATATTAGAAGCAAGAAACACCCGGTGAAAGGAGAAGTATAAGTCTGGGAACTTCAAACTTCTCCTTTCACCAGGTGCTTCTTATATCTTCCTTCTTACTTCTTGCTATGATCGCCTGCGTCGTCCTTTAGTTTACCGGAAGGCCTGGCAATAGAATCACGCATTCCCGTATCGGCTTTGATATTTTCCATCTTGTAGTAATCCATAATTCCGAGATTACCCAAACGGAAAGCTTCAGCAATTGCCTGCGGCACTAAAGCCTCAGCTTCTATCACTTTCGCACGGGCCTCTTGAGCCTTGGCTTTCATTTCTTGTTCAAGAGCAACAGCCATAGCACGGCGCTCTTCGGCTTTGGCCTGTGCAATATTTTTATCGGCCAATGCCTGGTCCATCTGAAGTTGCGCCCCAATATTCTTTCCAACATCAATATCTGCAATGTCTATTGACAAAATCTCGAATGCTGTGCCTGAATCAAGTCCCTTTGCAAGAACTACTTTGGAAATAGAATCCGGGTTTTCAAGAACGGATTTATGTGAAAGTGCTGAACCAATAGCAGTTACAATACCTTCCCCTACCCTGGCTAAAACAGTCTCTTCTCCGGCACCACCAACCAGCTGTTTAATGCTCGCACGGACTGTTACCCTTGCCTTGGTGATCAACTGGATACCATCTTTGGCCACAGCAGTGACAGGTGGGGTGTTTAAAACCCGAGGATTTACTGACATTTGTACAGCCTCAAAAACATCACGACCGGCAAGGTCGATGGCTGTAGCAGACTTAAAGTCAAGCGGAATATTGGCTTTATCTGCGGAAATCAAAGCATTTACGACTGACTTCACCCGTCCACCCGCTAAGAAATGCGCTTCAAGTTCATTCCGGCTTAGTTGTATTCCTGCTTTTGTGGCAGCGATGAGATTATAGACAATAATCGCCGGGGGTACTTTTCGCCAACGCATCAGGATCAGCTGTAACAAAGAGATTCTGACTCCTGAAACCAGGGCGTTGAACCACAGGCCGACAGGAATTAAATAAAAAATGAGCCAAAGCCCAAAAAGACAGCCAAAACCGATGGCAATTACAACGATGGCATTAGATTCCATTAGCAGGGAGTTTTCGTTTTACAAATATTTTATAACCTTCTATTTTTGTTACGACAACAGGGGTATTCGGGTCGATAAAGTCGCCAAAGGTATGAACCTCATATACCTCATCATTGAAAGTGGCATTTCCTGAAGGCGCGCACCGTCCCATTGTTATCCCCTCATCGCCGATGTTAATATTTTTACCTTCCATGTCATTCATCCTATGAGGAAGTTCGTCATTCAAGGCAAATTTCTTCCAGGTTTTTGATCGCATCGTGTACAGAATCGTTATTACTGTCAAAGTTAATGTAACCCCTACAGCGATCATTCCACCTGTAGCACCATGACTTACATACGCATTATATATAGCATAAACCATCGCTCCAAATCCAAGTACACCAACAATAGTTGAGCCTGGGATAACGAGGATTTCAATAACCAGCAATACTAATCCCAAGAAAATTAAAATTCCAATAAGAGTCCAAGACATAGGTACTATTGTTCAATTGTTACGGTAAGACCGCGGCGTTCCATTTCAACGGCCGGAGGTAAGATTTCGGGTAAAGCACCTGACTTTACCCCACATTTTCCCTTATAATGAGCAATCAATGCACATTGCTCTGCCTGAAGCGGCTCGTGAAGACAAACTTCCATCAGAGTCTCAATAACGTAGTCAAATGAATTGACATCATCATTGTGCAGTATCAGCTCTTTCCCTTCAGAAATGGCTTCCTGACCCTGGTTGGATACATCGGGCAATTCCTTTATCATTGTTTTTTTTTTCGGATTAAAAATACATTTTTTTTATTCAGCAAATTACATTTGATCAATTATTAATATTTTTTTTTGATTCTGAGCAGATGCTAAAACTTATCAATTATCGTTTGTTACCTTTGCAGAATCGTATGAGTATGAAACAAAAATTGCGTGAAGCGCTCTTAAAAAAACTCCCGGGCCAGTCTGCTCATGGCATAATGACATCTGCACAACGCAGGTTTCAATTAGAAAACATCCCCTCCCCTTTTGAGCCCAGAAAAAGCGGCGTTCTCATCCTTTTATATGAACAGGACCAGAGTTTACAAACACTAATGATTCAAAGGCCTCAATACGATGGCGTCCACAGCGGACAGATTGCCTTTCCCGGCGGAAAAATGGAGGATTCCGATACGGACCTTACTGCGACTGCTTTGCGTGAAACTACCGAAGAGATCGGAATTCCGGCTGAACAAATCGAGGTATTGGGAAAACTAACAGAACTGTATATTCCACCCAGTAATTTCCTGGTACAACCTGTTGTGGGTTGGATCAATCATGTGCCTGACACCTTTCCCGATCCGAATGAAGTGGAAGCGATTTTAAGACTCCCGCTGAATGACTTTATAAACAAATCCTCCCTTCAGCAAAGAGAAGTTGACATAAGGAACTTTAAAATCTCCGTACCTTGTTATGTAATCCAGGGCTATGTTATTTGGGGGGCTTCTGCCATGATCATGGCAGAGCTCCTGGAAGTATTCAGCAACTTGAGCGGTAACTAATCCTCAATCACGATTTTGTAGGTGACCTTAGAAGCTTTGCTGAACATGGCAATCACACCGCAATACTTTTCCTGAGAAAGACTGACAGCCTTTTCCAACTTATCCATCGGGAGATCTTCGCCCTTAAAGACATAATAAATATGAATGGTATGATAAATCCGTGGATGTTCCTCCGTTAGGTCAGCATGGATACGGACTTCAAAACTATCCACATTCACCTTCATCTTCTTTAAAAGAGCCACGACATCCATCCCTGTGCATCCGCCCAATCCTGCCAGGGTCAGCGGCTTAGGTCTCGGGCCCAGATTTTCACCGCCAACACTCTCATCCGCATCCAGGAGAATTTTATGATTATTGACGTTGGCCTCAAAGGCCATATTAATTAACCACTTTACACTGACTTCAGTTGACATATGCGTTATATTTTAAGCTAATATACTATAGAAACAAATAAGTTCTTTTAATGAAGGAAAATAAAATCAGTCGGAACAACACCTGCATGTACTGAATCTGCAAGCTTTCCATCATTTGCGTGAAACAGATAGACCCAGCCATCCTGCGTATAATCAACCGGATCTGAGGCTACTACATATGACAAGGCAGGAGAGCCCCATGAAACAAAGCCAAGACTATAAAAGGGTATGCCCAGGTTGATAAATGATGCGGTATCGAGTTTTGGAGCGTTAGTCTTTTGACTAAAAACCCCTTGCTTATATAAATACAGGAGATCTCCTGTCACAGTATTCTGAACCAGTTTCATAGGATGAAAAGACTTATCAGGAAAAGGGAAGTCCTTAAGAATGCTGTAACTTGTTCCCTTGAGGATACTGACAAGATGCCCCTCGGAATCATTGGCTCCGGGCCATCCATCAAAACCTATTCCGGAACACAAAATCCAGATTTCGCCACTTGCCTGATCTTCTACGATTCCTGAAGGCCTGGGATAAACCGCCAGTGTTTGTTCTACCTGGTTTGTCAAAGTATTAATAACACTCACAGTACTGTCGTTGGAAAAACCTCCCTGGTTTAGCACAAAAACCTGGTTCCCCGATTTTAACATCTTTTCAGGTCCCGTACCGACCGGAATATGCCCGATTACCTGCAATGTTTTGAGGTCGATGATGGCAACAGAATTATCCCAGCAACTCAAATATGCCTTGGTAGCCGAAACGCTGATCATAAATCGTGGCAATACCAGGCTCTCAATACTGCCAATTAGGGAAAAATCACTAGCCTTGACCACAACCACTTTATTAGAGTTATTTACGATGACAAAGATCGTATCTCCCACTTTTAGCATACTCTGCACGATGTTCCCCAAGGGCAAACCATTCTTTGATCCAAAGATATCTTTTTGACATTGTTGGTCATTCAAGCTGTAATAATCAACAGTTCCACTACCACTCTGAAAAGGGCCTTCATTACAAATGAACATACCCGGGCTTTTATACACCTGTGGAATTGTGTCAACTTTGTCTTTGGTACAGGCATTCATCAGTATGAAGAAGCATGAAATACAGGCTACAACCAGGCTGGCTTTTATTTGTTGTTTGTGATTCATTGAGGATTACGATTAGTTTTTGGAGTTAAACCTCCAGTTCAGGTGAACGCGGAATTGCCGGCCTGCTGCAGGGTAGTATTGAATTAATTGGTACTGCTGATTGAAAATATTGTCAAATTCCACTCCGATCTCAATGCCTTTGAGTGCTTTCCATGACGATTGATAGGCGGCCATAAAATCAAACAAGAGATATGCGGGCATCTGGGCACTATTGTCTCGGGTAGTATACGTGATCCCTGTATAAGATGATTTCACTGTAAAATTGAAAACTTTGTTATTTAGACCCAAGCTGGCGACAGCCCTGTTTTTTGGGGTATATATTTGTTGTTTACCGACAGAGGCATCGTTAGGAAGATATTTGTCCTGGTTGACAGAGGATACGAAGCTATACTCTGCACTGAAGTTTAGTTTACATTTCCGAAAACTATATACAGAAGCAATTTTCAACTCCAGCCCACGAATAAAAACCCTTTGCACATTCTCAGCTTGCCACAACTGGCCATTAGGAACCCAAACGATCTGGTCGTTAATCAGCGAGACAAAAGAAGTAAGCTTAGGTTCGATTAAAAATACTGAATTTGCGACATAGGAATATTGTATACCACATTCCCCATTCCTGCTTGATTCAGGCTTCAGGTCCTGATTGCCTCCAGGCACCCAGAAACGATCATTCAATGAGGGAATGCGGAAGTTATCACTTCCATTGGCAAATATTTTTACAAATCGACCAATCTTGCCTTCGATTCCAAGGGAAGGACAAAAAGGGATGCTGTAATTCTCCGCCCATTCCTGTCGGATATGAAAGGCCGCGTTCCACTTGTCATGCCAGAAAGCTCGTTTGATGCTCACCCGAACTCCCCCATCCAACTGTTTGTTAGTCCCGCCAAAGCTATTGACATCAGTCTGCGCCTGTTCAAATGACAACTGAACGTATAGGTCCCAGTATTTCCCAAGACGCTTTTCTGCATTTGCTTCTGCCATTAGCACATCATTATAGATCTTCGAATTCACCAATATCTGCGCTGAATGCTGGCTGACATTGAGGTAATGCAGGTAGTCATGAACCAGGGCTAAGCCTGCAGAAACAGTAAAACCTTCATAATAATCAGCCTTCCAGCGAGAAGAAAAGCGAAAACTTTGATCCGTCCTGTTTTCAATTGAAGAAGAACCTGTCATCGGAGCAGAAAGCTCCCTGTCATCTTGCTGTAACCAAAGTGAGAAATTCAGAATGTGTTTGTTATTAAAACGATGATCAAGTTGCTGATACAATGCCTTTGATTCAATGGCTGCATGTGTCAAATATTTGGTAGTGCCTGCATAAGTGTACGGAAAGTCATTCTCTATATGATGGTAAAGCAATGATGTTGTCGAGGACCATTTGCGATTTGAAAGACTAATTTTCAACTGAGGCCCGACTTCTCCGAAACTTCCGAAACTCAGGCCTGCATCCATGCTAAAACCTTCATTGAAAGCCATTTGCTGTCCTAAATGGATACTGCCTCCGATATTCCCGCTTCCAAACAAACTGGCTGCACCACCATAAAGGACATCAACCTTATTAAAGAAAAAGGCAGGAAGCAAAGAATAATCTACTATGGATGAACTTCTGCCTTCAATATTAAATCCGTTCCAGAATACACCACTCTGGCTCGAAGTGGTCCCCCTGAAACAAAGGGTACTCATACCGCCCTGTCCATAAATCTTAAAATACAATGAAGTGTTTTTAAACAACAGTTCACCAAGGTTTTCTGACCTGGCCTGACTCAAGACCAGGCTATCTATCGATTCCCTCTTATATCCTATTGCGTATTGCCCGCTTCTGGCCGCATGAATCTCAACACCAGTTAAGACAGTCACACTATCAATATTGCTTCGCTGCGCATATGTATAACTGATGGATAGGAATGACAGAAAAAACAGCATCCTAAGCCATATTTTGGCAGAAAAAAAACAGAATTGAATATGCAGGTCAACAGCCATAAGTCATAAAAAACAATGCTTTTGGCCTGAAGAAAGAAAAGAAATGAGCTGCTAAAAAAAGGTCATCTCTCATCGCCTTTATCCCGAAAGCTTTGATAGTTTTGACCGAGGCAGGTCTTCTGACTTGCTCCCTTGTTGAGGCCTTCCCATTAAAATATTAACAGTGGCAATGATTCTCAACAAGTGCTAAGAGCTTACAGCAGCGGGTACTGTCCAGGACTTGTCAAAATTGACTCACCTGATTCCCTTTTCAGCCATTCTTAAACAATTTAAGTCTGGCACCTTGATCACCACAAAAATAACATTTTTAAGGCTTCAATATCACAAGCCATGGAAATTTAAAAATTCTTAAGTATTTTTACGGAACAAAACAATTTGAAAATTATGAAAGCCTTCCAAAAAACTTTGTTGCTGCTGTTTTTGAGCATTTTTATAAGTTTAGGATTTCCATCATGTTCTTTCGGAAGTCATTCAAGTTTCAAATTTACCCGGGTTCAGACGCACCGGGCACATTACAATCGCCGTCACAGGAAGTACGTAAAAAACAGGACTGCCTACCACAGCAAACCCGTTCAAAAGGATTATATCATTAACCACAAAAGAAAGGCAAGGGGATGGTAAAGAAATTATGGCTTCCCACAGGCCTGATTATCCTCTGCAGTTTCGTGAGCTCATGTACTTTTGTTCGATTCTTTGTCTGGAACTATGCCGACATCAACGATCAGTATAAATTCCCGTCTGTTCCGATACACGCTGTATCTTCAGGCACTTTTCATTTTATGCAAGGCCAGAAAAATCTAGTCATTCAACAAATTCCTGGCACCAGGGATGTTCCATTTTCGCAGATTCTGAGCGACAATATGACTACGGCTTTCCTCATCATCCGTAACGACAGCATTGTTTATGAAACCTATGATGAAGGAATAAAACAAAGCGATTATCTCCCTTCCTTCTCTGTTTCAAAATCATTTGTCGCCACCTTAGCAGGCATTGCCATCGGCGAAGGGAAGATCCCTGACACAAAGCAGGTGGTTACTGATTACCTTCCCTGGATGACTAAACCGGGCTTCGAAAAGATCACGATGGAAGACTTGTTAAATATGAGAAGTGGCCTGGATTTTGAAGAAAGCTACAGATCACCTTTTTCGCTGATGCCCAAATATTACTATGGGCGAAATATGAAGCGATATTTAAAACAGCTGAAGGTCGCCGGGCCACCTGACAAAACCTATGTCTATCAAAGTGTGAATTCGCTCATCCTCGGATTAATGATACAGCAAGCCGTAGGAAAGCCGCTCAACCAATACCTGGAAGAGAAACTATGGAGCCCGATGGGCATGGAATCAGATGCAAGCTGGAGCACTGACAATAAAAACACAATCAAGTATTTCTGTTGTATCAACGCTGTCGCGCGGGATTATGCCCGCTTTGGCCGTCTCTATCTCAACAAAGGAGAATGGAATGGGAAACAACTGGTTCCAAAGGCATGGATGGAAAGAACCATGTCAGTTGTCAATGACTCCAGAGACGGTGAAGGATTTGGCTATACCTATTGCTGGCGGGTCACCCCGAAAGGCGCGATCTTCGCCAAAGGGATACTGGGCCAATACATCTATGTTTACCCGAAAAAAAAGGTGATTATTGTAAGGCTAGGAAAAAAGAATGGGATAAGCTGGGGAAAACTATGCGAGAAACTGGTTGATCAGCTCTAAAATCATACTGCCGTAAATGCATCCTCTTTGTCTGGAAACATCAGCTTCTCTTTAGCTGTTTCCTTATCAAACAGAAAATAACTGGCGACTCCACCACTGCATAAAGTACCATCGGGGCCAAATAATGACACCTCGACTTCGACGATCCTGCTCGTTTGCAATTTCAGATGGGCTCTCAGGGTGATATTTCCCTGGTTTACCGGAACAGGCTTGCGGTACCTGATATCGAGACGGGAAGTGACACAACCTGACTTCAGGCGGACAAATACAAGCCAGCTGCCGATCTCGTCAAGCATGCTGGCTTGTATTCCGCCATGTAAAACATTGGTCCATCCCTGGTAATGCTCCTGGGGTTCCCAGTCAGCAATGATGTCTTCCCCATCTTCCTTAAACTGTAACTTAAGTCCGATTGGATTATCAGGAGAGCAACCGAAACAATCGTAGCCATCCCTTTTCGCGAAAGGATTGCGAATAAATGACACTATTTCTCTACGCCCGCTTTGAAAGTGGTGGTCTTGATAAGCTTTCCGGTCTCATCATTTTCAACCCATTTCCCATCTTTCAAGTCGTTAACATATTGGCCCTGAAGTTTAATATTGCCGTTCTCATAAAATTCTTTGTAATCGCCCAGATGTTTGCCCTTTACATAAAACTCCTCTATCTGCTTCGTGGTGCCATTTCCATAGTAAGCAATCTGCGGACCGTCTAAGTCCCCATTTTTGTAAACATACTCTGCAATCAGTTTCCCTTCTGTGGTAAACCAGGTAGCTTTGCCGTCTTTCTTACCCATCTTGTAGTTAGATTCCTCCTGCAACTTGCCATTCATGTCATAATAGATCTTATAAGTACCATTACGCATGCCATTCTTGTAGTTGACCTCAGCAGAAGGCCTGCCACCGTAGGTGAATTTCCTTGAAAGACCATCCTGTTTACCATCTTTGTAATACTCTTCCAAAGAGAGTGCGCCACGGTCATCAATTTCTACCACGATACCTTGTTGAACGCCTTTGACAAAATTCTCAACCCGCTTCACAAAACCGGCACTGTGATATGTAACCCAGGTCCCGTCTTTTTTATCGTTGAAATAAACGCCTTTAGCGACAACGCCTCCACCCATTTCTTCTCTCCAGGCACCTTGTTTGAGGTTGTTTTTGTCCTTTTTATTGATACTGTCTGTCGTTGCCGTTGTTTGTGAGAAAACGCTGCTGGCGGCAATAACCATCATAGCAATGAATAAAACGATTTTTTTCATCTTTTTTTATGTTTTGAATTTAGCGGACTTATGCAATTTTCATGCCTGCAAATACTTACAAGCCTTTATTACATAGGATTTCACATTATTTAACATTCATATTATACAACAATGCTTTTGACGTAATTGACGAGGCCGTGAGAATCAAAGATCCCCATCAGCTTGTCTGGCAAAGGTGCAAAATAAAACTGTTGACTGTCGATACTTATTACACCCTTTTGAAAATCAATAGTTAAGACAGCACCTTGTTTAAAAGCGTCCACTGCCTCTGGAACCACGAGGATCGGCAAGCCCTGGTTCACCGCTGAGCGGTAAAAAATCCTGTTCACCGACTTACAGATAACCGCTTTAACACCGGCATAACCCAATCCAACGGCAGGATGCTCACGGGAACTGCCACAACCAAAATTGGCGCCGGCAACAAGGATGTCATCCTTTTGAACCCTTTCTGCAAAACTGTCATCAAAGCCTTTAAAGAGATAAGGCATGATTTTGTCACCTTCTGAACTGTTGATATTATAAGTGAGGTTTCCTGCAAACATTTGGTCTGTATTCAGATTGTCGACATCCGCATAATTCCACACTGACTTAGCATAGCGGTCATCACCGGATTTGACATCAACAGTTTTGCTTTGTTCTGCATGATACGGATAAAGGTTTTTCTCTGTAATGCCTCTGGGGTCCGTGATCTCTCCCTTTATTGCAGACCAGGCCACGGTTGCAGGAGAGGCCAGGTAAACTTCTGATTGGGGATTTCCCATCCTGCCTTTGAAATTGCGATTGGCTGTTGAGATCACCACGGTATTGTCGGCCGGTATCCCTTGTCCGGTTCCAAGGCATGGACCACAGGAAGGCGCAAGAACATTGCCACCGGCATTCATAAATATAGCGATCAGTCCTTCTTGCATGGCTTGCATATAGATCTCCTGGGAAGCCGGAATGACCAACAACTGGACATGCTTTGCCACACTTTTTCCATCCAGTACTTTGGCTGCAATTCTCAAGTCTTCAATACGACCATTGGTGCACGTTCCAACCAAAGCCTGGTGAATTTTTGTTCCACTCACTTCTGAAACAGCTTTTACATTGTCGACATGATGCGGTGCAGCAACAACGGGAAAAAGCTCAGACAAATTAATATCAAGAACTCTTACATACGTTGCATCAGGGTCAGCCCATACACCGTCGGTCTGGTATCCTATATAATCACACAATATCTGGTCAGCAGGAAAAACTGCGGTCTTGGCACCCATCTCGGATGCCAGGTTCGCTACTGTCATTCTGTCAGCGACACTCATACTTTTTACACCGTCTCCGTGATATTCAATACTCATATAATCAGCACCACTGCTGCCAATCATCCCGATGATCCAAAGGGCCAGGTCTTTGGCATACACGCCTTCATTCATCTTCCCGATCAGGTTCACCTTAATACTTTCCGGCACCCGAAACCAGGTCTCGCCCTGCT
>JBAXPV010000033.1:0-40626 GCA_037132075.1 Bacteroidota bacterium
TGAAATGGCTCGCCGATAACGAGATCAGGTTGAATGTTTGCCCAACCAGCAATACTGCTTATACCCTCGGTATGGTCAGTGACCTTCATGGTTGTTTGAACGAACAAACCAGTGGTGCTGCTATTGTTAATGTTATCCAATTGGGTGGTATTACAATTCCAAGCTTTGCTTCAGTTTGTGTTAATGCTGGTGCTGTTACCTTAACGGGTGGCTATCCTGCAGGTGGTGTTTATTCTGGTACAGGTGTTGATTACAATGTTGGCACTGCACAGTATTTATTCTACCCAAGTGTTGCTGGTGTTGGTCCTCACGTGATTACTTACACTGTGATGAATAACAATGGTTGTACAGGTAGTGCTTCAAGCTCTATCCTCGTAAAAGCGCTTCCAGTTGCTGAGTTTACAGGCTTATCATTAAGCTATTGTATTGATGGTCAAGGAACTACCTTAACTGGTACTCCTGCTAACGGTACTTTCAGTGGAAGTGGTGTTATTGACAATGGCAACGGAACTGCTACTTTCAGCGCAATGTTAGCTGGTGGTGGTTCTCATGTTGTGACCTATACTGTTACTGTTGACGGTTGTACTTCAAGTGCTTCACATTCTACTGAAGTATTACCACTCCCAACTGTTAGTATTTCTGTACCTAACAACCAATTCACTTATTGTCTGAATGCCGGTACTGTTCAACTGATTGGTAACCCATCAGGAGGCGTATTCTCAGGCTCAGGCGTAACTGCAAATGGTTTGTTCAACCCTGCTTCAGGTGTTGGTGTACATCATATTACTTATACCTACAGTTCATCTGCATACTGTACAAATTATGCTACAACTGACATCACTGTATTACCATTACCAGAGATTTGCTCCTTCACAGGTGGTGGATTCTGTTGTGTTGGTTGTTCAGTACCGTCACTTTTAAGCTGCTCACAAGTGGGTTATAGCTATCAACTCGTAAGAAACGGATACCAAAACATGGGTATTCCGGTAATGGGTACAGGAAGTGCAATGGTTTGGGATATCTACATCGCTGGTGAATATACCATTGTTGTAACATCTCCAACTACCGGATGTACTGCTTCTACTACGAATTCTATCCATGTTGATATTATTCCTCAGCCAGTTGCTACGACTACTGGTGCAACCAGCATTTGTGTTGGTCAGTGTACCAATATCCATGTTGCCTTGATCGGATACAATCCGTTCACGATTCTGTTCACCAATGGTATTGATACTGTTTCTAAGATCATCCACACTGGTAACACATGGGATACTTTAGTTTGCCCAACTACAACCACTACCTATAAGGTAAGTTCTATTCAGGATTCACTTTGCGGTGCTAATGGAAGTGGTCAGGCTACTGTTGTTGTAAATCCTGCTCCAAGCAATGTTCCTACTGTTATGGGTGGCGGTGCTACCTGTGCTAATGGCAATGGTGCTGAAGTTTGGTTGAATACCTCAGTTCTTGGTACCAACTATACCTTATACAGAAATGGTACTACAACTGGTGTTATCGTTAGCGGAACCGGTGCAAACCACCTCTCAATGGGTTATTACCTGCTCGGTGGTGTCTATACTGTACATCAAAGCAGTCCAAATACCTGCGAAGCCGTGCTTAATGGATTTGCTGAGGTTACGGTTAATGCCTTACCAAGTGTAAGCCTTAGCTTACCAGTTAGCCATGTTTGTGCCAATGGTCAGTCGTTTGTACTGAGCGGTGGTTCATCATCTGCTGGCACTGGCTACTATACGATCAACGGTATCCCAGGTAGCGTATTTGATCCTTCTGCTATGGCACAGGGTTCCAATGCTGTTATCGCTTATGTTGTTACTGATCAGAATGGTTGTAGCAATTCTGCAACTGCAAACATCATGGTTTACAATGCAACTCAGGTTAGTCTGAACGCAAGTCTGTATCATGATCGTTGTTTCGACGCTGCTTCCTTCACATTAAGTGGTGGCTCTCCAGCTAACGGAACCTATTATGTAAATGGTTTACCTGTTGCTTCATTCAACCCAAGTATTTCTGGTGTTGGTACCTATACTGTTATCTACAGCTTTACTGATGGTAACAATTGCACCTTCACTTCAGCACCTGTTAGCTTTGCTGTCAGAGCATTACCAAATGTGATCTGGCAAGGTGGTTCTGCTTGTTTAGGCGATGCAGTACAATTAAGTGGTGCAACACCTCCAGGTGGTATTTACAGTGGTCAGAATGTTGTTAATGGCGTATTTACTCCAGGCGCTGTTGGAACTTACCAGGTTACTTATACCTATACCGATGGTTATAGCTGTACAAAGGCTGTTACCTCTGATATCGTTGTAACTTCCTGTGCTGTTTACGCTCTGTCAGGTACTGTTACTTATGACAACACTGCTCATACACCAATGACCAACACTACAGTTTATCTGAAACTTGGTTCTGCAACTGTTGCTACGACAACAACAAATGCAAGCGGTGCTTATACGTTCAGTAACCTGAGCCCAGGTGCTTATCATGTAACTGCTGCTACGAGCAAGGTTGCCGGTGGATTCAACTCCAATGACGCATTGCTCATCAACAAGCATTTTGTTGGAATCGCTTCACTTACCGGTCTGCGCGCTGTCGCTGGTGATGTTAACGGAATTGGTGGCATCAATGCTACTGACGCTCTGTTAGTCTCCAGAAGGTTCGTCAACCTGATTACTACATTCCCTGCAGGCGACTGGGTATTCGAAGCAAACAATGTTACTATTACCAATAGCAACATGGTTAACAACTTCAAAGCTCTGTGTGTTGGTGATGTTAACGGTTCATATACTCCTTCACTCGCTAAGACTCCTGCTACCATGCATTTGAACATGGGTGGTGTTAAGGAAGTGAAATCTTATGAGCATTTCAACCTCCCAATCAATGTAGTAGGTGCTACCAAATTAGGTGCGATCTCTGTTGTACTTAATTTTAACGAAAGCCTCTTCGAAGTAGAAGGTGTCCTCTTACGTAACCAAACTGGCAGCGATGTTCTTTATACCGCTGTTGATGGTGAACTCAGAATTTCATGGTACAATACCAAGGAAATGAGTCTGAACGACGGAGATGCTATTCTTACCCTCCAATTACGTGCTAAAAACCTCAGCAATGCTTCTGCAAGTGATCTCGAACTTACCCTCGATGGTATCAGCGAAATCGGTGACAGGAATGCTGTTGTTCTTCAAAACGTTAACCTGGTTTATCCTAAACTCACTGTTGCTGTTAGTGAATTCAGCATGAGCAATTATCCAAACCCATTCAATACTGTAACTGATATTACTTACAGTATTCCTGAGGCTGGTGCCGTTTCTCTGAAAGTTTACAACATGCTTGGTGAGGAAGTTTCTTTACTCCTTGATAATGTAAATCAAAGTGCAAATACTTACACTGTTCAGTTTGATGCTGCTAACTTAGTTGCAGGTGTTTACACTTACAAGCTCGAAGTTAAAGGCGCAAGCAAAGACATGAGTAAAACAGGCAAGATGATTATTACGAGGTAGTTAGAACCTCTGAATTGAAAAAAGGGCTTCTCGAAAGAGAGGCCCTTTTTTTTTGGTTTAATCTTTCGATCCAGACTTTGTCATGAGCAGTCTAACCCTAAGTATACCCCAGCAGTTTGGAAAGAAGGGAAACCCACAGATTATACAGAAAATGACTTAAGGTTCGGGAAAGAATAGTTTCGCACAGATTACACAGAGAAAAACCGACAGATTACTCTGAGTCAATGCGCATAAGGGCAAATATTATTAAAAAAGAAGTTTGGTTTCTTATTTTGCAGGAATCTCAGCGAAGCAGATGAATTTATCTTTGTAAAGATTGGATAGAAATTTCGTCACTCTTTCATCGGCAGGATGAACTCGTTCTCCGAATTGAATTTCAAGGGATTGAATCATATCAGCAACCGTGTTTTTGCCATCAATGAGTTGCCAGCTTGCAGAACCGATTTCATCAAGTTTAAGTAAGATTGGTTTTTGACTGGCTCCCGATGAAAAGAATCTACCCCAGAATTGACTTTTAAATCGGGGAACATGTAATGAAACAAGGCCAGTTTCGTTGGTTTCAGAGCCCAGGATTCGTTGCGGAGTTAAAGAGAGATAGTTTATGGGTTCCTGGGTTTGTTTGCGTGAGGAGCGAGCAAATGGCTTCATTTGGGATATTTTACGTAAAGGAATAAAAAAACCCGGGGAGTACCCGGGTTTTTTTATGAATTCAAGAAGAAATTACATACTTGCAAGGGGAGGAGCGGGTTCATCAGGTCTTCCGGCATTGCGAATCGGGATCAGAACCAATACAAGTCCAATTACAACAAGGACGATGATACTGATACTGAAATCAGGGTTTTCGAAGATAGAAAAGAGTGGAATATTGAGGAAATACATGAGGGCAAAAACGAGTCCCATCAGCGCTTCCCCGGCAATAAAGCCGGAGGCCAGCAATACGCCTGTATTTTCGACGCGGGCCCGTTGTCCTTCATTGTGTTTTTTGCGGTCATTCACCATTTCAACAATACCTTTTACAATACCACCCAGGAAGATAGCGAAAGTCGTTTCCAGGGGCAGATACATACCTACACTGACAAGCATAGGGCTTTTTACCTGCATCAGGATGAAACCCAGGCCCATGAGCATACCGACGATGATAAGTGGCCATGCCATTTGTCCTCCCACGATGCCTTTAGAAAGCATTGCCATGAGGCTTGCTTGTGGCGCACTGAGGTTTTTGCTGCCAAAACCGCCTTCATAACCTTCTTTCAATCCCTGGGCAATGTCGCCCTGGTTAAGGATGATCAGTACACCAAACATGACAGTACCTGCAAGCACAACACCGATGATGTCACCAACCTGCATCTTCCATGGCGTTCCACCAAGGATATGTCCTGCTTTAAGATCCTGGAGCATTTCACCTGCTACGGCTGCTGATACACAGACGATTGCAGCGACACCCAGTACTGTGGCAACGCCAGCATCACCTTTTACACCAAGGGCAACGAGGATGAGAGCTGTTACGACCAGGGCTGTTAGTGTAAGTCCACTGATTGGATTGTTACTGGAACCCATAATACCCACGAGATATCCGGAGACAGCGCCAAAGAAGAAAGCCAGGACGATCATTACCGTGGCGGCAACAAAAGCGACCAGGAAGGAAGTATCGAAAATGAAGAAGGTGATTACGAAAGTAAGCGCTGCAACACCAAGGATTCCGATGATCACCCAAATGAAATTGATGTCTTTGTCGGTTCTGTCAACATTGGTTTCTACGCCGGAAGCCGCTTTTCTGACATCGCCAACAGAGCGTTTGATGCCGGCTATGAGGCTGTGACGCATTTTAAATAGTGTAAATCCTGCGCCCATGAGCATCCCGCCAATGGCAATAGGTCTGACGATATAACGCCAAACCTGGGTGATTTGGAAGGCGGGGTTGCTGACTTTTGCCGTTGCGGCAGTGAGGGTTAACGAAGGGTCTTTGGCCATCAGGAAGGCTGCCCAGGCTTGCAGGTCGAGGCCTGGCGTGATAAAGTAAAGGATCATCGGAGCAAGAAGACCCCAGGCGATGATGCCACCACTAAAGTTGAGGGCGCCTAATTTTGGGCCGATGATATAGCCAACACCCATATAGGCAGGGCTGATTCCGGGGGAACTCAACAGAAGTCCGCCTTGACCACCAATAGTAGTGCCAGTGATTGTTTGTTTTGAGAATACAACGAATTTTTCCCAGGAGGCAGCAAAAAATTTGAGTTCACCCAAGGTTTTGATGAGGGCGCCACCAGCCATTGCCATAAACAGGAATTTTGAGCCACCACCGCTTCCACGGCCTGCTTTGTGGATTTCTGCAGCTGCAACTGATTCAGGGAATGGTAGTTCGACATCATCGACCATGACCCTCCGGAGTAAGGCGACAAACATAATACCCAGAATACCGCCGGCGATAAGGATCAGCGAAGAGGTAATATAATGGCCGGGTGTATAAAACTCAGGCCAGAGCCCGGAAACGAAAAATGCCGGTAAAGTAAAGATGGCTCCTGCAGCGACAGATTCGCCGATAGAGCCGACAGTTCGGGCAATGTTTTCTTCCAGGATCGAACCTTTAACGATTTTTAAAATAGCCATCCCGATTACAGCTGCCGGATAAGTGGCCGCAATCGTCATTCCCGCCTTTAAGCCCAGATAAGCGTTGGCTGCACCCAGAACGACAGCCATCACCAAACCGATGATGACAGCCCTGAGCGTAAACTCGGCCATGTGGGTTTCAGGGGAAACAAAAGGAACAAATTTTTTGTGTTCAGACATGATACCTCCTTTGTAAAGTGAATTAATAAAGTTTTGTGCTAAGTACGGAAAAAAACGAACGTAAGGAAAGGCAAAATTCCCGTTTTTCCCGATTACCGGATCGGGATATGGACTATTTTCTTCGTTTCGAAATATGCTTCGTCGAATACGTCAGATATTTCATAGACATCACAGGGCTTTTTCAGAACTTTTATCTCTGCTTCTACTTCTCCTCCCTTCAGATAAAGGATGCCGTTTGCGAGTGTCTGTTTCGAACCTGGCTGGACCAGGTGTTTCGTCCAGGTGTAAAACTGCCCTAAGGTGGCAACAGCGCGTGCCGTGACGAAATCAAAATTGCCTTTAAAGTCTTCGGCCCTGGCTTGCACTGCTTTGAGATTGTGAAGTTCCAAAGCCGAAGCTATTTCTTTAACGGTGTTTATTTTTTTACCGATAGAATCTATTAAAAGAAAATTTACTTCAGGGAAGATTACCGCAAGAGGGAGGCCAGGGAAGCCACCGCCACTGCCGACATCAACAATTCGACTATGGTCAGCGAATTGGATAAGCTTCGCAATGCTCAGTGAATGAAGGATGTGACGCTCGTATAGTTCATCGATGTCCTTTCTTGATACCAGGTTTATCTTTGAATTCCATTCTTTATAAACAGATTCCATCGCTCCGAATTGCTGAATCTGGAGCGGGTTAAGTTTGGGAAAATACTTTAAAATGACTTCCATGATGTATTCTTGCGGTGAAATTAGGAAAAATCAGCAGACATTGTTGAAATCTGTCTGAAAAGCTCTTAGGAAGCGAGCCTGACCAGGCTGCGCGAAGCAGTAATTTTGCCACATGAGAATCTTGCCCCGACATGTTTTTTACTTCACGGTTTTTATACTGGCCTTGAATAGTCCAAGACTTATTGCCCAAAAGGCAGGTTCCACAATGAGTGTTATCGATTATATTCAGCAATATAAAACCCTGGCATTACAAAAGATGCAGACTTACCGGATTCCGGCCAGTATCATTTTAGGCCAGGGGCTGCTGGAGTCATCCAACGGAAACAGTGAACTGGCGAGAATGGCAAACAATCATTTTGGCGTGAAATGTCATAAAGACTGGAGCGGCGAAACATACCTGAAAGATGACGAAACGAAAGCAGCGTGTTTTCGGAAATACAAGACAGTGGCGGAATCCTACGAAGATCACAGTGTTTTCCTGGTGACCCACGACCGTTATCTGTTTCTGTTTAAACTGGACCCCTTAGATTACAAATCCTGGGCCAATGGCCTGAAACAGGCAGGATATGCAAGCAACCCGGATTATGCCAGGCTTTTAATCAAAGTAATCGAAGACAACCGATTGTTTGAGTTGGATCGTAAGGGTGATTTGTTAACAGGCCCTGAGACAGGATCGAAAAAACCCGGGAAGAACAAGACTGGCAATGATGGCTTTGATCCCATTGTAGCAGGTGTTCCTGGCAGGCCAACCTGGGAAAATAACGGGATTGACTTTATTTATGCCAAAGAAGGAGATGATGTGGAGCGTGTCAGTAAGCTTATGGGGCTCATGTCGTGGCAATTAAGGCGTTATAATGACGTCAGAGGTAATTACCGCTTTGCGTCAGGGGAGATCGTCTATATCAATTCAAAGAAAAGGAAAGCCCAGGCAGAATATCACATCCTAAGTGCCGGGGAAGACTTACGGAGTGTCGCTCAGCGATATGGTTTGAAGATGAAAGTGCTTTGTCGTCGAAATCATATGGCTCAGGATGTGCACCTTAAAGCGGGCGAAAAATTATGGTTGAACCGGAGAAAACCATAAATGTTCTGTTATTCGAAAATCCGGTATTGTCCTTTTACATGAAAAGTCTTACGATGGTAAGGTGATTGTCCATAGTGCAGGATAGCCCTCACGTGTTCTTCAGTTGGATATCCCTTGTTGCGATCCCAGCCATACATAGGGTATTCAAGGTGAATCCTTGTCATGTAATCGTCACGAAACGTCTTTGCCAGGATAGAGGCCGCCGCAATAGAGGCATAGATGCCATCGCCACGTATGATGGTTTTATGAGAGATGTGTTTGTAAGGAAAAAAGCGGTTTCCATCGACTAGGATGAGGTCTGGCTCCGTATTGAGTTGATCGAGTGCGCGATGCATGGCTAAAAAAGAACAGACAAGGATATTTTTTTCATCCACTTCTTGTGCATCTACAATAGCAATGGCATGGCTAAGCGCTCCATCAAGTATCAGTGGTCTTAAAAGTTCTCTTCGTTTCGCACTTAGCTTCTTGGAGTCATTCAGGCCGGGAATGGAAACGGCCCTCTCTAGAATCACAGCGGCGGCAAATACCGGGCCGGCGAGGCAACCTCTTCCGGCTTCATCGCATCCGGCTTCAAGCAGGTCGTCGGTAAAAGATGGAAGTAATGCGGTTGATGGCATCATGTTGTTAACTGATATGGGCAATAAAAATCAGGAAGATTAGAATTGAAAAATAGATATCCCACCACAGCGTTTTCTTCAAAGTGGTGAAATGATAAGCAATGAGCACAGAAGCAGGCATTATGGGAATCATGGTAATGAAGGCAAATTCTGTTTTTACGTTGAGCATCACCAGTAGTGACAAAATGAAAAACCAGGTGATAAAAATGAAATTTTTACGGATACTAATAACTTTTTCCCTGATTATCGTCAAGGTGCGGAATAAAGCTGCCAGGCTTAAAAAGGCGATCGCAGCCCAGATGACTCCAGATAAGATGCTAATTTTCACATGCATAGATGGGACGTGAAAACGGGAAAACAGATCTGTGGTGAAATAATCCAGGTTGTCATTCCAGAAATACCAAGTGCCTGCGAAGAGAAATGGCAATAAGAATCCAACGATGGAGATAATCCATTCGCGCCAGTTAAGTGCCCTGTAGATAAAGAATCCAATCCAGATCACTATAAGTACAGGGAAGGCCTGAAAAGTAAAGACGCAGGCAAGGCTCAGCGAGAAAGCTGCCGAAAAAACTTCTTTGAAAGGATCCGCCTGTTCGTAGACTTTCAGGAAGTAATTCAGGAAAATGATAAAGAAGATATTTGAGAACAAAACCGGGTGAAGGCTCAATGTCTCTGTCTGCCAGCTCGACAGCAAGAAAAAAATGATGGCTGCCATGCCTGAACTTTTGGGGGCCAGGTCATTGGCACTTAAAATAAGCGACAGTACCAGGGATTCACTAAGCAACATAAAGAATGCGATGAGTGTTGCCGCCAGTAGATGGGCACGCAGGGGCGCCACCAGCTTTTCAAAGATAGGGATCGGCGTCAGGGCTGTCGGGATGGGCAAAGGATGCAAGAAGGCAGGCAGCCAAAGCAAGATCCCCATGATCAGGAGCAGAATCAGTTGAAATGAATATTGAGTGCGGAATAAGCGAAGAAACATCAGGACAAACTAAGTAAATAATATCTTATATAAAAAAGCCAGCGCCAACAATGCAATCACTGACGCTGCACCAAGGTATTTGAAAAATTCCTCATAACGAAATGATTTTTTTTTGTCATTATTGATATTTTTGTAAACCAGTGAAATGATAAAGCCTATAAATGAAAATGCGATCAAGACAAGGATAAAGGTCTCCATGGCTGAGGGTTTTTTAGTAGCTCAGTAAATCCATCCCAATGTCCTTTCTGTAGTACATCCCTTCAAAATGAACACTTTGGGCTAGAAGGTATGTGTTTTTCATGGCTTCAGGAAGGTCTGTTCCATAAGAAGTTATTGCAAGTACTCTTCCGCCATTGGTGCGTACTTTGTTGCTTTCAGGGTCATTTTTTGTTCCTGAATGAAAGATCATGCCATCTGTAAATTCCTGCAGGCCTTTGATTTCCATTCCTTTGGGATAGGATTCAGGATATCCCGGGGCAACAGCCATGACACATGTGGTAATACGCGGGTCAATTTCTATCTTAAAGTTGTGTAGTTTCTTTTCGGCAGTGGCTAAAAACAGCTCCAGCAAGTCGTTTTTGATCCTGGGAAGGATGACTTCTGTTTCAGGGTCACCCAGGCGGGCATTATATTCAATGACCATGGGGTCTTCATTCACTTTCATAATCCCAAAGAAGATAAAACCCGTATATGGGATGCCTTCTGACTTCAAGCCTTCGAGCGTGGGTTTGATGATACGATCTTCGATCTTGGTCATAAAGGAAACATCTGCAAATGGGACTGGCGACACAGTGCCCATGCCACCTGTATTGAGCCCGGTATCGCCATCCCCGATACGTTTGTAATCTTTGGCTTCAGGCAGCATGACATAGTTGATGCCATCGGTTAGGATGAAAGCTGACATTTCGATTCCGCTGAGGAATTCTTCGATGACGACAGTGTGGCTAGCTTCTCCGAACATGCTGTTCTCCAGCATTTCTTTAAGTTCGTTTTTCGCATCATCGAGTGTGGCGCATATCAGCACACCTTTGCCTGCAGCAAGCCCATCAGCTTTCAATACATAAGGCGCTTTAAGTGTCTCGAGGAAGTTGAAACCCTCAGCGAGGTTTTTTCGTGTGAAAGACTGAAATGCGGCTGTAGGGATTTGATATTTCAACATAAACTGTTTTGCGAAGTCTTTGCTTCCTTCGAGTTGTGCAGCAGCAGCAACAGGTCCGATTACAGGAACGGCTTTCAGTAAAGGATCGTTTAGGAAAAAGTCATGGATGCCTTTCACCAGGGGGATTTCAGGGCCAACCACCACAAGGTTGATGTTTTTATCAAGAACGACTTCCTTGATTTTCTCGAAATCAGTGTCATTGAGATCAATATTCTCCCCAAGCAGGGCCGTGCCGGCATTTCCGGGCGCAATGAATAATTTCTTGGGTAGCGGACTTTGAGAGAGCTTCCAGGCGAGGGCATGTTCCCTGCCACCAGAGCCTATGATTAGTATGTTATGCTGTGACATATTATTTATGAGTTGATGGGAGATTCGATGGTTTTCATCATTGATTCATATAACAAGGACGCAGAGCGTTCCCAGCTGAAGTCTTTCACCCGGAGATTACCTTTTTCGACCAGGCTTTTTCTGAGATCTTTGTCTGAGGCTATCGATGCCATCGCATTTGCGATGGATTCGACGGAGAAGGGATCCGTAAGCAAGGCGGCTTCCCCGGCGATTTCAGGCAAAGATGTCACATTGGCTGTGATCACAGGGGTGTGGCTTGCAAAAGCCTCGAGCAGCGGGATGCCAAATCCTTCAAAATAGGAGATATACGTCAGGGCTAGGGCCGAACCCATGACTTTGGATAAGTCATTCACAGTAAGTCGCCCGGCAAACAACACATCCTGTTTGAATTGCATGGCATCATAGGCTTGCTGGATAGGAGGGGTCCACCATTTCCTGGCACCTATGATGAGCAACTTCACGTTTCCGGCATTTTCTTTTCTGAATCTATCGTAGGCCTGGAACAGGCGTGCCAGGTTTTTCCTGGGATGAAGCGAACCTACAAATAAAAAATAAGGACAAGATTGGGCATACCGTTCCCTGGTTTTCTCCTGCTCATCAGGATCAATCTGTTGATAAGCTTCATTGACACCATTATATACGACATCGATTTTGCTTGCTTCGATATGATATTGCCTTTGGATGTCTTGTTTTGAAAATTCAGACACAGTGGCAATTCTGTCGGCTTTTCTTGCGAATTTCGGAAAAAAATGTCTATAAAATTTACGTTCAGCGAAAGGCAGATCTTCCGGATAATGTTCAAAGTTCAGGTCATGAAAAACGGTAAGACAAGGACCTTTATAGGAAAGGGGCAGGTATCCGTCGGGAGAAAAGAAGAGATCAGGTTTTATTTTGTTAAGAAGGGCAGGGAGCCTGATTTCGAACCAGATGTAATATAAAATGGGATGTCTTGCCTTGGGACTTAATATGAGGGGCTTCACATTGGGTGCAAACAGAAACTGATCATCATATTCCCTGTCGAAGATGAAAATGAATTCATGTTCAGGGTGTTGCATGCAGATCCTGCGCAAGGTCTCACAAGAGAACCAGCCAATACCTTCCAGTTTGCCTGGAATCAGGAGACGAGTATTTACGGCGATTTTCAAATATCAGGCTGAATTGCAGGTGATTTTGGCGAAAGTTACCTTATCCCCCGGGATTTTTATAAATTTGAGCCAAATATCTGAATTTTTTGGCGAAGCCCGCGATTTTGGTGCTGTCCCTTTTGAACAAATGTCGATTACTAATGCAGAAAAAGTTCCTTAGTAACTTAGGTCTCTTGCTCTTACTTAATCTGCTGATCAAGCCGATCTGGATTTTTGGCATCGACAGAAACGTCCAAAACCTTGTAGGATCTGCAGAATACGGCTTTTATTTTCCCTTGCTGAATTTCACGTTTTTGTTTTATATCATCCTCGATTTTGGGATCACCAACTTCAATAACCGGAATATCGCACAGCATAACCAGTTGTTAAAGAAGCATTTCAGTAATCTGTTTGTCCTTAAAGTGCTGTTAGGGATCTTGTATTTTGTCATCATTTTTGTATTTGCTGTACTCTGGGGATATCGGGGCCGACAGTTACATTTTCTTATCTGGCTGGCGTTAAATCAGTTTTTGCTGTCATTTATATTGTATCTGCGTTCCAATATTAGCGGGTTGTTGCTTTTTAAAACAGAAAGTGTTCTTTCTGTAACCGACAGAGTGCTCATGATCTTTTTTTGTGCGGTTTTAATCTGGGGTCATATTGTACCCGGACCTTTTAAAATTGAATGGTTTGTCTATGTTCAAACCATCTCCTACCTCATTACGGCACTGCTTGCCATGGTGATCGTCATGCGCAAAGCCTCCTTTAGTCGTTTTTCCTGGGATTGGCCTTTCTCCCTGATGATTATAAAAAAGAGCCTGCCTTTTGCCTTACTCGTGCTTATCATGTATTTTCAATACAGGATTGACTCAGTGATGTTATTGCGCTTGTTGCCCGGCATCCCCGGTCAGCAGCAAGCCGGGATTTATGCTTCTGCCTTTCGTTTGCTGGATGCAGCCGTGATGCCTTCCTACTTGTTTTCTATCCTGCTGCTGCCAATTTTTTCCAAGCAGATCCGCGAGCAGCTTAGCGTAGAACAGATTTTAAAACTCTCGTCCACGATGATCATTCTGTTTGCCACAGCCACGGCTGTATTTTGTGCATCCTACAGTCATGAGCTGATGGCCTTGCTCTACAAAGAGCATGTCAATGAATCTGCCAATTTGTTTCCTGTACTAATGTATTGCCTGGTGCCCATCTCACTTACTTATATCTTCGGAACCCTGGTGACAGCCCGCGGGAAACTCATGGCATTAAGCCTCGTCGCAGCTATTTCTATGGTGATGAATGTGTTGTTGAACCTGATACTGATTCCCACTTACCAGGCTTATGGCTCTGCTGTGTCAAGTCTTATATCACAGTCTTTCTTTGCTTTGGGACAGATCGCATTGGCACAATATTATTTCCGGTTTAAGCTGAATAAGAAGTATTTACTTCGGATCGCTTTGTTCTTAGCAGGTTTATTTGCCATTAGTATTGCCATTAAATATACGTCTGTGCGATGGAGTCTTGGCTTTATCGGCGGACTCTTCCTTGTTGTTGTATGGGCAGCCTCATTGAATTTACTGGACATCAGGGGATTGTTTTCTATCCTGCGAAAGCCGGAATAAGCGAACATTGTTCGGCAGGGCATCTGTTGTTCTGGTGCAAGGAATAATAATCGCCAGCAATAATTGAGTCATCGAATTGCTTTTTTTATACCTTTGTCCCCCTTTAAAGCCTTTGACTGCTTGAGACAATGAACGATACACCTCAATTTGATTTTAACTCATCCAACTTCCTTGTTTTTTTAAATAAGTGGCGGAAATTATTGGTATTTGTGGGATTGGCTTCACTGATCCTGTCATGGGTTTTTTCTTCTTCTTTGTTTATCACCCCGAAGTACCAATCGATGGTGATTATGTTTCCAACAGCAACGAATTCTGTTTCTAAGGCGCTTTTAAGTAATACCTACGGTAATAAGCAAGATATCCTGGAGTTTGGGGATGAAGAACAGGCAGAGCAGCTTTTGCAGATTCTAAATTCAAACATCATCCGGAATAAGGTGATACAGGGATTTCGTCTTATGTCGCATTACGACATCGACAGTAATGGCAACTATAAGATGACAAAGCTGTACCGGGAATACGACAACAACATCACGTTTCGCCGAACTGAATACATGGCAGTACAGATCTCTGTGCTGGATAAAGATCCCCAGATGGCTGCCGACATAGCCAATACGATTGCCAATCTCGTCGACTCAACCAAAAACCAGATGATTCATGAGCGGGCCATGGAAGGTTATAAGATTGTTGAGGCTGAATACCTGGACCGGACTGTCAAAATGAAGAAACTACAGGATTCGATGACTGTGCTTCGTAAGTTAGGCATCCAGGATTATGAGACACAGGCCGAGATGCTTAACCGTCAGCTTGCTATCGAGATTGCCAGGAATAACAAGACAGGAATATCGGCTCTGGAAGCGAAGCTTTCAGTGCTTGCACAATATGGTGGCGCTTATGTTGCATTGCGCGATGCGCTTGAAAGTGAAGAGAAAGAAATGAGCCTGCTTCGCTCTAAATTTGCAGAAGCGAAAGTTGATGCCAGGCAATCATTGCCACAGAAATTTATTGTCAACAGTGCTTATAAAGCAGAGAAAAAAACCTACCCGATTCGCTGGCTTATCTTGCTGATTTCTTTCTTCTCGTCAATATTGCTAGCGACACTCGGAATCATTGCTTTTGAAAATTTCCCCCCAACGGGAATACTTGAAAAAAAAAACGTCTGACACCAGGTTTACCAAGAATTAACATAAACCTTAAAGCGGAGCTACCCGAAATAGATATGGAAAACTTTTTCAATTATAACAATCTTCTGCAGATCATTTGGAAATGGAAGAAGCATCTCCTCGTCATTGCTTTCCTCGCTGCCTTGCTGTCTGTGTTTTTTAGCAGTAAGTTATTCATTACCCCGATGTTTAAATCCACAGGGGTTGTTTATCCGGCCAATGTGAAACCCTATTCCGACGAGAGTGAGACAGAGCAGCTGCTTCAACTGATTAACTCCAGGGAGATTCGCGACAGCCTCATCAATAAGTTCAAGCTGGGTGAGCATTATCGCCTCAGTCCACAAGATCCTCATTATTATTCTATTCTCGTTTATCTTTATAACAGCAGGGTTGAAGTTAAAAAGACGGAATTTGAATCTGTCGTTATTGAAGTTTCTGATTCTGATCCGAAACAAGCTGCAGATATGGTGAACGAGATTATCAGGATGTATGATAAAAAGGTGAGAGAACTTCAGAAAGACAAATTCAGAGAGGTGTTGAATAGTTGTAAGATTTGGGTCGACCTGAAACATAAGGAGTTAGATTCTATTCAGCGGGAAATTGACATTGTTTCTGGGGGGAAGATTGCTGCAGCCGATATCGGTCCTGAGAAGTTAAATGTCAACCAGCAACAAAAATTCTTCACCCCTGAAAAGGATGAGTTTTTAAAGGGTGCCAAAACTGTAAAAGGACATAGCGGCTCTAACGGGCGCCTGGTGATGTTACTTGATCTGGCACAGACAGAAGCGCTGGCTTACAGCGAGTTCAAGTTGAAATATGATCAGGCTATTCTCGATTATAATCGCGAATATACCTATACCAATGTGGTATCACGCCCTTTTCCTGCTGATAAGAAATCTTCACCGGTTACCTGGCTGATTGTTGTGATGAGTGTTTTCTCCGCACTGTTCCTCTCGATATTTATTATCTCTCTTATTGAGAGTAAAAAAGCTCAGAATACAGCCGCTTCGGCTTCCTGATGATAAACCCAACAGATTGGAAATCGTAAGTAAAAATAAAGCTGTCTGGATTTACTTCCTCAGTATATCGTTTATCCTGTTGAATGCTTATCTTATCACCAGGGAGATGTATTGGGGTTTCCTTATTCCCCTGGCGGCATTATTACTACTGCTTTATGTTTATTCTCTGGACAAGATCCTCATGCTTGTCGTGTTTCTTACACCCCTGGCAGTTCCTTATCGGGATTACCAATTCAATATGGGTGCTTCTATCCCGACAGAGCCACTGTTGGCAGGCGTTTTGGTGTGGGTGCTGCTGCGCTCATTCTACAAGAGTGACTTCGACCGCCGTATTCTGAGGCACCCGATGAGTTATGTGATCTATTTCAGCCTGATCTGGATCGGGATTACCTCAATTACCAGTGAAATCCCTATGGTTTCCATCAAATTTCTGCTTTCGCGGCTTTGGTTTGTGGTGCCTATGTATTTCCTGATGGCCCAGCTTTTCAAAAACCCAAAACGGATAGTTCAGTTTTTGTGGTTGTATATTATTCCCCTGATCATCGTGGTTGCTTATACCATTTATAATCATGCCTTATGGGGATTCCGTGAAGAGCCCGGACATTGGGTTATGACTCCATTTTATAATGACCACACTGCCTATGGTGCCATTCTCGCCATGTATATCCCGGTTGTCATTGGTTTATTCGTAGTGCCCGGACAAAAGAAAGCACAACGTATTGTTATTGCGATCGCCCTGGCAATTTTGCTACTCGCCGTTTTTTTCTCCTATACACGTGCTGCCTGGGTTAGTCTTGTTGCGGTTTTAGGAATATTGACTTTGGTGTTTTTTAAAATACGTTTTCGGACTGTGTTTTTGACTTTTACCGGATTGCTGATCCTTTTCTTTACCTTTCAGACGCAGATCTTTATGCGTTTGGAGAAGAACAAGCAGGATTCTTCCAGTAATATACTTCAGCATGTCCAGTCGATTTCGAATATTTCTTCTGATGCCTCGAATCTTGAGAGGATAAATCGTTGGAAGTCAGCAATGAGGATGTTCAGGGAGCGGCCATTTTTTGGATGGGGCCCAGGTACTTACCAGTTTCTGTACGCACCTTTTCAAAATTCACAGGAACGCACAATCATTTCCACCAATGCCGGAGATCGTGGTAATGCGCATAGCGAATACATTGGTCCCCTTTCTGAATCAGGGGTTCCAGGCTTGCTTGCCGTATTGGCAATCATGATCGTGTCGATTTACACCGGGTTTAAGGTTTACAAGCGCTCCGCCGACAGGAAAGCCAGGATACTTGCCATTTCAATCACTTTAGGCCTGATTACCTATTATATTCATGGCTTGTTAAATAACTTCCTGGATACTGACAAAGCTTCTGTTCCCTTCTGGGGATTTATTGCCGTGCTTGTGGCCCTGGATCTTTATGGGGTGAAAAAGGAAGCTTTCCAGACTGACCCTATTAAAGAATCTAAGATTTAATTTTTTTAAAGATCCACACATCTTGTTGCGGGTTTGTAGAATCCTCTTCTTTTTCAATATGTTCCATGATTTTCAGTTCGTGGAACAGCTTCCAGAAATATTCAGGAGGATGAAAGGCTGAAAAAGTGCGGTGACCTTCCTTTACCTTTCCCCGGATCACCAATTCGCCATTGTCGAAACGTTTCTTTTCAGGAGCCAGGAGTTTTACCCTGAATGCCTTGCCTTGGGTCGTCAGAAGAAGCAAGCCTCCCGGACGCAATACGCGTTGTAGTTCTGCAGCCCATGCAAGATGCATCTCTTCAGATAAATGAGTGAAGATGGAGATGCCATAAATGGCGTCAAAGCCTTGCAGGTCCTTGTGAAGCGGAGGTTCCAGGTGGTTTCTGTAGAAATGGATTCCGGGCAGCATTTTGCTACACCAGTTTACAGACTCAGTGTTGTAGTCGGTTCCGTAATAATTGATTCCATTAGGCATGACCCCCGGCAGATGACGAATGATCCTGCCTGGTCCGCATCCCCAGTCAAGGATGTTAGCCGGAGCCTCTAATCCATGCTTACTCAGCAAGCCCCAAAGCCATGCTGCAGTTTTTTTACTGTCGTTATAGTATTTTTGATAATCAAGTTGAAATGATTCATACATCAGGTAATCAGGCGGTAAAATAACATCCGGATGTTCTTTCAGAAAGGCAAGATTGTCCTGGCGGTTTTTTACCCTGAGATAATGAAAGCGCAGGCGGTCAAGGGGATAGCTTAATCCAAAATGCCGAAATGCCTTTGAAAGGTGATTTTTATTCATTCTGCAAATTATGAAAATATTTCCAAGCTTTTGAATGCTCCGCTGTATCTTTGAAAAATTATTAAGCCCTATAGATTATGGCATTCAGCAACCTTCAGGATTTTATCCGGCAACTCGAAGCTGCCAATGAACTTATACGGATCAAAGAATTTGTCGACCCGCACCTTGAAATTGCGGAAGTGACTGACCGCGTCATAAAAAGTAGCGGAAAGGCATTGCTTTTCGAAAACACAGGAACAGAATTTCCGGTTTTGATCAACGCCATGGGATCCTATAAACGAATGTGTATAGCCTTAGACGTTAGTGATTTGGATGAAGTAGGGGAGGCCATGGGCCAGGTTTTTAAGAATATTACTTTGCCTCGCCTCGGCTTTTGGGAGAAGTTAAAGGTTTTGCCGACATTGTCGCAGGTGTCAGGATGGATGCCACATCACAAAAGCGGTCGTGGCGAATGCCAGGAGGTGGTGATGTCTTCACCGGATCTTTATAAATTACCCGTTTTAACTTGTTGGCCTCACGACGGCGGACCGTTCATCACTTTTCCTGTCGTTCATACTATTAGCCCCGACAATGGAATCCGCAATGTGGGCATGTACCGCATGCAGGTGTTCGGTCCGACAACGACAGGCATGCACTGGCATATGCACAAGGGCTCCGCACGTCATTTTCAGGAATACAAGGCCAAAGGAGAACGGATGCCCGTGGTTGTCACCCTGGGCGGCGATCCTGCCTATACTTACGCGGCAACAGCTCCACTGCCTGAGAACGTAGATGAGTATTTCTTCGCAGGTTTTCTTCGGAAAAAGAAGGTGGATATGGTCCGCTGCCTGACAAATGAGCTTGAAGTGCCGGCTGATGTCGACTTCGTTATTGAAGGTTATGTTGATCCGGCCGAGGAACTCCTTTTTGAAGGTCCCTTCGGCGACCATACCGGCTATTACTCTTTACCGGATTATTACCCTGCTTTTCATGTGACTTGTATAACGCATCGTAAAAATGCTGTTTATCCTACCACAATAGTCGGCATTCCTCCACAGGAAGACCTATGGATCGGCAAGGCAACCGAGCGGATCTTCCTGAAGCCGATACGCCTCACCATGTTGCCTGAAGTTCAGGACATGGACATGCCGGCAGAAGGTGTTTTTCACAACCTGATCATCACCCAGATCAGGCCTGAGTTTCCCGGGCAGGCGGGCAGGGTGATGAGCTCTCTGTGGGGTGCCGGCCAGATGATGTTCAATAAAATGATGCTCGTTGTTGATGAGCTTACCGCAGTAAATGATTATCATGCAGTGCTTAAGAATGTTCTGGCCAATTTTAATCCGAATGAAGATGTGTTGATTAGCAAAGGGCCACTCGACGTGCTCGACCATGCAGGCATCCGTTTTGCCTATGGTGGCAAGTTGGGCATCGATGGCACTACGAAGAGTCCGTCAGAACAAATAAATTATCCATTGCCTTCTGTGAATTCCGGGGCTGTACTTACAAAATTTCCTCAGCTTAAGTCATTGAACGATAATTTGTTAAATATCGGAATCTCCTTATTGATCTGCAGCATTCACAAGGAAGGAAAAGGTGACGTATGGCGGATCACAGAACAATTGATTCAGCAAAAGATAATAGAAGGAGTCAAACTCCTGGTGTTTGTAGAAGAGGTGATCGATCCGAAAGATCTGTCTACGGTAGTTTGGAAAGTATGTAACAATATGGATCCCTTAAGGGACTGTAAAGTAATATCTTATCCTGATTCGGCCTATTCCGTTCTGGTGGTGGATGGTACCCGGAAAACGCTTGAACATGATGGTAGTGCGCGTCCCTGGCCCAACATTATTGTATCAGCGGAGGAAACGGTGAAACATATTGATGAGATCTGGCCCAGGCTGGGATTGGGCCCCATGGTCCCTTCTCCATCTGAGAAATATCGTTCACAGGTGTATAGTAATTCTGCATTTGCAAGTGATTAACGTCTTGTCATCTACAGATAATTACTAACTTTGCTTCATAAAAATATTAAAAAAAACACATAGGAAAATGACTGAAAAACTGAAATCACGACTGGCCATGGAATTGGAAGAAAAACATGGCGCACATAACTATCACCCGCTACCCGTTGTCCTGTGTAAAGGAGAAGGCCCCTATGTATGGGATGTTGAAGGAAAGCGTTATTATGATTTTCTTTCTGCTTACTCAGCCGTAAACCAGGGTCATTGTCATCCACGTATCATCGATGCTATGATTCAGCAGGCCAAGACCTTAACCCTCACCTCACGTGCTTTTTACAGTGATGCTTTGGGCGAATATGAGAAATTTGTCACTACGTATTTTGGGTACGACAAGGTTTTGCCAATGAACACAGGCGCTGAAGCTGTAGAGACTGCACTGAAGCTCACCCGTCGCTGGGGTTATGAGAAAAAAGGCATTGCTGAAGATCAGGCAAAAATCATCGTCTGTGCTGAGAATTTTCATGGACGTACCACGACCATCATATCGTTTTCAACCGATCCTGATGCCCGTGTGAATTACGGCCCTTTTACTTCTGGTTTTGTCACCATCCCGTATAATGACCTGGTTGCCCTGGAAGCTGCGGTGAAAGACCCGACTGTTGCCGGATTCCTGGTTGAGCCTATCCAGGGAGAGGCTGGTGTACATGTTCCTGATGAAGATTATTTGTTTAAAGCTTTTGCGATTTGTAAAGCCAATAACGTCTTATTTGTCGCTGATGAAGTCCAAACAGGAATCGCCCGTACCGGTAAGTTACTTTGCTGTGATCATGCCAATATTCGTCCGGATATGGTCATCTTAGGCAAAGCCCTTTCCGGAGGCGTTTATCCCGTTTCTGCAGTTTTGGCTGATGACGAAATCATGCTCACCATCAAACCGGGTCAGCACGGCTCTACTTTTGGTGGAAACCCGATTGCTGCAAGGGTAGCCATTACGGCACTCGAGGTAGTTCGTGATGAGAAATTAGCTGAGAATGCCGAGAATATGGGTAAGATCTTCCGCGAGGCTATCCGTAACATTAAAAGTGACATGATTGAACTCGTTCGCGGGAAAGGATTGCTGAATGCTGTGATCATCAGGCCTAAAAATGGTAAAGAAGCCTGGGATGTCTGTCTGAAGATGGCTGAAAATGGCCTGATCGCAAAGCCAACCCATGGGCATATCATTCGTTTTGCGCCACCATTAGTGATTAACGAAGCGCAGCTGCGCGAAGCGATTGCGATTATTGAAAAGTCGATTCTTTCCTTCGAAAGTTAGGTCTTATTGCCTGGCAATCAGGCAGCGTATACAAGTATTTATAAAAAGAGCTGTTACATTATATAACAGCTCTTTTTATAAAGGAATAATCCTTTTTATGCTTGAAAACTGATGCTTTTGCCTAGTGACTTTGAGTCGCAGCAAACCTTTCCCCAACAACTTTCCAGTTGATCACATTCCAAAATGCCTCGATATAATCCACACGGCGGTTTTGGTACTTAAGGTAATAGGCATGTTCCCATACGTCTAGCGCCAGGATAGGTGTGCCTTTTTTCTCGGCAACATCCATCAGGGGATTGTCCTGGTTTGCCGTTGAAGAGATAAATAAGGCTCCTTTGTCATCTACATTCAGCCATGCCCAGCCACTGCCAAAACGAGTCTTGCCTGCTTCACTGAATTGTTTTTTGAATTCATCGATAGATCCGAATTTCTTTTCAATAGCAGCTTTTAGGTCAGCACCCGGCGTGGTAGAACCTGCGGGAGCCATATTTTCAAAATAAAGAAGATGGTTGTAAAATCCACCGGCATTATTTCGGATTGCAGGAGAAAATTTCCCGGTGTTTTTAAAGATTTCCCCAAGCGTCATGCCTTCAGCTTCTGTGCCAGGCAATGCCTTAAGGAAGTTGTCGTAATAGGCTTTGTGATGCTTATCATGGTGGATTTCCATGGTCATCTTGTCGATGTAAGGCTCCAATGCATCAGTAGCATAAGGAAGTGATGGGAATGACAAGGTTTTAGTGGTTTTTAACAGCCATGGGTCATTTCCGTTAAAGGCATTCGCCGCAGTATTGAATAGAATTGCCAGCAAAAGGATGCTGATTGCTTTGATTTTCATTGTTCAGAGATATTATTGTTTCTCTGCTAAACAAATGCGAAACGGAATTGTTCGTTAAAATTGCATATGCAATTTTACGTTTACCTGGCGCGGTGTCAGATAATTGGGGATGGCATACTGGTTGTTTTGTATGTCAGAAACCCAATAATATGAAATAGTATTGCTGACCTGGAGCAGGTTCAGGATTTCCAGGCTGATCCACATGCTGTTGATATGTTTTGCGAGTCCTTTTTTGTCAGTTTTGCCGGTTTCTTCTCCAATGATCATCTTAGAAAAACCAATGTCGACTCTTTTATAAGGAGGCATTTTATAGGTATGTTGGTATTGCGGCGTGCTGGGCGGACCAAAAGTCAGGCTACTGCCGAAGACCAGATTCAGGTGCATCTTGAAAGTCGGATGGCCGGGAAGGAAGTCCTGGAAGAAAATGTTCAAATTAACTCGCTGATCGGTTGGTGTTGGCAGGAATCCTGGTTCATGGCGAACCCCATCAGCAGTGTAATAGAAGTCATCTTTTATGTCTTCCCGGGTCTTCATGATACTCAGGCTGGCCCATGACTCTGTGCCTTTGACGAACTCCCCGTTCACGCGCATGTCGATCCCAGTGGCATAGCCGCGGGCGTTGTTTTTCGCTGTGTATTGAATTCTCAGGTTGTCAATATTATAGGGAACGATATTGTCGAGGTATTTATAATATAACTCAGTGACAAACTTAAATGGACGGTCCCAAGCCTGGAAATCCCAGTCGCTGCCTGCCACAATCTGGTATGAGTTCTGGGCTTTCAGGCTGGTGTTGAGCTGCCCTTGTTCGTTTCGCATCTCACGGTAAAAGGGTGCCTGGTTATAAACTCCAAGCGCCAGGCGGAACAGGATGTCTTTTTCCCAATTGGGTTTCACGGAAACAGAAGCCCTGGGAGAAATCAGCAGTTGTTTGTTTAGATCCCAGTAACTAGAACGAATCCCGGCAGTGAATGACATCTTGCTTTTGTCGGAATTAACAGTCCAGGTATTCTGGAGAAACCCACTGAGCCGGTTCGTTCCTAATATATTTTTTGCACGAACAAAGTCTTGAAGTTGAAGTGATTGTGCGTTTTGTTGCTGAGGATTGCTGTACCCTATTGAATCAGGGGGATGGGGTAAAGTAAAACCTGCAGAGTCGATGAGGTTCCATTCACTCATCTTGTCGACAATATTTTCCCTTTGATATTTAACACCCCATTGCAGGAACTGGTTTTCTTTTTCCCGGCTGCCACGGTGTTCCATGTTCATCACCACGGCATTCAGGGTGTTGCGGGCATGGTTGAGATAACTCCCAACGCCAAGGGCTTCCACAGGATTTCCGAAGTTGTCACTGCCCCAGTTTGTTTCTAGCCGGCTAAGATAATACTGCCCGAGGATGTCAAAAGTTTCTTTTTCTATTGTCTGAAAGGCAGAAGCAATCAGGCGGAGGTTGATATTAGATCGAGGACGATAGGATAATGTCGTAGCGCCCAGGTAGTTAACGAATTTATCTTTCTCTTGTCCTTCGAAATACACTTTAAACTGGTAAGCATCAGTTAATGTCCCAAAGGCTGTTTCTCGGTCAGTGGGGATAAAGCTGTACTTATTATAGGAGTAGTTGCCAAGGAAACTGATTTCCCATTTCTGAGAGAAAGTATAATTCAGGTTTGTCTGAACATCAGTGAAGCTTGGCTGATAGTCGCCTTTGGTCGGCAGGCTGTTGAGGAGATATTTATTGGTTTTATAACGGGCACCCACCAGGTATGAAAATTTGGTGTCGGCAGAAGCACCTTCCAGATGTGCGGAGGCTCCAAGCAGGCTAAGGCTCACAGATCCAGCGGTTTTTACAGGTCTTTTATACTGAATGTCGAGTACAGAGCTTTGTTTGTCGCCATATTTTGCATCAAAACCACCAGCTGAGAACTGAATAGAAGAAACCAGGTCTGGATTGAGGAAGCTCAGGCCTTCCTGTTGTCCGCTACGAACCAGGAAAGGGCGGTAGATTTCAATGTCATTGACATACACCAGGTTTTCATCGTAATTGCCACCCCTTACCGAGTACTGGGTGCTGAGTTCGTTGTTTGAAGTGACGCCAGGCATGGTCTTGATCAGGCTCTCAATGCTGCTGCCTGAAGCGCTGGGGATTGCCAGTGCCGATTTTGGGTTTATCCGGATCAGGTTGGTGCTGCGGTTTACTTTCTCATCCTTAACTTCTATGGTTCCCAATTCGGTGACGACAGAAGCAAGACTTCTGTTGACTTCTTTTTTCTCGCCGGGTTTTAATAAAATCTTCTCCTTTAGGCTTTTAAAGCCAATAAAAGAGATAATAAGGGTGAATTCCTGATTTGCAGGGACTTTGAGTTCAAAGCTGCCATTGTTGCCAGTGGTTGTTCCGCTGGTTTGCCCGAAAATAGACACATTGACCAATGGAAGACCTTTTCCTCCTGCGTCTGTGATTCGGCCAAAAACAATCGCTTTCTCCTGAGCCTGAGTGCTTTGAGCAGAGAAAGTGAAGACCAGTAAAAGAAGGGTGAGTAATCTCAAGCGCATCAGTCTTTGTTATTCTTGAATTTGCCATCCCGCCAGGCTTTGATAAACTGGGCCCACGCGAAAGGATTGAGGAGGTTATTCGGGGGTAACTGCCCGGCATAATATAGCTTTGCAGTTTGTTTGTCGACCTGATATCTGAAATTCATGCTTCCATCCATAGGCATAGCGTTTTCACGCCTGGCCAGGTCTTTACGCTCCAGGTTTTTTTGTGCGATGGTAAGGTCATCGTAAGGGATCTGGAGGTGAATAAAGGCTTCTTTAAACTGTTCTACTGATGGCCATGGATAAACGATTGCTTCGGAAAGCAAAAGTGTGTCAGACGACATTACTTGTATGAGCGAGTAATGATCCCGGGTGAGTGAGTCAGGGATGGTATAGCTCGATTTTTTAAAGCCAAGTGCCGTAAAGTCAATGATATCACCTTTTTTAGCAACAAATGAGAAGTAGCCGTTATAATCTGAAATCGTTCCACGATGGGCGTTTCGGATAAGGATGTCACAATAGGGGATAGGCTGAAGGTTGTCTGTGGTGACGATGATGCCTGAAAATTGTACCAGATCCGGGTCCCGTTGTTGTGAAAACGCGCTATTGCTGTATGCACAGATAAACAGGAAACCAATGAAAGCCAGGTACTTACTTAATCGCATATTTCAGAAAACAAGAAAACGCTTTTTAGGGCAGAATATTTTCGAAAGGTATGAATAAAAAAGATGCTGTTACTTTTGCAAGTAACAGCATCCGGAAATAATGCTTTAAAGAACTTATTTAATAAAACCAGCGTCCTTAGCATCTTTGATGCAGGCAGCGATACCTTTTTTATTAATAGTTCTGAGTACGGAGGTCGAAACCTTGAGAGTCACCCAACGATCTTCTTCTACGATGTAGAACTTCTTGATCTGAAGGTTTGGGTTGAATTTTCTTTTGGTTTTGATATTGGAATGGGATACACTGTTCCCGCCCATTGCTTTTTTACCGGTAAGTTGACAAATTCTGGCCATAATGTTTGTGTTTTATCCCTTTAGAAAAAGGAGTGCAAAATTCGTTCAATATTTTGAATTATCCAAACGCTTCTGAAAAAAAATACAATTATTCCGTTTCTTTCAATCCGAGAAGGCATTTTCTCAGGAGGTTTAATGCAAAAACGCCTGCTCTTTGGATGTTTCTGCCCCGGTGATCACCCAGGGAATATTTTTTTGTCAGGGTGCCATTGGGTCCAGCGATGGCGACCCAGACAGTGCCAAGGGGTTTTTCGGGCGTGCCTCCATCGGGACCGGCAATTCCGGAAGTGGCAATAGAATAATCGCTATGAAATTTCCGGCGGATTTCTTCTGCCATCTGCTTTACCACGACTTCACTAACAGCGCCATGGGTGAACAGGTCTTCTTCAGTAACGGCCAGGAAATCCTTCTTGATCTCGTTGGCATAGCTGATGATACTACCCCGATAATAGCCTGAGCTGCCTGCAACTGAGGTGATTTTGTGTGCAATATAACCACCGGTGCAGCTTTCAGCGGTCGACAAGCTCAGTCCGCGCTCCAGGAGTAATTTCCCGATGACTTCTTCGAGGCTCTCTTCGTCATATCCAAAGATCAGGTTAGGGATGATAGCCTGCAGCCGGGCGGCTTCAGATTCTACCATGAACTTAATGTCTTCGTAGTTTTTTCCGATTGCACTCAGTCGAAGCCGCACCATGCCCGCTTGCGGCAGATAGGCCAGCCTGATGTTCTTTGGAAGAGAATTCTCCCAATCCTCCAGGATCGCGGCGAGGAATGACTCCCCAACGCCAACCGTCAATATTGTTTTGTGATAAATGGAATCAAGCAGGAAACGTTGGGCCAGTTTGGGAATCACCGAATCTGTCATCATGGGCTGCATCTCGAAAGGCACACCGGGCATCGACACATAAACCTTATGCTGGTGTTCAAACCACATCCCGGGGGCGGTCCCGTTCGGGTTGTCAATGGGAGTGCAACTTTCCGGAAGATCAGCCTGTTGTTTGTTCAGGGAGATCATGGGAATGCCGCGTTTACCAAAAAGACGCTCAATGGCACGATAACTTGGTTCATGAAACACCAGGCTCGTATCGAAGTATTTACACAAAGTATGTTTGGTGATGTCGTCATTGGTAGGCCCCAGTCCTCCGGTGATGAGAATGATATCAGCCCGGCTGGCAGCTTCGTCCAGGGCTGTGAGGATGTTGTCTTCGTCATCAGAAATGACACTGATCTGGACTACCGGGATTCCGGCCAAATTCAGCTGGGAAGCCATCCAGGAGGCATTAGTATTCACAACCTGGCCGATGAGCAATTCATCGCCGATGTTTAGGATTTCAGCTTTCATGACTTTATTTATCCAATTGAGGTATAGCCCAGTTCTTTTGGGATGACAGACATAACCGGGATCTCAGAATGACGCATAATTTCCTGGGCAGAGGAGCTGACAAAGAACTGAATCAGGCTGAGTTCGTTTTGTGTCATGATGATGATAAGGTCGATGTCGCCTTCTTCTGCAGCGTGACGGAGGATGATCGGCACCAGGCTCTTTTCCTTTCCTGTTGATTCAACAAGAACGGCTTCGCAAGCCACGCCTTCGCTTTCTATAAAATTCCTGACTTGTTGAAGCTGGAAGTTTAACTGGTTGATGATCATCTCGTTATTTTTTGACCACAAGGCGGACATCACCTTTATTTTCGCTTTAAAAGCCTTTGCCATGATCAGCGCATGGGTCACTTTCTGGCGGGTTTCCTGGCTCAGGTCGAGCGGAAGCAAGATGCTACGGCAGCCATTAAAGTTATGTTTGCTGTTTATCGTGATTACAGGGCAGGGCGCAGAGCGGATCACACGGGAGGTATTGGCGCCCATCATGCCATTCTCTGTATGTTCGATATTGCTTGATGTGCCCATGATAATAAACTTTGATTGAAGCACTTCTGCAACACGGGCGATTTCCTGGTAGATCTTCCCTTCTTTTACCATACCTATTGTGGGGAGACCTGATTCTTTTGCAGCTTTTGCAGCGACTTCGTCTATTTTTGACTGGATCCGGGCTTTTTGTTTTTCAAAATCATCAGGGGTGAACAAGCCCATGAGGATACTTGGATCTTCATGAACATATAAAAGTACCAATCCCAGGTCGAGGGAATGGGCCAATTTATAACTCTGCTCGAGAGCCACAAGAGAGGTTTCTTTAAAATCGATGGGAATGAGGATGTTTTTTCCTATTTCAGACATAATGAAGTAATTTGTTTTTCAAGATTCGTTGCAGAGCCGCTAAGAACGCAAAGTTTCGCGGAGATAGAAACTCAGCGAAACGCTGTGTCTCTGTTCCTTAGCGGTGAGTCTTATTTCGTTTGTTATAAAAGTAACAAAAAATTGGCGAAGTGGTTCAAAAATAAGTAATATTTACATGTGTACTTGATGGCATGTTAATAAAATATGGATAATGTTATTGCGTTCATGTGTCTAAAAGGCTGATGTTGAAGTAAGTTTGTTAATCGTTTTATTGCTGCAAATTTATGGGGGACTTAGAGAAAAATAAAGAACTGCATGCGCTACTGAAATTGTTGGATGAGCCTGATCCTGAGGTCTTTGAAAAGATAAGGGATAGGATTCAGTCATTTGGACCAGAGGCTATCCCCTTGCTCGAAGACAGCTGGGAGAACATTTTTAACGCTGATTTGCAGCGAAGGATTGAAGATATTATTGTGTCAATTCAGTTTGAGCAGCTTCGGTTTGACCTGACCAATTGGGTGCATTTTTCTTCCCAGGATCTGCTGAAGGGATTTTTGTTGGTTTCGCGTTATCAGTACCCTGAGCTTTCTGAACATGAGGTCCTGCAAAAGGTAGAGCAACTGAAGTGGGACATCTGGCTTGAGCTAAATGAAAATCTTACGCCGCTTGAGCAAATTAAAGTGGTAAACCATGTGTTTTTCGAGATTCATAAGTTTGCACCCAACAGGATCAATCCCAATGCCTTACAGAATTACTTTCTGAATAACGTCCTGGAAACCTTTCGCGGAAACCCCATATCCCTGGGAATCCTATATCTTGTGTTGTGTAACCGGCTGAATCTGCCTGTTTCCGGAGTTGATCTACCTGAACATTTTATTTTAGGTTATGTGCGTGAGCCCAGGCTGGGTGAGGCCATCACTCATGAAGAAAGCGGGACCGTACAGTTTTATATTAACCCCTTTAAAAAAGGAGCAGTATTTACAAAACGTGAGGTTGAGCTGTACCTTACACAACTAAAACTGGATCAGAAGCCGGAGTATTACAGGCCTTGTGACAATATTGTGATTATCCGCAGGCTGATTGTAGCGCTGCAAGCGGCTTACCGGCAACATTCGCTGCCTGAGAAAGTTGAAGAACTGGAGATGCTGCTCAAACTTCTTTAGTAACCAATTCCAGTAGGTTATACAGTAGCCAATCTCCCTTTTTGTTTAGTGAGTATGTTTACCATCCTATATTACAACGATTAATGTTGCGATATAATAGTGAATTTAGATCCGCGAATATGGTTCTCATTAAAGAACCTCAAATAATAGTTGCCCGGAGCCAGAGATCTCAAATCAAATACTTTCCGGCCGTTGATTACTGAATTGCCATGGTATACAATATTTCCGAGCATGTCATGTACCGTGTAGTTAACATTCTGGTTCAGAAATTCATCGGGACTTTTCACGGTAAACTGCCCTGTCCCGGGATTGGGATAAATCGCAAACTCCGATTCGGCAGGATGAGGAGAACCGACATTTGTTATAATAGTGTCACCTAAAAGCGCAATAAAACCATTAAACGCTTTGGTGCTCCAATAGGAATTATCAGACTCAATCACATAATGAGTGCTACCCCCAATGAAAATACGATTGGTATCATAAACAGCCAGGGCTGTGATACGATTAGCTCCTGATTCCGCACACAGATGTGTATTTGCGAAACCCTTTACCCAATCAACATTTCCCTGACTTGTATATTTTGACACAAACATGCTGTTCCTCCCCAGGGGAGCGTATGCCTGATTCTGAAAGTATAAGGTGTCAGTAAAGGAGGAAGCAATATAGCAATTGCCCTCGCTGTCGACATCAAGCGCATGGTTATAATCATAAGTTTTTTCTTTGATTATTTTCGACCATTCCGGGATACAAAGGTTTGAAAACTTTGCCAGGAAGAAATTCGTGTTATATGGACTGTGTAAAGTATCAGTCCCGAAAGAATTATCTTGTCCGGTCCAACCGAAAACATAGGTTTGGCCTCCGGGCAAGGTGGCTATTAAGGTGGGAAAAGCAGAATGCCTTGATGCCAAAATGCCGGCATTCCCATAGGCATAGGCCAGTTGACAGGTTCCTGACGGTGATAATTTTGCCAGCACAACATCTCCGTCTGTCTCAGTCAGGGTAAGTGGATAGCCATTAATCATTATATTTCTCGAGATAAACTCTCCACACAGATAAATGTTATTTGTGTTGTCGCATGAAACAATACCTGTGTATTCTGTGTCTGCACCACCCGCTACTTTTAACCATTGACATATTCCATCGGAGTTGTATTTAATAATGTATATATCATAGTTGTTTTCACCCGTGGCTGTAGTGCCATCAGCATGGAGCTGGCCATAAAAAGTACCACTGATGATGACATTATTTTCAAAATCACTAATTATGGAATTCTGTTGCATATGTCCTACGGAATATACCATTCTGGCCCACAGTACTGCACCATCAGGACTGATCTTTGCCAGAAAACATGAACCCCAATTGGCATTACCTGTTAATTGGACATTTCCAATAGTCATTAGAGAATCAAAAGTTCCCTGAACCAGGATGTTGTTGTTTTTGTCTATTCCAATACACCGGACAAAATATGCATCACTGAATGTTCCCCCGATGATGGGTACTGCCCAGATGAAACTACCCGAAGGACTTTGTTTCACGATAAAATTGCCTTTAATGTTATTATAATCCGGAACTGAAACCGCCGAATAAGCCGCTGAATAGGTATTGCCCGAATTGTCATTTACCATGTCAATCACCATTGCCACACCGGTATTGCCGCTACTGGTAACCGAAAATATCGTATCAATGTAGTTCTGGTCATATTTATTTAAAAAACCATTTCCCAGGTAGTTTCCGGATTGCAGAATCTCATTGGTGCTCGTGACAGAAGTTGTATTCACAATGGTTGGCTGTGGACGTAACCACAACAAATTCCCTGATGGATTAAATGAAGCGCAATAATGCATTGTATTATAAAGCGTTTGTGTTCCCCACGTGATTTGTGTACTACACCCCCCTGATAATATAGGGTTTCCGCTGTTGTCAAGACAGAGATTACAGATAAATCTGGAATACCCCAAAGGTGACTCAGGTTTGATTACCCATTGACAAATCCCGGATGCAGTGAATTTTGCCAGGAAAGTGGGTCGTTGACCAATTGCTGTCAGACTAACACTTCCCAATAAGAGATCCTGTTCAAAATATCCACACATATAGATGTTATCCAGGGCATCTTTCGAAATGGACGTAACTTCACTTTTCCCACCTGAATTTATATGTGTGAAAATAACTGCCATGTCATAAGTCCCACTCAGATCAGCATGGGCAAGAAAAGCGTCTTTCGATGCAGGAGTCAGCACAGTTGTGCCAAAGGTTTCGGGCGTTTTGAGCGTTCCTGTCAGAAAATATTGATTGCTGCCGACTACAATGTCAGTATAAATGTTGTTGCTTGATAAATTCCATTGTATTGCATATGATGGGCTGTATTTAGTCAGTTTGCTTCCGGCTACCGCAGTGATTGATGATGCCACCGAGGTCACCAGGTAAATATTTCCAGCAGCGTCTGTTTCAATGTCAACTCCCCTGGTGACTTTGCCTGCATTGCCAATGGTCACTGCTGACTGAAAAACTCCGGAAGAATTATATTTTGCAATAAAGGCATCGGAGAGGCCGATTTTATTGAGTACAGTACCTGAGAAATCAATACTTGGCCCGTCATAAAAACCAGTTATATATATATTGTTCTGACTATCAAAACAAATTGAGGCGCCGCTCGCATGAGCGTTAGCGGAAGATGATCCTGTTGCAAACCACAACGGGTCTCCGGTTGGACTCACTTTAGTCAGGAAAACATCAACAAAGCCATTACTTGTGCCGGAAAAAGATCCAATATTAACAGGGCCTGAGAAATTACCAGTACAATAAATATTTCCGCTAAGATCAGAAATGTGTTCTCTGATGATTTCATTATCATCACCGCCGAACTCAGCATGCCAGTTTACTACAGGCGGATTCCCCAGGTTTTGTGCAAAAGAGATCCCGTTTGTCAGAATAACAATACAGGCTAGAATAATAAATCGTACGGATGATAATAACATAGGTTTATACATTAAATTATGATGAATATTACAAAAGATAACGTGAGTAACGAAAAATACCCTCACTTTTCACTTTTCGTCTTTCACTTTTCACTAAAACCCCAACCCAGCGAGAAAATCCCTGATATTACCCTCAACCCGCTGCATCACGTTGTTAACATCAGCTTTCACAAAGCCATCACCTGTGATTTTCTCAAAAAGCTCAATATAGCGTTCTGACACCTGGTTCACGAATTCGTCAGGCATTTCGGGTACTGTTTGTCCTTCTTTTCCCTGGAAGTTACGTTCCATAAGCCATTCACGGACAAATTCCTTGGAAAGCTGCCGTTGGGGCTGGTTGTTGGCTTGTCTGTCAGCATAACCTTCCAGGTAGAAATAACGGGAAGAGTCGGGCGTATGAATCTCATCGATGAGGTGGATTACGCCTTCTGACTTGCCAAATTCATATTTCGTGTCGACGAGGATCAGGCCCATGGCGGCTGCCATCTCCTGGCCTCTTTGGAAAAGCTTGCGGGTGTAGTCTTCCAGCATGATGTAGTCAGATTCATCAACAAGACCCTCGTTAAAAATATCCTCCCTGGAAATATCCTCGTCATGACCGATAGAAGCTTTCGTCGTAGGTGTGATGATGGGTTCCGGAAAAGCATCATTTTCCTTCATACCGTCGGGCATGTCACAGCCACAGATGCTGCGTTTCCCGGCTTTATACTCGCGCCAGGCATGACCGCTCAGGCAGCCGCGGATGACCATCTCCACTTTGAAGGGTTCACAGAACTTGCCGACAGTAACCATAGGATCCGGTGTGGCGATCTTCCAGTTGGGGACGATATCGGCGGTGGCATCCAGGAACTTCGCGGCAATCTGGTTCAGCACCTGTCCTTTGTAAGGAATAGGGCGGGGGAGGACCACGTCGAAGGCAGAGATACGGTCGGAGGTGACCATCACCAGGTATTGGTCGTTGATATTATAGACATCACGGACTTTACCGATATAAAGGTTTTTTTGATTGGGGAACGTGAAGTTGGTTTTTTGTATGGCGTTCATAGTCAGTATTTTTGAAAAAAATTATTTTCTAAGGATCTGAGATCAAAAATAGGATAATTTTCTTCTCTGCGCCACTGCGTCCCTGCGAGAAAAAAATCACCCAGAGAACACAGAGAATAAAACCACACAGAGGACACAGAAAAATACAATTTAATTCTCTGCGTCCCCGCGCCCCCGCGAGAAAAACCCTTTGTCTTCTTTTGCGAAACCCTTTGTCTTTCTTTGCGTGAAATAACGTATTAAAACCGAGCCCTGAAAAAATGCTTTTTCATCCAGGCTTTAAACAGGGGGGCGAGAATTTCAGGTTTCCCTGAGATCATGTCAATTACCTCCTTTGATATCAGAGTATGCTATATTCTACCATATGTAACAACTTTGTTAGTAACAACATTGTTAGTAACTGAATGGTTAGTTATTTTAAAACGAAAGAGGAAGAAAAAGCTTTGCGCCATTGCGCCTTTGCGAGAAAAAATATCACACAGATATAAGAAACCACACAGATTACACAGAAGAATCACATTAAAATCGCTTCGCCCCCTTCGCCCCTTCGCCCCTTCGCCCCTTCGCCCCATCACCCCATCACCCCATCACCCAGTCGCCCTCCTTCGACTACGCTCAGGATGACTCCTTCACCTAATCCCCATTCTCCACCACCCTGATCTCCACCCTCCGATTCATACTCCTGTCCTCTTCAGTCTTTTCATCCTTTATCAGCCGGATCTTGCCGCCAAATCCACGGTAGGAGAGGCGTGAGGCTTCAATTCCCTGGTAGATAAGCTGTTCATAGATATAGTGAGCACGCGCTACAGAAAGATCGAGCTGCCCGGTCCCGTTGTCATAACCATCCACACTGATGCTGTCACAACATATATGGCCTTCTATCGAGATTTTGAGTCCGGGGTTTTTGTGGAGAATAGAAACGAGTCTTTGCACCGTAGGGTAGGAGGAAGGCAGCAATGTATGCTGACCACCGTTGAAATTCAGGTTATCCAGGATGATTTTATCACCTGTTTTTAAGGTTTTGGCATCGACAGTGCTCAGCTTGACCGCTACTTTATTGTCAGCTTGTGCCTCTTTCACCGGCTCTTGGGCTTTTGGTTTCAGGACTTTTGGAACCGGCTTCTTCCCGACCAGCCAGCCGACAACAACATCGACCCTCCGGTGTTCGGGGACACCTTTGTCCTTTTTGTTTTTTGTGATGCCGCTCAAAGCGCCTCTGCCACCGCATTCGCTCACCCGGGTGGTGTCGAAGCCTTTGGTGGCAAGGTATTTCTTGACCTTATTGGCTCTTTCCACCGACAAATCCACATTATGCGGGTTGGTGCCCAGGAAATCGGCATAGCCAGTGATGGAAATCTTAACCTTTTTGCTGCGATTCAGCATCAGCAGGATAGAATCGAGCTTTTTCTGATGACTGGCTTCGAGCTCGGTTTTATCAATAGGATAAAAAAGTTTGACGGTGTCATAGCGGATATCCTGTGCGAAAATGTTGACGTTGATGATTGCCAGGGAAAATATAAGGTACAGGCGAAGGTTTATTTCTTTTTTCAACACAAAGGTCACAAAGTAGACAAAGAGATTTTCAAACATTAATATTTTCGATTTCAGAATTCAGAATTCAGAATTTCGCACAGTCGCCCAGTCACCCCTTCAATTGGTATATTGAGAATTGGTAAATTGGTATATTGAATTAAATCTTCTCTTTATCATACGCCCGCAATATCTTCCCAACCAGCCTGTGTCGGATAATATCACTCTCATCCAGCATAATGATATCAATGCCGGGAATGTCTTTCAGGATACGCATCGAATGAACGAGGCCTGAGCTCTGATTTCTCGGCAGGTCGATCTGGGTGATGTCGCCGGTGACGATAAACTTGGCAGATTTCCCCATACGGGTGAGGAACATTTTTAGCTGGCTTTCGGTTGCATTTTGGGCTTCATCGAGGATGACGACGGCGTTGTCGAGTGTTCGGCCACGCATAAAAGCAAGTGGAGCGATCTCTATTGTATTGTCTTCCAGGAAGGTAAGGAGCTTCTGTTGGGGAAGCATATCACGCAAAGCATCATACAAGGGCTGGAGATAAGGATCGAGTTTATCGCGCAGGTCACCGGGAAGGAAACCCAGGTTTTCGCCGGCTTCCACTGCAGGGCGTGTGAGCACGATTCGTTTTACTTCTTTGTTTTTCAGGGCCCTGACCGCCAATGCCACAGCCGTATAGGTCTTTCCGCTGCCGGCAGGTCCTATTGCAATCAACAGGTCATTGTCATTGTAGCTGGCCACCATTCGTTGTTGGTTGCGGGTCCGGGCTTTGATGAGATTTCCTTCACGGCCATGAACCAAAATGTCATCTCCCTGCATCTGTGGGACAGCCACGTCATCTTCATCTGCCTTTAAAATCATAGTGACATCAGAATGACCGACTTTGCCGAACCTGTCGAAATGCATCAGCAAAAGATTAAATTTCTCTTCAAAAAGAAGCATGTCTTTCTCTTCGCCGATCACCTTAACCATTTCCCCCCTGGCGATGATTTTCAGTCGCGGAAAAAATGCCCTGAGTTCATCGAGGTTCGCATCGTTCACACCAAAGATGTCAACAGGGTTGTAGGGGTCAAGGCTGAGGATTTTTTCGTTCATAAAGAGAGTTTAGCGGATGTTATGCTTTTAGAGCTTGGGATTGTTATATTTATAGTACTTTTGAGAAGCAAAAGTATACATTTTTGTAAGATTATGGCAATCATCACGCTGACAAGCGATTGGGGGAGTGGCGACCATTACGCCGGGGCAGTAAAAGGAGCAATTCTTTCACTGTTGCCGGATGTGACTCTGGTCGATATCACCCATCATATTCCTCCATACAACCTTTCCCATGCATCCTTTGTGGTAAGAAACGCTTACAAGAGCTTTCCCAAAGGTACAATTCATATCATCGATGTGTGTTCTGATGCATCCATTGAATCGCCTCATACGGTGATCCTGGCTGACGGACAGTATTTTATCGGTGCTGACAATGGCATATTCTCCCTGATCTTCGACAAAGCGCCTGAGCGTATCGTTGAAATCGATATCATGCAGGACTCACCCTATTTTACCTTTTCGGCCCGTGATGTCTTTGCCAAGGTAGCAGCACATATCGCCATGGGGAATGACCTGGCAGGATTGGGTCGTGACAGGCCGAAAATAAAGCAGATGAATCATTTTTCGCCTGTCGTAGAGAAAGATGTCATTCGGGGGAAAGTCATTTATATTGATAGTTATGAGAATGTTTTCGTAAACATCACTGAGACTTTATTTCGGGAAGTCGGCAAGGGTCGGCCTTTTACGATCTCGATCCGCAATCCTGTTGACCAGGTGAAAAGGATCAGTACTGCTTACAGCGACGTGGGAGAGGCAGAGATCATAGCGATATTCAGCTCATCAGGCTATCTGGAGGTCGGGCTGAACCGTTCGAATGCAAGCAGTTTATTGGGTTTGAATCCGGATGATATGGTGCGGATAGAATTCCACGAAAAACCGTAATTTCGCGCCCTCTTAATAACATCTCATGTTCACACTCTTCAAAAAAGAGCTTACCACTTTTCTAAGTTCCCTGATCGGGTATGTCGTTATTTCGATATTCCTATTGACAATGGGGCTTTTTCTCTGGGTGTTTCCAATGGATTTTAACATCCTGGATGCTGGCTATGCCAACCTCGACGGTCTTTTCATGCTGGCTCCTTTCGTTTTTCTCTTCCTGATCCCGGCTGTCACCATGAGGTCATTTGCAGATGAAAAGAAAAGCGGAACCCTCGAACTCTTGCTCACACAGCCCTTGACAGCGTTACAGGTGATCTTTGCGAAATACCTGGCCGGACTCGTTCTCGTGCTGTTTTCCTTGCTGCCCACCTTTATTTACATGGCCTCTGTTTATTGGTATGGCTTGCCCAAAGGAAACCTTGACACAGGCTCGCTTTGGGGTTCCTATATCGGGCTTTTCTTCCTGGGAGCCTCTATGGTTTCTATTGGTGTTTTTGTGTCGTCACTAACTGACAACCAGGTCATTGCCTTCATGGTGAGCCTTTTTCTATGCATGTTTGCCTACCTTGGCTTTGAATTCATTTATACACTCGACCTATTTGGCAAAGTCGACCTTTTTATCCGTTCCCTTGGGATCCAGGCACATTACCTGTCGATGAGCCGTGGCGTCATCGACACCCGGGACCTGGTGTATTTTTTCAGTTTTATCGGGCTGTTCCTGCTGATGACGAAATTGTCATTGGAAAGCCGCAAATGGGAGAAATAAGATGAGACTGAAAACGAAAATTGTCAACAAGAAAAGAGACATTCGCAAGCAGAATGTCATGCAGTTGGCGCTAAGCCTGTTGGCTATTGTGCTGATCAACCTGATCTCATTTTATTTATTTAGCAGGATCGACTTAACCTCGGAAAAACGTTATTCACTGTCTCCGGTAACCAAAGACCTGATCCGTAATCTCGACGATATCGTTTATTTTAAGGTGTATCTCGACGGGGAGTTTCCTGCAGGCTTCAAACGCCTGCGTAATGAAACCCGGGAGATGCTGGATGAGCTTAGGGCTTACAATGGAAATATTGAATATGAATTTATCGATCCTTCCGCCATCAAGGACAAAAAAGACAGGAACAATCTCTATAGGTCACTGGCCGGTAAAGGTCTTGAGCCGACCGAATTACAAGTAAAGACTGATGATGGCTCTTCGCAACAAATAATTTTCCCGGGTGCACTGGTGACCTATAAGGGCGTTGAGCTCCCTATGCAATTGCTTAATTCACAGGTAAATACAGCCCCTGAGGTCGTGTTGAACAGTTCTGTCCAGGCATTGGAGTATAACATCTCTTCGACAATACGAAAACTGGCAAACCGCATGCATCAGAAGATTGCCTTTACACAGGGTCATGGTGAGTTGAAAGAAATCGAAGTTGGTGACATTACCCGTTCGCTCAGTGAGTTTTATGATGTTGAGCGCGTAAATCTTAATGGCCAGATAAGCAGCCTGACCGATCATGACATATCCGACAGCACCAAAGCCAGGCTTAGTAATAAATATGCGGCCATTATCATCGCCAAGCCTGATTCAGCTTTCAATGAGAAGGATAAATTCATCATCGACCAGTATATCATGCATGGCGGGAAGGTGCTTTGGCTGATTGATCCCATCTCTGCCAGCATGGATAGCCTATCAAGAAGCGGAGAGACGATGGGACTGAAGAAGGATTTGAAGCTGGAAGATCAGTTGTTTCGTTATGGTGCCCGTCTTAATGCAAACCTTGTGATGGATCTTTCGGCCTGTCCGATCCCGATAAAAACTGGCGTCGTAGGAAATCAGCCTCAGTTTGAGTATTTTCCATGGTATTTCTTTCCGATTGTCAGTTCTCACAGCAAGCATCCTATCGTAAACAATCTGAATTCATTAAGAGGTGAGTTTATGAGCAGCATCGATACAATCTCCGTACCTGGTGTGAAACAAACGATACTATTGACTTCCTCAGCCTATTCAAGGCTCGTTACAGCACCGGCTTTGATAAGCCTAAGATATCTAAAAAGAAAACCTGACCCAAGGATGTTTGGTGGCCCGCCTGCCTCAGTTGCCCTTTTGCTTGAGGGAACATTTCCCTCCTTGTATAAGAAGCGCATGGCTGCTGAAATTGCTGAAAATCCTGCCATGGGTTTCCTGGAAGAGAGTAAGCCTACAAAAATGCTGATTGTCAGCGATGGCGACATCATCCACAATTACTTCGATAAAAACAGGAACATACCTTTGCCGTTGGGTTACGACAGGTATACACGTCAGACTTATGGCAACAGTGATTTTATCATGAATGCCATCAATTATCTCTGTGACGATTCAGGACTGATCTCCGTCAGGGCACGCGACCTGAAGCTCAGGATGCTTGATTCAAGCCGGATTCGGGAGGACAAGCTGAAGCTACAACTTATCAATGCTGTATTTCCAATCGTTTTACTTGTCCTTTTTGGTGTGGGAATGTCATGGCGACGTCGTAAAAAATATTCCAGCGTTTCATAATATTTATTTCATGCAAAAAAATCGCCTGATCATCCTTGCTGTTGCCGTATTGGCACTTGCGGCAGTATTGCTGTTGATAAGCCGTACCAACAGTACCTTTAGTAAAAAAGACCGGAATTTTGCCATTAGCGATACTGCGAATGTCACCCGGGTTTTTATGGCAGATATGTCCAAACACAGTGTCTTGCTCGAAAAAGTCGGGCCAACACAATGGACGGTAAACAAAAATTATAAAGTCAGGCAGGATGCTATAAATATTTTACTAAAGACCCTGCTGAATGTCGAAGTCCTGGAACCCGTAGCCAAAGCAGGGAGGAATAATGTTGTGAAACGCCTCGCGGGTAATTCGGTTAAAGTGGAAGTTTATCAGCAGGTTTACAGGATTGATCTCTTTCATAAAATCAGGTTGTTCCCTCATGAAAAGTTGACCAAGGTGTATTATGTAGGCAGTCAGACGCAGGATAACCTGGGGACTTATATGTTGCTCGAAGGCTCAGAAAAACCGTTTATCACCTACATGCCGGGATTCCGTGGTTTTATATCAATACGTTACAGTCCATACCCCGAGGATTGGCGGGAACATACCGTTTTTAACTATTCCATCAACCAGATCAAATCAGTTGAGGTTGACTTTATGGAGATCCCTGCCTTTTCTGTAAAGCTTGAAAATGTCAATGACAGGAGCTTTCAGTTAAAATCGGTCTATACTGGAAAAGTGATTGCCCCATATGATACTTTAAAGGTGATAGATTTCTTAACCTCATTCAGTCACATCAATTTTGAGACACTTCTCAATGACCTGCCGAAGCATTATGTAGATTCAATAGTAAGGAGTAAGCCTTTTTACCAGATTGTCCTCACCGACAAGCAGGACAAAAAGGTCGTTGTCAAGACATATCACAAGAACAATCCCAATGGTGGTTATGATGACAGCGGTAATAAGGTCTATTTTGATCAGGATCGCATGTATGCCAGCATTAATGATGGGAAAGATTTTGTGCTGATTCAGTTTTTTGTTTTCGATAATATTCTGAAGCCGATAGATTACTTTAAGTTTTAAGAACCCCACCCTGCCCTCCCCAATCTATAATGGCGCTAACATAGTATTATTATTTATATTTTTTATAGTTGCCAAGTTTAG
>JBAXPV010000034.1:0-40605 GCA_037132075.1 Bacteroidota bacterium
GGACGACTAAGTTTCCGTGGCAAAACGGTGCAGCCTGAGAAAAAACAGCTGCGCGCTTGTCATATGCCTTAATACTGAAACTTCTTGTAATTGCACAAGCCCTGGAGTCTGTAACACTCAAGGTATAATTCCCCGGGCTAAGGTTGATGATATGTTCTGGTGTCTGCGATGTACCGCCACTCCATGTATAATTATAGTAAGGCGGGTGGTTGTTCGGAGTATTCCCGCTTAAAACCGCCTGAGCCCAGCCTTCGGTAGTCCCCGGACAAATAGAATCCGGAAAATTAATACTGAGATTGTATGCAGGAGGCTCAGTGATCACAACAGTGTCTACATGTATAATACTGTTATTGTCATTCACAGTAATGTAATAGGTCCCTGGCACCAGGTTGGAAAAAGTCTTGGGGTTTGTTCCTACTCCAGGCAGAAAAGGTGTTGAAAATACCAAGTAAGGCGCAACACCGCCTGTTACAGACGCAATAATTTGCCCGTTATTCGCCCCATGACAACTAACATTTGTCGAATTCGCTGTCAAAACGAGCTGACCCGGAGCTGTTAGTATCTTACAGTTTGTGGCAGCACATCCATGAGAATCTGTCGCCGTTACACAATACAAACCTGCGGCTAAGCCTGAAATGCCGGGCGTTGCAGCACCATTGCCCCACAAATATGTGTAGCCCGGGCTCCCACCTGTCACGCTGGTACTTAACTGTCCCTCTGTTCCTGTGAAACTTAAGGGCACAGCGAGGGTATTGATCGTTACAATAAGCAACACAGGTGCTGGCACATTGAAGCTCTTTGTCTTCAGACAACCATAAAAATCACTGACTTCTATATTGTGATTTCCTGCAGTGAGATTATTAAAATAATTCGACCCAACAACGACTCCACCATCTAATCTATATTTGAGTGTTCCGATCCCACCGTGGGCATAAACCATGGCATCACCTGTATAACTGGGAAGATTGCAATACAATGAATCGACTACAATAGAGTCGATTATAATATCAGGTGGTGAGGTGATCGTATCTTTCCCGATCATGACACATCCATTTTTATCAGTTACTGTCACGTGGTAGACGCCATGGCAGAGATTTGAAATTATTCCGGCTGTACTTGAAAAGCTGTTGGGACCATTCCACGAATAGGTGTATGGATAGCTACCACCTTGGGTCGTTGCAACAGCAAAACCTTTGCAATCAGCGTAACACAGGTTATTGATACTATTGACTTGAATTGTTATGTCTACGGGCGCTATTGGTTCAGTAATGCTAAAAAAGGTAGTATCTGAACAGTTATGTGGATCCTGTATAACCACAAAATAGTTTCCGGCATTCAGGCCGGATTGCGTACTTGTTGAACTTGACAACATAAGCAATGGAGGACCCGATCGAAACCATTTATAAGTATAGGGTGGGTTTCCGTGAGAGGCATTGACTTTTACCCACCCGGTGCTGTCATGGTAACATTTTGCATCATGAATATCAAGCAATACCTGGAAAGGATGGAGTGTAACACTCCCCTGGTACGGACATCCTTTTCCGTCAGTGACCGTAACCTGGTACATCCCTGAAGGCCCCATAACGATATCTGAAGTGCTGCCATAAGAAGGACTCCAGTTGTAGGTATAAGGTAGCGTTCCACCACTAACTATTGCCTGGGCCCAATAGGCCTGCGGACTACAGTTCCAGCCACTGTCAAATTGCACCTGGCCGGGTGGCGGAGAAAAAATCGTAACAGAACCCGTAACATTACATCCTTTTGAATCAGTGACCTTTACAAAATAAGTCCCTACCGCCTGGTTTATAATGCTGTCATTATTACTAAGCCCGGAATTCCCTGTCCATTGAAAAGTATAGGGTGGTGTTCCGCCACTGGCAATCACACGGGCAATCCCGTTTGTCAGCCCAAAACAACTCGTACTGTCTGCAAATAATTGCATTGACAAAACGGAGTCTGGCTGGTGAATCATAATACTGTCAACTACCTTACAACCATATTGAGCATCGGTTACCGTTACAACATACATTCCAGTATCTAGTCCGCCAACACATTGACTGGCTGGCCCAAAACTCCACAAATAGGAATAGGAAGCCGAGCCCTGCAATCCAGTGACACATATTGAGCCATCATTGATGCTGCTTCCCTTACATGATTTGTTTTTTAAAAAAGTAATGGAATCATGTAAAATACTGATAGTCTTATAAGTACTGTCTTTACAGTGATAAAAATCATCCACAACAAGTTTAAATATCCCAAGGCTAACATACTGGTAAATTGACCCGATCCCTATTAAAGTATTTGTTGAGTCATACCAGTTATATCCAAAAAACAATGGATTTCCTGTCCCTCCTACTGCACTGCCATGCAATACAAAATGATTGGTATCGGCGCAGTTATTTGATGAAGACACACTCACATTCACCTGAATAGGCGCAGGATCTGTACGTTGTGTCTGCGTTGTTGCTGTACATCCGTGTGCGTCGGTTACTGTAACTTCCCACAAACCACCGTGGCCGTAAATGGTATCCTGACTTGTTGTCGTTGTATAAGTAGTATAATCACTGGAGAAAATTGGCCCCGAGAAAATATAGGCATAGGGTGGGGTTCCACCGCTCGGCATTGCAATAATCAGCGCTGTGGAATCGGCATGACATTTCACTGAGAAATTTTGTCCTCCTGTTGTCAAAAGAAGTTTTGCTGGTTCCTTAATATGAAAGGGCCCAAAATCACGGTAACATCCGACTGCATCCTTAATCCTGATGTGATAATTGCCTTGAGGAAGATTACCAAACAAATTAGAAGGCTGATAAGTAATTCCTGCATCAATGCTATATGTCAACGTGCCAGTCCCTCCGATAGCCCCGACCTCAATGGATCCGTTATGCTCACCAAAACAATGTATTGGGGTAACAGTTACATAAGTGGTGTCGATCTGCGGTGGCGACGGAATTAACTCATGAAAGGGTAACAGGCAGCCATAGTTATCGACGATTAAAAAGGGGTAATTCTGGGCACAAAGCTGTGTAAAGGTATTGGAAGCCTGTAATCCGGTCCAGGTCCCATCAAAGCCGGGCATCCATATCTGGGTGGAATAACTGTAAGGTGGAACCCCGCCTGTTGGGAAAAAAGTGGCCTGCCCGTTACAATTTCCATAACATGGGCTTGTCGGTAAAATCGCTGGCAATCCTTCTCCAACATTGACATAGGGTATGCCAAAATTCCAGAAAAAATTACCCCCATTGTCCTCTGAACGGGTCGCAGTATCCGTAATGCCCTGCAAATTGGCCGAATGGATATAAGTCAATTTTATATAATCCAAAACCAGGATACTGTCTGAGTTCAAATTCGCTGCAATGCTGGTCGAAGAAGATTTAATTTCTGTATGTGCGCAATAGAGATTTCCCAGTAAATTAAAATCATTATACAGGTGCTGGGTGCTATCACTTTGTAGGGTCAAAACGTTGGGATGAATCGACAAGGGAACAATACCCTGAAATGTTGCAAAACACTCCTGGTAATGCCTGTAAAGATTCAGGTTGAAAAAATGATTTGAGCCTTGTAAAACCCATCCGTCACACCAAAATGTGGCATCATAGAAAAAATTGATGCCACCGAAAACATGACCTTCCCTGTGGAAAACCAGTTTTTCGACTACAGTATCATGATGTCCATACAAATACCCGGGATCAGTAGGGCCGGCATAACAACAAACATCCGGATCACAGGGCCAATCAGGGTTGGTGGAAAAAAGAAGGTTGTTGAACTTATTATAATCACCATAAACATGACCCTCTTTCCCTATACTTACATCGTGAAACAGATTGTGATTCACGTCACGCCCCCCAAGACTCAGGTTTCCAATATCACCTTTCCCATCAATATTTACATCATTGAAAATATTGTTATGACCATTGATCATCCCATATTGATCACACTGAACATTGTGGAAAACATTAGAATCTCCAATGATCTCTCCATTGCCATGAAATGTGGCATTGTGAATCGTGTCAAGATCTACTTCCATCCGGCCATTCCCATCGAATTCAGCATCATGATACAAGACATGCAACCCGGCATGCATCGTCGAAAGGCCTGATGTCGCCAAAAAATGTATGACTGAAGTCCCGGGATTGATAATATGAAAAGTCCCCTGGGAGTTGTCGACATTCCAACTCAGGTAGGGTAAGTTGTTTGCGCTCTTGATATAAAAATGCGAATTTCCAATGTTCAGGATACGCAAATTGGTTAAAATCGCCGGAGTCGAAATGAACTTACTGCACATCAGGTCATTACTATTGGTGATGAGCGTCCCTTTGTCCAGCGTTATGTCATTGTCAACATTTAAATAATTCAATAGGTTCCAGGTCCCGTTTCCATTGAAAGTTACATTCTTCAATGGATTCTGAGACCCACCTGAATTAATTGTTTCATTAGTACCTGAGATAAATGTCGTAACACCCGAATTGTTCGATAAAACCATATTTGGGGCATAAGTCAGTGATCCGCTTATATTTATGTTTGCCCCACAAACAAAAGTAGTCCCGTTGGGAATACTAATCCAGCTCATGTTGTGACAGAATATCGTCGGGTCGCCTACCGTAACGGTATTCCCCGGCCCAGGAAATGAATTCTGGTCAAAATAGACATTGCTGTTTTGGTCAGGAAATGCCGTATGAAAGGTGCTGCCCCCGGAAGTAGTTGCCCAGTGAATTGCATAGTCATCCCAAACACCAGACCCACCGACCCAATAAAACTCGTTCTGTGCATATGCCGATTGAGCAACACAAAGCATCACAAAACTAAGTGTAAGAAATTTAAGTAATTTTCCCCCCATTGGATCATTAAATTTTAAACGCACAGAAATACTCTTTTATAGTATCTGATAATGCTAAAGTAACATTAAAGATGTTAACTATGTTTATTTATAAGTACATTTTTGTCTATTATTTTTTTGCGAATTTAAAGAATCAGCCTATAAGTTCGATGATTATTTTCGTAATCCAGTACGACTATACCTATTTCGATACTTAAGATAACATATTCATACAAAAAGTTGCTTGCAAGGAATAAAAGAATATAATTACCAGCATTCAAGCTTCGAAGGCCACATTCCAGTATTGATGTTTGCCTCGAATTCTTTAAACACACCTTTTACGTTGGTGATCATCAGGTGCTTTACCTTGAAAGCAATTTCACTATGTGTTGGGGCGATGGCCCATTTTGTCTTTACTGGACTTTCCGCTGTTGTCATTTTCTTCCATCGTTTTGATGACGAAAGGCATCGGTATACCATTATATAACAGATCGAGGCTGTAGATGTTTTCTTTTACGGGCATCAGTAAATCTTTAATGCTTTAAGGCGAAATTTGATTATACATTTCTCAAATGAAAATTTTTCTAATCAAATAAACCGCAGCTTCACCTCTTTCAGAAACTTCTCGTCCAGTAGATGGGCAATGCGTTTAACCGCTGTCCGCCTAATCTCAAGCTCCACTGGCAAACTTGGATCCTGGTGAGCGACATTGATCCTGGTCCCAATGAGGAAATCAATCTCATCGCTTTCCAGGAAGAGCTTCACGATCTGGTCGGCCGGCCCTTTGCCAAGCTTAGTGGTGAGGTTATATTTCTTCAGGATTTCGTTGACTTTGCCCAAGGTGAGAATCCCTTCTGTTACTAAATCAATACCCGGCATGTAAGAGATCGGTGGCAAATCCGGGTCATGAAACTCAAAGCTGTCAGTGATCTCTTGCTTCCATTCCCTGGCAATGATATCGATACTGGTGGCCCCACAAACGACTTTTTTACCGGGAAATTTCTCTACAATTCCTGCAAGTTCCACGTCCTTTTCTGGATCAAAGGGAGGTCCGGTACACAATAGCAATTTCCTGGGTTCTCTGAAATACATCACGGCAGTGGTGGTGTCATCCTTTGGTTGATGTCCGTCATTGGTGGCGGTCATATTCATGACTTTGGTGGCAAGTCTTGCCGCAGAAATGTCGGGTGTCGTAGCCACCAGGCGGGCCGTATAATCCTGCATATTGTCTCTGCCCCAGCCAAAAGGATACTTGTCGCTTCCCATACCCGACTGCACGATCCCATCAGAACAAATGAGAATCCTGTCTTCCATTTGAGATTTAAAGGAGCAGGACCGCAGTTCCTTGCCCCTGCCCTTTTCCGACTGCAGCAGAATATCAGACCATTCCGGCTCAAAAATTTTGTCGCCTCTTAAAATCACGGCCTGGGGGTTGTCGTATTCGAGGATGCGGGTTTCTCCTTCGATTTCAATATCAATAATAGTGAAAGTTGCATAAGAGATCTGTCGTTCACTGTCGACAGGCAAAGTGTTCATAATTATTTCTGCAATTTTGTGAAATTCCTTATGTTCACTGGTAAAGCTCATTGCCATGGTCGCAGTGAGTGTGGCCAGCACATTGGCTTTTACGCCATGTCCTAAACCATCCGACAGCACTACGATGATCCTGTTTTCTTCCTTGATCCTGTGGGTCAGAAAGACGTCACCACATATCCTGGTTTCCCAGTGGTTGGCCTGCTGGTACCCGATTTCAACATGAAAAGGCAGATTTTCTAAACTCATTTTTTGTCTGTCCGGCTAAAGTCAATGATAGAATTCAGGATATGTTCGGTACGGGAAGCGCCTTCGCCCAGCAGGAAAGCAATCTTTTGTACAAGTTCGAGGTTTTCATCAATGGCGGCCCCTACCCTGCGGATCACCTCCTCCTTGGCTACTTCCGGCATAAACATGTCGCGGACGACCGCCCCTGCAAGCTTATTCTTGCGAATACTGAAGACAGACAAGTTTAGCATATGATCTCCGAAATGGACATCCCTGTTCATCACATCTTCGTCTTTTTCAAGCACATAAGAGAACAAATTATAAAAAGGATAAGGAACCAGGGTTTTCAGGTCGGCGCCTTTTAATCCGGGTATAATCTCATTAATCTCTGCAGCATCTTTGCCTAGGATGTTGACAAAAGAATCATTGGATTGCTGAATTCTTAGTTTGTCGTCTACGACCAAAAGCCCGGTCGGTAATTTACGCAACATAGCCTGTGATGTCTCCATCGCTTCTAAGGCAATCATCTGATCCTTTCTCGCTTTACGCTCAGAATCTTTCAGGGCTTCCTGCGTCTTGGCAAGCTTTTCATTGGTTTGCTTGAGCGTCTTGATGTATTCCTGCCGATTGCGGAGGGAATAGGAATGACACATCTCTGTGCGGGCTAATCCCTGTGCTACCGAGATTGCAAACTCCCGACAGCTTTTATAACCACAGGTTCCACATCCTAATTCCTCGTCTTGTTCAGTTTTACCAAGGATCTTAAGAATTTCATTTACCTTTTCTTCAGAAGGGTAAGGGATTCTTTGATCATCACGTTTGAAAACCCTTGATAAATCGAGGTTTTGGAATTCGATTATTTCCTTTTCCCATTGATGCCTGTCAATGTCCGACATCCGCTTATTGGCATAATCGACCACCCTGGCTCTCTTGAGAAACTTCCCGCTGCCTCGTGTCATCCCAGGCCCATTCAAACAACCCTCACATAAGAACAAGTTAAAGTGATGTCTTAGAGAGTCGAGCTGTGTTTCAAAAGCCTGCAACGACTCAAGAACGTTATCACGCCCTTCTGCAGTAAAGGCAAAACCCGACAACAAATCCCGCGAAATGTCAGCCGCCTGCAAAATCCCTTCACTAAAGGGATATAAGGCACCTTTAAATCCAAAAGGAGGATCAAATTCAGAATATTCAAGGGTATTTTCGCTTATATGAAACTCGGTAAAGAGCTCCCGTAATTCCTGAAAAGTGAGCACGGCATCAACTTTCCCATCGCCCTGGGTAGGGATAGCTTCTGCTTTACTATCGATGCAAGGACCAATGTATACGATTTTAAGATCCTGGCCATACTTCTGATGAACGACCTTGGCCATAGCTTCCATCGGAGAAACAATAGGCGCCAGGTTGCCCGTCAGCTCCGGATGAAACTTCTCGACGAAGGAAACGACAGCCGGGCAATTGGCGGTGATGTAATATTTTCCCTTAAATTGGGTAAACAACTCGGCATACTTACGGGCAACAAGATCTACGCCAAATGACACTTCAGTGACATAGGCAAATCCAAGTTTTTTGATCATGTTAACGAACTTGCGATAGTCGCTAACATCACCAAACTCCGCTGCAATTTCAGGGGAAAGCATTGCAGCTATGGTAGCCCTGGAATCAAGCAATTCTTTGACTACCTCCCTCGAAGAGCTGTAGTAAATTGCATTCTGTCCGCAGGCCGTGACACATAGCCCGCATCCTATACATCGCTCTGGGAGGATATAAGGAAATTCAGCTTCCGCCCTGACTTCTATAGCCTTAACCGGACATACCCTGATGCAGGAATAGCTGAGCTTACATTCTTTTGTGTTGATTTCAACGAGGTTCATACAATCACCCTGCAATTATTAAATGTGAAATACAGAATTCAAGATTTCGATAACATTGGTTTCGGAGACTTGCTCATAGATTACATCATTGATCTTCAGCACAGGCCCCATTTGGCAATGATCAAAACACCTTCCTCCATGAAAGTTGACTTTATCCCATAAGCCATTTTCCCGAATATATTCTTCAATAAGCTTTCGCGTGCCATTATTACCCCTGGCAAAGCATGCACTTCCCAAACAAATTGCAATATCGAACTTAAGCTCCATACGTTTCGTTTTGTTCAGACCAAAAATACAAAGAATTGCCTACAAAACAATAAGAAATTAATTATCGCAATAAACTGATATTCAATTATCTACAATAATATATTAAAATTCCACCTCCTTTTTGTTGTTATTTTGATAACATTGTTAATATTTTAACAGAAAAACTTGGACGCTTTGCTTCAACTTTGTAATTTTGTAGCGGAATTTATTAGTTTCCACTTCCATGGCTCCTGAACTCGAAGCAATTGTTAGCCAATATCCCCGTCATCAACGAGATAAATTATTACCTATCCTGGATGAAGTCCAAAAATTATTTGGCTATCTGTCTGAAGAATCTGTTGCGGGTATCGGGCATTACTTTGGTTTACCCACGAGTAAAATATATGGCGTAGCTACTTTTTATGATCATTATCGTTTTACGGCACAGGGGAAATTTCACCTTCGTTTATGTTTTGGCACCTCATGTCATCTTAGCGAACATGGCAAGATACTGGAAGTCATAGAGAAATGTCTTTTGATAAAACCTGGTGAAGTGAGCCGCGACGGCATGTTTAGCCTGGAACTTGCCCCTTGCATGGGCGCCTGCGGGCTCGGGCCTGTACTCCTGGTTAATGAAGAATACCACACTCAGATGAACCCGGAAGCATTTTTAAAGCTTGCAGAATCACTCAAATCATTTTCCTTTTAAGCATGACAAACGAAAGGTCCTACATATTTCGTCAATTACTTCGACAATATGCCGACTTCCCTACCCTGTCGTTTGCTAATGACAACGAACTGATTAACCTGGCGAAAATCAGAAAAGAAAGCCTGGAAAAACCAATGATATATGTTGGAATGGGGAGCTGCGGGCAGATCGCCGGAGCCAGGGAAACGGAACAGGCTTTGATAGACTACCTTAAACTTCATGAGATTGAAGCGGAACTTCACAGGGTCGGCTGCCTGGGAATTTGTAGCCAGGAACCCCTCGTTGATGTCCAACTCCCGGGAAAAGCCCGTATCTGTTTTTCAAAGGTCACGCCTGACCTGGTGCCTGACATCCTGGGTGCAATTTTCAGTAACAATATCCCCATTGAACATACTTTAGGACAATACCGGACTACTTATGCAGAACCCTGGCCGAAAGTACCCTATTGGGATGAACACAGGTTTTTTAAGAAACAAAAGCGAATCATACTGGAACATTGTGGCGTCCTGGTTCCCGATGATATCGAACAATTTATTGTTCATGGCGGATACCTTAGTTTTGTCAAAGCGATATTGAGCTACCGTCCTGAGCAGATCTGCGACCTCATAGAACGGGTCAATTTAAGAGGCAGAGGTGGCAGTGGTTTTCCAACAGCTATTAAATGGCGAACCGCACTAAATACTGCCGGAGAGCAGAAGTTTTTAATCTGTAATGCTGACGAGAGTGACCCGGGTGCCTTCATGGGGCGAACCTTGCTTGAAGGTTCTCCGCATAAAGTAATCGAAGGGATGGCTATTGCTGCCTATGCCATAGGAGCTACTAAAGCCATTCTCTTTGTCCGTAAAGAATATTCAAACGCCATTGACAGTTTTAATGCTGCCCTAAAACAGGCCCGCACCTATGGCCTACTGGGATCTGATATCCTCGGTAGCGGCTTTGACCTGACCATTTCTATCCGGATTTCCCCCGGGGCATTCGTTTGCGGGGAAGAAACCGCACTCATTAGCTCTATCGAAGGAAGAAGGGGGATGCCACGGAATAAACCACCATATCCTGCAGTGCAAGGCCTTTTTGGGATGCCTACTGTCGTAAACAACCTTGAAACACTCGCGTTGGTACCTACCATTCTCTCCCGGGACGGTCTTGAGAGCGAATTCAATAATAGTGTACACTTCCCCGCAACCAAGGTAATCGCATTAGCAGGAAAGTCAGTAAACCAAGGCATTGCAGAAATTCCGCTTGGCATAAGTCTTCGTGAGATCATTTACGGTATTGGCGGGGGCATCAGGGATGAAAAGGCCTTCAAGTCGGCTCACCTGAGTGGTCCAACAGGCTATTCTCTTGGTCCTGAAAGTATGGACTTAGCCTATGACTTCGATAGTCTGAAGGCAGCCGGCGCATCAATTGGTTCAGGGGGAATCACTGTCCTGGACGAAAACGATTGCATGCTGGACCTGGCAAAATATTTTATGTGTTTCCTGGTAAAAGAGAGCTGTGGCAAATGTATTCCTTGCCGTGAAGGGACATCCCGTATGGCAGAGATACTGGAAGACATCACCCGCAGGCCACGGCATGAAAGTGGGCATGAAACTTTGGAACGATTCAAAGGAGTGATGCAATTAGAAGATCTTGCAGCGGTCATCAGGGATACTTCTTTATGTGGACTTGGCAGAAATGCGTCGAATGCAATCCTTAGCAGCCTCAGCTTGTTTCGTGAGGAATATGAAGAGCACATCTTTGAACGGAAATGTAAAGCAGGTGTTTGTACGCACTTACGAACCTATGCCATTGATATTGACAAATGTACAGGATGTGCCCTCTGTGCCAGGAAATGTCCTGAAGCGGCCATCATCGGAACCCCTAACTTTCCACATTTCATCGTGGAAGAGAAATGTACAGGATGCGGAATCTGTTTCGAAACATGCAAATTCGTAGCCATAAATATCATATAAGCTATAATGGTAAACCTTGAGGTAAATAACAAACAGATCAAAGCCAGGAGAGGTGATACCATACTCAGCGCCCTGCTTGAAAATGGGATCCACGTTCCTACATTGTGTCATCTGCCTGAGCTTGAGGCAAGTGGTGCTTGCCGAATGTGTGTAGTCGAAGTGGAAGGAAAAGAATTCCTGATTCCCTCCTGCGCTCACCCTGTTGAAGAAAACATGAAGATACTGACTCATTCACCAAGGGTCATCCGGGCTCGTAAAACGCTCACAGAGTTACTTTTAGCCAATCATCCCGATGATTGTCTTTTTTGCCCGAGAAATGAAAACTGTGAATTACAGCAACTCTCTGCCAGTCTTAATATCAACGAACGCCGCTTCCCGGGCAGCAAAGGCAGATCGAAACTGGATCAGAGTTGTGTCAGTATGGTCAGAGACCCAGGCAAGTGCATCCTTTGTGGACGTTGTGTAAGAAGCTGTGAGGAGATCGTCGGCAACGCAACATTTGACTTCCTGCGCCGTGGCGATAAGACTTCAGTTGGAACTTGTTTTAATAAACCTTTGAACCTGAGCAATTGTGTCTTTTGCGGACAGTGTCTTTTGGTATGCCCTACTGCTGCCTTACGCGAAAAAGACAATGTTCAATATGTCATGGAAGCCCTGCACAATCCTGAATTACACACCGTGATTCAGGTAGATCCGGGGGTATTAATTACCCTATGCGAAGAATTTGGAAGCAAAGCTGGCAAAACCATGAACGGAGCTCTTACCCATGTCCTTCATAAACTCGGGTTCGACAAAGTCTTCGACACAGGACTTGGCAACGATTTATTTATCAAAGAGATCATGTTTGAGCTTGCTGACCGTATAGAAAAGGGTACGTCTTTACCCCTGATTATGGGAAATTGCCCTGGCTGGGTAAAATTTGCTGAGCAAAACTTCAGTGACATATTTTCTCTTTTCTCTAAACTGAAATCACCCCAGCAGTTATTGGGGAACCTGATAAAAAGACACTACAGTGAAACGGCTGAAATCTCACCTGAACATATTTTCTCTGTATCCGTAACAACTTGTCCGGCAAAGAAATACGAAGCCCAGCGTGAGGAAATGCTCGAAGGAGCTTTTCCTGAAGTCGATGCGGTTCTGACAAGCCGGGAATTGGCCCGCTTAATCAGGCTAAACGGTCTTGACCTCCGCCAGGGCGGACATGAACACATGGATGCTCCCTACGATCGCCGAAGCAGCGCGGCATCCCTGATGTGTGCTTCAGGCGGCACTGCCGAAGCAGTTTTAAGAACTTATGCCAACTATCACAAACAAGCTGATAGCTTTCCAGGGAAGATCACTAAACTTAGAGGCTCTAAAGACCGGAAGGAGTTTAAGATTGAAATCAACAACATTGAAATAGGTGTCGCCGTCGCCAATGGACTAAAAGCTGCCCGCCAAATGATCGGAGAAATTCAAAAGGGCAGAACCGATCTTCATCTTATTGAAGTGATGGTATGCCCCGGAGGATGTATCAATGGTGGCGGACAACCCTTTTATCATGACCCGGAAACCCTTGCCTTGCGGGTAAGAGCCTTACATGAATCCGATGAAAAAGATCCGATCAATATTCCGGATAAAAACATCATGCTGAATCGTATCTATGAGACTTACCTTCTGAAAGATGATCAAAATACTGAGTATAGCAATCTTTATCATGACATGAAAACCAGAACAGTACTGTTATGACAGAAGGACCATACGCAGCCGGGCCTACGAGGCGACAATTGGTATTCACTGTAAAAGACAGGTGCAGAGTCTGTTACACTTGTTTGCGCGAATGTCCGGCCAAGGCGATTAAGATCAGCAATGGCCAGGCAGAAGTGATTCACGAAAGATGTATCGGCTGCGGTAATTGCGTAAAAGTCTGTAGTCAGGATGCCAAAGTCTACCTGAGAGAAACTGCTGAAGTGAATCAACTGTTAAAAAAAGAGAAGCTGGTTATTGCTTGTGTTGCACCAAGTTTTCCTGCAGAATTCATAGAATTAAACAACTACCAGGATCTGGTTGGGATGATCAGGGCGCTTGGGTTTAGCCATGTCACTGAAGTGTCATTTGGTGCCGACATGGTCGCGAAGGAGTATAAAAAACTCATGGAAAACAAACAATCACAGGCACATATCTCTTCCGACTGCCCTGCCATCGTATATTTCATCGAGCATTACTTCCCCGACCTGGTGCCCTATCTTGCCCCTATCGTTTCACCGATGGTTGCCATGGCCCGCATCGTAAGAAAGCGATATGGCCATCACGCCCGTGTGGTTTTTATCGGGCCTTGTATTTCTAAAAAAGCTGAAACCAACGAGGTTGACCATGTACTAACTTTCAGAGAGTTACGAGAACTGCTTGCCCAATCAGGAATATGCCCTTCCAACATCACGCCTTCCGATTTTGATCCGCCCTTTGGAGGGAAAGGTTCTATCTTCCCTATAAGCGGTGGCTTACTCCAAACCTCAGAGGTAAATATAGACCTTTGCGAAGGGGATATCCTGGTGACTGAAGGTCGCATCAACATCCGTGATGCTATCAAAGAATTTGAAGATGGGATGATCAGTACGAGTCATCTTGAATTATTATGCTGTGAAGGATGTATCATGGGACCTGGCATGTCACCTGACGGGAAGAAATTCTCGAGACGAAATCACATCAGCCGCTATGTCCATAACAAACTCAACAATTTCGACGAAGCCCTTCACCGGGAAGAAATTGCATCTTATCGCCAACTTAATCTGACCCAGAAATTCGCAGAAAAAGACCGACGGATTTCGCGTCCTGACAAAGAGGCAATCCAGGAAATCTTGCTTTCCATGGGTAAAAAAGGCCCTGTTGACTTATTGAATTGTGGCGCTTGCGGCTATGATAACTGCGAAGAGCATGCGATTGCTATAATCCAGGGACTTGCCGAGAACGAGATGTGCCTGCCCTATGCCATCGAGAAACTTCACAAATACATCAATAAGCTGAACGTTTCGAACGAAAAGCTAGCCTCTGCCCAACTTGCGCTTCAACAATCAGAGAAGCTGGCCTCCATGGGACAATTGAGTGCCGGAATCGCTCATGAACTGAACAACCCCCTCGGCGTTATTACGATGTATTCAAACATCCTCATGGATGAAGCAGGGATCGAAAACCCGATCCACAAAGACCTTGAACTCATCGTGGAACAAGCTGACCGTTGCAAAAAGATAGTTGGCGGCTTATTAAATTTCGCCCGCAAGAACCAAGTCAATATAACAGAGGTCAATATAAATTTATTGATGGATCGCTGTCTAAGTTCCATCATCATTCCTCAGAATGTAAAAATAGCTGTGACTCCTTTGGATGAGTTTCCATATGGGGACATTGATGCTGACCAGATGACCCAGGTTATTACGAATCTTTTGAAAAATGCAATCGAAGCAATGCCTGAAGGCGGTGAAATCAAAATCATTATTGAAGGAAATGAGCAGGAACTTGTTTTCTCAATCCAGGATAATGGCGGCGGGATACATCCGGATGACATGAATAAATTGTTCACCCCATTCTTCACCACAAAAGGGATTGGAAAGGGCACAGGACTCGGCTTACCAATCGTTTACGGAATCGTAAAAATGCACAAAGGAAATGTGACTGTTGTTTCAAACAATGACCCACGCAAAGGACCTACCGGGACCATATTCAGGATAAATCTACCCCGGCAGGGATGCAAATAAGACCCAATATCATGACTGAATTAAAAACAATATTAATCACAGACGATGACCCCGATTATCTTTTCCAGATGAAATTAAAAGTGGAAAAAATGGGTTTCAACGTAATCCCTGCAGAAGGGCAGAAAGAAGCAGAACGCATCCTCGAATCGGTGAAACCTGATCTAGCCATCTTAGACCTGATGATGGAAACAGAGGACAGCGGATTTGTCCTTGCCTACAAGCTGAAGAAAAAATACCCTGATGTCCCTGTAATTATTGCGACTGCTGTGGCTGCTGAAACAGGAATGCATTTTGAGACTGGCGCCAGCGGAAACAGAAACTGGATCAAAGCCGACCTCTTCCTTGACAAAGGAATTCGCTCAGAACAACTTCATAAAGAGATCAAACGACTTTTACATATTCTTGATTAAACCCGAACATGCCTACTTTCAAATTATTGGTGGTTGATGATGAACCTGGAATTCGTTCCGGTACAAAAAGGATCTTGCAAAATTTCAAGGTAGATTATCCATTTATGGAAGAACAGGTTGATTTCGAGATATTTGAAGCGGCCTCCGGAGAGGAAGCGCTGGAAATCATTGACAGTCAGACACCTGACATCATCCTTCTTGACAACAAATTACCTGGAATTCAAGGTGTTGAGGTTCTTGAAAACATTAAAAACAGGAAACTTGACATCCTGGTGGTGATGATCACCTCTTACGCTTCTCTTGAACTTGCCGTAAAAGCAACCCGCGACGGAGCCTTTGATTTCATTCCAAAACCATTTACACCCCAGGAACTGAGGTCATCACTTGAAAATATCACAAAACAACTTTTTTTACGCCGGATGACCCAAAAACTCCGGGTTGAAGGAAAACATATCCGCTTCCAGTTTCTTTCGGTTTTGTCACATGAATTAAAATCTCCATTAAATGCCATCGAAGGTTATCTAAAAATCATAAAAGACAAAGAATTCGGTAATGAAGTAGACAATTACCATGAAATTTTAGACAGATCACTCGACAGAATCAAAGGAATGCGGGTTTTAATCCTCGACCTGCTCGACCTGACTCGAATTGAGAGTGGAAAGACGACAAAAGAATATAAAAATGTCTGTATCAATGAGTTGGCCCAAAATGCCATCGATACAATGCGTCCTTATTCGATCCAGAAAGATGTGAATCTTTACCTGAATGCAAGTGGTAATTTGTGTTTACAGGCAGACAGCAATGAGATGCAAATTATCATCAATAACTTGATTACCAACGCTGTAAAATATAACAAACAAGGAGGGCGGGTCGATTGTACCTTAAAATCAGATAAAGAAAACATATATATCATCGTTTCTGACACTGGAATCGGGATTAAACCCGAAGATTTTGATAATATTTTTAATGATTTCGTCAGAATCAAATCTACAGAAACCCGAAATATTTCAGGTAGTGGCCTGGGCCTCAGCATTGTAAAAAAAATTGTTGAACTTTACAATGGGAAAATTCATGTAAAAAGTACACTTGGAGAAGGAAGTGTTTTTACAATAACAGTTCCACGTAATTAATATTTTATATTTTTAGACTCTAAAAACGGAACGATGAAGAACCTACCAGAAAGAACGATTGAACGCTTAAGCCAGTATCGTCGGGCGCTGCTTATTTACCTGTCAAAAAATAAACACCATATATTTTCGCATGAATTAGCGGGCTTGTTACATATCACTCCTGTGCAAGTGAGACGAGATATTATGCTCATTGGATACTCCGGCACTTTGCGACAAGGTTATGAGATAAAAGAACTGATTGAATTGATCGGCAAGATCATAGATTCTGATGATGGACAAAAAGTTGCTGTGGTTGGGCTTGGAAACCTGGGAAGGGCCATGATCAGTTATTTTAACGGGAAACGGACGAAACTCACGATAGTGGCGGCCTTTGACATCAACCCTGAGAAAGTCAACCGTGTCTATGGTGGAGTCCCTTGTTATCATATTGATATGCTTGGAAAGATCATAAAATCAGAAAACATCAGTATTGCGATCATGACTGTACCAGGCTCAGAAGCTGCCCGCGTGACAGAATCTCTGGTGGCAGCTGGCATCAAAGGGATACTCAATTATACACCAACACCGGTCAATGTGCCTGCGCAGACTTTCCTTCAGGAATATGATATGATCACCTCCCTGGAAAAGATTGCTTATTTCACCAAGTACAACGGACCGGAATAAAACGCTTATTACTATTATGAAAGTCTTCAGGGGTCTGGATGATATCGGGACGATTCAGAATGCAGTCGTAACCACCGGTTCCTTTGACGGGGTTCATGTTGGACATAAAGTCATCCTGCAACGTGTCGGCAGCCTGGCAAAAAACATCGGAGGTGAAAGCGTGTTACTTACTTTTCACCCTCACCCCCGGATCGTGTTGTTTCCTGAAACTGCAGGAAAAACACTCAGACTCATCAACACCCAAAGCGAAAAAATAGAGCTCCTGGAAGAAACAGGTCTCGACAACATGGTGATTATCCCTTTTACCAAGGAATTCTCGGAATTATCTTCTTTTGATTTTATCAGAAAGATATTGGTTGGAAAACTGCATGCACGAACGATTGTCGTTGGATTTAATCATCATTTCGGGCACAATCACGAAGGTGGTTTTGAAGAACTTTTCGCGCTGGGAAAATTCCATGACTTCACAGTTGAAGAGATCCCACAACAGGACATTGAAAACGAAACCGTCAGCTCCACCCGCATCCGCAAAGCAATCCAGGAAGGTAAAATTCAGAGAGCCAATGCCTATTTGGATCATTATTATATGATAATTGGACTACTTGTACCAACAGAACACGCTGATGCGTTTAAAATCAAAATTGAGGAGACCTGCAAGCTTATCCCGATGCCAGGATATTATGCAGTTAGTGTCATTCAAAACCAGGAAAGCTCCAAAGCATTATTGTGTATTGAAAATGAAGGAAGTATCCGATTAATTACCACTACCCAACAGTTAATACCCGATGAAATGGCCAGGGTTTATTTTCACAAACAGATTCGTGAAGGCCTGAATCAAATAAACAGCACTATCTCATTTCAAAATTTGAAAAACGAGATAGAAGAACTCATTTACTAGCGATATGCTCGATCCTTATCACCTGTACATGACTTTTCTGGGTACGGGAACATCTACCGGAGTTCCTGTAGTTGCCTGTGATTGTGACGTCTGCACTTCTGATGATCCGCGCAATAAAAGGCTACGCACCTCAATCATGATCCAGTATAAGGGTCATACTTTTGTGGTTGATTGCGGACCTGATTTCCGCTATCAGATGATCAGGGAGCGTGTGGAAGACCTGGATGCTATTCTTTTCACCCATGAGCACCGGGATCATATAGGGGGGCTGGATGATGTAAGAGGGTTTAATTATGTCCTGAATAAAACGATCGATGTCTATGCCCACGAAAAGGTAATCGAAGCCATTCACAAAGAATTTCCATACATCTCGCCCAACAAACGTTTTTTTGGCTGTCCACAGTTGAATTTCAATCCCATTGGCAATGAGCCATTTAAAATATTTGACCTATTGTTTACGCCAATTAAGGTGATGCATGACAAACTCGAAGTTTATGGCTTTCGCTTTGGGGACATCACTTATATTACAGATGCCAGTTATATCGCACCTGAAGAAGCCGAAAAAATTAAAGGTTCGAGGGTTATTGTGCTGAATGCACTCCGAAACTCCCACCATGTCTCACATTTCTCACTAAACGAAGCCATTAATCTAATCCAGGAATTCAGACCACAACATGCCTACCTGACTCACATGAGTCATTTTATTGGCTTGCACGATGTGGTTGAGAAGAAACTCCCTTATTATATCCATCTTGCTTATGATGGCTTAAAAGTGGAACTGGATGTAGCAAATTCTAATTATGATTTTTAACCCCGAAAAATGTAGCATCCGCGACCAGCGTATGCAGCCATTTATTGATCCTGAGGAGCTTTGGACAATCCTGAACAATACCTTGCCTAGCCCGGAAAAGGTGCGAACAATCATTGCCAAATCGCTGAATAAACAACGCTTATCATTAGAGGAAACCGCAACGCTCATCAATGCTACGGATCCAGAACTGATTGAAGAGATCAAAGAAGGAGCCCGAGCTTTGAAGAAAAAGGTTTATGGAAACCGCATTGTACTTTTTGCGCCACTTTATGTAGGAAACAAATGCACCAACAACTGTAGATATTGTGGATTTAGGTCTTCCAACAAATCAGCAGTCAGGAAAACGCTGACAGACCAGGAGCTGATTGAAGAAGTAGAAGCCCTGGAGGACACTGGCCAGAAGCGGCTGATTCTCGTTTATGGAGAACATCCGCAATATAGTCCTGAGTATATTGCACACACTGTTCGGACTGTTTACGGTGTCAAAAAGGGCCCTGGCGAGATCAGACGTGTGAATATAAACGCGGCTCCATTAGATGTTGAAGGCTTTCGTATTGTGAAAGAATCTGGAATTGGCACTTACCAGGTATTTCAGGAGACTTATCATCCGGAAGCTTACAAAGAATACCATCTTGGCGGAATGAAACGTAATTTTGATTATAGGCTTACCGCTTTAGACCGGGCTCAGGAGGCAGGCCTTGATGACGTAGGAATCGGGGCGCTTTTTGGATTGTATGACTGGCGATTCGAAGTAATGGGATTGGTGAGGCACACCAATCACCTGGAGGCCTGTTATAATGTCGGGCCACATACGATATCTTTTCCACGGATACAAAATGCCTCAACACTCGACCTCGACAGGTCATACAATGTCAGTGATGATGAATTTGTGAGATTGGTCGCTATTTTAAGGCTTGCCGTTCCCTATACCGGACTGATCCTTACAGCGCGTGAGACCCCTGAGATAAGACATGAGGTGATAAAATTCGGCGTTTCGCAGATCGATGGAGGAACGAAACTTGAACTCGGTAGCTATCATGAACATGAAGCAGAGAAACAGGACCTGGAAAAGGAACAGTTTTTTATCAACGACAACCGCAGCCTGGAAGAGATCATAGGAGAACTCCTGGATAATGGATTCATCCCTTCCTTTTGTACCTCTTGTTATCGAACAGGGCGAACGGGTGAGCATTTCATGGAATTTAGTGTACCCGGATTTATCAAACGCTTTTGTTCCCCCAATGCCATGTTAACCCTGGCAGAATACCTGGAAGACTATGCCGGACCAGACACCAAAGAAAAAGGCTATCAGGTGATCCAGGAAAATTTAATGGAACTCTCATTGTATCATAATACTTCCGATCTTGCAGACCGGCTTCAGAAAATAAAAGAAGGACAAAGAGATCTTTATCTTTAACCTAAAAACTCAACAACATGCATGAAATCAGGATTTTAGGAATACTTATTACAGACAGGATTAAAGAGGCGGGAAAAATCCAGAAGGTCTTGTCAAATTATTCTCACATCATTCGTTCAAGGCTTGGCTTTCATGAACTTAGTGACGATGTTTGTAGCCGAACCGGGGTAATCATTTTACATCTTGTTGGCAAACCCGATGACTGGGATGAGTTTGAGAAGGATCTCAGCCAGATTGGCGGCATTGAGGTACAACACATGAAATTTTACAATTAAAACCAGAACAGATGGACGATATAATTATTCTCGGTGTCTATGTCAGCGAACCCATACAGGATGTCCCAAGAATGCAGGAAATCCTTACAAAATATGGTTGTGTTATTAAAACCCGCCTGGGATTGCACGAAGTGGTGAATACCTATGCGGAACCAATGGGTCTCGTTATACTTGAGCTATATGGAGATAGAAACGAATGCACCCGGCTTGAAAATGAGTTGTTAACTTTTGATGGCCTTGAGATACAAAAGATGACATTCAAGAAAAAATCCAAGCCAAGAAACCAGGTATGATTGGACGGGTCTTCACCTTATTAAGTATACTATTACTGATTGACCTGGTTTTTCTCCTGGGAATTAAGAGACTTGCAATCTTGTCTTTTGACCAGCACTGGATCAGCAGAATCAGGACAATTCATTATGCAATTACTGGAGCATTTTTAGTCTTTTCCCTGGGGTTCTTCCTCATTCAAGGCGATCCCCGGATGGATGCCAATATCTTCAGATCCTATTATATATGGACAGACACATTCCTGATTTTGTATTTGCCAAAATTCATTATGGCAATATACATTCTTCTGAATGAACTATTAATAGTAATATTTAAAAAGTATAAAAAGCCAATCACCACTATACTCGTAGGTTTGGCTTTAGTTTTCGCGGTAGGAATGATACTATCATTCATTGATGGAATGTTCAATGGCGTGTATCGCTTTAAATTACGGGAAGTTGAGGTCGTTTCTGACCGCTTACCCCAGTCTTTCGATGGGTTTCGGATTGTTCAAATTTCGGATGTCCACCTGGGAAGCTGGAAAAACAAAGCCGATGTAATGAAAGGTCTGTCACTCGTTGAACAGGCACATCCAGACCTAATCCTGCTGACAGGTGATCTAATCAATGTCAACTATCTGGAAGCAATTCCATATACTGAAGAATTTTCCAGGCTTAAGGCGCCATTCGGGAAGTTCTCAACATTTGGGAATCACGATGTCGGAGACTATACACGATTAAACAAAATTGATTCCCGGGAATATAATACGAAAGGCCTGGCTGAATTTTACAACAGTACTGGTTTTAAAATGATGCGTAACGAACATTGTTTCTTTTATAAAGGAAAAGATTCAATCGCTTTGCTCGGCGTTGATAACTGGAGTGTCAATAAATTTCGTCGTCTGGGGCGCCTCGACCTTGCCTTGAAAGGCCTGAATAATAATATCTTCGAAATACTAATGTCACATGACCCCTCCCATTGGCAAGCAGAAGTGACCGAAAAAACCACTGTTGATCTAATGTTGGCTGGTCACACCCATGGCATGCAACTTGGATTTAATACTTCCTGGCTCAAATGGAGTCCAATCAGTTGGAGAAACCCGGAATGGCTTGGTCTCTATCAACAGGGACAACAATACCTCTATGTAAATGCAGGTTTTGGCTTTCTTGGATTCTCCGGAAGGGTCGGGATCTGGCCTGAAGTAACTGTAATCACATTAAAAAGACCTAAAAAATGAAAAAAACAGCCCGTATATTCATAGCTTTCTCAATCATCGTGTTGCTCACAAGCCCGCTTGCTGCACAAAAAATTAACTTTTCCCACGAAAGTTGGCCAGAGGTCCTTGCAAAAGCCAAAGCAGAAAACAAATATATCTTCATGGATGCCAACACTTCCTGGTGTAGCTGGTGTAAAGTTCAGGACCGGGAAACCTTTACCAATACTGAAGTGATTGCCTTGGTGGAGTCGAAATGCATTGCCGTTCAGTATGACTTTGAAGAAGGTGAAGGCTTAAGGCTGGCGAAAAAATTCAGAACAAGCGGATTCCCTACCAATTATATTTTCAGCCCTGAGGGAATCATGATTCATCGCATTGTCGGGTATGAAAAAGACATTAAAAAATATACAGAGGATCTTAACAAAGGATTCTCTGCTAAAGTTACTTATAGCCCTGTTTTCGATGCGAAGTTGCTCGATCTGAAATATCCTGAGTTTTATGATAAAGCCTATGGCAAAAAGAAAATCTACCCAAAAGACAGTGTCCTGAATGCATACCTCGACCAGCAAACTGACCTTTATTCGGAGATCAATTACAGCGTGATGAAACGATTCAGCAGCCTGATGGCACCAAAATACTGGAGCCAGATTATGGATAACCTTGAGAAATACCAGTCAATATATGGGGCAGATGACATCACAGAATTGAAAAACACCTATGTCAATGTCCTCGTCAGCAAGGCAGCAAAAGAAAAGAATGAAGACGGCTTGAACCTGGCTATCGAAAAAGCCAAAGCACTTGAACTAGACAAAGAAGGTTTTACGACGCGGATGAAGATGAATTACTATGGCAAAACAGGAGAAAATGACAAATACCTGGAAGCCAGTGAAGAGATGCTCGCCACTTCCGAATTCAAGGATCCTGATATGGTGAATGCTACCGCCTGGTTTGTTTATGAGAAAATTGATGATCCAATCGCTGTTAAAAGAGCTTTGGGATGGTTCAAGAACTTCGACATGCCGGCGCAATCCTATGCGGTCATGGATACTTATGCCTGTCTACTTTACAAAGACAAGCAATTCGAATATGCAAAAAAGTTCGCTACACTCGCTTTAGAAAAAGGAAAAACCGGAAAGGATGATGTCAGCGATACTGAGAAAATGCTAAAGAAGATTGATGAGGCCTTAAAGAATGGGAAAAAATAAGCCTTCCACATTCATTTTCATCGAAACCTGTTATAAGATTCTAGCGGTTTTTGCCCAGAGAAAAAAACTCAGGACATCCCGGGAAGCAAGTCTTTTATCCGAAGCCAAAACTGATGATCCAGCAATCGTGCACCCCCGATCAGGGCTGCATCTTCTTTGAGTTCTGACAAAACACTTACTGTTATTACCTGGCGATCTTTTAGTCCTCTTAGAAATGAAGGGCCAAATAATTGATATGCGCCTCCAATATTGCCACCGATGACTAGAATCTCTGCATCAAATTTTGTCAAACTCGGACTCAGGAATTCGGCGAGATTGTTGCCAAACTCATGAAAAAGCTCACGAACCAATACATCTGACTCATACAGTGTAGCTATCTCTTTGACACCCGGCAAGGATTTCCCACTTCGTTCAAGGTAATTATTAGTGAACCAGCGAGTTGAGAATGAATCGTCTGCAATACCATCGTGGTAAGGCATATGCCAGACACAACCGCTTTTGGGGACCTCTTCTCCTTCCACAATTGGAATTCCGTGTTCAAGGAAAGCGGACCCGAAGCCTGTTCCAAGTGTGATCGCAACCGCCCGCTTCGCTTCTTTAGCTTTTCCCATCCAGCACTCCCCTATCGCAAAAGCAATTGCATCATTAATAAAGCGGATGACAAGGCTTTCATCCAATCCCAGCCTGGTTCTCATCTCTTCCCTGATATTGATCCCAAATAACTTCTGATACTTTCGGCTCTCAAACAAAGCAATGCCATTGGCGTAATCAAATGGCCCCGGCATGGCAAGCCCAATGCCTGCCAAGTCCTCCGGATTTATCTGAGAAACAAGCGATTGAATATTTGCTGACCAAATATTAAGTATCTCAGACGCCTCTGCATGGTTGTCAACGTTGACCGTGACCAGGCTATTTTTAACAATACCCATTTCCTTAAGGTCAATAATCGCACTGCTGATGTGGCTTCCACCAACATCGACTCCGACTGCAAAGAGTTTTCCAGACATAATTTCCAAAAATTTAATTTGCTAAGCTATGGAAATTATAGATAAAATAGCTACTTACCTTATAACCGATAGCTTCATGTGTTTGTAGGAAATGACACCATCTCTAAGCACCTCAAAAACACAATAATATGATCCTTCTGCAAGCTCATTCCCGTCAATTATTACACTAGAGCTTCCTGTAGTCAGGCTCCCAAGGTCGTGTTGTACTACAATCTGTCCACTGATATTGTAAAGCTTATAAGAAACATGGGCAGGGTTTTCTAAATGGAAGAAGATCTCAGAAGAACGATTAAATGGGTTTGGACTCGGTAAACCGAAATAGTCTCCATTAAGCGGAACTGACTTCAATTCAGGATACCTTAAGTCAATCCCAAAAATCGCCTGGCCAAAATGATCACTTAATTCACTTTCTGCCAGCACGCTGAAATCATTGGTTTGTGGGATTCCTTTCAGATGAACTTTTATTTTGAAAACGACATCTTCAGGAGTATATATCTTATCTGAAGTGGAATACCAGGAAACTCTTAGTGCATCATTTGTTTGATTGAATAACGCAAAATCCTGTTCGCTATTTGTTGTAATCCCAATTACCTCCAAGGAATTACCAGGGATTTCTACCACCAAAGAAACAGAACCCAAGGCTGCTTCCTGACTTAATGTGATAGGGAATTCAACAATGTCACCGGAAGAGGCAAGCATTGAATCCTTGGTTTTCATTTCAAACAATGGGGTCTTATATGGTCCTGGATAGCTTGCATTAACATCACCATAGCACAGGCCTTTAAGATTCTGAACAATAGTACCACTTCCCAATGAGGTAACAGGGAATGTCTCAAAACACCAATTTCCAGCTGGGAACGAAGTAATTATTGCGGTAAACCGCCTGGCAACCAGTAAAGCATCCGTAACATTAATGAAACCCGAATTATTCACATCAGCCGCCTTCACTCTCAGTCCGGTTAAAAAAGCAATTGCTGTAAAATGTTTTTGGATGAGTAAAGCATCAGCCGAGTTGGCACCTCCCCATGCGGCTGCGGAGTTACAATTCAAGGTATACGAACCGGCTGGAACACCGCCAAATGAATAAAATCCACTGGCATTTGTTGTTGTAGAACTAATTTCTGTACTGCCTGACATTAACCGAACAACTCCGGTGGTTATGGGTGTTGCTGCAGCATTGTCATATTTTACCAGACCTTGAATCGTGCCACCACCTGCAGGAGTCAAAGTAACGACAACTGTATCCGAATTGCTGCAGTTGTTTGCATCAGTAAGATGAAGCACATATGTTGTGGTAGCAAGCGGTGTGGCAAGTGGATTTGAAATGGCCGGATCACTTAAAGTTGCAGCTGGAGTCCAAAGGTAAACATATGGAGCAGTACCTCCTACTGCCTGGCCTGCTAAGGTCGTAGAGGTCCCGCTGACGATCGAAACATCCGTGCCTGCGCTGGCTGTTGGATTTGGGTTTACGGTAACAACAACAGATTTTGCACTTGAAACACCCATTCCGTCAGTAATCGTCACATAATAAGTAGTAGTCGCAGCTGGTGTTGCAATAGGGTTGCTGATAGTCAGGCTCGACAACTCGCTTGAAGGACTCCATGAATAAGTATAAGGTGACAAGCCGCCCAGTGGTGTTACATTCAGTTGTGAAAAATGGCCCGCACAAACTGCTGCCGGAACAGCGGTTGCAGTGGTAGTAAAAGGAATTACCCAATCAAGCTTATTGAAAGCATCAGCATCATAGTTCTCACCTGAAAACCCACCGTAGTAATTTGTGAAATAGATATGACCCTGGTTAATCAATTTTGAGGCATTTGACAAACCACCCCAGGTATTTGAGGGGAAATTGGCACTATCAATGGTCAGTGCCTGGTTGTTGTTTATTGTCAATAAAGTCCCATTAACAATTCCTTCAGTGAAAGTACAGGATTTTAATGCGTAAGTTGGATCAATGGTAGCACCGGAAAGAATATTGAGACCATTGATACCCGTATTTTTAAATACACAATACTTCGCCGCGATCGTTGCACTTGAACTGACCGTGAAATTATAATGTGCAGTAGCAATATTCGACCGGATATAGGCATTATTACCCGAAGTCCCATCAATTTGCAACAAGCCGCCACCGTTGACATTCAATGTCCGTGTGTCTCCTAAAATCAATTGTGAGGCGGCTGGCATTTTCAAAATACCTGTGTTGTTGATATTGACATCCCCAAAAACAAACAGCTGATAGCCATTCATATCATATGTGCCGTGGTCAATAGTAAGATTGCCAGTAAATTGGCAACTGGTATTTCCAACCTGGCTAACATGAGCACCCCCGCTTTTATTAATGACCAGGTTGTGAAAATACCCTGACAGGCTGAGGTAAGTAATTATCGAATTATTTGAGCCAATGAACTGAATCGTATTTTGGGTTGCCGCGTTAAATAAGGCTCCTGTTGTTGGAACCGTGAAATTTCCGCTGAATACATGAATAAGCCCGTTTACATTATCTTCCCAGGTTCCGTTTTGAATGCTTGTGTTGCCGGTGACATGCAGGTTATCATTGGACCTGAATTTATCGGCAGATTTATCAATGATTAGATTATTGAATTCCTCATATGAAGCAGCTGTCGTCAAATACTGCGCAAGACTTCCATTAAATGTACAAGTAGAACTTGCCCCGGGATCAAATCCATAATCGGAACTATAAGCTGCATTGCCGTTGGTCCAGTTCCCTCCAATAGTAATGGCAATATTAGGGCTGTTTGCGTTCAGACCTGCGCTGCTGGTAATTGCCAAATTCTTTCCAATGTTGAGGTTGGTAACCCCATTGAGCTTAAAAGCGCCATCCATGACGTTCAGGTTATTGGTAACATTTAAAGTCCTGTTGCCCAACAATTCCAATGCTGTTGATCCCAAAGCGGTTTTTTGAACGTTCATATTATAAAAACTCTCATTTGACATGATGTCAGCAAGATTAGAACCATCAAAAATAACCAGACCAGTCCCTTCTGTGAATCCGCTGATTCCCACCTGGTTGTCCCAGTTTCCTCCAACATACATGGTATCAGGAGCCCCGAAAACACCGGAAGTAATGGTAAAATCCCTGTTAATGTCAATCTTTGACAAACCTGAGACACTGCTTACGGTCTTATTGATATTCAGGTTATTAAACGCAAAGCCATCAATATTTTGAATTGTAGCTGCTGTATTTCCATACATTTCAATGGTGCCCGCTGAAGGATGAAAATCGGTCCGGTAACCCTGCACGTAGCCTGCTGTTCTTATTGTGCCACCAGTGATGGCATTTGTCAAAGTATAACCAAGGCCTGAAGTATTGAAACGGATGCCCTGGTCTTTAAAGTCAAGAATGCCTCCTGTCATAGTGATCGATGCATTTGCGATGTAAGGCCAATAACTTGCTGTAGTCCCACCGTAAACATTAAAATTTCCACCGTAAATAAAAATGTTCCCGTTCAGATCGACATAGCCATCGCTGTTGGTGAGGTTAATGGTACCTCCGGTATTAACATAATAATTTCCAAAGAGCCCATTGTCAATAAGGTCATTTGCGGTAAAGCTTCCGCTCAAAACATCGACAGCACCTGCGGTCCAGTCGTAGGAACTACACGTCACCGTGGTTCCGTTAACCCTAAATGCTCCTCCGGCAGCCTTGTTTACCACCAGTTTATTAAAGGACTCATTGCTACAGTACTGATGAAAATTTCCCCCATTAAAAATTACAGTGCTGGTACCCATTGTAAAACCTGCCGGAGAAATTTGGTTTGTCCAATAACCTTTGATACAAATTGTATTTGTGCCCGGACTCAGGGTTCCTTGCTGAATCAGTATATCCCCATTAATAACCAATGAATCTGAGTAATCCCCTCCAAGGGTTAAAGTTCCAGATGTATTTAATGTTAAATCATTGAGGTAGCTGTTATAGCCAGGCTTTAAACTCAAAGCCGGAATTCCATCAATTATTAATGAAGCATCATTAAATTGAAAGTCTCCGCCAAGGTTTTGAATGCTTCCCTTCATATGCAAATCTGAACCTGAATATGATGAAAAGAGTTTCCCTGAATAGTTATAGACATTTCCCTGGATCGTCAATGGGGCTGTTGACATGGCACTGATCCCAAATTCTATCTCTTTCGTGTTTCGAATATGGTATAACATAGAATTCGCCTCAAAGGATCTGACATAAGACGCACCAGTACCCCGAAATTCCACATAACCGGAATTGAGCTGAACATTAGATCCTGACATAAAAATCCAGTTACCGTAGATATACATCTCACCGGAACCAACCACATTGGCTGTTGATCCACTTTCCCATTCAATGCTTTTTAAAACGTATAAATCACTTGTTGTTGAACTGAGATTGAGGTAACCTGAGACAAGAAGGCTGTCATTCACCCTGAGCAATTTGCCACTGATGTCAAGACTGGCCCCCGGGTTAATGGTGAGTTTGTTACATGTAGCTGAGTCATTGGAGATCTTCGGGAAATTTGGAACCCCACTGGGGATTACGACATCCATGCCTGCAACTGGTATATATTTGGCGCTCCAGTTTCCTGTATTGTGCCAGTCGGTATTTACGGCCCCTGTCCATGTGCCTGCTGTTTCAACTTTAATATTGTAGTTAGCAGTATTGGCATCATTCGCCCAAACGAGAACCCCATAATAATCAGCAACACCAACATGAACATAAAGTATTTCATCATTAGTTCCTGATAAAGTTGAAGATGCAATCATATCGCTCCGGCTCTGGTAATAATCACCTGAAGCGGAGCCGAAAATGCCAATATCAAGGTTACTGGTACCGGAATTATGGATCAGAGAAATCCCGTAATACCCGGGAGTCAGATAAACATCATACATCTCCACAACTTCGCCGGCAGCCCAATTGTAGCTTCCATTGTTCCCGGCGGACAACATTTCATTATTCCCTTCGAATTCGATATTTGCTGAGCCTGAGCCACTATATCTGTGTGCTTTTATTCCACGGAAAGTTGAACCCACGGCGTGATTCCCATCCATGACGACAAAATCGACAATGTCGGCATTGGAGGAAGAGGTTGCCAGAAGCGTCGTCATATTTTCATTATCAAACATCGCAATATCCCAGTCTTCCCCTACCACATTATTTCTGACACCCACTGCGCACCAATAAAAATAGGGAGAGCTGAATTTGAAATAGCGGGGATCTGTATTAATGGTATATTCTGTTTCTTCGGTCATTGACTGCAATACAGCATATCCTGAATTTGAACTACTAAAATCACTGGCATAAGCACCCAGGCTTGTGGTAGCGCACTTGACCCAATAATAATAGGTGATATCCGGGATTACTGAATAATCAATATAATAGTCGGCTGTCTGCCAACCTGTTATGGCTACGGCTGTTGCAGAGGAATTGATGGTGCTTCTGTAAACCTTAAAATAGGTAACATAATCAGGTGTATTCCAGGTAATATTGACTTTATCATAATATGTTCCGTCGGTAGCATTTATAACTGCTGATGCACAGTTCACAGTTACCGTGCTGGCAAATGCATAGTTGTTGTCTGACTCATTGCTTTCCGGGACATCATTATTACGATCAGCCAAATATCCGATATAATACGAACCGGGAGGGATGGTCGGGCTAACAGCGGTCAAATCCACAATAATGGATTCAGAATTATAATTAGAAGCTGTCAAGATTGGCACTGCATCATAACCAAGCAAGTAATCTGTTGAGGAAATAAAGTTATTGCTTGACGCATAATATCCGAGAGAACTCCTTCCAGCGAGTCCGGTCCCGGTATTTTTTACCCTCGCATTGATCGTGGCAAAATTGCCTGAAACAACTAAAGAGTGATAAGCTGCGTCATAAGTTAAGTTGACAGGTTTTGGTGTAATACCAAAAATAGCTGCACAGCCATTATTAAAAGTATATGGGCCCGGGTTCAAATTTGAGGTCTGAAAGTATCCATTGTTACTACCCGACCAACCCCAGTTAAAGTGAAACCAAATATTTCCCGACCCACCATAATTGTCATTATAACCATCCATAACCCAGGAATGTCCCCCATTGGGTCCGTCACCCCGGTATTGAGACACCCTGGCCGCATCGATTTCTGCCTTTAGAAGCGCATTCCAGCCAGTTGATGTATAGGCACTTTTGAGAAGATATGCTGCCGTGCTGCTGTAATAAAAATTATTTACCAATGCGGAAGGAACATCAGAAGTATAGGATGAGCTTCCGGCATAAGAGTAATCCATACTGACAGAATATCCGCAGTGTTTCATCAGGGCGGCAATATCTGTATTGCTGGCAGAAATTGAATTGGGCATATTATTCCAATCATATTCATAGCCTAAGTTAACTGATAAAGTTCCATAAGAAGGATCTGCAGATGCACTTGCAGTTGCACTATTTCCTGGCTCAGAATAGCTAAGCGTGCCCGTGCCCTGTGGCGGATAATTGTGATATTTCATGATTTGCGCCATGGCTGTAGCAACGCAACCTGTGTATACATGGCTGCATGGCCCTGCAGGATGTGTCCCTCCGGTCGCGGGACAAAGTTCATTGTAATAACAATTCTGGTCCCAGGTGGTGGCGGTTAATGGCCCAACAATAGTCGCTGGATTTGCCTCAGGATTGGGGACCGTCTTTAGAAAATATTCCCACTGCTCATTGATTTGCTGATCGGGAGGCATTGAGTTTATAATCGCTTCAGAGATCTGCCTAGCGTAAAAATCAAACATTGACACCATTTGCGGCGGCATTTCCTCTTCTTTCAATGCATAATTGCCCTCAAAAGAATAACCCAATATAGGGAGCACATTGTCAGCCGCAGAAACAATCGCAAAGCCCTGCTGTCCTGAATATCCGAAAATGTAATATATGGCTCTACCCTCTTCAAAACGACTGCTTAAAAGAACAGGTTTAATGCTGGCAAAATCGACAGTTCCTGTATGATAAACCCAGCTCAGGTTTTTAGCAACCAAAGCCGCCTTGTCAATTCCAACAATATTTGAAAAGGAAAAAAAAGGAAAATAAATAAGACATAACACAGTTAGTTGTAATGCTTTTTTCATATGCATGCTTTTAATTGTGATTAATACTAAATAATATTTTTTTTTGCAATAATAGAGGAAAAGTACAACATAAGAGTACGGATGTCAAGTATTTGCACTAATATTCGGTCGTTAACAAATTCACAAAATGTTAATGCCTGAAAATCAGTAACAAAATAATTGCCTAATTTTTACGAGATCGCTTGATCAAAAAAAACGTCTACACATGTCCTATAATGACATATGCGAATATAACACCCCGTTTGTTGTTACATTTGTATGGGTTTCTGACATCGACATAATTAACAGAAATAATATCCGAAGAAACAAACCTCAATGAGGAGTCATTATTTTTCACTAATGTTGCATCTATGAAAATGGATTCCGGCTTGTTGAAGTCAGTTTACTGGATTTCAATCCTAACAATCGTATATAATATCATTGAAGGTATTGTTTCTGTGGCTTTAGGTTATGAAAACGAAACATTAACCTTATTGGGTTTTGGCCTTGATAGTTTTATTGAGACGATCTCAGCCTCTGGTATTTTATATATGGTCATTCGCTTGCGAAAAGGTGATGAAACGACTGGTAGTCTTTTTGAAAGAAGGGCACTTAGGATTACCGGATGGTCCTTTTATGTCTTGTCTGTTGGGCTGACATTAGGGGCGATTCTCAATATTATCCAGGGCCATAAGCCAGAATCAACTTTGCCTGGTGTTATTATTTCCCTGATCTCGATACTTTGTATGGTTTATTTAGTCAGGATGAAAAAATCACTGGGTCGAAAACTCAATTCCGCAGCCTTGATCGCCGACGCCAACTGTAACCTGGTATGCATTTACATGTCAGTTACCTTGCTGATTTCAAGCGCTATATACCATTTTTTTAAAATTCCATACATCGACGCAATTGGTACGCTTGGACTTGTCTTTTTCTCCGTAAGGGAAGGAAAAGAGGCTCTGGAGCAGGCGAAAACCGGAAAATGTTGCACTGCGTGCGGCCCACCGCGGGGTCGCACGCAGTGGAAAAAAACATTTAAATCCTGAAATCAATGAGTGCTTTCATCTCACTCTTATCCGAATTCCACTGCACGAAATCCTGATGTGCCGGGTGAATTGTGTAAGCCTCGACATCCATGAGAGAATCGAAATTCATTACAAGAACCAGGTCATATGCATAGCTCAGACCCCGAACATTGATACCAACCTCCAGTGAACGTATGAGTTCAATATGCCCGGCTAATGCCTCAATCCTGGATTTCATTTCTTGTAAAATGACAGATTTTTCAACTTCGCCGGAGAAATCACAAAGCTTGAACATAACAATATGTTTTATCATAGGAGAAAAAATTAATCCAGAAAGGCCCGGATAGTATCCAATATTCCTTGCTTGTCGTCAGGATGAAACCATATCATATCCTGGTCTTTCCGAAACCACGTCATTTGGCGTTTGGCATAGTGCCTGGTATTTGCCTTAATCTTGTAAATTGCCTCATCCAGACTACAGTCACCGTCGAGATACTCAAATATTTCACGATAGCCCAGGGTTTTCAGCGACGGTTGTCCACGAAACTCAATTAATCCCCTGGCTTCTTCCACAAGACCGTTAGTGATCATAACATCAACCCGCTGGTTTATCCGCTCAAAAAGCTCTTCTCTTTCCCGCTTAAGTCCAATTTTCAGAATGCGGAACGGCCTTTCGGTTGCCTCCTGGTGCCTCAGTTCAGAATAGGGCTTCCCGGATTGAAGACAAACTTCTATAGCCCTGATAAGCCTGGCAGGATTGTGAAGGTCAACCTCATCGTAAAAGACAGGATCAAGCAACATCAACTCCTGCCGCAATGATTCAATTCCTTCACTGTCAAGCTTAAGCTTCAAATTATCCCGCAATTCAAGATCAGGATCAGGAAGTAAGTCGATCCCATGGCAAACAGAATGAACATATAAACCACTCCCGCCCGTCATCAGGCAAAATTGCTTTTGAGGAAAGAATCCTTCCAGAAAATTCAGTACATCATCCGCATAAGCGCAAACATTATACGAGTCACGAACCGAAAGATGCCCGATAAAATGGTGTGGTATTGTATTCAGTTGTACTGCCGTTGGGGTGGCTGCACCTATCTTGAGTTCCTGAAAGAACTGCCTGGAATCAGCCGAAATGATTTCGCTGCCCAGGATTTGTGCGAGTTCAATACACAAATCTGTTTTGCCAATAGCTGTTGGGCCGGCAATAACAATCAGGGCATTATCTCGTAGTTCAGGAATAGCCTGTTTTTTTTAAAAATAAATAATCAGGTTCGCTGACTTTCTTCTGCATTACTATCAAAACGTTCCTCAGCATCCATTTCCACGCCGTTTTCTATCTCAAATCCTTCTCCCAACTCATTGGTGAAGTCATCATCAAGACCTTCCTCATAATTCTGGCCGGAGTCATTCATGGCAATACCACCAAATATATCATCCTCCTCCAGATAGGAATCGTCGCCAATAATTGGCTTGAGCTTGCGTGGGGAAACACCTTCGCTTTTGATGCATATCGGGTAAATGACATTGCTTTCAGATGGGACAATCTTCATGAGTTCAATAAAAAATAATTGAGGACTCATATAATCGTATTCAAAGATTATTTTCTGGTGCGGATCCTCCATAAACTCATTTAAACGGGAATCTGCCATGAGAACAGTCTTCATTTTCACCTTTTTAACAGGCTCGTCATCATCCTCATCGTCTTGGTCACTCTTCCCGAAATCCATGTCGATGAGTGTGATCTCACATTGTTTGTACCAACGGCTGTTACATATCGAAAATGATGCTAACTCATTGGACTTGAAATCAAGAAGTTTCACGAGGTACTCATGAAGATCAAGAAAAGTTTGAGAGGCGAGAATCTCAATGTCCCTGACGAAATCTTCTGATTCATCAGACAATATACGGAATCGGTAGGCGTGCATGACTATTTTTTTTGCTAAAAGTTTAATGTTTTGGTGAGGTAAAATTAAATAAATATTTTTTCACTAATTACGCCTGTTTCGCTTTTTTCAAGCCAAGTTTCAAACCTTCTTTAAGCATTAAGTCATAAGCAGCTTCGAACTCATTGGGAATTAGGCCATCAAGCATTGCCTCCCTGATTATTGTTTTTATAATTCCTACTTCTTTTGAAGGTGCAATGCCAAAAGTCTCCATGATCAGCTCGCCTGTAACAGGTGGTTGCCAGTTCCTGATCCTGTCTTTTTCCTCTATTTCTTTCAGTTTAGTGCGAACCAACTCAAAGTTTTTCAGGTATCGCTTAACTTTTTCTGCATTTTTAGAGGTAATGTCGGCATCACACAGCATCATCAAGTCATCGATGTCATCGCCTGCTTCGAATAGCAACCTGCGAACTGCACTATCTGTAACAGTCTCTTCTGAAAGCACGATCGGTCTGAGATGTAGCAAAACCAGCTTCTCAACATACTTCATCTTTTCATTCATCGGCAGTTTAAGCTGTCGAAAAATAACCGGCACCATTTTCGCACCTTTGAATTCATGACCATGAAAGGTCCAACCCGCTTTGGAATCGAAGTGTTTCGTCAAAGGCTTGGCAATATCATGCAAAATAGCAGCCCAACGCAACCAGAGGTCATCAGTATTTTGAGAAAGCCTGTCGAGGACCTCCAGCGTGTGATAAAAGTTGTCTTTATGTCCCTTTCCACCAATATATTCAGTTCCCTGGAGTGCGACAAATTGTGGAAATATCTCTTTTAACAAACCCGATCTGAAAAGCAGATCCAGTCCTACCGAAGGCTTAGGGGAAAGGATGATTTTATTTAATTCCTCTGCAATCCGCTCCCCAGAGATGATATGGATACGATCAGCATTCCTGCGGATGGAAGAAAAAGATTCATCTTCAATAAAAAAACCGATTTGAGAAGCGAAACGGATCGCGCGCATCATGCGCAAAGGATCATCGGAATAGGTGACATCAGGATTCAGTGGCGTACGTATAATACAGTCATTCAAATCCTTAAGACCACCAAAAGGATCAACCCATTCACCCAGGCGGTCTGAATTGAGACAAATAGCCAAAGCATTGATGGTGAAATCTCTGCGTCGCTGATCGTCTTCCAGACTACCATCTTCAACAATAGGCTTGCGGGAAGTGGCGCGATACGACTCTTTTCTTGCACCAACAAACTCAACGACAAAATCATGATAAAGAAGCTGGGCGGTGCCAAAGTTCTTAAAAACCTGTACTTTCCTGTGAATCTGCATTTCTTCAGCAAGTTGCAATGCAAACTCGATTCCATTTCCTGCGACCACAACATCAATATCCTTTGAAGGCCTGTTTAACAAGAGGTCGCGAACAAAGCCACCGATGACATAAGTCTCGGTACCTTGTTGGTCGGCCACTGCAGTGATTGCCTTGAAAAGAGGGGTATGCAGAAAATCCAGCGTTAATAAGTCTTCCATTTCATGAATCAATGCACAAAAGTAAGAAACCCCACGGATTGAAGGCAAAATTACATGACTCACTTGCGATTTCATCCAAAATCTTTACCTTTGTTATCGCAAAAACAATGCACTTATAAATTAAAGAAAAACGAAAAATGGCTAAAAGAACTATCGTAGCGATGCCAGGTGATGGCATAGGAAAAGTAGTATTGGATGAAGCAATCCGCGTTCTTGAAGCAGCCGGATTTGAGGCTGAATATGTTCAAGGCGATATTGGATGGGATTTTTGGTGTAAAGAGGGCAACCCCCTACCCGACCGAACCATTGAACTACTTGCAAAGCATAAAATCGGACTTTTTGGAGCGATCACCTCCAAACCCAAAGACAAAGCTGCTGCTGAACTTGCTCCTGAGTTACAGGGCAAAGGGATACAGTATTACAGCCCGATCGTGGCTATGCGTCAGCATTTCGACCTCGATATCTGTATGCGTCCCTGCCGTACCTTCCTGGGAAACTCACTGAATTTCATCCGTCGTGGCGCCAACGACACCATCGAAGAGCCTTTTATTGACACCATGATCTTTCGCCAAAACACTGAAGGTCTTTATGGTGGAGTCGAGTGGACCAATCCTCCCGATCTTGTATACCAGGGACTCATGACTCATGCAAAATTTGTTGAAAATTTCGCATGGTGTCCCCGTGAAGAACTGGCTGTCTCTACCCGTATTTTCACTAAGAAATATGTGACACGTATCGTAAAGTCAGCCTTCGAATATGCCCACTCAAAAGGTTATAAGACATTATATGTATGTGAGAAACCCAATGTGATCCGCGAGACATCCGGGATGATGCTGAAAGTAGCACAAGAGATGAGCAAATCGCAATATCCTGATATTAAGGTGAATGATGTGAACATCGATGCCATGATGATGTGGCTCACCAAAAACCCTGAAAATTATAATGTCATTGTCGCAGGGAATATGTTCGGTGATATTGTAAGTGATGGCTTTGCCGGACTGGTTGGCGGACTCGGTTTTGCCTGCAGTGCCAATATCGGACCGGAAGTAGCTGTATTCGAGCCTACTCACGGTTCTGCCCCAAAATACGCTGAATATGAGACTTCTATTGTAAATCCTGTCGCTATGATTCTCAGCGGCTGTATGATGCTGGATCACATCGGGGAAGATGCCATTGCAACCAAAATCCGTAAAGCTGTGGCTGAAGTCGTGGCTGAAGGCAAGGTGAAAGCTTATGATATGCTGAAACTCAGCGGTTCACCTGATGTTATTGCCAAAGGTGCTGCTTCTACGAAGATGATGGCGCAGGCGGTTATTGATAAACTTTAAATAATTGCGGAATTCGGATTGCGGATTGCGGAATGTTTGACGAATTAGAATTGGGGATTTATTTAAAAATTGAAAATATATAATTTCTAAATAAATCGTAAATCAAACAATTCCAAAACATTCCGCAATCCGCATTCGAAAATATTAATATTATGACAATAGAAACCAAATACATTCTCCAGGCCAGGGAGCTTTGGCCTGAGCTCGAGTGGATCAGCGATCTGAACCTGCGTGAGCAAACCACCAATACCTGGGCATTGGCATTACAAAAAAGTGTCCTCACACCAGAAGATCTGAATACCATTCCTTTCACCCTGCTATGTGGTCCCGATCTGAAAGTTACTTTCATGGGACATAAGAGAGCAGTTGTTCATATCGCAAAGGATTGTGGCAACCAGATGAATTTGTTTTTCAAATCCGATCTCCCGGTTAACATGGATATCCTCATCGCCGGTGCGATCCTGGCTGATGTGGGAAAACTCCTGGAATATGAGATGAAAGACGGGAAGTCAGTTCAGGGAAGCTATGGAAAATATGTGCGTCATCCTTTCTCAGGTGTTTCTCTCGCAGAAGCCTGTGATGTCCCGGCAGCAGTCTGTCATATCATCGCTACCCATGCCGGTGAAGGTGATATGGTGAAAAGATCCGTTGAAGCATATGTAGTGCATCATGCTGATTTTATGACGTTTGAGCCGTTTCGGGAACGACTGAAAGTTTAGTGAATGTGCCGGTCTGCCGATGTGCCGAGGTGAGCATCCGACATTTCTGTACTGCATTGTTACTGCTAATTTCCGGAATAGTATTTTCGCAGACAAAGCATGTTGTTCACGGTACGATTTCAGAGTTTTCTTCCAATGAAGCACTTATTGGCGCTACTGTTTATGCACCTGCAATAAAATCAGGTGTTACCACCAATGCCTTCGGTTTTTATTCCCTGGAACTTCAATCGACTGACAGTGTGAATCTGGAATTTTCATTTGTGGGCTTTCTAAAGAAAAGCATCAGGATAAAACTCAGACATGATAGCCTGATCAATATTGAATTAATTCCGGTTACTTTGAAGGAAGTCATTATTTCAGGAAAAAATAGCGGAAATACTTTTTTAAAATCAAGACCCGGGCAGATTAACCTGGACAATTCTACAATACACAATACAGTCGCGCTTTTTGGCGAACATGATGTTTTAAGTTACCTTCAGTTATTACCCGGAATCTCAAATTCATCTGAGGCGAGCAATTATTTTTCTGTACGTGGCGGTGGTCCAGACCAGAATCTGATTGTTCTGGACGATGCTCCTGTTTATAATTCCAATCACCTCTTCGGGTATTTTTCAAACCTCAATGAGGATATCATTAAAAAAGTAGAAGTCTGGAAAGGTGCCTTCCCAGCTAAGTTTGGCGGGAAACTATCTTCAGCGATCGATGTGCGGACAAAAGACGGAGACCAGGAGAAATTCCATGCTTCTTTTGGAATCGGACTTATCTCCACGAAATTTGCCATTGAAGGTCCGATTGTTAAGAAAAAGAGTTCTTTTGTCTTTGCGGTCCGACGTTCAAACCTTGACTTTACCCTACCCCTATTGCTTGAAAGTCTTACTGATTATTCGAGGTATCATTTCATGGATGTTAACCTGAAATTGAATTTCACCTTGAACAAGAACAATCGTTTGTTTCTTTCCGCTTATTATGGAATCGACAAATTCAATGAACCACAGTCTGCCAAAACAGATTTTTTGAAATGGTTCAATACAATAGCCACCGTGAGATGGAATCATATATACTCAGCGAAATTGTTCTCCAATTCGACTTTGCTTTACAGTAAATATGTCATGGATAAAACAATAAAAGAGTCGGCCCAGGATTCTACGTTTTTAAGGTATCTGACACAAATTGAAGAGATTGCATTTAAAAACGACTTTGATTGGTATCCCACACAAAAAACCAAAATAGTGGCCGGTATTCAGATTGGGAATCAATTTCTGAAACCCGGCTATTTTGCCTATCAGGGTATTCCGATCAACAATCCAACGAGTTCTTTTAAGACCTACGGTGTTTTTTCAGGTTCAGTATATGCTGAGTTTAATGCTGAAATTGCAAAGAATTTCAACTTTTCACTGGGTGACCGGTTAACCTCTTTCTATATCGATGAGCAGACCAGCTGGTCAAATGAACCCAGGATCTCACTTTCCTACCAGTTATTTCCCGGTTTAAGCATCACTTCTTCCTATGCCAAGACTTCACAACCCATTCATATGCTTACCAGTACCGGGATCGGGACACCTACTGACATGTGGGTTCCGGCAACAAGCGAACTTCCTGTTGAAAAGGGACAGCAGGTTTCACTGGGGTTTTCAAAGGAGTTTGACAGGTTTCCGTTGACATTTACGGCAGATGCATATTACAAGGAAATGCAGAACATCATTGGGTATAAACCATGGGCAACTTTCCTGGAATTAAGTGCAGATCCTGACAAAATAATTATCCCAAACTGGGAAGACAATGTTCTTACCGGCAAAGGAACTTCGTATGGAGCTGAATTCCTTTTGAAAAAAGAAAGCGGCAGACTTACAGGTCTGATCAGTTATACACTTGCCTGGGCAAAGCAGAATTTCCAGGAAATCAACTATGGAAATACCTTTTATGCTCCTTATGACAGCAGGCATAAAGTTAGCTTCAGTGCCAATTATAACTTAACCAGAGATGAAAAACACCGGGAACAAATATCGCTATCCGCAAACTGGATATTTACTTCAGCGAAACCCATAACCTTACCGGTTGCGGTATATCATCTGCATTCAGCGGGGAATGATGGGGAGCACTATGTTGATGTTATTGAATTTGGACCGTACAATGGATACCGGGTAAAAGCCTACCACCGCCTGGATCTGGCAATAAAATTCACCCGGAATAAACGCAAATACAAGAGAATCTGGGAACTGGGCATTCTGAATGCCTACAACAGGTTAAATCCTTACAAATACTATATCGAATACGGTGATAAAGTAACCTTACAACAAAGCTGCTATTTCCCGATCCTGCCCTATGCCTCCTTTTCAATAAAACTTTAATATGAGGATACTTTTTTCGTTGCTGATTGTTCTGACCTCTGTATTATTTACTGCTTGTACTGATACAGTTGAGGATTTCATCTTGCCCGAATCGTCTCCGAAACCGGTCGTGTTGTGTTTTTTGTCTCCTGACCAGAATCAATTAAGCCTTACCCTGACCTTTACACACCCGGTGAATACACATATTGCGGACTCTATTCACTATGCAAACGTTCAAATTACCAATAAGACAGACACTGCTACACTAATTTACGATTCTGTTGTTACCAGAAAGCACGAATGCACAGTTTTCGGCAATTAGCAGTGCACAGTTTT
>JBAXPV010000035.1:0-40308 GCA_037132075.1 Bacteroidota bacterium
CTCCCCGGCCCCTGTTGAAACCCTGAAGCCATGTTCAGGGGCAAAGACCTTGACGAACTTCATCCCTGCCAGCAGAAGCGTATCAAGCAGGTATTTCCTTTTTATCACGGAAGTGGTATTGGCAACCAGTCCGATTCTTTTCCCTTTGATCAAAGGAAAGTAAAGGTCAGTGCGTTCGGCTCCTTCTTTGATGTCATTGGTGTTTACCGTACGGAAGGTCATCTTTTGCTGGGCATTGCCTGTGAGGATGCTTAGCGAAAAAAATAAAATTAAAATAGATAAGCGATGATTTATCACGTTTGTATTCTTTGAGTCAAGTTTCGATATACATTTGCAAACATAATAAAAAGCACTGTGCGGTTTGCATTCTACTTAACAGGGAAATTAATCAAAGGAGAGAAAGGTGGGTTTTCCAGACCTGTCATCCGTGTTGCTGTTGCCTCGGTGGCAGTGGGCCTTGGCGTGATGATCCTTGCCGTGGCTATCGTTACCGGTTTCCAGAAGCAGGTTCGTGAAAAGGTGATCGGGTTTGGTTCGCATATCAGGGTTACTGCTTTTGACAACAACGACTCCTATGAGTTAAGCCCGATCGTGGCAGATGCTGTTCTGCTGAGTAAACTCAAACGAGTAAAAGGTGTTCGGAATGTCAGTGTTTTTGATACCAAAGCCGGGATCATCCAGGCTCATGACCAATTTGAAGGGATCGTTTTTAAAGGGGTTGATTCCACCTACGACTGGAGTTTCTTCAAAGACCGTCTTGTGGAAGGCAAGCCGCTTGATTTCAGGGATAGCGCGAATGTTGCTGATGTGATCATTTCCAAAAGCATTGCCAATAAATTGAAATTGAAAATCAATGATCCATTGCGGATTTATTTCATCGTCACCGGCGAGCCAATACCTCGCGGCAGGAGATTTCATATCAGCGGGATTTATGAAACCGGCATGGGAGAAATGGATGATCTTTATGTGATCGGCAATATCAGTCATTTGCGCAGGATTAATAACTGGAACTCAAGCCAGGCAGGAGGAATTGAGATACTGGTACATGATTTCGATCAGATGGAATCTGTTAACAAAGATGTTTACAAGGCCATTGGTTATGATCTCAATACCCGTTCCATCCATGAGCTCTATCCACAGATCTTCGACTGGCTTGACTTACAGGATATGAATGTGCTGGTAATATTAGTGCTGATGATAGTAGTTGCCTCAATGGCAATGATCTCGATCTTGCTGATCCTTATCCTTGAAAAGGCAGTGATGATTGGTGTTCTGAAAGCAATGGGAGCCAGGACTTCTGTCATCCGTGAAGTCTTTCTTTTTCATGGTGCTTACATCCTTGTCAAAGGTCTCTTGATTGGAAATATCCTGGGAATCGGATTATGTTATCTCCAGCAATATACGGGATTGATCAAGCTTTCGCAGGAATCATATTTTGTAAGCCAGGTACCTATTGATCTTGAAATCCCAGCCTTGCTGATGCTCAATGCCGGAACTGTAGGCCTTTGTATGCTGATTTTGTTGCTTCCGTCGCTGCTGATTTCTAGGATTTCGCCTGTAAAAGTCCTGAGATACTCTTGAGCTGTTCACTATTTCTTATGCAATCCACATTCGCGTGTATCAGGATTTTCCCACCACCATCTTCCTGCCCGAACCTCTTCTCCCGGTAAAATTTCACGTGTACAAGGCTGACATCCGATACTCGGAAATCCTTTGTCATGAAGTGAATTATAAGGAATATTATTCGATTTGATATATGCCCAAACCGCAGCTTCTGTCCAGTTAATCAGTGGGTTGATTTTTACGAGATGATTCATTTCGTCCCATTCAAATATCTGCATTTCGGCTCGTGTGACGCTTTGTTCACGCCGCAGCCCCGTGATCCACGCTTCTCTGCCTTGTAGTGCACGCGTCAAAGGTCTTATTTTCCTGATGTTACAGCATAATTTCCGGTTTTCAATGCTGTCGTAAAAGAGGTTGATACCTTTTTCTTTCACCATTGCCTCAACAGCTTGTGCTTCAGGAAACATGATCTCAATCTGAATTCCATAACGACTACTGGTATTGTGTATCAGATCATAAGATTCAGGAAACAGGCGGCCGGTATCCAGGGTGAAAATCGTGGCTTTTTTATCAAACCCGGCAAGAATATGTGTGATCACCTGATCTTCAGCGCCAAGACTACTGGCAAAAGTGACCTTCTGGCCAAAATGTTCCAGTGAAAAGGCCAGGATTTCCTCAGCAGAGGAGTTGGTGAAGCGCTCGTTTAGGGATGCAAGGTCTTTCAAAGTTCTAATTATTTTACGATCTTAGTGTAGAAATGCTTATCGCCTGCCTGGATAGCCAGGAAATACATGCCAGCTGCTGTTTCAGGTAAATTGCACTCGATCTTCTGTGCAGATTCTAATTCATTATGAAAGATGATTCTTCCATTCAGATCGGAAATTGAAACTGTGATTTGTTTGTAGGTATTTCCGAGGTTTACATGAATCTTATCGGTAAAAGGAACGGGATACACTTGTAACATGCTTTCAAAATTGTTTTCTTCGAATCCTACCGTGGTGATGGCTTTACAGGCTGTGGTGTCGGTACAGCCATCGAAGGTGATCTTTGCAGCATAATGACCATTGGCAGTAGCGGTATAGCTTTGCCCTGTAGCACCAGTGATCGGTGCATTTCCATTGTCGCAGTTAAGCCATTGGTAAGTGCCACCAGCCTGCGTAGCACTAAGTGTCACACCAACCTGGGTAACATTAAGGTTGAAGGAGTTGACAGTTAAGGTAAGGATCACCGTTGAGTCACAACCGGAACTGGTCGGGAATGAATGTGTGTATGTCCCGGCATTGGTAAGCGCCTGACCCCCAAACATATATGATTGTCCAGAACATATGGTGGCAGTCGAAGTGGTCCCGATATTAACTCCCTGCACCCAATTGGAATTGTTGGTGAACAGCATGAAGTTGTTTAATGTCCCGCTCAGGGTACCAGCAGAAGGGGTTAGTGTATTAAGCCCGGCATTGTTTAGTCCGGCCTGGCCTTCATTAAAATTATAATAAAGCAACAAGCTCGGATCGTTGGCATTGATGCCACTGAGGTAGATGCAATGTACTTCCTGTGAAGTCAGTGTTTTGCTCCAGAGGCTTACCTCATCCAGTTTTCCTTTCAGATAGAAATTCACACCAGAATAGGGTAAACTGCCCATCAACAAATCGACAGCCTGATTGCTGATACTGCCGCTGGCAGGGGTAGAGCCAACAGAAACTCCGTTCTGATAAAGGGTAACGGCTCCATCTCCGTAAACAAAAGCAAAATGATTCCAGGCATTGATCTGTAAAGTGGAAATCACGACGTCATAATTTGTTCCTCCACTATTTCTGAAGCGGGCTTCCACGGAGGTATTCGCATGCTGTATCATGTAAAAGTCAGCGTCAGTATTGTTACGAAACCCACAGAAGCCGTCGTAATCAGGGAAGGTGATGACGCTGTTTGTCGGATAAACCCAACAAGTCAGTGACATATGTGTGAGGCCATTGATTAAGGCTGAGGCTGCAGGGACATTTACATAATCATCGACGTTGTCGAAGTCAAGTGCATTCTGAACCTGAGCCCGGCTATATCCTGCCATGAGCATTAGCAATCCCAATAAGTAAAATTTGATCTTCATATCCTTTGTTTTATTTATCCTTGAAACGTGATTTGTTTGGGTATATGTACTTTGATTGAATTCTCAATTAATGCCTTACGCACATTTTTATAAGTATTGTTGTAAACTGTCCAGAAATCTCCGGTCTTCGCATAAGGCCTGATCGCGAGAAAACTGGATCCTTCAAAGATATCGATCACGGTAACCAAGGGAGCTGGGTCTTTCAGGATCATCTCATCCTGCAGCAGAACCTTCATGATGATGTCTCTGACTGTGTCGATATCTTCGTCATAATCGATTCTTATTTTCATGTCAACGCGTAAAAAGCCAAGTTTACTCACATTAATGATCGTATTGTTAGAGACCGCGCCATTGGCTAGGATGATCGTCTTGTTATCAGGCGTTACCAGGATGGTGTTGAAAATCTGAATCTCTTTCACTATGCCGGTCTCGCCTAAGGACGTAATCAAATCACCAACTTTAAAAGGTTTAAAGATCAGGATCAGGACACCACCTGCGAAGTTGGCCAGAGAGCCTTGCAGCGCCAGGCCGATTGCCAGTCCTGCGGCACCAAAAACAGCAAAGAGTGACGTTGTTGGTAAACCGATGATCCCGGCCACCATTATGATGACGATGATTTTCAAACCATAGCTAACGACACTCCGTATAAATCCACCCAGGGAAGTATCGTAGCTTCTTCTACCGAAGTATCGTAACAGCCATTTGTCGAGCCGTTTTGCCAGCCAGAAACCAACAATAAATACGACGATCCCATAGAGTAGCGTCGGCATAAAACCAATGGTTTTGTCGAGCCAGACATTCAGATAGCCAAATATTGTTTCCCTAAGTCTCATCTTTATTTCTGTTGTTGACGCTTTAGGTCACGAAAATACACAAAAGCTTTGAGAAAAGACAAAAGTTATGATCCAGCTGTTTTCGAAAAATCAATGGGTAGCAAAACGTAAGCCAATGATGGAAGCAATCAGGCTTGTGATGAAAAACAGGCGCCAGAAATCCACGGGCTCTTTAAAGAAAATCATGCCTGCAATGACCGTCACTGTAGCGCCTATGCCTGTCCATACTGCGTAGGCGGTTCCTACGGGCAAGGTCAGCGTTGCCTTATACAGAAGGTACATGCTGACAAACAGGCACAGTAAAAAGCCTGCCAGCCAAAGGTTTCGTTCCATCCCGCTCCGGATTTTGGCAACACCCAGGCAGACTGCGAACCCTGCTTCGAAAAAGCCTGCAATGACAAGAATCCACCAATTCATGCGCTGTTAAGTTTAGGTTTGGTCAAAGGTAATTGTTTAATGACAGCTGAATAGGTGTGAATTTATTTCGTTCACAATTTGCCTCGCAGATCTCCTTGGTTTTTTCAGTAATTTTGGCAAAAATATACCATGATAAACCAAATAAAATATAACATACTGAATGGGGTAGGTATGCTCAAATTGCATAAACCTGAACAATCGAAGTACCTAATTATTTTTACTGCAATTCTATTACTGACCTTCAGTGTACAAGTAAATTCCCAGAACTGGATTGTTGGACAAGCGATCAATAAGCACATCACCACCATCAATATTAATGGTGGCGGGTGCTATCCTGCAATTGATGTGAAATTTGATTTACCTGCCAATGTGGTCCAGGGTGTTCACTATAAAATGATCATTCAGACCGCCACTGCCAGCGGAATCGTCCTTTTCCCGCTCAATGACACTTTGGTCGTTGGAGATACCATCACTTTGGCCAATGCCCCGGGCAATTATTCTGTTTATTTCTCTAATGGCGGTGGAAACCTCGTCATTGAGGTAAGGGCGATCGGTACACCAATCGTTGCCGGTGAGGCGCATCCTTGTTCCAGTAGTGATGCCTGGAGTTCTGATTTCTTAAGCTGTCCTGAGACTATTTCTTTTAACCTTGTTTCAGCTTGCCATACTGTTATCAGTGGCGTTGGCATCGAGGATTTAAGTGGTAGTGACAGGAGCATTAAACTTCCTGATTATTCAAATAATTACCAACTGAGTTTTGGCAATGCGTCGTCAATAAAGGGATGCAGAATTACTGACAGTAAAGGGGCCCTGTTGACATGGCGCTCCGCGAGTGATCTAGGTACAGGACTAGTGAGCTGTGCCTCTTTTAAAACCGGTATTTATTTTCTCGAGATACTATACAATGACAACAGTAAGTCTTCACTGAAGATGCCTATTCTCAGGTAATTGTTGTTATTCTGACATGATAATGCTCATTTTTTGATTTTGCCATTATGAAACGCTATCACTTTATCGCCATCGGAGGTGCAGCCATGCATAATCTCGCACTTGCCCTTCATCTGAAAAATTTCATGATAACAGGTTCTGATGATGAGATCTTTGAGCCTGCAAGGGGACGACTTGCTCACTACGGTCTTTTGCCCGAAAGGGAAGGCTGGTTTCCTGAAAAGCTGGACACAGAACTGGAAGGGGTCATCCTTGGGATGCATGCACGCGCCGATAACCCGGAACTCCTTCGGGCTAAGGAGCTTGGCTTACGTATCTTTTCATACCCGGAGTTCTTGTATGAGCAATCACGGGATAAGAAACGTATTGTGATTGGCGGTAGCCATGGCAAAACCACCATCACGGGTATCATCCTGCATGCCATGAAAGCCGCAGGAATAGAGACCGATTATATGGTCGGGGCCAAACTGGAAGGTTTCGATGTGATGGTCAGGCTTTCTGAAAGCGCTCAATATATGATCTTTGAAGGGGATGAATACCTCACTTCTCCGCTTGACCTTAAGCCGAAGTTTCATTGGTATCATCCTCATATCGCGGTGCTTAGCGGCATTGCCTGGGATCACATCAATGTCTTTCCGACTTTTGAGAATTATATCGAACAATTCAGGATTTTTATAAAATTGATTGAAAATGAAGGAAAGCTGATCTATTGTGAAGCCGATGAAACGTTGAAAAAACTTTGTGAGGAAGAAGGTGGTTCTCTGAAGTTGATTCCGTATCATGGATTGCAGGCGATGAATCCCCAGGGACAAAACTATGTGGTTTTCAAGGGGAAGCAATATCAAACTCCTTTATTTGGACGTCATAATATGATGAACCTGCAGGCTGGGATGGAGGTTTGTAAATCTATCGGTATTTCTGAAGAAGATTTTTTAAAAAGCATGCACAATTTCGTTGGCGCAGCAAACCGTCTCGAAAAAGTCGCCGAAAACAAGAGCTCAGTAGTATATAAAGATTTTGCCCATGCTCCCTCTAAAGTCATTGCAACAGTTCAGGCTGTCAGGGAACAATTTCCTGGCCGGAAAGTGATTGCCTGTCTGGAATTGCATACTTTCAGCAGTCTGAACCGGGAATTCCTTGGGCAATATGCCTCCTGCCTCGATGCAGCTGATGTCGCCATGGTCTATTACAATCTACATGCACTGGCTTTGAAAAAATTACCCTCACTGGACCCGGTTTTTGTCATGGAAGGCTTTCAGCGATCTGACCTTGAAGTTTATAGCAATTCCGGGCTTCTTCAGGAAAGACTGATGAACCTTGGCAGCCCCGGCAGCGTTTTACTGTTGATGAGTTCGGGCAATTTCGATGGCATGGATATTGCTGGTTTTGGTAAACAGTTTATTGGAAATTGTAATGTTTAAGGACCAAAACCTGAATTTTTAAAAGACCAAAGGTTAATTAACTGCGTTTAATTTAAATATTTCCGGATTTTTGCCATGCTTTTGCCATGCTCAGGATGGCTTCATTTAATGACGAATCAATTTATGAAACAAACCCTTCTCTTATTCCTAAGCTTTTTTATCATATCTTTTTCCCAGGCTCAAACTGCCACGCTCAAATTCAAGGAGGTTCTCTATGATTTTGGGAAAATCCAGGCAAAAGCAGGAGCCCAGACTCACAAATTTACTTTTGAAAATGTTGGGAAAGATACCTTGACCATTAATAAAATAAAAGTAAGCGAGCCTTCTCTTGAAGCAATCAGTGACAAAATGCGCTTTGGCCCCGGGGAAAAAGGCACGCTCACCGTGATTTTTACACCCAAAAATGAAAGTGGCAAATTTCAAAAGTATATCAGTATCCGCTCTAATGACAAAGACTTTCCGGTAAGACAGATAACGATCAACGCTGATGTGACTGCTGGCGTCAGGACAATTGAAGATGATTATCCGGAGAAAATCGGGAACCTCTGTTTCAAAACAAAACATATCTCTTTTGATATGTTAAAAAATACCGAAACCCGGATTGATACCTTTAAAGTATTTAATACATCGAAAAAGCCGATGACAATGGAAGTCAAGTCCAGCCCGGCTTATTTGAGTTTTACCTCGAAGCCTTCGACCCTGGCACCTGGAAAGGCTGGCATGATCATCATCAGTTACAATGCAGAAAAAAGTGGGATTTGGGGTTTAAACTATGAGCCCTATGCATTGGTTACTGACGACAGCCTGATCCCCTCAAAAACGATTTCTATTGGTGTAAATGTGGTGGAGGATTTTAGTAAACTCACTGATACAGAGAAAAATAACCCCCCAAAGCTTGTGTTTGATGAACAGAACCATGATTTTGGGGAATTGAAACAAGGCGGAAAAGTAAGCTGGGATTATCATTTTAATAATACAGGCAAACGCGACTTAGTCATCCGTAGGGTGAAAGCCAGCTGTGGATGTACTGCTGCGGATCCTGAGAAAACTTTACTTAAACCAGGCGAGTCTTCTTTTATCAAAGTGAATTTTAATACCAACGGATTGTTGGGGGATGAATACAAAACAGTGATGGTGATCTCGAATGATCCTGATACTTCTATGCATGTCCTTACATTTAGTGCCAAAGTTGTGGCTCAATAATGAAATAAACTATAATATGATCAAAATCATCAATATGCGTTCATTTGCGTTTTTGCTTTTATGTAGCCTTCCACTGTTTCTGTTTTCCCAGGTGAGCATCGAAAAGACGTTTCCCAGCAAAAAGGGGAATCTGAGGTTTTCCAAAGAGACTTTTAAGATGCAATACATCAAAACTACTGAGATCCGGAAGGACTCCGTGCAGATTTATAATGCCGGAAAAAAAAACATAGACCTCAAGGTAGATCTAGTCAGTAATTATATCAAGTTAAAAGTATATCCTGAGCAATTAAAGCCGGGCGAACGCGGGTATTTCGTGGTTTCTTATAATGCACAGATTAAGGGTGATTATGGAAACAGCTTTGAGGGTGTCGCAATTCATACCAATGATGAGTTGGAGCCTGAGAAAAGCTTCTTTATCATGGCATATATTGAAGAAGACTTCAGCGGGCTGAGTAAAGAAGACCGGGCGAATGCCCCAAAGATCAAATTTAGCAGAGAAGGTTTTGATTTTGGTAAGGTAAAAAAAGGTACTAAAGTAGACTGTAGTTTTGAATTCAGTAATGAAGGCAAGCGTGACCTGGTGATTCGTAAGACCAAAGCGAGTTGTGGTTGTACGGCAACAACTCCTGAAAAGACTATATTAAAACCAGGGGAGAAAAGCAAAATCAATATCTCAATCGACACTTCTGCTTTGCATGGTGATCAGCTAAAATCTGTATTTGTTTACTGCAATGACCCCACTTATTCATCTGTGACCCTAACTCTTACAGGTATTGTAGAATAGGTCACAGGTCTTTTACCCGGTCGAGGATGTTCTGAATGTCTTTGACCAACGCATGTTTGTCGGCACCGATGCGGTCCATTTCATCCTGGTATTCCTTCAGTTTCATTTTAAGGTAATCCTTCTCTGGGTTCTTTTCTTCGAGCATTTCCCGTAAAGATTCAATTTCATGCTGCATTTCCGGGGCCCTTTTCCGGTATTCTGAGAGTGTTTTTTCTGATTCAGCGTTTTGCAGGGACAACTCATTTTTTGCTTTTCGGGTCTTGAGAAATAAAATGAGCAAGATCAGAAAGAGAAAGAGCGCGAGGGCAGTGATTGCCCAGGCTGACAAAATAAGCTGGTTCATGCTCCCAATGTCAAAAGTGTCAGCGAGAGAAGCCGATTGCGCCTGGACTTGTGAAAAGAATGTAAGTGTCAGTATGATAAGGCTTAAGAAGCGCTTTGAATGCAGGGTTTTGCAATAGATCATAATATATTGATTTTCGCCATGATAAAAATAAACATTTTGATTGGATTTACGTTTTCTCTTTGAAAAAATATTGACTTTCGTGGTCTGATTTTTGCAGAGCAAATCTCGTCTAGCTAACATATTAAGTATTTGTAATTTTATGAAAAAGAGTGTTTTTCTTATTCTTTTATTGATGATCCCGGCCTTGTTTGTCAGCGCCAGTCCTGCAAAAAAAGCATACAGGATCAAAGTGAAAATTTCTGACTTGAAAGATACCGTCTGCTTTTTAGCCAATTATTTTGGCGACAAGACCTATCTTCAGGACACAGCCAAGATTGATAAAGACGGAAAATTTGAATTTAGTGGTGACGAACCCTTAGCCCGTGGAATTTATATCATTGCCAAAGGGAATAAGCGACTTTTTGAATTTTTGATTGATAAGAGTCAGTCGTTCAGCATCGAAACCCAGGGTGAAGATTATGTAAAAAACATGAAGTTTAAAGATTCTCCCGAAAATACTTGGTTTTACGATTATCTTAGATTCAATTCAAAGAAATATGAAGAGACCGAACCCTGGCTAAAGCTTCAGAAGACGGTAAAAAACAATAAGGATTCTATTGCTTTGATTAAGCGTAAATTAGAAGCTGAAAATAAAGAGGTTGAGAATTATAAGCTCGATTTTATTAAAGCACATGGAGATGCTTTTATGTCCCATTTTTTCCTGGCAATGAAAGATCCAGTGCTACCTGAAGCTCCATTGAAGCCAGATGGAAAGCGGGATTCGGTATACCTGTTTCACTGGTATAAAGACCATTACTGGGACAACACCGATTTGAATGATGATGCTTTGTTGCGTACACCGTTTTTTCACAGCAAGATTGTGACGTATTTTGACAAGTTGATCATTCAACAGCCTGACACATTGATTATTGAAATTGATAAAATGATTGACAGGGTCAGGTCAAATAAAGAAATGTTCAAGTATTTTGTCTGGTACCTGACAAATTGGTCAGAGATTTCGCAAATCATGACATTCGACAAGATCTTCGTTCACATGGTTGAGACCTATTATGTCACAGGACAGGCCTATTGGGTGAATCCAACTGTTCTTGAAAACCTGACAAAGAAGGCCAGGCAGTGGAAGCCCATATTGGTGGGGCAGCCTGCACCCAATATGGTGATGCTGGATTCCAATTTACGGCCTTCAGCTTTGCTTGCAGTGAAAGCAAAGTATACGATTATATATTTCTGGGACCCGGAATGTGGTCATTGTAAAGTTGAAAGCCCCAAGTTGTCAGCCTTTTATCACGAAAAGAAAGACAAATATGGTGTTGAGGTCTTTAGCGTATGTTCTGATACCAATATGGTCAAGATGAAAGAATATATTAAGAAAAATAAGTTTGATTGGATCAATGTGAATGGGCCAAGAACGCTTACAGTTAATTATCATGACCTCTACAATATCACAGCCACGCCGGTTGTGTACATTTTGGATGAGAAGAAAACCATTATTGCCAAAAAGCTTTCGGTTGACCAGATCGGTGATTTCCTCGATCGTTGGGAAAAATTCCAGGCAGAGGACAAAACGGGCACTAAAAAATAGAAGACTGGCCGTTGTGAAGACGGATCAATCACAAAATGAAGGCATCACATCAGCGTGATGCCTTTTTTTTGTAACTAATTTTGTAAGCTTAAGTTTAATAATCTTTAGATTGATACCATATATTGTTGCATGACTTATCTTCTGGGTAAAGAGGAAAACAGGAAATTTTTCCGGACACGCCGGCTCGCTGAATTGTTAATGAGCCGCCGTATTTCCTTTCTTGTTGTACTCATAAATTTGTGTGTGGTTTTTCCTTCATATTCGCAAGACAAAAAAGTCGATCGAAATGTGGATAAGCTTGAAAAACAGGCCCTTCAGTTGTTTCAGGAGCAGGATTTTGTGCATGCCTTGCCCATGTATTCCCAGCTCTTGTCCTTAGACATTAAAAACCCTGACCTGAATTACCGCTTTGGGGTTTGCCTCTTGCAGGGTGATCGACGCGACCTGGAACGCCCGCTGCGGTTTCTCGAGAAAGCTGTTAAAGAGCCAGGTATTGAGCCAGAAGCATATTTCTACCTGGGGATGGCATATCAGTATAACTACAGGTTTTCGGATGCTATTGGACAATTTAATACCTATAAGCGCCTTGGTGACCCGAAGAAAGTGAAGGAATTCGAGGTGGAGCGTCAGATTCAGATGTGTGAGAATGGTTTTATGTTGTTGTCGAATGTGCATGATATTTATGTGTTGTCGAAATCGCAGGTTAATCTCCTGGATTTTTACCGGGCTTACCAGCTGAAGAATTTCGGAGGAGAATTTCTTTTAAAACCCGACTTTTTTAAGTCCAAGATTGATAAAAAAAGCAAGGATTTCGATGTGATGTTCTTTCCCAAAGGACAGGATGAAGTTTATTTTTCCAGTTATGGTGATGACCGGAAAAACGGACGTGACATCTTTCATGCCTATCGTCAGCCTGATGGAAGTTGGGGCAAACCACTCCGGGTAGAAGGAGCGATTAACACACCCTATGATGAGGCCTTTCCCTACCTCTTACCCGATGGGAAAACCATGTATTTCTGTTCCAAAGGGCACAATAGTATGGGCGGTTACGATATTTTTCTGTCGCGCCTCGATACAGTGCGAAAGTTGTGGATGAAGCCCGAGAATCTTGATTTTGCAATTAATACACCCTTTGACGATCTTTTATTCGTAAGTGATAAAAGTAAGCGAATTGCCTATTTCGCCTCAAACCGTTCGACTACCGGTGACCAGGTAACAGTTTATAAAGTAAGGATCGACAAGCGTCCTGAAAAATCGCAGGAATTGTCACTTCAGCCTTTGTTGGCCGGTAATGAGCGCAATAAGGCGAATTATGACCGCTCTTTGGAAATCATCAGGGAGATGTCGCGTTTAGAGGTAAACACAGGTAGTGAAGCACTTGCTGATACGAATCAGGCTGTACCTGAGAACCCGCCATTATTGGCTGTTTCAGAGACAAAAAATGAAACGGCGCTGCCAACAGAAAGTCTGGAGCAAAAGCTAAATCGAACATTAATAGAACGTAAAGAAGTTCAGGCTGGGGTGGATTCTGCTTTTGACCTTGTAAAAATGATGGACAAAAGCCTGAAGGATTTTGAAGTCGTCAGGGCGAAAATCAGCCAGGAGTCAGAAAAACTCTCTGATAAACATGAGATTGCTGTGGCGAAAGCCGTAAAGAAAGCATTGGATAATGCTTCCACTACAAAACATGCTAAAGTTGAGAATGCCCGCTACAGGAGTGGTTTAATGCAACAACTTCTTGCGACGCAAAAACATGACTCCGCAAAGATTCTATTTGTCCAGTTTAAAGAGGAGCTCAAGCCTGCTGATACTGCTGTTGATTTCTCAAGGAGAATTCCGGCAGATTTGAAGATTGCACTCAACAGTTCTACGAAAAAGAGCCAGGTGGAAACAGATTTCTTTCAAGGAGAGGAGATTCATAAGCTCCATAAGGATTCTGCTTTTCTGATGAGTTTTGTTGACCAGAGTATCAGCGGGAAGACAGCAGCAGAAACAATGGCATTTGTTGAGAAAATTGAAACGAATAAATCTAATAGTAATGTTGTCAGTGAGATAGTGGATACTTCTGAAGCGGTAGCGGTTTTGAAAGAAACCCAAAATACAGATCCTGTTTTTGAAAAAGCCAGACAAAATGTTTCTGCACTTGTTTCTGCTCAAAAAGCGAAATTGGATGAATGGCAGAATGAATCCATGGAAAATCAGGCCCTGGCCAACCAGATTGTTCAATTTAGCCTGGAGCAAGCTGATAAGCTAATGGATGATTACCAGGATCTTGCAGCTAAAAAACTCAACAAACAGGAAAGGGTAGAAGACAGGGAGTTTAAACTAAAAACAATCCAAAATGAAGCAATAAGCAAGCTTGCCAGGGCCAGGGTTGCCAGCACCTATCAAAGCATTTTGGAAGACACTGAAGATTCCCTAAGCCAGCAAATCCTAATGTTGGAAACACTGGAAAATGATGTAAGCAAATCTATAAGTCAAGAGGAACTTACGCAGTTGAAGACTCATTTGGATTCATTAACAACGGATAACATTAGCAAGATATCTCCCGAAACGGTTAAGGAAAAGTTAGCGTTGAAACTCGCTAACTCTTTAGAAAAGATCACAATTAATCCTGACAGCATTATGCGGCTTGCGGTGCAAAGTATATGTTTGGACAGCCTGAGTAAGTCGGTTGCCACCAAAGGGAAAAATACAAGCCAGCCTGACGATAATAAACAAAGAGCAGAGGCTGTGAAATCATTACACAGTGGAAGTGTTGAGACTGGAACCCATGTGCTTAAATTGTTGGATTATTATGCTGCCCAGCAGCAATTTACGGAATCAGTAAACAAGGAATCTGCAAGATTTGATATTTCAGAAAAGCTTATTGATGTAATCGTCCCGGAGGAAAAGATCGCTAAGAAAACGCGTAAAAAAGAGATGACAGATAAGACCTGCCTGGATTATCAGCTACAGCTCACACAACTTAGTCCGGCTGCTGCTGCATTCAGTAATGTAAATGATCCGGAAAAGGTGGTGGCACGTGTTAAAGCGATGGAAAAAGCGATGTCTCTCGAAGGTTCTGGTTTTTCAGAGGCAAGCAAAGACAGCGTCGTGGAAATCGTCATGCAAAAGTATAGCCCGGAGATTGCGCTCCTGGAAAAGAGTCAGCTCAACGAAAAAGAAATAGTTTCTGAAGGCGAAAAGATGCCACAAGGCTCCAGGCCTGAATTAGGAAAAGAGAGCAAACCTGAAATAGGAAAAGGTAATAAACCTGAAACAGGAAAAGGTAATAAACCTGAAATAGGAAAAGGTAATAAGCCTGAAATAGGGAAAGTGAGCAATCCTAAATTGGGGACAGTAAGCAATCCTGAGACGGTGAAAAGTGGCAGTCCTGAACAGCAAAAGATCAGTGATGAAAAGCTGATGAACACCGCTGAGGCTTTAAGTAAAAGCCTTGCTGAAGGCATCGGCCAGCTTGACAAAATGCTAAGCAGCGAAGTGCCTGCAGTCAAGATACCAGCGCTTCAAAGCCGGCTGAAGGATTATCAAAGATCTGCTGATACTGCCATCGCGCAGCTCCAAAAGGAAGCCCAGGTAAAAGTGGAAGAAAAGGGCAGTCATTCCGATATCGCGATGTACCTTGAGTTAAAAGAATATGAGATCAGGGCTTCGCGTAACAAGGCTGTTTACCTTGCAAATAAACTCAAAACTGCAGCCTTGGAGCAAAAATCCGGGGAGATTGCCGGCAACGGGACCGCCAACCTTCTTGAAAATGATGCTGAGGTCTTGTTTTCTAAAGCCAGGATACGTGTCGACAGTGCTGGTCATACCAAAGTATTCCTAATCAAGAAACAACTGCTTCAGGAAGCTTTTGTTATGGAGGATACCGCTTTGGCCCGACAGGAGAAAGCAATCGTCTTGAGAGAAAAACTCATTGAAAGTCAGCCGATCGCGATGCAAGTGACATCTCCATTAAAAGTATCTGGTAAAACAGCTGACAAAGCACCTGTCGAAGCCATAGCTTTTCAAGAAAACCCAATAGCAACAGATACAACGAAGCCGCAGAAAGCATCCTATAAGCCTATTGCAAAAGCACCAGCTAAACCGACAAAAGAAAAAGCCAATGCCCTTGCAAAAGCCCCGGCAAAAGCGACCCCGGCAAAAGAAATCTCTGTCGAAAACGTAGCTGCGAAACCGACCAAAGCAAAAGCAAACACTATTGCAAAAACACCTGCGAAGCCGACCAAAGCAAAAGCAAACACTATTGCAAAAACACCTGCGAAACCGACCAAAGCAAAAGCAAACACTATTGCAAAAGCACCCGCTAAGCCAACAAAAGCTACAGCCAATACTGTTGCAGAAACATCCGCTAAGCCATCCAGCGCAAATGCGAACCTTGTTCCAAAGGCTTCTGTAAAACTGATTGATTCCGGGACCGTTGCAAGCACGAAAGTGACTGTTACTCAATATGGAAAAGAAATAATAACGGTATATCAGAATCCCGATAGTCCAATTCCTGAAAAAGGCAATCCTCTTGCCGGAAGAACGGATACCAATAATATTCATACCAGGGATACTACTACACTCAAATTGGCCACCCGCATCATCATTAAAGCATTGCCCGAGTCATCACGTGCAACAGCCGAAAAGCTGGTAGAGGCCATCAGGGCGCTTAGCTTGCCTGACATCAGTGATTTGTATTATACTGTCCAGGTTGGTGTTTATGCCAAACCCAGGACCAGTGCACAGCTGAATAGCGTAAGCCCTCTTTTTGGGGATCGGCTAAAAAATGGGTATTATCGTTATTTTTCGGGAATTTTTGGGACAAAAGATGTTGCAGTGGAGGCAAAGAATGTTATTGTCCGCAAAGGGATATCAGATGCTTATGTAGTTGCGATATATAAAGGCCGCAGGCTTACTTCAGAGGAGGCCATGGCCTTTGATCCACAATCTATTGCAAACACCATCCCCAGGGCAGTGCTTGAGAGCCTGGTGCAATCGGTCATTCCGGTTCAGGAGACAAAGGCAGAATTCCGGGTTCAGCTTGGCGCTTATCGGAAGCCAATCACAAAAGAGGTCATTGCATATTATTCAGGTAAAACGGGCATGTCAATAATAACTTTGGTCAGTACAACACGACTCAGCTTGGTGATGACAAGTGGAATCGCTACCTTTGATGAGGCGGTTACGACACGACAAAAGGCTGTAGCGGCTGGTATTGCTGATGCTTTCCTCGTGGGATACATTGGTGACGAAAGGACTACAGCCGCAATAGTTCGTCAGCTCATGAGTAAGAATACACCTTAAAGGCTTAACATCGTTAAAATCGCCGGATTATTTATGACACCTGAAGAGATTCTGCAAAAATACTGGGGCTATCCGGCATTCCGTCCCTTGCAGCCAGAGATTATCGAGTCGGTATTGTCGGGCCAGGATACCTTGGCCTTATTACCTACAGGAGGCGGGAAATCCTTATGCTACCAGGTGCCGGCTTTAATAATGGATGGACTTTGTGTGGTGATCAGCCCTTTGATCGCCCTGATGAAAGATCAGGTTGAAAGCTTACGCAGAAAAGGTGTCAAGGCGGTAGCCCTCAACTCTTCCCTAACACCCAGGCAGATAGAACTCAATATTAATGCCTGTGTATATGGTGACGTAAAGTTGTTGTATGTCTCACCTGAGAAACTGGGTTCAAAAGATTTCAGAGCCTTATTACTCCAAATGAAAATCAGCCTTATTGCTGTCGATGAAGCACATTGTGTTTCACAATGGGGGTATGACTTCAGGCCATCCTACCTTAAGATCGCAGAGATCCGTGAATTTTTCCCCGAAGTACCTTTGCTTGCCTTAACAGCGACGGCAACACCTGATGTTGTCGAGGATATCCAGGACAAGCTGAAATTTAGTAAGCACCATGTACTTAAGGCCAGCTATTACAGGCACAACCTCATCTATTTTGTTCAGAAAGAGGAAGACAAATATGGCCGTTTGTTGAGGATTATTGCAAAAGTTCCGGGAACGGCCATTGTATATGCTCGTAACAGAAGGAAGACGAGGGAGATAGCAGAGTTTCTCATGACAAAGAAAATTAGCGCCTCCTTTTACCATGCAGGCCTTAGTCCGGAAATTCGGTCTCAACGTCAGGATGATTGGCTGTCCGGTAAGATCAGGGTGATGGTCGCTACGAATGCTTTTGGAATGGGCATCGACAAAGCTGATGTACGGCTCGTCGTTCACCTTGACCTGCCCGACAGTCTTGAGGCTTATTTCCAGGAAGCAGGTCGTGCCGGGCGTGATGGTCTGAAAAGTTATGCTGTGATTTTATATGATGGTGCTGACCTGGAAAAGCTTAAAGATGGTTTGACCGATGCTTACCCTGAACCTGATTTTATCAGGTCAGTATACAATGCCCTGGGTAATTACTTTCAACTGGCAGTGGGGGCGGGCAAAGACCAAAGCTATAGCTTGAGCTTGTCAGAGTTTTGTGTCCGTTTTAAATTCAAGCCTGCAATCACATACAGTGCATTACGTCTGCTAGAAAAAGAAGGGTATATCGTTTTCCTTGAAGATCCAGGGATGTATTCTCATGTGCTGATTCAGGAAACGACAGATAACTTATACAGGATCAGGGTGCAAAACCCGGATCTGGATCCCGTTTTACAAGTCATCTTACGTTCTTATACCGGATTGTTTACAGATTATACTTCTATCAAAGAGGAAGAGATTGCCAAACGCTGTGACATCAGCCGGGAAGAAGTCTCAAAACGCCTGGAGACTCTTCGTAAAATGGGGGCAATTTCTTACCTGCCCCGCAGAAATCGTCCTGCTGTGAGCTATTGCATGGAAAGGTTGGAGGAAAAAAATGTGAACATTAGCAAGGAGAACCTAAAAGATCGCAAAAATGTGGCATTGCTGCGAGTGGAGGAGATGATTAGTTATGCCACCGGCGACGATATCTGTCGAAGCCAGCGTCTTTTGCGATATTTTGGAGAGACCACAAGTAAAAACTGTGGCTACTGTGATGTGTGCCTGAAAAAAAATGCTGAAGGAGCATCGGAAAAGAACCAGCTCAGTCTCGATACCCGTATCAAACAAGAAGTTGGAAAACAGGCACTGGATATGGCTTCACTTTTAGCGCAACTGGACGGATTTACCGAGGAAGAAGTGATCGAACAGGTCAACTATATGATTGATTTTGGAATTCTTACCATGGGTGAAGGTAAGCTTGAATTGAAATAGCAAGCTGTTTTTATGAAGATCCCATTGACATATTATCTGAATTCTGATGTAACACAAATTGCCAGGGATCTCATCGGAAAAGGCCTGGTCACCAATGTTGAAGGCATCCCCCATGCCGTGCTGGTAAGGGCATTATATCCGCTTGAGGGCATCGGCATGATGCAGGAACGTATAGGCCGAAATGATTGTCTTAAGAAGCTGGCTTATGGTCCGGGTAAGCTCAGTAAAGCTTTAGGTATACATTTTTCGGAAAGCGGAATTTCTTTAAACAGCGACTTTATATGGCTGGAGGATCGAAGCTATGTAATTCCTTCCAGCCTCATTATCAGCGGTAAACGTATCGGTGTAGACTATGCAGGCTCTCATGCGGATTGGCTATATCGCTTTTATATCAAAGGGAATAATGTGGATTTATCGGGTTTGTGTGCAAGTGGTTGAAAAATAGTCTTTCATGTTTAGGAATTTTTTCTAATTTTGCACCCTCAAAAACCTTAACAATGGCAAAACAACTTGACAATACTGAAGAAAGAATCCATAAAGTAGAAGAAGCGCTTAGTAAATCCGAACAATTCATCGAACGCTATCAAACGATCATCAGTATCGTTATTGGCGCCATCATTCTGATTGTGTTGGGTTATTTTGCGTTTAACAAGTTTTATATTCAGCCAAGAGAGAAAGAAGCGCAAACACAAATGTGGAAAGCAGAGCGTTATTTTGAGATGGATTCTCTCGACAAAGCCTTGAAAGGTGACGGAAGCTATCCTGGCTTTCTTGCTATTATAGACGACTACAGCATGACAAAGTCAGCCAACCTCTCAAAATATTATGCCGGTATTTGCTATTTAAAGAAAGGGGAATTCCAGAATGCTATTGATTACTTGGGAAAATACAAAGGCAAAGATGTGATGGTTGCTGCCATGGCAAAGGGTGGTATTGGTGATGCTTATATGGAACTTGGCGACATGAAAAAGGCGCTTGAGTTTTACCAGGAAGCTGCTGATAAAGAAAACGAGTTTACAACTCCCGTTTTCCTGATGAAAGTGGCTTGGACTTATGAGACCAGTAAGGAGTTTCAAAAAGCCATTGATGCTTACCAGAAAATCAAAACAAATTACCCTAAAAGTGCTGAAGCCCGCGGAATTGAGAAGTATATCGTCAGGGCAAAAGGCTTGATGACACCCTAATTTTTTGGTGTCATGGCGACACATCTGAAGAACTTATCCGATTTTGATCCCGATTCCTTGCCATCCGGCGAGGCTTACATTATTTGTATTGTTGTTTCTGAATGGAATACAGGAGTTACTTTTGCGCTTGCAGAAGGAGCGAGGAGTACATTAATCAATGCAGGCGTTTCAGCCGAAAATATCAGACTTTACACGGTCCCTGGTAGTTTTGAGCTTCCCCTGGCTGCTTCCTGGGCTGCCAGTGAACACGATGTGGATGCCGTTATCTGTCTCGGATGTGTGATTCAGGGAGAAACCCGACACTTTGAGTTTATCTCTCAAGCAGTGGCTCAGGGTGTGACCAGAGCATCTCTGGATACGCAGAAGCCTGTTATTTTTGGCGTACTCACAACTGACACCCTGGAACAGGCAGAAGCTCGTTCGGGCGGCAAACATGGTAATAAGGGCATAGAAGGTGCTGTTGCGGCATTGAGGATGCTGTCCCTTAAGAAAGCGATAAAAGGCCAGTAAAAGCCTCCTGGCGGGTTTTAAAACATTATATCATGCCCGACCCTCAAATACGAATCATTTACTTTGGTACACCCGACTTTGCTGTCGCTGCCCTGGAAGCCCTGGTTCATGATGGTTTTAATGTAGTTGCAGTAGTAACAGCTCCTGATAAACCTTCAGGACGTGGTCTCAAGCTACAGCAAAGCCCGGTAAAAGTTAAAGCACTGGCGCTGAATTTTCCTGTTTTACAGCCGGAATCCATGAAGGATGAGCTTTTTTTGAAAGAGCTCTCTTCTTTTTCTCCTGATATACAAGTTGTCGTGGCTTTCCGGAAATTACCTGCTGCCGTCTGGCAGCTGCCAAAACTCGGCACCTTTAATCTCCATGCGTCACTTTTACCACAATACCGGGGCGCAGCTCCAATTAACTGGGCGGTAATCAATGGTGAATCCCAAACCGGACTCACGACTTTCTTTCTGGATGATAAAATTGACACAGGTAAAATTATTTTACAGGAAGTCATGCCAATCGAAAGTCATGACGATGCAGGGCAGTTGCATGATCGAATGATGACAGCAGGAGCAAAGCTTGTCAGCAAAACAGTAAATCTTATTGTTACAAAACAAGTGGCGCTCACTGACCAGGCCTCACTAGAACCAGGAAATGTCCTTCACAATGCACCTAAACTCAACAAAGAAAATTGCCGGATAGCATGGGATCATCCTGCAACCGCAATAAGAAATTTCATCAGGGGATTATGTCCCTATCCAGGCGCCATTGCAGAATTAAATACCGGGACAGAGGTCGTTTATTTAAAAATCTTCAAGACGTCGTTGATTTCTTCTGAAATGATGCTACAAGCAGGTGAGATTGCTACCGACAATAAGTCATTTATCAGGGTTGGAACCGGAGCCGGTTTTTTAGAAATTTTGGAATTGCAGGTTGCTGGCAGAAAAAGAATGCCGGTCGTAGACTTTCTTCGCGGAACCAAACTTGAACCAGGTTTAAAGTTCGTATCTTAAACGATACGATAGATTCAAACTGCTTACATCAGGGCTTGTTCTTAACAATTGCGTGCATTTTTTCAACATTTCCAATGGTTTTAGCGAATTGGGCTTGACTTTTCCTAATAGTAACGTATATTTGCTATAGATATTTATTTGCCATTTAGTAATCACTAAAACCAACGCGGAAATGAACAAAGCAGAATTGATTGACGCTATTGCAGCTGAAGCAAAATTGACAAAGACTGATGCAAAAAAAGCATTGGATGCATTTGTAGATGCTACTTCCAAAGCCCTTAAAAAAGGAGATAGAGTAGCTCTGGTTGGCTTCGGCTCGTTCTCTGTTGCAAAACGTGCAGCCCGTAAGGGAAGAAATCCCCAAACCGGCAAGGAGATCAAAATTGCAGCTAAAAAAGTTGTGAAATTTAAATCAGGAACGGAACTCTCAAAGAAAGTTAAGTAGGACTTAACCTTCACGAAAAAAAGGGCGTCTTGTTAGGACGCCCTTTTTTTATGGGGTAATCAATACTTTTATCAACAATTATGGGGATTTTATGCACTGACACTTGCTTTTTATTATCTAAACTTTAAATTTGTCAGCTAAACCATAAAATAACGTTTTTATGAATAAAAAAGACTTAATTGGAGCTATTGCCGAGAATGCCCAGATGACCAAAGCTAACGCTAAAAAAACACTGGATGTCACACTTAGCGTAATTACTGGTGCATTGAAAAAAGGCGACCGCGTTGCCCTGGTTGGTTTCGGTTCTTTCTCTGTCACCAAAAGAGCTGCCCGTAAAGGCCGGAATCCTCAGTCAGGAAAAGAAATTAAAATCGCTGCAAAAAAAGTGGTGAAATTTCGTGCAGGTGCTAATCTTGCTAAGCTTAAATAAGCTGGCTCCTTCAAAGAAAAACTCCGGCAAGACCGGAGTTTTTTTTTAGCAAAAACCCTATGATTATGGATTTTTCTGAGCTTTCCATCGAGCAACTTAACAGTTATCGGGATTTCCTCCTCGAGTTACTTACACCGAGAAGGAAAGAACTGCTTTTAGAGAAAATAGCTCACCGCACTCGTTATCTGAGCGTTGTTGTCGAAAATATCTTTCAACCCCATAACACTAGTGCCGTAATCAGAAGCTGTGACTGTTTCGGGGTTCAGGATCTTCACGTGATTGAAAATAAAAACACCTATAAAGTTAACCCCGATATCGTTCTTGGCGCAAACCGATGGATCAATATCAGTCAGTATCCCAATGCTGAAGATACGACCCGTCAATGTATTCTTGGCCTCAAGAATAAAGGATATAAAATCGTAGCAACCACGCCGCATCTCGATAGTTTTACCCCGGAAACATTGCCAGTTGACCATAAAATTGCACTGGTGTTCGGCGCTGAAGTTGAAGGGATCTCCCGGGACGTTTCTGAATTGGCCGATTATTCTTTAAGGATCCCGATGGTTGGCTTCACAGAAAGTTTGAATATCTCTGTTTCCGCAGCGATTTGTCTTTATTCAATGTCACAACGGATCAGAAATGATGAAATTAATTGGAGACTCGATGCCCGTGAACAAGCGGAGGTCCTCATTAAATGGGCGAAGATAAACCTTCGCCGACCTGAGATCATAGAAAATGCCTACTTTTCTGATAGAAATAAAGCCTGAGTAAACTAATTCATGGCTGGTGTCCCAAAGCATAGTCGCATAGAATGTGTTATGCCAATACAGATTTTTCGCAAAGCTGTTCTGTGTCGGTATATTCAATAATTATACTACCTTTGCAAATTCTAATAGATCAACGAAATATATTATGGGAAAAGGAGACAAAAAAACCAAAAGAGGAAAAATTATTCAGGGTTCATATGGCATCAAACGCCCCAGGAAACCAGTAAAAGCTTATGTTGCTGGCACAGAACCTACCAATGCTGACAAGAAAGCCGCAAAAATTGCTTCGGGTGAAGTTGTAGAAGTTATTGAAAAAGCCAAAAAGAAAGTTGCCCCTAAAGCCACTAAGACTGCCGTTCCGGAACTCGAATTGATGGTTGAGGAGACTGTTGCCCCAGAAATGGTGCTGACACCTGAACCAGAGCCCACAGCTGAAACGGAAGAGACAAAAGAATAATTTCCAGGAAATCCTGTTTCCTATTTCTCTTTGAAGGCAAGTTCTGAGTTGTATTGAGCAACCAGCAACTTGAAAACTTTGCCTCTTTCTTCGAAATTACGAAACCAGTCATAACTTGCAGCAGCAGGGGAAAGAAGACAAATCTTTCCCCTTTCTGTTTTTGCCATTGCCAAATTCACTACTTCTGAATAGTCAGTAGCCGTGAAAAAATTCATCACACGCTGATGTTTTATGAGCAGTTTGTGAATCCGAGTACCCGCTTCCCCAACGAAAATTAGATTGTTAATCCCACTGGCAGGGATAAATGAAGCCAGGCCGCTATAGTCAATTCCGCGGTCGACCCCCCCTAAAATCACAGTGTCAACATCACCCAAGGCCCTTATCGCAGCTTCAGTAGCTTCAGGGATTGTCGCAATTGAGTCATTATAGAAATGAATCCCGTTATAGTCTCCGAAATATTCCATTCGATGTTCCAATGGCTTAAATCCAGTCAAAGATTCCTTTATTTCCGGAAGGGGCATGTCAAGGATTTTACATACTGCCAGGGCGCACATGATATTCAAAAGGTTATGGTCTCCGCGTAAAGGGATTTGATCATTGATATCAATTAATTTTTCCGGATTTAACCCCATATCGCTGTAGATGGCATGATGGTCAGCCCGGATCCCGTTCATGCTCTTGTTGGAAAGGCTCACCGGAATAGGCTTTGATACCGGCTTGGTCTTAATAATGAGGCCTTTAAGCAAAATATTGTCGGCCACATATACCAGGTAGTCATGTTCCTGCTGAAATCGTGTTATGTTTATTTTAGCCTGCTGATAGGCATCGTAATTTTTATAATGGTCAAGATGCTCTTCGAAAATATTCAAAATGACTGCAATATGAGGCGAAACAGCCGTTTGTTCAAGCTGGTGTGACGACATCTCATAAACGATTATAGTTTCTGGCCTGATGTCGTCAATCATCTCAAAAGGTGGGGTTCCTATGTTTCCTGCCAGTAGTATATGTGGAAAGTGCTTATTTAGCAGATGTGCGATCAACGAAGAAGTAGTGCTTTTACCTTTCGTTACCGTTACCCCGATAATCTGCTCCCGGAAAGCTGTGATAAATAGCTCTGTTTGCGAACTCATATTTTCGGTAGGGGGAGTGTAAGGGAATAGCTTGGGTGAAATGCCAGGACTCTTTATGATGAGATTGAAATTTTGTAAGAAATCCAGGTACTCAGGCCCGCAAATTAGGTTTAAATAAGGATCTGTTTTTAGCAAAGGATATTTAATCAACAGATTGTCATCCTTGTCGGCAATACTGAGGGCCAGGTCTGGGAACAGTTTCCTGATGACTTTATAAGTTGCTTGCCCTTCTAATCCATAACCCAGGATTAGAATCTCTTTGTTTTGTAAAATGTGTTTTAAAATTTCAGACATGCTACACTTGTTTCTAGGAGTTCAAGTTCTTTTGCAGACAAAAAATGCGTGTCATCCAGGGAAGCGAAAAATGATGCAACACTTTGAACAGAATATTCGGGTAAACGCCCGCTTTCCCAAAGCTTTTCCACCAGGAGCGGAACATGTACAGGGTTTCGTTCCCGGATCAGAAATAAGGCCAGTTTCACCTCCTCAATGGTGCCGATACATTCAAAGGGCTTTTCTTCAGTCAGGCCAGCCAGCTGATCCAGGTAAAATGACATCTCAGGGTCGTCAAGTAATTTTTTGCCAAAAATGCTGAAAAGTGTCTCTTCTCCAAGATAGGGTGAGAGGATTATCCAGGAAAAGAGGCATTTGGGGCAGTGACCGCACCAAATGTCGGTTTTACTCCCAACGTTACAGCTTCTGAAGCCAAAATAATGTTGTGGAAACTGGCTGAAAAGCCCTGCGATCTGTAACTCTTTCAGCGGACGTAAGAAGCTGAAATAGTTAAAAGAAGGCGATATGTATGTGCTGACATAATTCCGGAAATCTTTTTCGAACGTATAGGTCTTGGAGTACTGATGGTTGATGTCGGTCCCCGGGATGGTCGATTCGTTGGCGCTTCCTTCATTGGAAAGTGCAATGTTTTTAATTCCTGACAAATAGGCAGCAACTAATGTCTGGAAGGCCAGTAGGGCTGAAAAAGGAGTATGGCCGTTGAGGTAGCCTTTCTCATTAAGCCTGAGCAATTCAGGATTCAGGGTTCTATGCAATTCAATCGACTCATCAAGGCTCAAGCCTGAGGCAAGAAGCGTGTCAGTCATCGCTTTCCTCGGATTCAGCAACAATGGCCTCACATTGCCTGATGATTTCAGAAGTTCCAAGGTGACAACGGAGTCTTTTCCACCACCAATAGGTACAATATAATCATTGGATAGGTCATAATCGCAGCAAAAAGTACGATTCCCTTCACAGCTGATTTCCATCATATCCTCCTGCTCGATTTGGATGCAATTCAAATAAAAAAACTCACCCAAGCCCTGATGATAAAGCTTTTTCCACCAGGCGATTTGTCCAGGCTCGAGGGAAAATGGCTTAATGATCAGTCTTTTAGGACAAGCAGCTTTCCAGTAGCTGATCAGTTCTACCATGCCGACATTGAAAAACAATTGTTCCAGATTGGAACGGTTTGAATTCTCGTCAGGCCAGTTTTTATAAAAACTTTTACTGTTTATGGTTAATGTTGGATGAAAATCAATGATGCCGTCCAGACTGAAGTGGTATGTACAAACAATCTGGGTTTTACTGACATTTAATTCAAAGCGCTCAAAGCAGAAATATGCATGTTGATTACGTAGTTTGAAAAAAAGCTCGCTACGGTCTGTCCAAACCATACTATTGGTATTATATTTGTAATCACTTGACATATGCTTATTCAAAGGTAATAGAATTCGAAGACATACGAATGACAACACATACCTTACGACCCACAGCAGGTAGATTGCTGATATCCGAACCCTCTTTGCAGGATTTTTATTTCCGCAAGGCTGTTATATTATTGGCTGAACACAACAATGATGGCTCTTTCGGAATCATTATCAATAAGCCGGTTGAGATAAAACTGAATGATGTTGTCACTGATTTCCCTGATTTCCCGGCCAGGGTATTTCTGGGAGGGCCTGTGAAAACCGATAGCTTGTTTTTTATCCATACCTGTCCTGAAAAAATCACGGATAGTTTACAAATCATCAAAGGGATTTATTGGGGTGGTGATATTGAGCAAGTACATGAATTGATTCTAAATCACGCCATTAGTCCCGAAGAGATCAAGTTTTATATCGGGTACTCAGGATGGTCACCCAAACAACTTGATCTGGAAATGGAGAAAAATTCATGGGTTGTCTCAAAACTGACAGCAGATATTCTCATTAAAGAACAACCCGAAGATCTCTGGTCAAAAATGATGAAATCAATGGGGGGTGATTACCCTCTATATGCAAATTTCCCAGTAGATCCTAACTGGAACTAGTCAAATTTGGATGTGATTTTTATTCCAGTGGAAATTTATTCCGAAGTTTCTGTAATTTATTAAATACCTTTGAGTGGATAATAATGAATCGCATCGCTTGAATTTTGAATTAAGGGGGGTAAATGCCATATTTATATCAGGGATTAAACAATATTGGATTTCCAGGACAAGCAACTAGAAATTTAGGTTTCGGGCCAATTGGGGGTGACAGCCGCTTGCCACTTTTCAATTGGAAAGATAAACGGATTCTATTGGTTGAGGATGAAGAATTGAATATGCTTTATCTGAAAACGATATTGGCACCAACAGAAGTTGCGCTTATTGGTGCTTATTCGGGGAGTGAATTGCGAAGTAATTTTGATCAATTATCGACGTTCAGCTTAGTGTTACTTGACATAAGACTCCCAGATTCCAGTGGTTGGGATCTCATCAAAGAAATAAAATCTTTATGTCCAACTTTGCCAGTGATCATCCAAACAGCTTATGCAATGTCGTCTGACAAGCAAAAAAGTTTAGAGTCAGGATGCGACGATTATATTACCAAGCCCATCAATAAGTTGTCATTGCTGGAGATGATAAGCAAGTATATTTAATTTCTGATCAAGGTCTGGTTTCCAGGGTACCATCGGCATGAAGCGCAAATCGTGTTTTGTTGCGTTCATGTACCTGTTCGCTTACAGGCCAGGGCCAGCCACCGAAATGAGTCTTACGGTATTCTGCGAAAGTTTCCCTGATTTCATCATCAGAGTTCATCACAAAAGGCCCGTATTGAACCACAGGCTCTCCAATAGGCTTCCCTTGTAAAAGAAGTATCCCCGACTCAAAACCACTGTTATGCAATAATATCTCAGCATTGGGTATTACCTCAACAGCATGGTATTTTGGAATCATCTCCCCATTTATTTTAATGGACTCTCCCTTATAAAAAAACAAGGTTCTATTCACGTCTTCGCTACATGGCGGGATGGTCCAACAAGCATTGGGCTCCATTGTAATATTCCATATTGCCACTTCATTCCTGGAGTCTGCAGCCCACGAATCAGGCGGAGGGGCAGGTGCCTGAAGGTTTTCAAGCGTCCCTGCAATAATCTCTACGACAGTTTTCTTTTGAAGATCATCAGGATGGGTATATTTTGGAATGAGATCTTCCCACATCATTTTAAAATGGGGTTCGCTCATTTTATTCTTCTTTGGAAGATTTAGCCAGATCTGAAAAAGTTCTGCGGGATTCTCTTTTTCCGCATTCAGCAAAGGAAACATCTCTGAGTGCTGAACTCCCTTGCCTGCCGTCATCCACTGAACGTCCCCATTCCCGTAACGCCCTGCGGCACCCATAGAGTCAGCATGATCAACAAGGCCTTCTCTTACTATGGTAACGGTTTCAAAGCCCCTGTGAGGGTGTTCCGGAAAACCTGGGATTGATTCCCCATGGTACATTCTCCAGCCATCTCTGAGCTCAAAATCGCTCCCGATATTCCGTCCGGCAAGGGAAGCCGCTGGCCCCATATCTTCATTCCCTCGGGGAAATTTGTCTTCGTGATGGGCACAAAATAAAAAAGGATCACGCATCTCCCATTGAAATCCAAGGGGACGGGTTTTAAGGATTGGGTTTTTCTCCTGATCGGTCATCTCTGTTTTTCTTTTCTAATTTCAACTATCATTTAACAAAAAAAAACCTCAAAAGTTTTTTTCTGAATCTAACATTCTTCTTAAATCAAGCGGATAACAAAAAATCCTGTCCATCCTACCTATCCTGTTAATTCTAACCAAATAATTTTCCCTGCAGATAAATTCTTTAACCCCCGGCAATCGCATCTATATCATATTTGGCAAAGATCTCTACAATCTCCCTGAGCTTTTGTGCTGAAGGTTCTTCAAAATCACTTCCATCATATTCCAGCCCAAGCTTCTCATACTTTTTACAGGCTATGTTATGATAGGGCAGGAGATTCACTCTTTTCTTCTTCCCGGCTAATGATGCGATAAAGGCAGCCGATTGTTCTATGTTGTCAGGATCAGTATTTACCCCGCCAATTAATGGGATCCTTATATTGATCTCTGCACCGGAAGTAGCAAGTAGTTGAAGGTTATTAAGGATAAGTTGATTGTCGACCCCGGTATATGCTTTGTGTTTCTCGGAGTCCATCATTTTTAAATCATACAAGAATAAATCTGTTCGTCTGGCAACTTCCATCAAAACTGATGCAGGAACATGACCGCAGGTGTCTACTGCCCTGTGAATATTCATTTCCCCAAGCTTATCAAGCAATTCAATTAGAAAATCAGCATGCATCAGCGGTTCCCCGCCGGAAATAGTCACGCCACCACAGCTTTCTTCAAAAAAGACCTTTTCTCGTTCAATAATTTCGACGAGGTCTTCGATGGATTCCATGCGCCCCGACATCTCAATGGCTTTCGTGGGGCATACATCCGCACATTTCCCACAAAGATTACACAGGTCAGTATAAGTGACAATTCCTTTGGAAGTCAGGCTGCAGGCTTTGTTTGGACAAACATAAACACATTCTCCACAGGAAATACATTTGTCCTTGTTGTATAACTTCTGCACACCCGAATCACGACTCTCCGGGTTATGACACCATTGACAAGCCAGCGGACAACCCTTAAGGAAAATCGTCAGCCGGATCCCGGGACCGTCGTTGATGGCATATTTGTTTATGTCGAAAATCATGGTTTTAATTTAGGTTGAGGGCTGATGGCTATTAGGCTGAAGGTTGTTGGGCTAATGCATGCACAGCTGGCCCTCAGCCTAATAGCCTTCAGCCTAAAAGCCCTCAGCCTAAAAGCCCTCAGCCTATCATGTTACAATCTTTCATTTTCGGTTCTTTCAATCACCTCCTCCTGCAAATCCAAATTCATGTCGTTGAAATAATCTGAATATCCGGCCATCCTGACCAGCAAGTCCTTGTATTCCTGCGGGTTCTGCTGTGCCGCTCGTAAGGTTGCAGTATCCACAATATTAAACTGAACGTGATGCCCGCCGAGTCTGAAATAACTGCGGATCAGGTTTCCAAGCTTTTCAATGTCTTCCTGTCGACGCAACAAGGCAGGCAAAAAGCGCAGGTTTAATAAGGTTCCTCCCGAACGGGTCTGGTCAAGTTTGCTCAGTGACCGGATCACCGCTGAAGGCCCGTTAACATCTTGTCCATGAGAAGGGGAGGTTCCATCAGAGATGGATTTGCCTGCCAGGCGCCCATTGGGTGTGGCTCCTGTCATCTTCCCAAAATATATATGACAAGTGGTTGACAACATATTCAAATGAAATTTGTCGCCTTTGACGTTGGGCTTGCCATCGATAGCCTTCAGCAAATCCTTGTAAACTGTTTGCCCAATAGAATCCGCCCTTTCGTCATCATTGCCAAAAAATGGGGTTCGGTTTATAATGCGCTGCCGCAGGACTTCTTCTCCTTCAAAGTTATTTTGGATGGCTTGCAGGATAGTTTCCATGCTGAAGCTTTTCTCTTCAAAAACATGTTTCTTCAGGGTTGACAGGCTGTCTGTGACTGTTGCCAGGCCGGTACATTGGATATAATTGGTGTTGTATCTCGGCCCTCCGTTGTAATAATCCTTCCCCTTTGCAATACAATCATCGATTACGACACTTAAAAAAGGAGCTGGGGCATATTTGGCAAACATTCTGTCGATGTAGTTACTGACACGTATCTTTTGATCGACAATATAGTTTAGCTGTTCAATAAATGCTGCGTACAGATTGTCATAATCTTTAAAGCCGCGTGCATCGCCGGTTTCCGGGCCAACGCGTATTCCACTGACTGGGTCAATGCCGTTGTTAAGTGTAACTTCCAGTATTTTCGGCACATTCAGATATCCTGTAAGAAGGAATGCTTCTTTACCAAATGCCCCCACTTCTATACATCCGCTGCATCCTCCTTCCCGAGCATCTTCCAGGCTCTTTCCCATACCGGTCATTTCCCGGATGTATGTGTCGGGGTTGAAAACGGAAGGGTAGCCATGTCCGCGCCTGATCAGCCTGATCGCAGCATGCAGGAATTTGTCAGGTGTCTTGTTGCTGATATGCACTGAATTCCCTGGCTGCAGAATATGGAGCTCTTCTGTGACTTCCAGCATGAGATAAGAAACTTCGTTAACAGCATCTTCTCCTGCGCGATTCAGTCCGCCGATATTGATGTTGGTGAAATCATTGTAGGTTCCGCTTTCCCTGGCAGTAATTCCCACCTTTGGTGGTGCTGTATGGTTGTTGACCTTGATCCAGAAACAAGAAATCAGTTCTTTGGCATCATCACGGCTGAGGCTGCCCTCATTGAACTCTTTTTCGTAGAAGGGTCCCAGGTGCTGGTCGAAATGACCCGGATTCATAGCATCCCAGCCATTCAACTCGGTGATGATGCCGAGATGTACAAACCAATACATCTGTATGGCTTCCCAAAATGTCTGAGGCGCATGGGCAGGCACACGACGGCAGACGTGTGCAATCTTTTGTAATTCAGATTTCCTCTGCATGTCTTTTTCTTCAGCAGCAAGGCTTTCCACCATTGCAGCATGACGTCCAGCAAAAAGGATGATGGCATCACAAGAGATATCCATCGCTTTTAATTCTTCGGCTTTGTCCGTTGCGTCGGGGTCATTCAGATAATCCAGTGAATTCAGATGTGCTGCGATATCACGCTTGAAATCCAGCATTCCCTTCTTATAGATTTTCCCATCGAGTGCAGTGTGCCCCGGTGCTCTTTGCTCCATAAATTCTGTGAAGAGCCCGGCTTCATAAGCCTTTCGCCAGCTATCGGGCACATGAGCAAAGATACGTTCACGCTGGGTACGTCCTTTCCAGTATGGGATTACCTCCGCCTCATAGCGGTCAATGTCTTTCTGACTGATAGTGTAGGGCTGCTGTTTGCGTGAGTTGAGTACATGAAAGTCTTCAACACTGTGACAAGTCAACTCAGGAAAGGTAGGTACAGCCTTGGGGGCAGGGCCACGTTCCCCGACAATCAGCTCATCGTGGCCAATATATAATGTCTTTTTTTGACAATGATCCAGAAATGACATTGCCCTTAAAACAGGGATAGAGAACTTCCCATAATTCTCTTTATAGAATTCAGTCTGATGCAGGGCTCTCTCAATTGACAGGCTCGGACAGGCCTCAAAGCTCAGTTTCCGCAGGCGCTGAATCCTGGGATTCATGCCGGGCTGCATGGAGGCTTCTTTAGTTAATAATGGTGATTCTGATGCCAATGTTCTTGCTGTTTGGCTACGAAATTAATAAATTCTTACGTTTATTCGCCCCATCACCCCATCACCCCTTACATAAGCTTCTTCAAAAACCCCAGCACCCTCTCATAAGCATCCGCACTCGCCTTCTTGTCGTAATTCGGATTGCTGGGGTTGGCGAAGGCATGTTCGGCATCATAAGTTTTGGTGGTTAGTTTTTTATCCACTTTCGACATATTGGATTCAAAATCTTTAACAATTTCTTTGGTTATCCATTGGTCTTTTGCGGCAAAGACACCATAAACCGGGGCATTCATCAAACGTAGCCTCGAGATTTCTTTTTCGGGCATTCCATAATACATGACGCAGCCTTGCGCCTGGCGTCCGGCAAACAGGCTGGCCTGCATGCTCCAGCCACCACCCAGACACCAGCCGATCGTATAAATTCTGGCTTCTTTCCCGACAAATTTAATGGCGCCTTTAATGATGCTGATGGCCCTTTCTTTTTGAAGTCCTTTCACATAGGCCGCTGCTGAATCAGCATTGTCAGCCACCTTGTTGTCATAAAGGTCAATGGCAATAACATTCACATCACCGAGGTCTGTAAACAGACGTTCGCATTCTTTTTTAATATAATCGTTCAATCCCCACCACTCATGAAACACAAAGAGGTAATTACTGCTCGGATTCACCGGGCTTACAACCCAGGCATGGGCAGGCTTCCCGTCAGGGGTAGGGAAGCTGATGTCTTTTCCTTTGGGATCAGCCAATACAAATGGCAGAGGAGCGGCATGGGCTGCACGGAAACCTGCGTCATTGCTGAAGTTGGCAAATGCCACTGTGGCTTCAGGCTTGGCGCAGCAGGAGGTTTGTGCGTTTAATGTTTTTGTTGTCAGAAGAAACAGGATGAACATGGGGATGAGAATTCTTTTCATGGTTGATTTAATATTTTATCTATCAATTGTTATTAATAGTTAAAACCATCCTGTCAATCTTTGGTTCATTGCAATAAGTAATTTTTGTAATTCAATACACGAATATTGTTTTTATAGGGGAAATCATCTCCGTTGTATAGCATGATCCCGGTATCCGCTCCAGTAAGCACTGATTCAATAGGTTTGAGCATCCTTGTTTTGAAAGTTGAAGTCTTTTTTATTTCTACCCAAACATTATTATCTGGATATTCTTGTACCAGATCAACTTCTACTTCATTACTGGTCCTAAAATAATATAATGGAGTTGAAATCCCCTGGTGGAATTGATTTTTTTTAATTTCGGCCACCAGGTAATTCTCAAAAACACTTCCAGCCATCGGACCGTTTTCATAAACCTCTTTGTTAGAAATTCCAGTAAGTTGACATAGTAAACCAGTGTCATAAAAATATATTTTGGGCGTTTTTACAATTCGCTTTCCCATATTTTTATGATAGGATGGGAGCAAGAATATAATATAGGATGATTCAAGAACTGATATCCAACGTTTCACAGTGGAGACAGAAATTCCCAGTATTCTGGATATGGTTGACATATTGATTGTCTGGGATGCTTGCACGGCAATTAATCTGATAAATTGCCTGAAATCATGCAAATCGCCAATATTGACGAGCGATTTTACATCCTTCATGACAAAGGTCTCAATATAAGACGAGTACCAAAAATCTGAATTTTGATATGACATCATAACCACTTCAGGATAACTGCCCTTGTAAATAGATTTGTCTCTTAAAATCGCTGGCATTTCTGAATATTGAAAGGGCATCAGGGCCAGCAAACCTATCCTGCCTGCAAGGCTTTCACTGATTTTTGCATTCAGGTTTAATTGATTTGATCCAGTGATAATATATTTCCCTTTGCGTTGTCGGTCATTGTCAACCGCAATCTTAAGATAATCAAAGATTTCTGGAGCTTTCTGGGCTTCGTCAAAGATAACTTTGTCATCATATTGTTTAATAAAGGCTTCGGGGTCTTCATGAAAAAATTCCAGTAAACGATAATCGTCAAATGTAACGTAGCGGTAGCTTGATGAATAAAGTTCTCTTAGCAAAGTGGACTTTCCTGACTGTCTTGGGCCAGTTATTGCTACAATACTGAAAGTTTGCAGATATTTTTTGAGAAGGGGTTCAATTTGGCGAGCTCGGTAAATCATTTGTATGTAAATTTGCTATCCAATCGCAAATATACATAAAATAATTCAATGATTGATCTTTTTTTTGAAGCGTTCTCCCATTCTATGAAAATCATACCGCGCTTCCCTTTGCTTTATTCCTGCTTAATGTCATTTAAACCAATTCCGATGTGTGGAAAGTGGTTCCACTAACTGTCCAGCCCTAATTCTGAATAGTTTTCGAAAAAGCTGATGTTTCAAAGCCGGGATTAAGGATTTGTTGCGCAGCAGCCAAAAACGGCATTAGAATTAACAATATCACAAATATGATATGTTTCAATCTATAGTATTAAGAATTACAGGCTACCATCCTCCTCCCAGCGCTTTAAACAAATTCACCACAGCAATGTTCTGTTGTGTTTGTGTTGCTGATTCGCTGAGTTCTGCATTAAATAGGTTGTCCTGTTGGTTCAGCAATTCCAGGTAATTGGAATAGCCATCAAAGTATCGTTTCTCAGTCAGGTAATATGCTTTTGACGCAGCATCAAGTGCTGTTTTATAAGCGTCGTGTTCTTGATTGTTCAGGCGAAGCGCCGCCAATGAATTGTCAACTTCAGCAAAAGCATTCAATAAGGTTAGCTGATATTGATAGTTATATTGGTCGGTACGAGCCCGTTGCGCTTCAACACGTCGCGCGTTTTTGCCAAACTCAAATATAGGTCCTAACAAATTGCCGCTCATTCCTAACGCAAAGGATTCCGGGTTAACAATAGTACTTAAATCAGGGCTGGCGACTCCAAAAATACCTGTCAGACTTAAGGAGGGAAATCTCATTGCTGTGGCTACGCCAATTGCCTCAGTTTGCGAAATGAGCGTTTGTTCTGCAGCAATAATATCGGGTCGCCTTTGAAGCAAATCTGAAGGAATTCCTGCCGGAATCTCAGGCGGAAGCTGCTGATCGTAAATGCTATTTCCTCTTTGAATTACACCAGGCGCCTGTCCTGTTAATACCCTTAACGAATTTTGGGTAGCAATAATCTGCTGTTGTGCATTTGGAATGATTGCCTGTGCAAGTGCTAACTGCTGTTGAGACTGCAACTTATCCAATTCAGAAACATAACCCTTGCTAAATCTCTCAGAAATTAATTTTAAAGATTCAGTACGCATTAGTACCGTTTTATTGGCAATTTCCAGGCGGTGATCCTGATCGCGTAGGGTAAAATATAAGGCTGCTGCTTCGGCGATGAGACTCACACGTAGGGCCTGCGCATTATTTTGCTGTGCAATAAATAAGGCCCAGTCTGAGCGCTTCTGATGACGAAGCTTTCCAAACAAATCGATCTCCCAGTTCATGGTTGCAAGACCACTGTATACTTGCTTATTTATTCCAACGCCTGACCTTTGTGCATTATCGCCTAAGTCGTTCACCCCGCCTTTCACATTGTAGTTAAAAGAAGGATAAACTCCTGCGCTTGAAATACCATAAGTAGCGCGTGCTTCTTCAACCCTCGATATCGCAGTAAGCAAGTCCAAATTGTTACTCAATACGGTCTGTATCAGTTTTGTAAGTTGAGGATCTTTATAAACTTCAGTCCATTTGATCAGTGTGACGGAATCTTTTCTCGCGGCAGATCCTACCGTAGCTGTTGAGTCTCCATAAGCCTTGTAATTTGGGAGTGCAGGGCTTTTATATTTCGGCCCGACCAGGCATGATGAAAGTCCGCTAATCATTATAATGAATATGAGTATCTTTTTCATATTAACTGCCCTCCTCCAATTTAATTTCTTCTGTAGGTACTTGTTTCTTCTTTCCAATCTTTTCGATCATCACAAAGAGCGCAGGAACAAGTAATACTCCCATAATTGTGGCAATCAGCATCCCGCTGAATACCGTCATTCCCATCACAATGCGTGACTGTGAGCCAGCTCCCTTTGCAGTAAGCAGCGGTGTTACGCCTAAGATGAAGGCAAAGGCCGTCATCAGGATTGGCCTGAAACGTAACTTTGCGGCATACATGGCAGATTCAAAAAGGGTTTTCCCCTTTTCATATTCTCCCCGGGCAAACTCAACGATAAGAATTGCATTTTTTGCCGCAAGTCCAATCAGCATGACCAAGCCGATTTGAGCAAATACATTGTTTACATAAGCATCACTCCCAAAACGGGCCAGGAACAATCCTAGGAATGCCCCAAATACAGCAAAAGGTGTTCCCAATAAAACGCTGAAGGGTAGTTTCCAACTTTCGTATTGGGCTGCAAGAATTAAGAATACAAAAATCAAAGCCATTATAAATACAGATGACCCGCCGGGTGAATGCTTTTCCTGGTAGCTGAGGTTAATGTAATCCAAACTCATATCGGCAGGAAGCACCTCCTTAGCAACTTCCTCCAAAGCCTGCATTGCCTGGTCGCTGCTATAGCCATCATTGGGCGTTCCGCCGATTTCTGCAGCCCGGAATAAGTTTAAACGGTTTGTGAAATCCGGACCGCTTATCTTGGATACTGTTACCAAGGTAGACACTGGCAACATGTCTCCATTGTTATTCTTAATATATATCTTTTTTAAATCTTCTGGTGATACTCTCTCTGATGCCTCTGCTTGAATATACACCTTATACTGACGGCCAAAGCGATTAAAGTCGTTGACATAACTGGCTCCCAGGTAAGCTCCAATTGCTTCCGTTACTACTGAAACAGGAACTCCCAGCTTCATGGCCTTTTCGTTGTCGATTTCCAGTTTAACCAATGGCGTGCCTGCACTAAAGGTTGTATATACCCTTTTAATTTCCGGTCGTTTCTGTGCCGCTGCAATAAATGCTTGTGTTTGCTGGGCCAGGTATTGTGGCGTGTTTCCGCCACGGTCCTGCAACATCACACTAAACCCTGCTGACGCACCCAATCCCATAATTGCAGGTGGCCCGTAAGCGAATACACTTGCATTGGTAATTGTTACTGAGAAAATTTTATTCAATCTGTTAATTAGCTGGTTTGCCGTTTCTTTTCTTTCGTCCCAGGGTTTTAGCGTGATAAAGAATACGGCATTGTTGGTTTGTGTAGAACCCGTGAGCATATTAAATCCATTAACCGTTGTATACGAAACCAGCTCCTCTTCTTTCGCCAACATTCCTTCGATCTTTTTAGTGATTTCAATGGTACGTTGCATTGAAGAGGCAGCAGGCAAGGTTACATTGACCATAATATACCCGTTGTCTTCCTCTGGAATAAACCCTGAAGGGATTTTTATTCCCAGAAATCCTACTGCAACTAAGATGATGCCGAGCAACAGAACAACCCTAATGGATTTCCTTGCAAAAAATGTAGCTCCGGTAAGATAGCCACCGGTAACCTTGCCAAAAATCCTGTTAAAACCCGTAAAGAACTTTGCAAGTAATCCTTTCTGCTCACTAACGGGTTTTGTCGGTTTCAAAATCATCGCACACAATGCCGGGCTTAATGACAAAGCACTGAAAGCCGAAAATGCTACAGATACGGCAATGGTGATAGCAAATTGTTGGTAAAACCTTCCGGTGATGCCTGGAGTCATGGCCACTGGCACAAACACGGCAATCAGAATAAGAGCAATGGCAATAACCGGACCAGATACTTCTCTCATGGCCTGCAAAGTAGCTTCTCTCGGCGTTTTCCCTTGTTCAATGTGATGCATTACGGCCTCGACCACCACTATGGCATCATCAACCACAATTCCAATCGCCAGCACAAGACCTAATAGCGATAACGTATTAATTGAGAATCCCAACAAAGGAAAAACGGCAATGGTGCCAATTAATGAAACTGGTACCGTGATCAGCGGAATTATCGTGGCTCTCCAGTTTTGAAGAAAGATAAACACCACTAGAATAACCAGTAAAATCGCTTCAAAAAGTGTTTTAACAATATCATCAATACCGGCTGTAATTGCAAGTGTCGTGTCCAGAGATTGTTGACATTCAATGTCTTTCGGGAATTTCTCCGACATTGCCTGTAAGGTGGCTTTTGCCTTCCCAGCCACTTCCAGCGCATTACTCCCAGGCATCTGGTACAAGGCAATAACGGCACTTGGATTGCCATTTCGACGGGCAATGGAACTGAAATTTTCAGATCCCAATTCTATTCGGGCAATGTCGCCAAGCAAAACCCGTGATCCATCTTCCTTGCTTTTAACGATGATTTCCGAAAATTGCTTTTCCGTAATCAAGCGTTCCTGTAAGGTGACACTATATGTGAATTCAGTTCCGGCAGGGGCAGGTTCAGCCCCGAATTTGCCACCTGGACTGATCACATTCTGATCATTCAAAGCCTTTTTGACATCGGCTACGTTGATCCCGAGTTTGTTCATCTCTCCGGGTTTCAGCCAGATCCGCATCGCATAATCACTTCCCCCCAAAATTGCTACTTCCCCAACCCCGCTGATACGCGCCAAAGCATCAACCATATTAATACTGGCGTAATTGTTAAGAAATTTAGAATCATATTTCGGATTGTCAGATGTTAATGTAAACAACAACATCGGAAAGGAAAGTGATTTTTTAACAGTCACCCCCAGTTGTTTTACACTCGGTGGCATAAAGGGCTCTGATTGTTTCTGCCTGTTCTGCGTCAACATATTGGCATTGTCAAGATTCGTACCCACATCAAAGGTAACTTCAATGGTGAGTGCCCCATCTGAGGTATTTATTGATTTAATGTACAGCATGTTTTCCACACCGTTCACTTTTTGCTCAATGGGAGTAGCAACAGCTTGCTCCACATTTAATGCATTTGCGCCTGTATAACTCGTAGTGATTTTAACAACAGGCGGTACAATATCAGGGTATTGCGCAATTGGTGTCTTTTGCAAAGCAAGCAAACCAAGCATCACAATGATGATGCTTATGACCATCGCAACTATCGGTCTTCGAACAAAAAAATCTCCCATAACGTTTGCTTTCTAAATTATTTTTTAGCTGCTTTATCACCTACAGGCATGCCTGGTTGCCATTCAATTTGCTTTGGCTTGATAACACTGCCATTCCGCAACAATTGAGTACCTCCGAAGGCGATCTTGTCACCTGGAACCAATCCCTCCTCAACAATGATTGCATCTTTATAGCTTGGCCCTGTTTTAATAAACTTAATACGCACCTTACTGCTATCACCCAAAGTATATACCTGGCTGATTCCCTGCATTTCAATAACAGCCCTTTGTGGTATTAGCAAAGCATTCTTTCTTACGTCAGTAACTATCAGTGCTTTTACATATTGACCAGGCCGTAATAGTTTGTCAGGATTTGGAAAGGAAGCTTCAAAAGTTATTGCTCCGGTTGAAGGGTCAATTTCTCTGTCAACAAAACTTAATACCCCGGTTTGTGGATAGATTGTACCATCAGACAATTTTAATGTGATGGATTTTCCGGAACCTTTCAAACTGGAATTCTCTGAAGTGATTTCCCTGAAAATGCGCAGGAATTCTTGCTCGCTGATTGTAAACCGAACCCTGATTTCACCCAAATCCGAAATTGTATTTAAAACTGACGTCGCTCCCGGACGCACATAATCGCCAACCCTTACTTTCGATATTCCAATCAATCCGGAGATTGGTGCTGTGATCCTGCAATAACCCAGTTGAATCTTTGCATTTTCAAGAGAAGCTTCAGAAGCCTTAATTCTTGCTTTTGCGGCATCATAGGTCGATTGTGCTGATACCAATTCACGTTGGCTTACAGCGTTTATTTTGGCAAGGGGACCAATCATGTCAAGATCAGATTTGGCTTTTGCCATATTGGCCTGAGCTACTGCGAGTGATCCTTCTGCTTCACTCACATTTGTCCGGTAGGGGAGTGCATCAATCGTGTATAACAACTGCCCTTTCGTAACCAGGTTTCCTTCCTTGAATGGAAGACTTTCTATCAGACCATCCACTCGTGGATTTATTTCGATGTCGGATTGCCCAAATGTTTGTCCGGTGTACTCTGATTCGAGTCTCACATCCGTTTGAACAACTGTTGTAACCGGAACCTCAAGTGTGACAAGTGGAGTATTCTTTTTCCCTCCACAGGAAAAAAGAAGGAGTAAAACCGCTAAAGCCAGTAAAGTAGTGTAAGGTTTTTTCATAATTGAGTTTTTTGGAAAGAATTCACATCAAAGAATACTAAATGTCTTTATGAAGTAAAGATATGTTAAAATTTAAACGTTACTGTTCAGGGGTTATTAACATGTTAACCAACCAAAGTTAGGGAATAAATC
>JBAXPV010000036.1:0-38598 GCA_037132075.1 Bacteroidota bacterium
TTTCAACAGGAGAACTATCCCAGCATTCACAACCTGGAGAAATTCATCTCTGATTCTGAAAATATCTCATCAGCCGAATCTGCCGTGGAGATTGAAGAATATGTCAAGGATTGTTGGTATATCCTGAACAAAGGACAACGCTTACAGCTTATGGGTGTGGGTGTTATCTTTAAAGACCCGGAAGGAAAACTGCTTTTTGAGGCAGATCCTTTGTTGGTTCATGGCGGTGACTTTTATGGCCTGGCTGACATCCTGGCCGAGCGATATGAGGTCACGCCTCCCCCTTTACAAAAAGCGAAAAAGAAATTTCCGCTGAAACTCGTGCTCGCTGCTTTTATGCTCCTTGCGCTTGTCCTTGGCGGACTGTGGGTCGGAAAAATGGTGAACATCTTCCAACGTAAAATGGAGCTGAGAGGACCGCTGGCAGACAGTACCATATTAGCTAAACCAAAATCAGAGACTACCCCAAAGGCCGAAACTGCAGTCATTATAAAAGACTCTGTTGTTCCTGCGGCAAGTCCCCCCGCAGAAACGCCAGTCCAGGCCAAAGCTCCTGCAAAGACTCAACCAATACCAGAACCTGAAGTGGCGAAAGCCAAGCCTGTCGAGACTAAAAAAGTGGAAGACAACAGCATTCCATCTGGTGAAGGCAGCTTTGTCATCATTGCCGGCTGTTTTATGTCTGAAGATGGCGCAAAAAAACTTAACAATAAACTCATCGCCAAAGGATATCCCTCAGAGATTCTCGGAAAGACCACAGCCGGCCTTACTATCGTCAGCTATGGAGCTTACCCCGACAAAGCCTCTGTGCGTGCTGCACTCGAAAAAATCAGGCAGGACGGAGATTCCAAAGCATATATCATCAAACATTAATGGCGAAAGATAAACTCAGGCGTTTCGCAGAAAACCTCACATTCCCGCATCTCTTCCAGCTAAGCCATGATCAGCTCATGGCCGGGTTTGAATATAGGGGACGTTGGAAAGACTTTTTCAAAAACGACAATCCTATTGTCCTTGAACTGGGCTGTGGCAAAGGAGAATATACCCTATTCCTGGCAGAACGACGCCCCGACCGGAATTATATCGGCATCGACATCAAGGGAGCCCGGATCTGGAAAGGACTCAAGATGTCGCATGAAGCCGAGATGGGCAATGTGGCTTTTATCAGGACTCATGTCCAGGTCATCAGGCAGTATTTTACGCCAGGCGAAGTGGCAGAAATCTGGATCACATTCCCTGATCCACAGCCACGGCAAGCCCGGGAAAAGAAAAGACTTACCCACCCCCGCTTTTTGGATGTGTACCGCGAAGTACTTGTCCCAAAAGGACTTATCCATCTAAAAACCGACAACGCAGCTCTTTTCGACTGGACCCTGGAGATGATCAAAGAAGAAGGCCACGATCTTCATGCCGAAACCCATGACCTCTACCACAGCGGGGGATTTGAAGAAGCAGCAGCAATCCAGACCTTTTATGAGTCCAAATTCCTGGCAGAAGGAATCCTGATCAATTACCTTGAATTCTCGCTAAAATAAAGTCCTTTGCTTCAGGATATTTCTTTCTTCGACAAAGTATATCAAGTTACTGCCCTGATTCCTTATGGACGCGTTACTTCCTATGGCGCAATCGCCCGATACCTGGGAAGCGGACGTTCAGCACGCATGGTGGGATGGGCACTCAACGCTTCCCACGCACAAACCCCAATGATACCAGCGCATCGCGTGGTAAACCGAAACGGACTTCTCAGCGGCAAGCACCACTTTGGAACTTATGAAGCCATGAAAGAACTCCTTGAAAGCGAAGGAATTAAAGTTGTAAACGACCAGGTGCTGGAATTCAAAAAGCTTTTCTGGGATCCTGTGACAGAGTTAGAGGCTGAGTTTCGATAGCGTATATTTAACCACGGAGTCTCGCGGAGTTTTGCACGGAGGAACACAGGAGTTAATTGATGATGCTCCTTTTAATACAACCTCCTGAGTTTCCTCCCCTTCCCCCCGTTAAGCGTAGCGTCCCGCTGCGCTTTTATATTCCGGCATCTTGCCGAAGTTTTTCCGAATGATAATGGTATGATGAGCGTAGCAAGACGCTACGCTCAACAGGGGATATTCCGCATACAACTTCAGTGCTGGTTCAATTATATTATCTTGAAGTGTAAATACAGCCATTATGATTGTTCGTCTTTTCTTCTGAAGCCTACTGGTTGAGCAGGAGATAGCGGTGGGTTGAGCAATTGTCGGAGTGCTTCAAAGATCATAGCAATATCTTCACTATTATGAATGACCTGTTGCTCCATCTGATCGAGCTTCAGCAGTATATCTTTATGAGTGAGTAACATTTCACGTAAGCGAACAAATACTTCTATGATCCGAACACTTGCCTGAATAGCCCTTTCACTCTTGAGAATGTTAGCCAACATAAGTACTCCATGTTCAGTAAATGCGAAAGGTAAAGCTCCACCTAAATGCTGCAAGGAAGGTATCGCATTTTGCGATACCATAAATCCAACTTCTTCTTCAGAAAGCTTGAACATAAAGTTTGAAGGAAAACGGTTTTGATTACGTTTTACTTGTTCCCGTAATCGAATGGGCCTGATATCATATAGATCTGCCAAATCTTTATCCAGCATGACTTTCATGCCCCTTAACAGGTAGATCTTACTAATCAGCACCTCGTCAGGCAGTGCCGGCAAATTTTCCTTTTCCATTTGTTCTTGGTTTAAGAATTCTACTTTTAGATATCGTAATTCACACAAAGAATTGATTTTTAATGGTTCTTTTCAGGTTCATTAAAATGCAATCCATACTCACTCTATCTATACGGAAAACTATGCCTCTACTGGAAAGAAATATTCATTTTTTTTGAACTTAGAAAATTTAAACTGATTGACTTTGTCTCAGATATATCAATCGCATTTTCAATCCATTACTCTGTAATAACGCAAAATTAACTCCGCGTGCCTCCACGCTAACCTCCGCGCGCCTCCGTGGTTAAATAATCTTTTCAAACTTGCAACCTCAATTCTAAAGGATGATTACCACCACCCCGTTGAGCGTAGCGTCTCGTTACAATCATCAATACCGGCCACAATTCTACTTATTTCCCTGTGATTTGTAACCAATCTGATTTCTGTTGGCCTGATCAAGTTGCTGTTGTTTGGATTGTTCCAATTGCCGGAGATATTCGAATATTAACAGTATCTTATTATCATGATCGGCCAGCTTGCTTTCAATCTGATAGAGTTTATCAATTATATCCTTGTGAGCCATAAGCATTTCACGCATCCTGGAAAAGATTCGTATTATGTGGATATTTACCAAAATGGCCCTTTCACTATTCAATACGCTGGATAACATGGCAACACCTTGCTCATTGAAGGCTATTGGAGGATACCGGACTCCTCCCCAACTTGAGGTGCCAAATTGGCTCCTCAAGTTTTCAAGCTCATCTTGTGAAAGTTCAAATAAAAAATCCGGTGGAAAACGCTTCTCATTTCTGCGAACTGATCGTTTTAGCTGTTTGGTCTCAACACCATACAGCTCGGCTAAATCCATATCAAGCATTACTTTCTGATTGCGGATCAGGTAGATTTTGCTCATGATCACTTCCTCAGGGATCAAGGCTAAGTTATTCTTTGCCATATTGTTGGTGATTTAATGTTTCTTTTCAGGTTCATTAAAATTGCAATCCTCACTCACTCTATATATACGGAAAACTATGCCTCTACTGGAAAGAAATATTCATTTTTTTTTGAACTTAGAAAATTTAAACTGATTGACTTTGTCTCGGATATATCAATCGCATTTTCAATCCATTACTCTGTAATAACGCAAAATTAACTCCGTGTGCCTCCGCGCTAACCTCCGCGCGCCTCCGTGGTTAAATAATCTTTTCTAACTTGCAACCTCAATTCTAAAGGATGATTACCACCACCCACCTTTTGTCGGAACAATTCGTCTTTAACGAGACTTCTTTCAGCAACCTGATGAAGAAAAGGATCTTTAACATCCTGCTTATCAGCTCAAAGTACGATGCTTTCATCCTGGAAGAAGACGGCCGGATTGACGAACAGATTTTTAACGAATATGTCGCACTGAACCTTAGGTACCCACCACAATTTATCCAGGCTTCCTCGGAGCCGGATGCCTTCAGTACCCTCGAACAGATCAACATCAACCTCATCATCACCATGCTGAGTGCGGAAAAGACTGATTCTTTCGACCTGGCATTTAAAATCAAAAAGCGTTACCCGAACATCCCGATCGTTGTGCTGACACCTTTTTCCCGCGAAGTCTTCCTCAAACTCGACCAGGAAGACCTCAGCGCGATCGACTATGTGTTCTGCTGGTTGGGGAATGCTGACCTCCTCCTCGCCATCATCAAGCTGATCGAGGATAAAATGAACGTGGAACATGACGTGAACGAAATCGGGGTGCAGGCCATCCTTTTGGTTGAGGACTCCATCCGTTTCTATTCCAGCTACCTGCCTCATATCTATAAAATCATCTATAAGCAGTCAACCGACTTCATGACGGAAGGGCTCAACGAGCATCAGCAGACACTTCGCCTCAGGGGCCGGCCAAAGATCCTCCTGGCAACGAATTATGAAGAAGCGGTAAGCCTGTATCAGAAATACAAAAACAACCTCCTCGGGGTCATTTCTGACATCACCTACAGCCGTGAGGGCAAAGAAGATAAAATCGCAGGCCTTCGCCTGGTTGACCTTATCAAAAATGACGACAAGTTCATGCCAATCCTACTGCAGTCGTCGGAATTAGAGAATGAAGCCGCAGCAAAAGAATTGCGTGTCGGCTTCCTTTACAAACGCTCCAAGACAATGTCGCTTGAGCTACGAAACTTCATCTCAGAATACTTCGCCTTCGGGGATTTCGTGTTTATCGACCCCAATGACTTCAAAGAGATCACCCGTGCTCCTGACCTGAAATCCTTGCAGGAAAAGATCTTCGAGATCCCCGACGAATCACTGGAATATCACATCACCCGTAATCACTTCAGCAAATGGCTGCGCGCCAGGGCCTTGTTCCCCATCGCAGAGCTGTTCAAGTCAATCACGCCGGAAGATTTTAAAGACCTCGACGAGGTCCGCCGCTTCATCTTCGATGCTATCGCCACTTTCAGGGTCTCCAAAGCCCGTGGGATCATCGCCGAATTTTACCGTGACCGTTTTGACGAATACCTCACCTTTACACGGATCGGCAAAGGGTCTATCGGTGGAAAGGCCCGCGGACTGGCATTCCTGGATACCCTCATCAAAAGAAATCATCTCTTCGACCGCTTTAAAGATGTCATCATCACTATTCCACGCACAGTAGTCATTTGTGCTGACGTCTTCGATGAGTTCATGGAAGAAAACGAGCTGTATAAAATTGCACTTTCAGAATTGCCCGATGAAGAGATCCTGACGAACTTCGTTAGGGCGCGCCTGCCTTTCCGCATCCATGAAGACCTGTACACCTTCATCTCGGTGGTACGCAACCCGATAGCGATCCGCTCTTCCAGCCTGCTTGAAGACTCACACTATCAGCCATTTGCAGGAATCTACTCAACTTATATGATCCCAAACGTCGAAAACGACGAACGGCTCATGATCGAAAACCTAAGCAGCGCAATCAAAGCAGTTTATGCCTCGGCTTTCTTCAAAGACAGCAAATCCTATATGACTGCCACTTCTAATGTGATCGACGAAGAGAAAATGGCGATCGTTTTGCAGGAAGTATGCGGCAGGACGTATACCAACCGTTTTTATCCGGCAGCCTCAGGTGTGGCGCGCTCGATCAACTTCTACCCTATTGCGCCTGAGAAACCCGAGGATGGTATCGCAAACATCGCATTCGGCCTGGGGAAATACATCGTCGACGGAGGCAATACCTTAAGGTTTTCCCCAAAGTACCCCAAGAAGGTTTTACAGTTGACAAGTCCCGATATGGCCTTACGAGAGACACAAAAAGTGTTCTATGCCCTGGATCTCGACCCGGCACATTTCAAACCCACCATCGATGACGGACTGAACCTTCTGAAACTTAAAATCTCAGATGCAGAAAATGACAATGCCTTGCGATATGCTGCCTCAACTTATGACATGCAAAACAACCTTTTGCGTGATGGATTTCAGCCTGGCGGGAAAAAACTGATCACTTTTTCGAACATCTTGTTTCATAACGTATTCCCTATGGCAGAAATCCTGAATGATGTGCTCCATATCGGCTCCAGGGAGATGAACAAAGCCATAGAAATCGAGTTTGCTGTCGACCTCGACCGCCCGAAAGGGGAACCCAAAATCTTTTACCTCTTACAAATCCGTCCAATCGTCGAGGCTGATGATTCATTGGCCATCTCACTCGACGAAGTTAAGCCTGAAGAAACCGTCATCATTTCTGAATCTGCCCTGGGAAACGGCGTCATCGACACCCTATGTGACCTGGTTTATGTCAAACCAGAAACTTTTAAAGCGGCCGACAGCAAGACTATTGCAGAAAGAGTTGATATGCTGAATGCACAATTACTGAAAGAAGGAAGAAATTACATCCTCGTTGGCCCGGGTCGCTGGGGCTCTTCCGATCCATGGCTTGGGATTCCGGTGAAATGGCCACAAATTTCAGGAGCACGTGTCATCATTGAATCCGGACTTGAGCATTATCGGATCGACCCAAGCCAGGGGACTCACTTTTTCCAAAATCTGACTTCGTTTCGGGTGGGCTATTTTACGCTCAATCCATTTATCAAAGACGGGCATTATGACCTGGAATGGCTGAACTCCAAGCCCGCCTTATATGAAGATGAGTATTTACGGCATCTGAGGTTTGAGAAACCACTGGTGGTGAAGATTGACAGGAAGAGGAATCGGGGGGTGATTTATAAGGAAGGAATTTAACAATATACCAATTTTCAATATACCAATATACCAATGGAAGGGGGGGGTGAGGTGGGATTATAGGTTCCTGAATGGCAATACGATGGAGCAATATCAATTGCCTACTTCAGAATCAAGATTTTGTTAATATTGACTGTCTTTCCTGTGGCGTTGAGCAGGTATGATCCGGCAGTAAATCTATCCCGATCCAGAGGAATTACTATTTCATTGCCATGAATCTCATATTCTTCTGAAAACAGAAGATTCCCTGCAATTCCAAAGATTTTCAATTGAATCGTCTCATACACAGTGTTTGACAATCGCACTATGATTTTGTCTTCAGCAGGATTGGGAAGGATAAGTGCACTATTGCCGGGCGCGATTTCCTGAATCCCGATAGCATATTGTGTATAGACATTTTTTATCACATCATAGGCCAATGTGGTATTACGATAGATATCGACGATCCCCCACCATTCTTCGTTGGCAAAATGATCATAAGGGATTGAGCCCACAGTGCCGGTGACATCATGCAAGCCGTTGTTCCCCTTTTTCCACCATTCATCGACGAAAGAAAAAAACGCGATTCCGGAACACAGGTCAAAATGCGGGGAAATATGATTCCAGATCGCGAGATCTCCATCTGCCTGGTTCTGCTGGTTTTCTGCACCCTGGGTATTGTTATACCTGTCAGCACCTGATTCCGAGAAATAACAAGGTTTTGATGATAAAAAATTAAATTGGGTGATCGCGGCGGAAGGGTCATCATAGCGGTAAACATTCATTCCCCATACGTCAACATTCGGGCAGGCGCTAACCACCACAGAGGAAGGGACTTCGCCATGTGCGGTAGATACCGGGTGATTCGGATCTGCAGCATGGATAGCCCCTGCAGTAGTATTCAAAATTGTATACCAGTTGTTGATGTTGTTGCTGAACCACTCAGGGTGATAATTATATTCATTCCCAAGCTCCCACATCAGAATGGCGGGATGGGTTTTGTAAGTGTTTATATATCCCAGATATGTTCCATGATTGATATCAGGATAAAGACCGGTATCATCATAATTGGTGAACCCAACGATTACTTTAATCCCGGCAGCAGCAAGCTTATCGAGTACAGTGACATTGGTAATCGGTTGATACATGCGGATTGTATTGATCTTTGCCTGGGTCATCAGCAGGATATCCTGGTCGATATGCGTATAATCCATTGGGTCGAAGCGTCCTTTTCCAATGGCAACAGGGTTATAACAGATCCCGCGGATGATATAGGCTGTATCGTTCACCAGGATGCTTTTTCCTTGCGTTCGAACGATGGTCTGCGTTATTGCCAGAAAGGGAAGAAAAACAAAAACTAATGGAATCAGAAAGAATGATCGTATACTTTTCATCATGAATCGGGTTATTTGATCAAACGACAAGAAGACCCAAAATGCGGGGATGCAATTATACTTTATAAACGAATGCGTTGATGTTCATTCCGGCGCCTACTGAGGCAAACAGGATGGTATCACCTGGCAGGATCTCATGAAATTCAACTTTGTTTTTCAGGACGAGGTCGAATAAGGTGGGTAATGTGGCTACTGAAGAATTCCCAAGCCATGAAATGGTCATCGGCATGACGTTCTCCGGGATGTCTTTAATTCCATAGAGAGAATAAAGCCTCTTCAGAATGGCATCATCCATTTTCCCATTGGCCTGGTGGATGAGGACAGTCTTGATCTCACTGAGGTGTATATTACATTTCTCCAGGCAAGCTTTCATCGCCTGGGGAACAGTATCCAGCGCATATTGATAAAGCCTGCGCCCATTCATCTTTAAGTACAAATCTTCGGACGGCAGATGCTCTGGGTTAAAGGATTTATCCATATGCAGCATCTGTGAATACAACAAGGTATCGGAACGTGTTTTATGGGCTATGATTCCCAGTGGTGTGTCGCTTTGCCTGGCCTCAAGTACCGTAGCTCCTGCGCCATCAGCGTATAACATGCTGTCCCTGTCGTGGGGATCAGAAACGCGTGATAAAGCCTCAGCACCGATTACCAGGATTTTTTTTGCATCACCAGACCTGATAAAGTAATCCGCCTGAATTACAGCCTGAAGCCAGCCCGGACAGCCAAAAGTAAGGTCGTAAGCCACACAATCCGGATTTTGTATCCCCAATTTAAATTTAACCCTGGAGGCAAGGCTGGGAACTATATCAGAGCGGTTGTTGTTAGATTTTACATCCCCAAAGTTGTGGGCACAAATAACATAATCCAGTTCTTCTTTGTCAATCCCGGCATCTTTTATTGCCTCCGTGGCAGCCAAAAAGGCGATATCCGAAGTTACCTGGCCGTCGGTAATATATCGTCTCTCCGCGATTGTAGTGATTTCGAAGAACTTATCTATGATTTCCTGGCTGGATTTGCCGAGTTTACTTCCGTCAGTTTCAAAAAACTCATTGTTCAGAAACTCCTCATTTTTGATCTGTCGGGAAGGAATATAACATCCTGTTCCACGAATTACACTATATATAGTTCCACTCATAATCTTCTCCCTGACCGTGTCAATGATTAAGTTAATAATGATTCATGAAGACTTTTAACGAGGGGCAAAGATAGTACTTATTTTAAGAGGAGCGCATTAACCACGCGTTTGTCGAGCGTGACCAGGTATTCTATTCGGCGGCGGCGGACGAGATCTTTCAGTTCTTTCACTATGTCCTTATTGACTTTTTCAGCCATTGGAATGATCTATTTTTTAGTGAAATCGATCTGACGGATCATCCATTCCTTGCTGGCCATGCCGATGTGCATGTCGGTTAGGTTGCTGATCCTGTCAGCAGCTTTAATCTTAAAAGCAAGATACGCATCACGGCCATGGAATGCCGGTATATATTGCCCCCTACTTTCCTCCTTTTATTTCGCAGAGCCATGGCCTTCTGGATATACGGAGCCATGATGAGTTCCTTCAGTTGCATAAAAAACAGATAAATTCTTACCTTTGAAAATTGCTTACGAAGTTAATTATTCACTAGATACTAAACCCTGAAGCTATGAAGTCCTATTTTTCATTCAAGACCATCCTCTATTTATTTTTTGGGCTCAGCACCATATTGTTCTCTTGTAAAAATGAAGCTTCCAAAAACAAAGTCATTACGGAAAGGATTCAATATGATGTACTTATTAAGAGTCCCGGTCCGGATTATGACTGGTGGGTTCAAAATCTCGAAGGACCAGCGCGAGAGAATCTTGTAAGGACGATCATCCAGGCAGCTTATAATGGCAAGGTAAAAGCTTATGATCCGGAACATAAATTATTAACACCCGCAGAAGTAAAAGCTATTGGAAACCGAACTGACACGGTAAGCGGCACGAGTCCAAACCCACCCTACAATGATACCGTGATGATTATGCAGCAGCATCTCGACCTGAACAACATCAACAGGATCCGCTACCTGGAGGAATGGACCATGGATGAAACTACACTAAAAATAGAGAAAAAAATACTAGGAATTGCGGTGATCCAGGACAATTACGATGAAAAAGGAGCGTTCAGAGGACTGCAGCCGCTTTTCTGGGTATATTTTGATGAGAATTATCCGGGCAAGTTCGAGTTAAAATAAGTTGTAAAGCCTTGCTGATCGGGTTGTTCATTTTTCTTCAGGAGTTTTTTACAAAAAAAACGTTATGTCATTTGGTTATGAATTAACTATTTGTAACTTTGCACCCCCTTTTTAAGGAGGGAATTTATAACAGAATAGCAAATGGATACTTTATCTTACAAGACGATCAGCGCCACTAAAGAGAATGCCAACAAAGAATGGTATATAGTAGACGCTGATAATGAAGGAGTTGGCCGCCTCGCATCGAGAGTTGCCATGATCTTACGTGGTAAACACAAGACCAACTACACCCCACACGCTGATTGTGGTGATTATGTAATCGTAATTAACGCTGAGAAAGCTGTTTTCAGTGGGGCTAAGTTCACGGAGAAAGAATATGTTCGTCACTCAGGTTATCCTGGTGGACAACGTTTTTTCACTCCACTTCAGATGAAGGCCAAAAAGCCTGAATTTGTGCTTGAAGCAGCAATTCGTGGCATGCTTCCCAAGAGCAAACTGGGCGGCCAGATCTTCAGCAACCTTTATGTTGTTGCCGGTCCGGTTCACACCCACGAAGCTCAGAAACCCAAAGTTATGGACCTCAATACAATCAAATAAGGCATGGAAGTTCTGAATACCATTGGAAGAAGAAAAACCTCAGTAGCGAGGCTCTATCTCAAAGACGGAGACGGCAAGATGACCGTTAACGGTAAGGATTATAAGGTATATTTCCCAACTCCACTTTTACAGTACACTGTACTGGATCCGCTGGAAACGACCCTTTGCATGGGGAAATATGATGTTCTCGTAAATGTTGATGGCGGTGGGTTCAAAGGACAAGCAGAGGCTTTAAGCCTTGCGCTCTCCAGAGCACTCGTTACCATTGACCCTGAGTACCGTCCGCTTCTTAAAGTAAAAGGACTGATGCGCAGAGATCCTCGTATGGTCGAAAGGAAAAAACCTGGTCAGAAAAAAGCCCGTAAACGCTTCCAGTTCAGCAAGCGTTAAGACCTGCTTCCTTCCCGGCTTAGTTTAGTATCCAAATTGCCCCGACCGTTTCGACGCTACCCGGCAATTGCAATGAGCTGAAAGTAAACTAACAATAAAATACATAATGGCAAACACATCTTTTGACGAATTACTCGATGCTGGCGTACACTTCGGCCACTTGAGAAGAAAATGGAATCCAAATATGGCTCCCTATATCTTTATGGAGAAAAACGGGATTCATATTATCGACCTTTACAAAACTATGGCTAAAATCGACGAGGCTGCTTCAGCCATGCGTCAGATTGCCAAATCAGGAAAAAAAGTTCTCTTTGTTGCTACAAAGAAACAAGCAAAGCTGATCGTAGCGGATCATGTCAGCAAAGTTGGCATGCCTTTCGTTACTGAGCGCTGGCCTGGTGGAATGTTAACCAACTTCGCCACCATCCGTAAAGCGGTGAAAAAAATGTCGACAATCGACAAATTGATGAACAGCCCTTCTTTTAAGAGCTTGTCAAAAAGAGAAAGACTCCAGATTGCCCGTGAAAGAGGCAAACTTGAGAAGAACCTTGGAAGTATCGCCGACCTGAGCAGACTTCCTTCTGCCCTTTTCGTCGTTGATGTCTTGAAAGAGAAAATCGCTATCGCAGAGGCCCGGAAACTCAACATTCCAACTTTCGCTATCGTAGATACCAATTCTGATCCAAACCTGATTGACTTCCCTATCCCTGCCAATGACGATGCATCAAAATCTATCTCGCTGATTACCCGCCTGATGTGCGAAGCAATCGAAGAAGGTCTTGCTGAACGTAAGTTCGACAAAGATCACCGCGAAGAGGATGAGGATTATGACGCAGATGGCGATCATAATGTTATCGAAATCGACGAAGAAGTGGTTGCAGGACTCATCGAAGAAACCGATGAAGATGGCAAACCCAAAAAAGTTAAAGTTGACGGTGACGAGAAAGAAGCCGACGGTAGCCCAAAACGCCCAAGAAGACCTGTCATGAAAGGCAGCCCTGTCCGTAAACCTGCGGCTCGTAAGTAAGCATTTAATCAATCATCTTATAATATTTCAGGCGGGTTCATTTTCCAATGTTCCCGCTTAAACCTTAATCATAAAACTCACTACTACAATGGCAAACATAAGCGCCTCCGAAGTTAACAAACTCAGACAAATCACAGGTTCAGGTATGATGGACTGCAAGAACGCCCTGGTAGAAGCCGATGGCGATATTGAAGCAGCGATCGATATTCTCCGCAAAAAAGGGATGAAAGTCGCTAACAAGCGTGCCGACCGTGATGCCAATGAAGGTATCGTTATGGCAGAAACAACAGCAGATCATAGCTTCGCAGCTGTTATCATGCTGAACTGTGAAACAGATTTCGTAGCCAAGAACGAAGAATTCCAAAAACTGGCTAAAGACATCATGAACCTCGCTATCACCGTTAAACCTGCCAGCCTTGAGGATATGAAAAACCTTAAGATTGACAACTATACCGTAGCCGAGAATATTATGAACATGACTGGTAAAACCGGCGAAAAGATGGATCTGGCTCACTATCATTTTATTGAGTCACCTTCTTCTTGCGCCTATAACCACCACGGCAACAGGCTCGCTACCATTATTGGCCTTAGCAAACCCGGTTTCGAAGAATTAGGTAAAGAACTTTGTATGCAAGCCGCAGCAATGGCTCCTATTGCAGTCGACAAAGACGATGTTTCTCAGGAAACTATCGACAGAGAGATTGAAATCGGAAAAGACCAGGCCCGCCAGGAAGGAAAAGCTGAAGAAATGCTCGAGAAAATTGCTGTAGGGAAACTTCAGAAATTCTTCAAAGAAAACACCTTACTCAACCAGGATTTTATTAAAGAAACCAAGGTTACTGTTCGCGATCACATTGCAAAACAAGATAAAGACCTGAAAGTGAGTTCTTTCAATAGAGTTATGCTGGGTGCATAATTGAACTTTTGAATTTCTAAAAAAGAGCAGCCCTTTTTTGGGCTGCTTTTTTTTTGTAAATTTGAGCAAAATTAAACCATGAACTACCGCCGAATTCTACTCAAACTCTCCGGGGAATCCCTGGCACAGAAAGGATCATCAGGCATCGCTACCGATTGTCTGCATCATTATGCCGATGAGGTAATTAGTATCGCTTCAAAAGGAGTGCAAGTAGCCATCGTGCTGGGTGGTGGCAATATATACCGTGGCCTGCAAGGTGAAGGCGAAGGGATGGACCGCGCCCAGGGCGACTATATGGGAATGCTGGCTACAATCATCAACAGTATGGCCCTTCAGGCTGAATTAGAGAAAAGAGGTTATAAAAGCCGTATTCTCTCTGGTATCGCCATCGACCCGCTTTGCGAAAGAATGAGCCGCAGACGTGCCAAAGAATACCTGGAAGCAGGAACCATCGTTTTTATGGCTGGAGGAACAGGAAATCCCTTTTTTACAACCGATAGCGCTGCAGCCCTGAGGGCAATTGAGATTGAAGCTGATCTGCTGATCAAAGGAACCCGTGTCAATGGAATCTATACCGCTGATCCTGAAAAAGACCCAACGGCTACCAAATATGATACGCTGAGTTTTGAAGAAGCTTATCAGAAAAAATTGAATATCATGGACATGACGGCTTTTACCTTATGCCAGGAAAACAATATGCCGATCCTGGTGATCGATATCAATGAAAAAGGCGGACTGGCCAGAGCAATAGCCGGAGAAGCTACTGGTACGCTTGTCAGCCAATAAGAAAAAAATATTTACTTTTGCAGCCTCAATATCAATCAATATGACCCCTGAAAGTATCGCCATCCTTGAACAAACTCTCCTGGAAATGGAGGGTGCCATCACCCATCTTGAACATGAATTTTACAAAATCCGCACCGGGAAAGCTTCCCCTGCCATGCTCGAAGGCGTAAAAGTTGATTATTATGGGACGATGACTCCTATTGAACAAATCGGGAATATTTCGACACCAGATGCCCGCCAGATCATCGTTCAGCCCTGGGAGAAAAACATGCTTAATGTCATCGACAAAGCGATCCAGGCTGCAAACCTTGGCTTTAATCCCCAAAATAATGGAGAAATCCTTAGGATCAATGTCCCAAGTCTCACCGAAGACCGTCGTAAAGACCTTGTGAAAAAAGCCAAAGCTGAAGCTGAAAATGCACGTATCAGCATTCGTAACCTGAGGAGAAACGCCAACGAAGTCGCCAAAAAACTTGAAAAAGCTGGCCTCCCGGAAGATGAAGTTAAAGGTCTTGAGCGCGAAATCCAGGCCCTCACCGATACCTACATCACCAAAACAGATAAAGCGCTCGAATCAAAAGAAAAAGACATCATGACTGTCTAGTCATTCCTTGTCAGAAAGGCATTACAAAGGAGAATTTCCAGCATAAATTATCTTCCGGCTTTTCAAAGGCATAGGCTCCCATTCGGTAAAAAGCCCCAAAGCCAATATTGGAACTGCCAAAGACAAGAAGTTTGTTCAATAAAATCCCGCTTTCATAAAAGCCTTTTTCCATTGTTTTAAAAGCATAACCATCCTGATATTCAGGATGCTGTATACTTCCGATGCTTGCTTCTCCTACCAGGGCAATCTCAGGTTGAAAATACTTTTTACGAATCAGCAATTTCCCGAAATTATGATGAAAATAAAAGGCCAGGTAACGGTCTGAAGCAAACTCGTTCATTGCCATCGTGGCAAAACTATTCATCGCATATATCGTAAATTGCCCGAGACTGCCGTTTCCATTATAGAGTTCTGTAATGGGTAAATTCCCTGTCATGATTCCGCCGCGGAATATCAAGGTAGTTTTCCCCAGGTATTTTGTATAAAACGACTCTGAAATCCTGAAATCAACCCGGTCAAACTTGAATTGCCCCTGAGCAAGTCCTTTAAATCCATGCACATACTGAAACTGAAGCACAGGATATTTCGTTCCCATCGAAATTTGCGTCCTCGCATTTTTCATATAGGTTTCTTTATAGGCAAAACGAAAAGCAGTAACCCATTCGGTAAATTTATATGGATTTACAAAAGCGCCTGGATCGGAGTCTGAAGGGATATAAGAATAGCTGTAAGTTGGCGTTTTAAAGACCTGGTAGAGACTCGAGCTGACAAGAAACCATTTCATGCTGCGAAATTTCACTGAAAATCTATACGATTCTACTTTGTCCATCCTCACAATCAGGTAATTCCTGAATCTCTCATAAATATTGAGTTTCTGTACATCAAATAACTCGATCCCACCTGTTTCGAAAACATCCTTCTTATAAGCCAGGTTAATTTCTAACTCATGCCGCGGACTCAACACATAAGCAAATTCTCCACCGTATTTCCAGGTATCATCCTTGAATCCATAACTCCCATATCCTTCCAGTTTAAACCTTTCTGAAAACCTTCTGTTTGTACTAAGGCCAAGACCAAAACACCAACCCTCATAACCTGTATACCGTACAATTTTATCCATTTCAACATCAAGCTTCCAGACAGGAATTCTGCCTGTGGCGAGTGCTTCCAGAAATTTGACTTTTTGATCAAGCTTCTCAGCTTTTCCAATGCTGTCCATAAACGCATAAGTTCTATGGTCTTTGGCAGTCAGAGAATCCTGCCTGTAGCTAGTCCAATAGTCTTCATCTCTGTGTGTCGACTCGGGATCCACCACCATCTGTAGCTGGTTAAAGTCCTTCTTATTGATCGATTGATTGATCTTTATCTCTTTCAGGTAGGTTTTCCCAATTCCCACCATATGCACCGTTCTCGATGAATCCTTGCCCACTGGCAGGTCCAGTGAAGTGAATTCAAGGTTGGTATTCAATTGGACAGGAAACCAGTGAACACTATCAACTTTTTCATAAAGCTGCTGAACCGAAATACTGATCCCGGCTTCCTGGCGGGCAGGACTTGCAATAACACTTTGAAGGGCATAGCCATCAGTATTGATGTATAAAACACCTTTTAAACCATCAAAGTTCCGGTTAAGTAAAGGCCTGAAAGAAATCAGGTAAGTAGTATCTGAGGTCCCTTTATTGAACAAAGTGTCTTCAATCCTGTAATAATACTTTGAAAAACAACCCGTACTAATCGGGTTGACATAGTTTTTATCAAGAATTGAACTTACCTCCTTATAAAATGAATTGGGCTGCAACATTGAAATTAAAAGCGTGAACGACGGATCCTGAAGTCCGGAAACCCTGCTGGCCAATACTTTTTTAAAATCATTGTCGGGTGCTTTGAATTTCCTTTCATAGACCGATTCAATGATGATGATGTCCTGTTTGCTAAAAATATGCCTTAAACGCGCCAATGATGTATCCTTCTGCAAAGAATCACGCTGAAACAAGGAGTCAAGTGCCGGTTTAATAATTGTTTTCTCATAAGCTGTATAGGAAAACGAATTAAGTTTTTCAGGATCATTCTGCTCTCTATTCATCAGTACCGACCGGATGATCCTGTTGGCAGGATTAATCCCCGGGACAATTGTAACCGAATTTAATTCTATACTGGTGGAATATAATTTGATATTAAGCGAGGTGACATTGCTATCAATGTTCATTTCAACAGCATCATAGCCCAGGTAGGTAGCCTTGATACGAACTATTTTGGAGACATTGCTAATACGAAACCTACCGTCGATGTCGGAATAACAACCATGGGTCCCCCCATTGGCAGTCAAACTCACAAATGCCAGGCCCAGACCCGTATGGGCATCCGCTATCTTCCCAAAAACGACATATTGCTGTGAAAAAGCCAGTAAGGGGAACAGAAAAAGGAGTAATATGAAGTTTAATCGCATATTTCGACAAAGTTAACGGTTTCTTAATTTAATTATTGGTTGAAAGTCTTATCTTAGTGGCTGTTTTCCAAATTTCTATGAAAGTCAGTATTAAGACATCACTGGAAGAAGCTTTATTAAAGCAAAAAACAAGATTTCTGCTAAATGCGGAACAACTGCTTCATCATGATGATCCTGAGATCATTCACCAGTTACGACTTTCATTGAAGACGATTCGTTCGATTATGGGCTTTCTTGGGTTCGTTTCGCCAAGTCACGACTTTAATAAGAGACATCTGGCCAGCCTTGACAGAACTTTTGAGTTAAGCGGCATACTCAGAGACCAACAGGTACAATTGCAAAACCTTCATCATCTGCAGGCAGGGTTCAATAAAAACTTCAAACATCTGGAAAAACACCTGATCACCGGTGTCGATGAATCTAAAAAAATATTACGGGCCCGAATAGACAAGAAAGGGAATAACTACCTTGACAAACTTTTCAACGATTTTTTTGGATTTCTTTATTCCCGTACAGAGCAGGAAATCGCCGCTGCTTATCAGGACCATCTAAACGAAACGTTCGCCAAGCTACACAGTACTTTTATTAAACAACCGGTATCACTGAAATTTCTGCATTCCCTGAGAAAACAGCTCAAAGATTACATTAATATTTTGGCATTGATTCATATTGGGGATCCACTGCAGACTGAAGAAGCCATCGCTGAACTGAAACATTTAGATCAGGAGCTTGGAAAATGGCATGACTTGTTAAATACCCAAAAATCGATCAGATCATTTCTTAAAAACCATAAAAATCTCTTACTACGTAAAGACGAATACAAACATTTGCAAGTCTTTATCATGGAAGAAATCAATTTATCCAGACAATCTATTGAAGATCTGATTGCATTACAAACTCAAGCGAATCAGGCTTCTTAGAATAATTTCTTATTCCCTTTATGCCTGTCAGCATCTCTTGAGTCTTTCTTTTCTATGTTTTTGTGCAATGCTTCTGTAAGGTCGACGCCGGTTTGATTGGCAAGGCAGATCAGAACAAATAAAACGTCGGCAAACTCATCAGCCAGGTTCACTTCTTTATCGGATTCTTTGTAAGACTGCTCACCATATTTACGCGCCATGATCCTTGCCACTTCGCCAACCTCTTCCATCAAAAGAGCGGTATTGGTCAACTCATTAAAATACCGCACGCCCTTTGTGTTTACCCATTCATCAACCAATGACTGCGCCTCCTTAATTGTAAGTTCCATTATTCGCGATTTTTTGTGTCAATCCAGATACTCACCGGGCCACTGTTTACCAGGCTTACTTCCATCCTGGCCCCGAATTCCCCGCTTTGTATTTCTTTTTTCATTTCTTCTGTAAGGCAAGTTTTAAACGCTTCATATAAAGGAATTGCCTGCTCAGGTCGCGCTGCCCTGATGTAAGAAGGGCGGTTTCCCTTTTTTGTGCTGGCATGAAGGGTAAACTGGCTCACCAGCAAGATATCACCACCGGCTTCTATGACGGAAAGATTCATGACGTCTTCAGGATCAGGAAATATCCTTAGTCGGACAATTTTTCCACATAACCAAACAACATCATCGTGATTGTCTGATTCTTCTACCCCTAATAGCACCAGGATGCCAAGACCGATCTTCGCAACGATCTTGCTGTCGATTTCTACTGATGCTTTGCTGACTCTTTGTATTAAAGCTCTCATTGATAATCATTTATTCCCAATCATTCTCTTCCAGTTCTTCATCATCAATGATGCCGAGATAATTCCGGTAGCGACTGGTGCTGATGTCCCCTTTGGCCAATGCTTCTTTTACGGCACATTTGGGTTCGTGTGTATGGGTACAATTATTAAACTGGCATTGATCCTGGATCGCCCTGAATTCAGGGAAACGTTCTGCTACCTCTTCTTTGCGAAAGTCTGACAAACCAAATTCCCTGATTCCAGGGGTGTCAATCACAAATCCTCCAAAAGAAAGCTCATGCATTTCAGCAAAAGTAGTGGTATGTTTTCCAGATAAGTGGTAGGCCGAAATTGCATTTACTTTTAGATCGAGTCCCGGCTCAAGACCATTAAGCAAAGCAGATTTCCCAACGCCAGAATGGCCACTGAATAAAGTGACTTTATCTTTAATGATTTCTTTCAATTCCTGGATATTATCCCCTCTTAAAGCTGAAACCGGATATACAGGATAGCCAATACCTTCGTAAAGTATCTTTAGATCAAGGAATCGTTGAAGCCATTCCCCTTCATACAAATCTATCTTGTTAATAATCAATGCCGCAGGGATATGATAAGCTTCGGCAGTTGTAAGGAAACGGTCGATGAATGCAAGATGTGTACGCGGAAAACCTACTGTTACCACCAGGTAAGCCTGATCAATATTGGCTGCCATGATCTGGTATACTCTCGAAAGATTTGTCGATTTGCGGATGATATAATTCTTCCGTTCATGGATCACAGTAATCATCCCGCTTTCTTGGCCTTCTTCAAGGATAAAATCAACGCGATCGCCCACAGCCAAAGGATTTGTCCCCTTTAATCCATGAATTTTAAACTGGCCCCGCAGCCGGCATTCCACCCTGTGACCGTTTTCCTGCCTGACAATCACCCAGCTTCCTGTTGATTTTACAACGATTCCTTCCAAGTTATTTCATTGATTTAAAACTGTTTATTATCCAACAATATTTCCATGAAGCACTATCGCAAGAGAAAATTCTGATAATCTATGGCAAAGTTATCATTTTTTAGGCTGTCGACCAATACAATAGCGCTTCCCGGGCAGAATGCTCAGAATCTGGTTCAATTCCATGTTTAACAAACAGGCTGAGAGTCTGTTTAATGTGAATCCGGAAGCAAGACACAGGGCATCAATCCCAATTTCTTTGTTTTCAAGGATAATCCTAAGCAAGAGCTCCTCGTCCGCTGTTAAATCACGAAACAAAGTCTGTTGGCCTTCATTTTGTGTCGCAGCTTCCCATCCCATTTGCCACATAAAGTCAGCCGGGGATTGAATCAATGCCGCTTTGTTGTTACTGATCAGGTAATTACAACCTTCTGAGAACGGATCGCCCCAACGACCTGGTATTGAAAAGACATCCCGACTGTAGGAATTTGCAATATCCGCCGTGATCAGCGCCCCGCCTTCCCTCGCACCCTCCACCACTACGATCGCGTCGCAGAGGCCAGCAATGATACGGTTACGGCAAGGGAAATTCTCCCGATCAGGTTTGGTGCCGCTGGGGAAGTCGGTGAGCAAGCCACCCTGGCTTAACATCTTTTCCGCCAGGCTTTTATTGGATGCGGGATACAGACGATCGAGGCCATGCCCGAGTACGCCAACCGTCATCAGGCCATTATCCAAGGCAGCCCGGTGCGAACAGGTATCTATTCCGTAGGCCAGGCCGCTGACAATTAAAACATTGGAACCAGCCAGGTTTTCTATCAGGTTTCGGCAGGCTTCTTTCCCATAAGCTGTTGCTTTTCGGGTACCGACAACCGCAATTACCCGCATCGGGTTCAGATCAGCATTGCCTTTATAGTACATCACGACAGGGCTGTCAGCGCACTGCTTCAGCCTGAATGGAAAATCATCATCCTGAAAGGAGTAGATCCTGATTTTGTAACGTTCACAAAAGGAAAGCTCCTTTTCAGCAGTCTGCAAAGATTTACTGTTTCTGAGAAGCTCAGCGAATTTCTGACCAATCCCCGGAATATGAGTCAGATGCTGATTTTTCTCTCGATAGACTGCTTCAGCTGAGCCGCAAAAGGCAATAAGTTTCCGGGCATTAACCGGGCCGATCCCGGGTATCATCGAGATCCAAAGTGAATAGAGCATTTGAAAGCTATTTAAAGGGTTCCGTTTCTTATATTGACGGAAATTGAGGGCCTCAGTGGAAAAATAAAATGAAATATTTTTTTAACCCCTAATATCAAGGCTTTAGAATTTATCCTTTTGATAATCAAAAAAAAAGCTGATTTTTGCTAAAAATTCATTTGTGACTGAACTCTGGAGTTATAGCTTTCTGGCAAAATTTATCAAGTTTGGGGTGGTCGGGGCCAGTGGGCTTGTCGTAGATTTTGGTTTTACGATACTCTGCAAAGAAGTCCTGAGAATTCAAAAATACGTTTCTAATGCCATCGGCTTTACCCTGGCAGCTACTTCCAATTATTATTTAAACAGAGTCTGGACCTTTGAAAGTAAAAATCCGGCGATTGGCGTGGAATTTTCCGAATTTTTCATCATTTCCCTGATTGGCCTGGGGCTAAACACCCTTATCCTGTATGTCCTTGTAAGTAAATTTGGGAAGAAATTCTATGTGTCCAAAGCCATTGCCATTGCCCTGGTGACCTTATGGAATTTCTTTGCCAATGCTTTCTTTACTTTCCGTTAAGGATAAGTTTTAGTCATTCTTTCAGGGACAACCAGTATATAGTCAGCTTTCCCTTTTTGATCCTTTTTTAACTCATCAATGGATTCCTGTTCGCAGGATGAGATAGTAACAATCCTTAATTCAGGGCTTGCATGTTTGAGGTACCATACTATTCCCTCAAAGTCTTCACTGTGATAAGTTCCGTTAAAATGCAGAAACACCTTGCCTTTACTCCAGTTTTTCAAGATAAAATGAGCCATTGTAGCATCTTTCGCGGCCTGGGCTTTCGGGTAATTGGTGGAATCATATCCGGGCGGGATGCTTTCCTTTTCAGAAAGCATAATCTTGTAATTTTTCAAAGTATCTACATACGGAAAAGGCAAAGGAGCAATATAAGTCTTGGCCATGGCACTCAGACTGTCAAGCCCTTTAAATCCTTTTGAAAAAACTATAGAGGCATAACGGCGTGGAATATTGGTCGCAATAAACGGTATCTTTTTGCTTTTGGCAAACTCAATCAAAGGCTTATAATCTGTTTTATAATTCTTCCAGAGTTTCACTTCATCTTCAAAAGAGCGTGTTTTTACAGTCCCTGACAGGTATTCGCTCAACAACAATTGATTGTCAGCTTCAAACATTTCGGCACCTAAAACAAGGAGTTCCTTTTTTTCATTGTAAAGATCACGCGCCAGCTCACGCTCTAGCCAATGGCAAATAGGATTGTCGTGCATTTCACCAAAAAAGACAATATCTGCATTTTTTGCGTCCTTAAAAAGGTCATTATAATCAGTAGTATTCCCTTTTTGATCAAAAAACTGATACGCAGCTTTGTCAGCTTTCATGGCGACAGCCAAAACAAATAACAGAGATAAAATACTAACTGATAAGTATTTATTGTACTTCATAGCGATAGGTATTGCAAAACAATAAGACGAATATGCCCGGGCACAAAGGGCACCAATTCAAAGATAGCTTATTTTTCTTCAGGCACAAACAGGAAAAAGCAGTAAAAAAATGCAGCAAAACTCACTCCGGCTTGTGATTCAATCGTATCCTCAGCCAACATCGCCAATAAGAGGATCATAAGAAAACAAAAGAACAACCCAGGCCTCAGCTGTCCAAGCTTAAATGCTGGGTAAAACAAGGCAAAAAGAAAGACAAACAGCCCGATAATGCCTAAACCTACAGTGATAGAAAGGTATTGATTGTGAGACCGCCTGCGCCATTCCGGGCTGAGTTTCGCATGGGTTTCTTCGTAATATTCACTAAACACCGTGTTCATGTCGCCTGTACCAACCCCAAGTATCGGGTTTCTGGAAATTAATGCCAGCGATGCCTTCCAGTATTCAATGCGCATCATTACGGAAAATCCGCTCGCATTCCCGTTTTGGCTGTAATTTTGAATCTCCCAAAACACTTGTCGAATCCGCATAGCAATTCCATGATCATTCAGGTCCCTGACATCAGTACACGCCAATTCAATATGGGATATCTCATTATCAGTCAGCGAATAAAAACCGACACTATCTTTTCTTAATCCTCTTGAGGTCATATACCTGAACAAAACATTTTTAATATCAAATCCTGTTTTCACCATACTGTCAAAAGGACAATGACTTCGCAAATTCCAGGCTTTACGCAATTCTGGCTCACATATATAAATCCACAAAGGATGTCCATTTACGATTTGTTTTGAGCTTGTATCATTATAATAAGGGTTTCCGCCCTGACTAAATTGATCCAGTGTTTTGAAATCTATCTTTTCAGGCTGCTCGAATTCTTTATACTGCGCATGAATAAATTGTATGCACAAGAACAACAAAAACATCACCCCCGTATAGGCAGCCAGGCGAAGTCCAAGCTTCAGATGACTGTGAAGATAATGAAGTAAAAAAACAAGACTTATACCACCCAGTATCCCAATCCCAGTGAGTGACTGAGCCATAAAAAGGAATACGATAAACCACAATATCAAACAATAATAGAGGATTTTAGGGATGTTAAACACCTTTTGGGGTTTCGCGATAAGGTATGCCAGGAGGACAATAGCCAACACTACATTCAGAGAAAAGATAATATGTGAGATATAAGGGAATATATAACGGATGTCTGAATATTCAACCGTAAAATATAAGCAGGTACTAGCAATACTGCCACCCAAGACCGATGCAATGTACAGGAAGATCAAGGTCAGCCTGCTGTTTTTGCTGATCGGGTCAGAAGTGCTAATAATGAGCGGAAGCAGCAAGAGCGGGACTTTCGTACGAAGATCCTTCAAGGCATAATCAAAATCACTGGTATAGAGTAAACCTGTTACATGAACCAGGTAAATCAGGCAAAACGCAAGGACCAGCTTATTATTAAAAAACTGTTGCAACTTTACAGCAAGCTTGCCCTCTGCTAACCAATTGGCCAGCAACAATATCTGGGCAATGCTCATGACAAAAAGAGACAGTGGTAGCGCTGCGATCAACAGCAAGAGGCCTGTAAAATACAAGCGATGATGGATTATATTTCTGCTTACCGGCATGGTGTTAGCCCCGGGAAGCCTTACTTGATGGGTTTGAGCTCAGCTTTAACCTTCACAGTCCCGTCAAGGATCCCTTTATAATAAGGTTCATTGTCAAGGGTTTCTTTCGCTTTCATCACGGCAGGATCAGCAGCCAGAGAAGCTTCCACCCTGCCTCTTTCATAATAATATCGTGTGACGATTTCATCCCGGATCAGCTTACTTATTTCTGCTTTATGGTCGTAGATAGATTGAGTTCTAAGCTGGGCGATCTTTTGTTTCAGTTTGAGGTAATCTTCCTGGATCGGGGCAAAGTCATTTTCCTTTTCCGCATTTTTTTTCATCTCCTCAAGGCTTGCCTCTGCAGGTGTAACAAAGTCATCGTAACCTTTATCCTTCACAAAACTCACAAAATCGTTATAAACCACGTCAGTCACTTTAAAATCACGCGGTCCTGAAATGCTGTCATGCTGCGTTTTGAATTTCGTTGCAAAATCAAAGATGAGGTACTTGCTCAGAAGATTCTGAACGATATCAGAATAGCGATTGGGTGACAAATAGACATCCGGTTCTATCCCACCTCCATCATACACAATACGTCCGCTTTTTGTTTTAAAGGCCGTGATCAGCGAATCCGGAATTTTACCAAAGTTTCCTTCTGCATCTTTATGGGAATAGTCGATCGCCTGGATACATCTGCCACTGGGAATATAATATTTTGCAACCGTAACTTTAACCTGTGAATTATAGGAGAGTGGTAAAACATTCTGAACCAACCCTTTACCATAGGATCTCTGGCCGATAATGACAGCCCTGTCAAGGTCTTGCATCGTGCCGGCTAGAATCTCTGAGGCTGACGCAGAATTTTTATCGACCAGGAATACCAGCGGAATGTCTTTATCCGCTGCGGGCATCATGGTCTTATAACTAATATTGGCAGAAGCCAATCTACCTTTGGTACTCACGATCAGCTGATCACGATCGATGAACAGGTTGGCAATATTGACAGCCTCATTTAAGAGTCCACCGCCATTGCCCCTCAAGTCGAACACCAATGCTTTCAATTTTCCCTGAGATTTTAGTTTCATCAGGGTTTCTTTAACCTCATTGCCGGAGTTTTGGGTAAAACCGTTCATTTTCAGATATCCGATGTGATCATCGAGCATCCCGAAATAAGGGATGTTTTCAACCTGAATATTTTCACGATTGAGGTTTATTTCATAAGGTTTCGACTCACCTCGCTGAACCAGCAGCTTAATGGCATTACCAGGCTGGCCTCTGAGGAAATTACTGGCGTCATCAACACTCCGGTTCCTGGTTGATGTGCCATTAATTTCCAGAACCTTATCCCCTGCAATGAGACCAGCTTTATCCGCCGGGCTGTTTTTATAAGGCTCAGAAATAAATAGAAAATCACCTTTTTTGTGAATAGTCGCTCCAATACCACCATATTGTCCTGTGGTCATAAACCGATAATCCTCGATTTCCGATTCAGGGATGTAATTGGTATAGGGATCGAGTGTGGCCAGCATGGCATCGATCCCGGTTTTCATCAGTTCTCCTGGCTTTACAGTTTCTACATAGTTTAAGTCAATCTGTTTGTAAAGGCTGGTGAAAACATCCAGGTTTTTTGAGATCTCAAATAAATCCTGGTCTTGTGCCCTCACGAACACAGGACTAAAGATGAGAACCAATAAAAGGCCAATTAAGGATTTGTTATAATTCATAAAAATAATTTTCTGATAAAACACTATGGTACAGGGTCATACCCGCTTTTCCCCCAGGGACCGCAGGAAAGAAACCGTTTTAAAGTCAGCCAGCCACCCTTAAATGGACCATGTTTTTGTATGGCCTCCACCCCATACTGAGAACAGGAAGGGGTGTACCGACATGATGGCATCAGGTACGGTGACAGGGCAGCCTGGTAAAATCGGATCAACAAAATAAAAATACTAGCGAGGAGCTTTTTCATGGATCTCCTTTAAACGCTTCAAAAGTAAGATTATTTTATCTTGGATGAAGGAGAATTCAAGCGCTTGTTTCCCATTATAAACAAAAGAGAAAATGCCGGCTTTTTGATTTTTCTCCAGATCTGCATAAAATGAAGGTTTTGTAAGCCTATAGGCTTCTCTCATCCTTCTTTTCAGCAGGTTACGCTGGTTTGCGTGTTTAAAAAACCTTTTAGGCACTGCAAACATAACCTGGGTAATGACAGGATTCTCAGCCGAAACATCCAACCAGACCAGCTTAATCGGGTAATTGTGAAGGACAATACCTTCTTTAAATAGCCTGTCTATCTGTTTATGGTGCCGCAGTCGTTCCTTCTTTTTGAAGGTAAATAGATGCTCCGCCATGAGATTGGATAAAAAGTCTGTAGGCTTATTTTTTCTTTAAGCTATTCTCAATAAACTGTTCCAACGCCATAGTCATGGAAGGAGCAGTCTTCGTCGGGGCCTGGATGTTCAAAACCAGCCCGCTATCTTTTACGGCTTTCGCTGTAGAAGGACCGACAGCACCGATCAGGGTTTCTCCTTGTTGAAAATCCGGGAAGTTGGTAAACAAAGATTTAATACCGGCTGGGCTAAAAAATATCAACAAGTCATACTTGCTAATATCAATTTCAGACAAATCGGAAGGGACAGTACAATAGAAATTCGCTCTTTTATATTCTATCCCATTCTTTTCCAACATCTTAGGTATATCATTCTTGCTGATGTCGGAACAAGGAAGCAAAAAACGTTCTGTTTTATGCTTCTTGATAATGTCAAGTAAATCAGCAAATTCCTGTTTACCGTGAAAGATTTTCCTTTTCCGGTACTGGACATATTTCTGCAGGTAAAAAGCTGTTGCTTCCGTCAGGCAGAAATATTTCATCGTTTCAGGAACCTCAAAGCGCATTTCCTTGGCCAACCTAAAATAGTGGTCAACGGCATTGCGGCTGGTCAGGATGAGGGCAGAATAATCTTCTAGATGAATTCGTTCTTTACGAAATTCTTTCGCATCAACTCCTTCAATCTTGATAAATTTGAAGTAGTCAACTTTGATATTATACTTCTTCGAGATCTCCTGGTAAGGGGATTTCTCGGTCTCAGTAGGTTGGGGCTGGGAAACCAGGATGCTTCTGATTTTCATTTTTTTTGCATTTGGAAATTCAACTGATTCACAAGTTTTGCAGTTTTAAGTTTAATACAATACCAAAAGTCTATCGGTACGAGCATTAAAAATCAAAGCTGTTAACTCATATTAATTCAGGGCTGCAAAATTAGAAAAAAAAATCATGCGGGAAGAAATTTCATGATAAGCTTTATCAGAATCACTGTCGGCAAGACTTCAATTGTTGTAAAAAACAGCAGCAGATAGAGAAAAGAGTATTTTGTTTCACTCAAACCAAGGAAGAATGCCCTTATCAACCTGTAAGCAAAAATTAAAGCCAGTACCAGCAAGCATATTTGAAGCATCATGAAAGAATCAGCAAAGATGATCCAAAGCTGTAAAACAAGAATGAGCATCCCTTCAAAAAGATTAAATACGAATAGAACCAGTATGTATTCCTGCGATGTTGCATACGTTTTAAAGATAATTCCTGCAAAACGAATGGCAAGGATTTTAAGCCCATAAAGAGCAGCGAATGCACCCAACATTAGAAGATAGACTGATGCCATCCCCAGTGGCCCGCTTGGCACTGAATAGCCCAGATAATAATGGTTGACCTCCAGGATCAACAGCGGAATACACAAGAGGTATATCACAAAAAGATAAATACTGATTTGCTCATTGTACAAGTCGCCGTTTCGCATCAATTGAGCGAGAAAACGACTGTTGGCGCAAGCCCTGATTATCTGAAACAATCGCTTCCCATAATAATAATGTGCAGCGGCTAACATTACAAATCCCAGGAAGATAACTACAAAGGAAATCTCATTACCAGACCATGGAATTCTTTGTTTTTGAAACTTGTGCGTTTTTAAGGCATGTGGGGCAAAGAATGGTTTAATCCGGGCTAAAACAGGAAGACTATCTGCTTTAAACCTCAGACTTGAATCTAAAAGCACAATATATCCCGGCCTGAGGGATTCTTTCTTTTTAACCGTACCCTCAGCCACCGCGTTTAAAAGGGGGGCAAAATCACTAAAAGTCGAAACAAAGACAGAATCCGGACTGAGCGTTTCAGTAACATCCTGGTTCTGAGCTTTGGCATCTGCGGAAACTGCCAACAACAACAGCAGCAATAAAAAAAGATTGGCAGTCAATGACAGCCAATCTTTTTTAATATTCAACAAAACACTTAATAAACGACTCTGGGACAAGTTATTAATGTCTAAAACGTATACAATATTCCGAAATGCACACCCATGAATGTAGCATTATTGAAGCCATATTTTTTGTCTTTTGCGCTGATGCTCTCATATCTGAGGTTGACATTCAGTAACAACTGGTCTGTAATATCATATAAAATTCCAACCATAGGAGCCAGCCCGAACTTAGTCATTTTATCAATTTTTTCGTTTCTCAGCCACAAGGAGTCCTGGTTAACCGAAAAATTAATTTTGGAACTGATAATATTCATCCCAAGGTTAATTCCGAAAAACGGCCGCAATGGGCCTTTCCCGAAATAAAATGTCCCCTTCAAATTTAAAGGAATGATCTTGTATGTCGATTTATCAAATTTCACCAATGAATCATTTTTGGTATCATAAGAGAAATTATACATACCCGTATTTGCGCCCACTGAAAAGCTTGGATTGACGAAATATTCTCCATCAACATTAATTCCGATGCCACCTTTGACGCCAATAGAGCCGACAGCAGTATCCGACTTTTTAAAGTTGCCCATTGGCATGGTGTAAATCAAACCTACCCCTGCGATTGCTTTAAGATCAGAACCGCCCTTTTTACTGGATTTCTTTTTCTTTCTTCTTCTTTTCTTAGCGAGTAAAGAAGAAAAATCATCTGAATTGGAAATACCAGCCTCATTGGATGAAGCGGGTTTTACGGAATAGGCCATCTTTGCTTCAGCAAAATCAAAAACAAAGAGGAAGACAAGGAACAAAAGGAAGAGTTTCTTCATGCTTTTTTTAACACATTAGGGTTTAACATTGACATATTCTCTGCAGATCACAAGTGAGTTTACGTCCTTAAAAAATCAAAGCTTATAAATAACCCCAAATTTTATACCCATAGAATTTGAGGCGCCACCTTTCGGGAACAGGAAGAAGAACTGAGCTCCGAAGTTTGCTGCAAATTGCTCATCAATATCATAATAAAATCCAAACATAGGAGAGACGCCTAAGCAGCTCATATTCAGACTTCTTGGGGTTTCCTTCCCTGGAACTGTTGTGCCGGAAACCGGGTCAAAATAAGGAGCACTCATGAAAGAATAGTCTCTTTTTGAAACATAATAACCAATGCTCAAAGCTCCGTAAGGCCTAAAGGGTTGTTCTTTAAAGAAATAGGTAGCTTTTAATGCGATTGGGATGAACGTTTGTTTCCCGACACCAAGGTTAACCGGATCAGTTTTAAAGTACATCAGGCCAGTCTCCAGTCCTGCACTAATATTCTCATTAATGAAATATTCTCCCGAAACCAAGACATCAATACCACTCTTCACCGAATCTTTAAATCCACCCAGACGGATACCAGGCATGAGAGAAAAACCCAAATAGATATTACTTTCACCTGCACTGCTACTTTTTTGCTGCACCTTTGGAACAGGTGGTGCTGCAGGGACATCCGGAAGGATCACAGGTTTATAACTAACTTGTGCTAAAACGCTAATCCCCATGAGGATAAGCAGGGAAATGCTGGCAATTATCTTTCTCATAAACAGCTTGCTAAAACTCATCCAAACCTACAAGTTTTTTCTGACTCCACAAGAGAAATAAAGAAAAAAAATCCTTTCATCCCCAATATCAGGCATTTGGCCGCGAAGCTTCCTTTCAGAAAGCCCATTTCATGTTTTAATGTAATAACCTGAATTGCTGTATTTTATCCTGAAGCCACAAAGCGTACCGGCAGTGTAAGTAAGACATTCACAGCCTTCCCAAGCCTGCGGCCTGGTGTCCACAAAGGCATTGCACGAACGGCACGGACAGCAAGAGTGTCATAAACGGGATTTAGTGAGCGTGTGACTTTTATCTTTTCAACCCTGCCAATACTGCTAACCATAAAACTCACATGCACCAGCCCCCCTATCTTTTTAACAGCAGCATTGTCAGTATATTTAATGTTATCCCTCAGGTATTTATCCAAGGCCGTTCTTCCGCCGGGGAATTCCGGGAAACGCTCCACCCTGACGTACACTGCTCCGCTGTCACTTCCCTCGCCTTCCAGATTTTTAACAATCGTTTTATCACCCCGTTTGTTGAGGGTGTCAATAATGTCAGGCTTGTTTTTATCTTCAGGATTCTGAATTTCTTTTTCCGGGCTGACGATCGGTGTTAAAACCGGCCGTGTCTTTTCCAGAATTGTCTCTTGTGATTTAGGGATATCAGGTATTGCTGGTGGAGTGCTCAACTCATGGAGGTCCAGGCTTGATGACTCATACATGGCCATCATATCGCCTGCAGATACATGCGAATCGTTTTTGAAATAATAAAAAGAAAAAATGATCAAGAAAAAAATCACTGACACCAAGGATACCAGCAGCAATGCATTGCTAACAACCCTGGCATAGGCTTTCCTGAGCGGGTAGGCTCCATAGTCCCTGTTACGGTTCTCAAATGTAATTGGGTCAAGGTCGTTGAACATTGGCATGCTGATTCAACGCAAAAGTAAAGAATCGCGTATAATTTTCGCAGATTTTGTAATAATGCTCTGGAAATCGCGCCAATCAAGAAATATGGGGCTCCTCTTTAAAACGATTTTAAATTGTATTACGGAAATCCTAAAGCCTTAAGAATTTGTACTTTTGCCCCTGCATTTGCGTTATTGCTTATTTAAAGAATTGTCATGTCATTAATGGGACGCATCCGAGCCAACGCAAAAAAGCTGAACAAGCGGATTGTACTGGCTGAAGGAACAGAAGAAAGAACTCTAAAGGCTGCCGATTTTATCCTGAAAGAAGAAATCGCCAATATTACCCTAATCGGGAAACCTGAACAAATACAACAACTTGCCCTAGACCATACGCTAAATCACCTGGGAGAAGCCCGGGTCATCGACCCTTCCAATTACCCTGAGCGTGAGGAATACAGCCAATTGCTATTCGAAATCCGAAAAGCCAAGGGTATGACAAAAGATGAGGCTTACCAGCTTTGCGGAGACCCGCTTTACCTTGCAAGCCTGATGATAAAAACGGGCGCTGCCGATGGAGAGGTTGCCGGGGCTCTGAGGAAGACCGCTGATGTGCTTCGTCCTGCATTCCAGATCATACGCACGGCACCAGGCTTCACTATTGTCTCAGGAGCTTTTATCATGATTCTCCGCGACACCAGCTTCGGAGATGATGGCGTGATGCTCTTTGCAGATTGTGCTGTGCATCCGAATCCAAGTGAGAAAGAGCTTGCCGAAATTGCTGTGGCAACTGCTTATACCGCCCAGAAAATTGCCGGAATCGACCCACGCGTGGCTTTGCTGAGTTTCTCTACCAAAGGAAGCGCTTCGCATCATATGGTCGACAAAGTTGCCACAGCCACGCGTATGGCCCGCGAAATGGCACCGCTCCTCAGGATCGACGGGGAACTCCAGGCTGATGCCGCCATCGTCGACACTATTGGTAAGAAAAAAGCTCCCGGAAGCCTTATCGCCGGAAAAGCCAATGTTTTGGTCTTTCCCAGCATGGAATCAGGGAATATTGCTTATAAACTCGTTCAACGTATTGCCCATGCAGAAGCCATAGGCCCTATCCTCCAGGGCCTGGCTGCACCTGTAAATAACCTCAGCAGTGGATGCTCCGTAGAAGACATCATCAACATGATCGCTATCACCGCTTTACAGGCGGGAAATAATAAATTATAACCAGGATTACTGCCCGAAAAACTACATTATGAGTGAAAAATTAGAAGATTTTAGTCTGAGGAAAGACCTGAATTTTAAAGGTGCTCTTTCCAAAATAGGCATCGTTGGCTGTGGTGCCATGGGACAAGAGATTGCACTTGTCATTAGCCAATCAGGCCTCGACGTGCTATTTGTCGACCTGAGTGAAGCCCGAATCGCAGAAATCACCTCCCGCATGAACATGTTGCTGGACGAGATCATCAGCAAATGGGGAATGACACCCAACGAGAAGAAACTCATCCTCAGCCGGATCAAAGGGTCAACCGATTTTCGTGACCTAAGCGAATGTAATATCATCATCGAGACAATCAACACAAAAAAACGCGGCACCAGCATTGAGCTACGTCAAGAGGTCTTTAAAAAGATCGAAGCCTGTATTTCAAACGATACTGTCATCGTTTCAAATACTGCCACGCTGATGATCTCCGACCTCGCCAGTGTGCTGAAACACCCTGAAAGAGCCCTCGGAATGCATTTCATCTCACCTGTTAGGAAAGTCAAGATCGTGGAAGTCGTTAAGACTTTTATCACATCGGAAGAAGCCCTGGCGACGGTTTTGAAATTCGCCAAGCTTATCGGAAAAACCGTCATCAATATCGGTGAATCTCCGGGAAATATTACTACCCGCATGATTGTCCCTATCATCAATGAAGCCTGTGAGATCCTGATGGAAGGGGTTGCTGCCGTTTCAGAAATTGATGAAGCGATGCGTGAGGCTTTCGGATTGCAATTCGGCCCCCTCGAAATGGCCGACCGCATTGGCATCGACAAAGTCCTGAAGTGGATGGATAACCTTCATAATGAATTCGGCTATCAGAAATACCAGCCCAACCCGCTCATCAAACGCATGGTTCGCGCCAATCTCGTTGGCCGACGCACCGGTGAAGGTTTCTATAAATATATCGACGGAAAGAAAACAGCCAAACTCGGCACGATCCGCAACCTTGGACGCTAACCCCCAACACTCAACCCTACACTCATGAAGATCATTGTACTCAATTGCGGAAGCTCTTCCATAAAATACCAGCTGTTCGAGATGCCGTCGCAGCAGGTCCTGGCCAAAGGATTGGTCGACAAAATCGGGCTTAAAGGTTCACTCATCAAACACCAGCGCAGCGATGGAGTCGAAGTGAAACTCGAGGGGGAGATCCTCGACCACCAAACCGGGATTGAATATCTGCTTGGAATCCTGACCAGCGAAAAATACGGTAGCATCAAAGCCATCGACGAAATTGAGGCCTTTGGCCATAGGGTGGTTCATGCAGGCGAAAAATTCAAAAGCAGCGTCAGCATTACCCCTGCCGTCATCGATGCCCTGGTTGAATGTATTGACCTCGCGCCACTGCACAACCCGCCTAACCTCGAAGGTATTTATTCTGTCTTAAAGCTACTGCCAGATGTCCCACAGGTTGGTGTATTTGATACCGCTTTCCACCAAACGATGGAGGACTTTGTCTATCTCTATGGAATCCCCTACTCGCTCTACGAAAAACACAAGATCCGCCGCTATGGCTTCCATGGATCCAGCCATAAGTTTGTCAGCAAACGTGCCTGTGAGATCCTGGGTGTCGACATCAATACCCAGAAAATCATCACCTGCCACCTCGGCAACGGCGCTTCTGTGGCTGCCATTAAATATGGAAAGTCATTTGATACCTCTATGGGGATGACCCCGATTGAAGGTCTAATCATGGGAACCCGTTCAGGAGACCTTGACGTGGGAGCTTTCATGCATATCCTCAACAAAGAAGAAATTGACGTTGCTACCGGGAACGTTTTGATCAACAAATTCTCAGGGATGCTGGGCATCTCAGGAGTTTCTTCCGACATGCGCGATATCGAAAAAGCAGCAGCAGAAAATGACAAAAGAGCCCTTGTTGCGCTCAAGATGTATCAATATAGAGTAAGGAAATATATTGGTTCTTATGCCGCTGCCATGGGTGGTGTCGATATGATCCTATTCACCGGTGGTGTCGGAGAAAATGATGTCACCTCACGCCATGAGATTATGCAGGGACTGGAATTTATGGGGGTTGATTTCGATGCCGATAAAAACAATGGATTGCGTGGGAAAGAAGCAATTATCACCAAAGATGGAAGCAAGGTCAAAGTCATGGTAGTGCCTACGAATGAGGAACTTGTGATCGCACTTGATGCCTATGATATTATTATGGGGAAAGAGGTGCTTTAATAAGGATGAAGGATGATATATGAAGGATGAGGGATGAGGAACATTTTTAAGACCACCGGCAGATGGCTCAGCGATGTCATTGACTTCTTTTACCCGCCATTCCGGAAGTTTATGACACTGCAATTTTTTCGCTATGGCGTTACCGGGTCGGCAAACCTGGTTTTCGACTGGGTCCTTTATTTTGTGATCTATAATTTTGTGCTTCAACAGCAGATGTTGTCACTGGGTTTTGTGACGCTTAGCTCCCATGTGGCCTCTTTTGCCATCAAATTTCCTATTGTTCTGATGACTGGCTTTTTGCTTCAGAAATATGTGACCTTTTCGCATTCTGAGATGCGAGGGCATGTACAGCTGTTTCGATATTTGATTGTGTTCCTTGTCAATCTACTAATCAGCTTTGTCGGTTTGAAATTCCTGGTTGAGTGGCTTCGGATTTATCCAACAATTTCCAATATGCTGATGTCGATTATTACCGTATTTATCAGTTATTTCTCGCAGAAGAAATATACTTTTAAGGTGATGACGAGCTGATTAATATTTACTAAATTAGCATGAAGGTTCATTTTAGGTCAAAATGAGTCCCAAAGCCTATTCATGAGAACAATTCCCAGAATTCTCTATTTGTTCTTATTATACTCAGCTTGTATAAGCGGGCTGGCTGCCGTCGCTCAAAATTCAATCTCGGGCAAGACAAAATATGCACATAAAACCCCAGCCGGTGTTTATGCACCAACTACCATAGGGAACCCCGTTAGTAACTGTGACAGCATCAAGGTTCTTTTAAAACAGAACGACATTAATATTGATACTGCTTGCCCGGATATTATTGGAAACTACATCTTTTCAAACCTTCCAAATGGAACCTATACCATTGAAGCCTTAGTGCATAAGAAATGGGGTGGTGTTGGATCGAGTGATGCTCAGGCTGTTATGCGTCATTTTGTCAATTTTAATGGGTTTTCGCTTTACCCGGATGGCTATTTCACCAACATTTTCCTCCTTGCTGGAGACGTCAACGGGATGGGGTTCGTCCCAAATGCACTAGATGCATTAATGATCACGAGGCGTTTTGTTGGGATAATTCCAGATTTCAAGCCTCCCGCTGTTAATCCGGGAAGGCCGGATTACACTTCAGAAAAACATACAATTATTGTATCTGACGGAATCAATATTATCAAAGATATCCTGGTACTTGCGACGGGGGATGTCAATGGAACGTTTACACCTTATTCGCCTTGAGATTTTTACAAGAATGATGTATGAAGGATGAACAAAGGATCGCAATCGGCACTGTTTATCCTTCATATATCATCCTTCATCCTTTATCCTTATTCCATCGCTTCCATCAGCTCATCCGTCAGCTCCATATTATGCCAGACGTTGGTGATGTCATCGTCATCCTCGAAGATATCTACGATTTTCATGATTTTTTTGGCACTTTCGACCTCGAGCTTCACCGTGTCATTGGGAAGGCGCTGGAGCGCGGCATTCTCGGGTTGAATTCCAAGTTCTTCCAGCTTTTTCATCATGGAGCCGAAATCTTCCATGGCTGTGGTCACGGTGATGAACTCATCTTCAACTGATATATCTTCCGCACCAGCGTCGATGAGGTCCATTTCGATGTCGTCCATTTTAATGCCTTCGAGCGGAATGGTAAAAATACCTTTACGGTCGAAGATAAATCCCAGGGAGCCATTGGTGCCGAGATTTCCTCCATATTTATTAAAGATGGAGCGGACATTGGCTACAGTACGCTGTTGATTATCCGTGGTGGCTTCTAGGAAAATAGCGACGCCATTGGGGGCATAACCTTCATAAGTTGTTTCGAAGAGTGAGGCGCTGTCTTTGTCGGCCGCCTTCGAAATAGCCCTGGTGATGGTGTCTTTGGGCATGTTACAACCCTTGCCATTGGATAAAGCAAGCCTTAATCGTGGGTTTCCTTCGGGATCAGGGCCATTTTCCTTAACGGCTATGGCAATTTCTTTGAGTACCTTGGAGAAGATTTTAGAGCGTTTGGCATCGAGTGCACCTTTTTTACGCTTGATGGTGGACCATTTATTGTGACCTGACATATTGGTTCCGGATTAGCTTTTAAGACGCAAATATAAGGATAAAGGATGAGATATAAAGGATAAACAGTAACGATTGCGATCCTTTGTTCATCCTTCATGTCCGCCCCTTCATATATCATCCTTCATAATTCGACAATCCTTCTAAAAGTTGACTAGCGTCAAACCCAGGCTAAATGGATACAATTCCGGGCCACGATCTTTTTTAAAGAGTGATGTCAGCGCATAGGTTGCATTCACGTTGAGCATTCCCCACCCGATCCTGGCGGTCAGGTCATATTTGAAGGCGTCCATCGAAAAGGCGTCCTTTTGTTTAACCTTGGCACCGTTGATGATATTTTTTGCATGAGAGCCGATGCGCCATCCCAGGATCATCCCGGCTCCAACATGAAAACTATTGGCATGATCTTTGGCATTGGTCTGATATTCAAAGAACAAGGGAAGGTCAAGGTAATTTACGACAAGTTTACTTTTCTCATATGATTTCGTAACATCAGTTCCGTAGGATCCATAGAGATTGAAGGAATCCTGGACGAGGACCACGTTGTTTTTAAAGCGATAATTAGCGTATTCGAGACCAAGCCCTGTAACCAGGCCAAAGTGATTACGGATGAGGTTGATGTTCTGCTCGAAGAAATTGATTTTCAAGTTGATTGACTTTTCCATTCTCAGGTCGAGATATTGAAAATCCGCAGGCATGGTAGTTGTTCCCTCTTTATTGAGATAACCATTAACCCCAAGCTCGAAACCGCCCCAGTGGCCGTTGAATTTATTTTTCTTGGGCCAATGCCAGTTATGATTCTCACCTAAATCCTTTTCGACGACTTTCACCCCATCGTCATTGATCACCAATACTCTTCCCTGTGTTTTCCCATCGACTTGTTTTTCATTTAACATAATTTTCACCCCATCGTCATTAATGATCAGCGGTTCCGAGGAACCAGAGTCTGATTTGATGATGATGCCATTGTCGTCGATGGTGATGGTTTTAATATCATTCAATTTTATCATTTGCGGTTCATCCCCTGCATTCTTTGGCTGATCACTCCCAAAAACGGTGATTTTATCCCCTATATAAATTTTGGAAGCACCGCTGGTTTCTAGATTTGGCTTTGCCGGCATTTGTTTTAGCGATAGCTTGGCTGCGCCGGATGTTTCCCCGCTGATTTCATCTTTAACATTCATGCTAACTTTTGAAGCGCCGCTAATTTCGACACTGGCTTTGGAAATTTCCATTTCCATGGCTTTTACGTTACTTGCACCAGTAGCTTCCAGGTTTACAAGCTCTGATTTCCCGGCCAATTTCACATCTGAAGCACCACTAGATTCAACGATGAGGTTGTTGCAACTAAGATCAAGTTCAACTTTACTGGCTCCGCTGGCTTCCAGCGTAAAATGGTCGCTTTTAAGGGGGGCTATACCTTTAATATTTGAAGCCCCTGAGGATTCAATACGATTCAGGTTTTTTACCGTAACATAAATCTTGAGTTTATCTTGCTTCTGAATCCCTTTAAGATTGAAAGACAGCGTATTGTCATTTACTTCTACAAGGTTTTGCATATTGACATAGCCTGGATAATCGGCGACTACTTTTGGGTCATCTCCCTGGCTCAGAAATATCCTCAATGCACCTCCGGCCTCAATGGCCTCAATGGCTTTCTCAAGTTTGATTGTATTTGTGATCTCACTTGACTTTAGTGTATCCTGTGCGTTGGCACTAATAAACGAGAAAAATAAAATAGCACCTAATGCCAGGTAGCTGATTTGATGATGAATGGTTTTCATGTTACTCATTATTTAATGTTATTATTTATTCTAGTATGGCAAACATCCAGGTTGAATATGATAATTATAGTCCGTTTCCAATATTCTACTTGTATTTTTCCAGCTTCTTTCTGAATTGGCCACGCCTATTTTAATCCTGTCTGAGACCATTCCCATTCCAAGGATTACAATAAGCAGAATCATCATTGTCAGAAGTCTCATTATGGATTTTGGAATATTCATCTGGATGTTTCCTTCGTTGTAAGCGTATGACGGGGACAGGCACCATTTGTTACAATTAATTTAAAAAAATGGCGAAAAAACAAATAAGCTCATCTGACCGAATTGAATTGTTATTGTCATGGCACCTAATCCCCCGGCCCCGTCTCCTTCATAATGGCGCTAACATAGTATTATTATTTGTATTTTTTATAGTTACCAAGTTTAGTGATTCTC
>JBAXPV010000037.1:0-38543 GCA_037132075.1 Bacteroidota bacterium
AAATTATATATTCAATTATCGATGTGAAGTTGAATGTACCATCAGCAGGGGGAGCAAAAACAGAGCGAGAGCTGGTTTGAGTACTGAAGAGTACTGAGGCTGACTCTCGCTTTTGTTTTTTCCTATATACTCAAACTAGGACTGGTACTCACACATTTACCCAAGCTTTAGTACTCGAAATCAGTTATTTTGAGTCTCCTTTTAACCGTTTTACTTCTTTATCAAAATCAGACTCATACTTTTCATCTTGATTCACCCTGAACTTTTCGAATTCTCCTTCTGCCAATTTTATCGCTATCTCTGCAGTGATACTGCCAGCACTCTTAAGTACAGAATAGTCATTGAATTGCAAAAAGGCATCAAGCCTGTCAATCCAATCCTTCATTCGCATAGCCACTTTCCTTTCTGCTTGATTTTCAGCATAATCAAGATACATTGTGACAATACGGTTCAAGCTTGACAATTCTTTTTCGTTGAGATAGTTTTTCGCAACAGACACATCGGATTTTAAAATCTTCCCTTTGGGTGAATTCTTCCAGGTTGTTAAACCCATGCTTGGTAATTCTGCTTTAGCTCTTGAAGATACTATCTCTGCAGCGGTTTGACCGGTAATGGCCCAATGTAATTTATTTTGTACCGTTTTGTAAAATAGTTGGGTGATTTCTGCTTTTGGGTCATAATCAATGCTACAATCCGCATAAATATCAGTTATTTTTTGATAAAAGCGACGTTCGCTAGCCCGGATTTCCCGGATGCGTTCAAGTAGTTCATCGAAATAATCCTTACCAAATAGTTTTGTCCCTTGTTTCAAGCGTTCATCATCTAAGACGAAGCCTTTAATAATAAATTCTTTCAGGGTTTTTGTAGCCCAGATTCGAAATTGAGTTGCTTCATATGAATTCACCCTGTAACCAACGGAAATAATCGCATCAAGGTTATAAAATTCTAAATTACGATTTACACTTCTCCCATTTTCATTTTGAACTGTTCGGAATTTCCGAACAGTTGCTTCCTTTTGCAATTCATTACTCTGGTAAATATTAGATAAGTGTTCACTGATTGTAGACTTTACAACCCCAAACAAATCTCCCATTGCTTTTTGGGTAAGCCAAACTGTTTCCTCCTGAAGGATTACTTCGATTTTAACTGTTCCTTCTGGAGTAGTATATAATATGATTTCCGATTTGGACATTAAGTTATTTGGATGTGTGAAACATTAACAAAGATATTCAAATGACGGAAACTTTTTAAAGGAGGTTTTCAGGAAGGAAGGGTGTTTCCCAAACTGGTTTAAAGTTAGCAAACTGAATCACATTATTTAACATTCTATTTATTTGTACTTTGAGAACAGACTTTCCATAAAACACTGTAGTCAGACAGGGTGTAATAGTTGCATCTTTCGGCCGCAGGGGGAGCCCCAATTCATAAGTCCTTAAGTGCCAAAGCATTTAAGGGCTTTTTTTATTACCCCTATTGGATGCTGTTGCCACCTTTATGGCCTATTTTAGCTTTTTAAGGACTTCTTTCACCAATGAATCCATTCGGGAGAAAGCAAACCATTTCTTTCCTAAGTCTTTAAGTGAAGCTCCTATATGATAAAGAGTTTCTTCATCTATGATTAAAAACCGGTCATGAATATTTGTTATTGGCTTTACCTCAATGTAAGGGTATTGAGCGTTGTGTTTTTGTATATCAAGTTTGAATGGCTTGCTTATTGGATGTGTATATATAGTAGCGGTTACATTACTTTTTCGCTTTGTCAGGTTCATTAGAATTGATTCATCAACAAAATTGTCAATCAAAATAATGGAGCTGTTGGCACTTTTAACCAAATCGGACAAAAAAACGTAAGCATCAAAAATTTGTCCATCAAAAAAAATGCCGAATTCTGGTTGTGGGTTTCTGGTTTCGAGCGCTTTGAAAATCTGTTCAAACTTATGTTCTGTTTCGATTTGCTTTCGCTCGATGGTGTCTATACGGTTGAATAAGATGGCATTACCGATTATCAGTCGTCTCATTTCAACGAAAGCCTCCATTATTTGAATGCTTACGTAAATTGCGGTTTCACTTTTTAATACCGAAGAAATCATGGCAACACCTTGCTCAGTAAATGCGAAGGGTAATGTTACAGAGTGTTTTAGGCTTGCGAAGCGGTCACAATTTGTGACCAGTTCAGTTCTTTCATTTTCAGTAAGTTGAAACCTAAAGGATGCTGGGAACCGTGCAATATTTCGCTTAACTGCCTGATTCAACACTTTCGTATCAACCCCATATGTCTCGGCAAGGTCACGGTCAATCATCACCTGTATTCCCCTAAAGGCAAAAATCCGGTTCTGGATTTCCTGCTTTGTAATTAAATTACTCATTCCCAACAATGACTTGGTTCAACATTAGCAGCATCAAAGTAACAAATTATTTCTTTAGTATCGTACTATATACATTATCAGCTAATTGTCCTATAAGTGTATGCAATATTCCATATTCAAACAGATTATTATGGTAGCATTTTTCGGCAATAAGGGGAGCAAAAAACAGAGCGGGAGTGAGAGTGAGAGTGAAGGCTCCGCAATCATTCCCGCTCTGTTTTTTTCCCTCACTCTGGCTCTCACTCTCACTCTATCAATTAATATTTGATTGTGTTTCTATTTAACGAAACAATTTTATATCTTTGTGTTCAAAATTGCTGGGAGAATGGTCAAGCTGTTTGAGGTTGTGTTTCTGGATGAGGCATTTGAGTTTCTTCAAAGCCTTGACAGAAAGCACTATGAGAAGATAATCTTTAACATCCGTAAAGTTCAGATTGACCGCGACCCTGAGTTGTTTAAGAAGCTGAAAGATGATATTTGGGAACTCAGGACACTTTATCAGGGCTTTCAGTATCGGTTACTTGCTTTCTGGGATAAGTCGGACTCAACTGAAACATTGATTATCTCAACGCATGGATTCATTAAAAAAACCAGCAAAGTGCCTGAAAATGAAATAGCCAAAGCAAAACAATTCAGAACCAACTATTTTGCTGACAAAGAAAAAGAAGGGAAGCTATGAAAACATACACATTAGAGGAAGTTCAAGATAAACTTATTGGCAAAATCGGTACACCTGAGCGGGATAAATTTGAATATGAACTCCAGATGAATCTGATTGGTCAGGCTATTAAACAAACCCGGATAGAACGCCATTTAACGCAGGAAGAACTCGGTAGGCTCATTGGTGTCCAGCGGGCTCAAATCTCCCGTATTGAAAACAACGCCAGCAATGTAACCATGGATACCCTCATGAGAGTATTTACTGCACTACAGGCTAAGGTGAAGCTGCAGATTGAGCTTCCTCACTTTCAGATTCAACTTGGACAGTAGTCTTCTTTTTGATATTCAGTGGTATAATAAGTGATGCCAACCCATCTTGGTAGCATTTTTTGGCAAAAAGGGGAGCAAAAAACAGAGCGGGAGTGAGAGTGAGAGCGAAAGCTCCGCCGTCATTTTCGCTCTTTTTTTTCCTCACTCTCACTCTCACTCTGGCGCTCACTCTATCAAACATGGGTTTGGTTTTTATACCTTTCCCAATATTAGGGTTGCTGTTCTGAAACTTTACGGAGTGAGTTATCTGAAAAGTTTTTCTATTGCTTTCATGGGAAGAAACATTTTCCCACTGTCAGGTAAAAGTTCAAAGCCGTATTTGCCGTAAAAATTAACAGCCTTGTCATTTATCGGGTCAACAACAACAGCCATCGATGCTATACTGTGCTGAGATATGTTATAACTTCTTTGCAATGCGTCAATCAGGAGCTGTTCGCCAATTCCAAGACCTTTAGTAGTAATATCTCTGGCTAACCTCCCCAGAAGAGTCACTGGTACATTGTAATTTCTTGGTATTTTATTTTGATACTCTTCTGGAAAATCTTTTCGAGATATGCTGTCGTTGGATAGAGTATAATAACCAACTACTTGATTGTCTATATTCAATGTTACAAAACAGGCAGCCAGGTTTTTCTTCATATCCTGACTTGCCTGTTTTTGTATGTAATGAGTCAATGATTCTTCTTCACAAGTGAAACGGCTTCGGTCATGTTGTTTTGAATCAAGAAGCTGGACTCTCACTTTGTTGCTTATTCTTGATGTGATTTGAATCTTTTCACGGCCTCTTTAAGAAATTCATTCGGCTCTTGCTCAGAGAAAATCGAATTGAAGAATATCTCCCGGTCTCTTTGACTCGCCAGAATTCTGGTGTTTTCCTCCACTATTTCAGTTGATTTGGCTTTTATTATTCGGGTTACAAACCCGCTAAATGTTCTGTCTCCACTTAATCTCTGAGCTTTTAGAAATAGCTCCTTTTCCTCTGGTGAAACTCTGATGTCAATCCGTTCTTCTTTTCTGACAATTGTTTTCATGGTATTTATACTTTGATGCAAATGTACGTCATAAATACGTACAAAGCAAGTTTCTCATAAATAAACCTAAGAACGTCAATCAAAATCGGCCGACAGATTCAATTGAAACGGCTTGTCCATGGCCGGTAAAAAACTTATCTTTGAGGGACCGAATCAATATATGGTTGCTTAATTACTGCGAATATCTTTGATCAATATTTGATTAAACAAACAGGAAATTTATGTTTACCGATGATATTTTAAAAACAAGAAAAGAAATAAAGAAATTTTTCATTGTAGGTTTCTGGACTTTATTGTTGGAAACTCTTTTATGTCTTTATATCTCGTATGTTTCACATTCTGTTACAATTTTCACCTTCATGCTTCAAAACTCCTTGTCGCTGCTGGTTTATTTTTTCGCGATAATCGCACTGGATCTTTCCATTAAAGACAATTCTTATAAATTTCCATATGGAACCGGAAGAATGGAAAATTTTATCAGTTTTTTTCAGGCCGGCCTGAGTTTGCCCGGTGCGGGCATTGTCATTTATTCTATCTGGAAATCTACGGTTAGTGCCCCGCCGGAAATCAGTTTTGGATACACACAAATTGCTTTTCTATACATCAATCTCCGCCTTATCATGCTAAAATGGTGGGCTAATTCGATCATGAAGCGGTCTGACGCTTATTCACCGATCCTGAAAGCTTATAATGTATACTATACGATCTGTCTTATTGAAACGGTAATATCTTCAGTTTCCCTCCTGGTCGCACTGTATCTCCAGCATTCTGACATGGTCCTCCAGGCGAGAGTCATCGATATTTTACTTTCGGTTTTCTTCGCAGGCTATTGGATTATTAATTCGCTGAAAGAAATGAAAGAAAACTTTGAAGCGCTGATTGATCTGCCTCTGAAGGAGGCTGATCAGATGCTGATTTTAAAAATTCTTGCCGAGCAATTCAATCAGTATGAGGGGATTGGATACATCTATTCCAGAGTAAGCGGCAGGCAAAAGATTATCGAAATAGAACTGAATTTTTCGAAAAGCAGGACCTTATCCGAGATAGCCGATCTGCAGGAAGCGATGAAAAACGGTCTCTCACAGCATTTCTCCGATGTTAAATTCAATTTAATTCCTGTAATCATATAGACTTGCCATATTAATGTTTGAGAAAGGGACAGCAGATTATCCCCGTTTGTAAGGATACCACCAGGGTTTTTCCTGCTGCACAAAATCCCAGTGCACGTGTTTTGTCTCCATAAATTCCTCCAGGCCTTCAAGGCCAAGCTCTCGTCCCAATCCACTCATCTTCATGCCGCCGAAAGGTCCGGCGTCGTTGTCAGTCAGGGGGTCGTTGATCCAGATGCTACCCGCCTTGACTTCCTCGAAGAAAGTCTTTGCTTTTAATGCGTCCCGGGTGAAGAGGACGGCGCCAAGGCCGTATTTCGTCTCTTGCGCGTAACGGATAGCCTCGTCGAAGTCATTGTAGACCATTACCGGTGCCACCGGCCCGAAGGTTTCTTCACGCATCACTCTCATTGAATGTGTAACATTGGTCAGCACAGTTGGTTCGTAATAGTATCCCTTCTGAAATCCTGCAGGTCGTTTGCCTCCTGTCAGTACAACGGCTCCCATCTTCCTTGCCTCCTCAACATGTTCCTCAACCTTGAGCCGGTAGTGGTTGCGGGCCAGCGGGCCTATGTCGGTGGAAGGCTCGATACCAGGACCAAGTTTGAGTGTGTTGGTAAAGGTTACCAACTCTTCCAGAAAACGATCGGCAATAGCGCTGTGTACATAGATGCGTTCGGAGGATGTGCAGACCTGTCCTGCATTGAGATAGGCTGCCCAGGCCACTGCCCGTGCTGCCACCTTAACATCACTGTCTTCGCAGACTACGAAAGGATCTTTGCCTCCCAGTTCCAGCGTTACTTTCTTGAAACTTTCGGCACATTGGCGGGCGATCTTTCGTCCGGTCCCGGTGCTACCCGTAAAAGCCACCACATGCGTGTCAGGGTGGGCAACGAGCGTATTGCCGATTTCTTCTCCGGAGCCGGTGACGATATTCACAGTTCCCGGTGGCAGTACTTTGAAACACTCGCTTAAGGCCAGCGTTGAAAGCGGTGTAATACTGCTGGGTTTAATGATAACAGTATTACCGGCGGCCAGGGCAGGCGCCACTTTCCACGCCATCAGGAGCAGCGGATAGTTGTACGGAACAATGCATACTACGACCCCAAATGGTTCCTTCAGTACCATCGACAATTGGGTGGACTCGACGCTGGGAATAATCCTTCCCCGGCTGTTACGCCCTATTTCAGCGTAATAGTGGAAACAGGCCACACACCATCCTACTTCGTCGATGTTTTCCTTGAGCGGTTTGCCTCCTTCCAAGGTCAGGATGCGTGCAATCTCTTCAGTCTGCGCTTTAAGCCGGTCCGCCACTTCATGCAGCAGTTCGCCTCGTGATATGGCGGTCATACGGTGCCAGGTCCCGAAAGCTATGTTGGCGGCCACAACAGCGGCATCAGCATCCTCACGGCAGCCGTCCAGAACCTGCTCAAAAACCTCCTCGGTAGCAGGATTGATGATGTCAATGGGTTCCTTATTGGCCTGGCCTATCCATTCGCCTCCGATCCAGTGTTGCTTCATGGTTTGTTTCTGCTTGTTCTCTATTTTTTGTACTTAATTTATAGCGGTGCTGCGGAAACATATTCTCTAAGCACACAATTGCTTATATGATCCGATATATAAACGTTTTGGTTTTCTGTAAGCCCCGGTTGTCCTGTACAAATTACGGCATCTTCTTGTCCTGTAAACTGAACTACATATTCTGGACCCACATATTGAGGACAGTCTATTGTCCCCAATACGCCCAAAATTACACCCGAAGTACCAATGGCAATGTTTGTGCCCATCATTGTGCCTTTCAGTTGTTGTGTATTCGGTTGTGGTGAATTCAATGAGAATAGCAGGAAGGCGGCTGCTGTGGAGATGAACACCCCGACAATAAAACCACTGATAAACGATTTGCTTTTAATCAAACTGAGCAAGGCTGATTTCATAATATTGTTTTTGGGTGAGTGGTGTATTCTCAAATACAAGTGTTGGATTAAAAAGTTGGTTATAAAAAACGAGACTTTACGTGTAAATGTAATATAAGATTGAGAGGTAGCAACCTCCAGGGTGTTATTGGAAATTGTTTTTTTTATATATTTAACAAACTTTTCGACATTTTCTGGTAATTATGATATTGAAAGAGGATAACGATATTGTGTATGATGTGATTCATGGCAAAGTGTCATCCTTCGAAATTTTGATAGACCGTTACCAGAAAGCAATTTTTAATTTGGTGTTCCGGATGGTTGGCAATGTTGAAAATGCAAAGGATATCACTCAGGATATTTTTATCAGGAGCTATGAGAAACTTGATACTTTCAATTTTAAGTATAAATATTTTAGTTGGCTATACAGGATTGCCATTAATGAAACGATCAACTGGCTGAAGCGAAATCCTGTAATGGATCGTATCCGGGGAGAATGGCAGATGGTAACTTCGGACACAGCAACAGAAGATATAGAGCAAAAAAGTAAGAAACTGGAACTTGGCTTGATGGAATTGTCAGAAAATTACAGATCCCTCCTGATACTGAAATACTATAGTGGCTTGTCCTATGAAGAAATTGCAGCGATAAAAAATATTACAGTAAAGAAAGTTCGATCCAGACTATTTATTGCCAGGGAAGAATTACGCAAGATCCTTGCACTTAAGGGGGTAGTTTAATATGAATGAAAAGAAAATCATAAAAAATATTTACCGTTTGCTCGATGGAGAATTAAATCCACGGGAAAAGGATGTATTTGAAATATATTTAGCCGAACACCCGGAAGCAGCGAAACTGTTTAGTCAATGTGAACAGGTAAAACAGCAGTTTGAAGCCCTTCCAAAAGATGAAGTTGATCCTGAAATTAAAAGCGGGATACTCAATCAAATTAACAATCTAAAACAATCTCAAGTGGTCTATCAGCGGAATTTAAACTTTGTTCAGGATTTTTGGCAGCGACCGGTTTTCAGGTTCAGCCTTGTGTTATTAGCCGGCGTTTTTATTGGTTTTTTCCTTTTTAGTATCCTTAAAACAGATATGTTCCAATTTAAGAGTGATCAGGATCAACTGAAAGGTACGCTTGTAAACCCCCGTTCATTTGAAGAAATGAAGGTAGCTGATATCCTTCAGTTTAATAATCAAGAAGTTAATGCTGTCTGTAATGCAAGATATTCGGCCAACAGCGTTGAAATACACCTGCAACTATCATCAGATCAATTGATTAAAACGGTGTTCGAATTTAACAATGATTATTTTAGTGTTTTCAATATTCAACCTGTAAAAGTCAACAATCAGTCATCTACATTAGTAGGGTATAACTCGATTGTAATCAACAATATAGGTGAGAATAATTACATTATTCTGTTATACAACAAGAAGACTTATTCACAGAATATCTACTTCAGTATCTTTCAGAATGAGCTGCAGCTTTTTAGAAATGCGATCAGCATTAACAAATGAAATGGCAAAAAGCACCAAGCTTTAGCCCATATTGTTGTATTTGATGTGAATCTTGATAAATTTAGAACAGAGAATGAAAAAAATTACAGCAATCCAGGCAATCTTCATCGCTTTCGGAGCCCTTTTGGTGGGTTTGCTGATCGGTGCATCGATCTCGGACCTTACACCTTCCCGTAATTTTCTGGCAGGTACTTTCGGCAAAGTTGACAAATACAGGAAAGTCAATATGACAGAAAAAGATGTCATCCTGCGCAACGAACTTGCATCCGACACGGCCAGGTTATCCTATAATCTGAAATATTACTCCTATAGTTATTATAAATCACTGAAAACCGCATTTGATATTAAAAAAGTGAAAGAAAAGACCGCATCTGAAGAGGAGTTCAATAAAAGCTGTTATACTGCTGTCAACGCCCTGTCAGGGTACGAAACCTATCTGGATTCAGCCCGGGTAGATCTTCTAACATTAATTCATGCAATGGAATCTTTTGGTAATAGCGAAAATACCCCTCTGGCAGCTTATTTCACCAATGCCAACAACGCCAATAATGGCATCCGCTATCGTGACGGGATATTAATTGAATACCTTAGTTCTGTTGAATCATACCTTTCCAGTCACCCTGACAAGCCCCACCAGGGGTTGAAGGATGCTTATGATTTGCTGACTATCAATGTTATGATTTCAGCCATGCTTACCAAGGACAAGCCAATGCTTAATTATCTCAAGGACAAGACGTTTTACAACAACAATGAAGGCATGAAAGCGCTTTTGGCAGATGTAGAGCTTAAACCTGTAATGTATTCGATGGTGGCAGTTGATACAGCTGAAATGAGAGGGTTTACGGGGATTGATACTAAAAAAATCATCAGCAGAATGAATACGTTTGATGAAACGCTCAGCGGGGAACAAATCATAACGCAAAGCCTGCAGCCTGAGCAGGGGAAGCTTAAAAATGCAAGTGATAAAAAGTCCACGCCTGATATAGCAGCGATCATCAATAACAAGGCAAATGCAATCAATCAGTTCGATGTTATGCAGGCCATGTTGTCTCATTCACTGATGGACCTTTGTGAGCCCTGTTGTCCTCCCCCAAGCTAAATCAACAGAGTTCCCTGATTGATTAAAAATATTCATACATTGCCGGAGATTTCCTGAAAGCAGTGGGAGATCTTCGTTTTTTTATGGACCGGAAGTGAAATACTTTATCTGTTAAACAATGGGTCTATGATTAAATCTATACTTCGAATTATCTGCCTGGCAACCCTGAGTGTTTTCCTTTCGCCGTTTAATTTACTTTCGCAGAACAAACCCCTGATCACGAAATACGAGACTCCGCACGTTAAACTGGTTTTTCTGGATAATAACACTTCCTACCTGGTTCCGCATACTGTTCGTACGTTTGAGAATGCGCTTGGTTTCCAGAAGAACTTCTGGGATTATAAACCCAGCGGGAAGACCCATATTCTCTTTAATGATTTTGCGGATGTGGGAAACGGAGGGGCACTGGTGATACCCTGGAACTTCCTGAATATCGGAATTGCACCATTTAGTTATACGTATTCAGTAATGCCATCCAACGAACGCATGCAATGGCTGATGAGCCATGAGCTTACTCACCAGGTGATTTGTGACAAGGGTTCAAGAAACGACCGGGTTTTTAAAAAAATATTCGCAGGCAGAGTGATGTCTGACAATAAAGACCCTTTGTCGATGGCATACAGCTTTTTTACTACCCCACGCTGGTACTCTCCACGTTGGTATCATGAAGGAATTGCTGTTTTCATGGAGACCTGGATGAGCGGCGGAATCGGCCGGGCGATGGGAGGTTACGATGAAATGGTATTCCGTACCATGGTATGCGACACCAGCTTTTTTTATAATGTGATCGGACTGGAATCAGAGGGAACAGCCATCGACTTCCAGGTTGGGGTCAACTCATACTTGTATGGAACACGATTTGTCAGTTACCTGGCCTATCAATATGGATTAACGAAATTAAAGGATTTCTATTCCCGCACAGATACCAGCAGAAGGTTTTATGCAAGCCAGTTTAAACATGTTTATGGAATTCCAATTCAGAAGGAATGGGCCAAATGGATAAGCTGGGAGCATGATTTTCAGCGGTCGAATATTAAGACAATCCTGCTGGCGGCACCTGAAAGCCGTTACCGGAAAATCGATGACAAGCCGCTGGGCTCTGTATCCCGTCAATATTATGACAAAGATGCCGGGAAGATATACCTGGCCGTTAACTATCCAGGCAAGTTGGCACGAATCACCAGCATCGATATAACAACGGGTAAAATGGAAAAAATCGAGCCTGTACCCAGCCCTTCGATGTATAATGTTACAAGCATGGCCTATGACGATTCAACGAAGACTTTGTTCGCCTCAACCCATAATTTCGAATGGCGTGGATTGCAGTCAATAGACATAAAAACAGGCAAAGCCCGCGACCTGATCAAGTATACGAGGGCAGGCGGCTTGGTATTTAACAGGAAAGATCGTGCCATTTATGGGGTTCAAAGCATATACGGGTACTCAATCCTTGTCCGCTTCCTGCCGCCTTATAGTGAATGGCAGGAGCTTTATAAACTGCCTTTTGGCAAAGACCTTTCCGACCTCGATATTTCACCCGACGGACTTATAATATCGGCGACCTTGTCTGACATCCAGGGCACCCAAAAAATCGTTCTGTTCAGGATTACGGATCTGCTCAAAGGAAGGACACAATACCAGGAGATCTATGAATTCAAGGATAATCAAGCGGCAAATTTTGTCTTTTCACCTGATGGGAAATACCTGTATGGAACTTCTTACATCACAGGCGTATCGAATGTTTTCAGGATTTCCCTTGAAACCAGACAGCCGGAGATTCTCACCAATGCCACCCGCGGATTTTTCCGGCCATTGCCTGTTTCCGCTGATTCAATGCTGATCCTTGAGTATACCGGGGATGGAATGGTGCCAGGAATGATGAAGATCGATACGGTGCCTAATGTCAATGCGATTGAGTACCTGGGCCAAAGGGTCTATCAGAAATACCCGGAGGTAGAAACCTGGATGCTAAAGCCACCCTCGACAATAAACCTTGATTCTATTGGTGTTATTGAAAAAAGGTATGTGCCAACCAAAGAGATGAAACTGGCCAATGCCTACCCGATCGTTCAGGGCTATAAAAGTTACATTGCAGGCGGTTATCGCATGAATTTCTCGGACCCCATGGGACTAAATTCTCTTACGTTGAAGTTGTCCTATTCTCCATACCCGGTCCTTCCCCTGAAAGAAAATGTGCACCTTTCAGCCGAATATTCCATCTGGAACTGGTCGTTCTCCGGTAATTACAATTACGCAGATTTTTATGATCTTTTTGGCCCTACGAAATTCAGCAGGGCCGGCTATTCGATATCCGGAAAATATTACAAACTTTTAAACCGACTTTCACCCGGGAAGACCGATTTTTATGTTAAACTCACTGCCTATGGTGACCTTGAAACCTTGCCATTTTATCAGAATATTGCTTCCGCATACACTGAACTCTTTGTCGGAACTATTAACTTTCACAAGAGTTACCTGAAAAGATCACTGGGAGCTATTGAGCCGGAACAAGGATACGATTGGAATGTTTATGCGTATTCCAGCTTTGCCAGGAATATTTTCTATCCACAACTGATCAACAATTTTGATGTCGGGCTCTTACTGCCGTCACGTAACACTTCATTATGGTTCCGGACCTCGGCAGGACAAAGTTTCGGGGAATCTGACAAAAGCAACTCTTACTTTTATTTCGGTGGGTTTGGGAACAATTATATCGATTATCGTCCGACACAACAGTACCGCGAATTGTCAAGATTCCCCGGAGTACAGATCGACGGGATCTCAGCCCTCAATTATGGCAAATTAAGCACTGAAATTGATTTCAGGCCCATCAGGTTTCGTAAACTTGGGTTCCTGGCTTTTTATACTACTTATGCGAGGTTTACCTTGTTTGGGATGGGACTTTTTACCAATATAGAGAATGACCAGCCTCAACAGAATTTTTTTTCATCCGGGGTTCAGCTTGATTTCGAGCTGGTGTTATTCAGTTTGCTGAAGTCGACCCTATCTTTTGGCTATTCCAGGGCGTATGGGCCGATGAGTCCGGGTGATCAGTATATGGTTTCACTGAAATTATAAAATCCAGGCTGCGTATTATTGATGATCAAGTAAGGATAGTTTCCATAAATCCTTAGGGGTCATTTTTAATACGGGCGAAATTGCCAGGTATCCTGCCAGACCGATTGCTTTTCTTAAGGCGTTTAATTCCAAAAGCTTACTTGAAATCCCGGGATCCTGAGGAACAGACAGACCCACTTCTTTCAGCATCAGCAGACTTTTTGCTTTCATCGATAATTCCAGGTACAAACTAATGTAACAATACATATCCACGACAACTTCAGCCGGGAAATAAGTCCTGATGGAAACCAGGTAACTTCCTGTTTTTGTTTGAGAAAACATTCCCTTCTTAATCATGATCAGCATATTAACTTCTGAATTGAATTCCAGTTCCAGCCAATTGCGAATGGATATTTCATTCATCATAAATATTGTGGTGATTAATACAGGGGTTATGAATATAATGAAAGCAGCAGCAAGCAATGGAAAAGCCAATAGTTGATTATAGCAGCTGTGCAAAATAATCGCGGAAATCCCTCCTAAAAAGGTAGCAACCACTAAATGGGATTGCCGGTTAAGTGCACTCATACAGACAATGCCCATAATCGCTGTGGCTCCTCCATGCATAATCGCGGTTCCAAATCCGCGAATAATCCAAATCAGCAATGAACCTCCTTCAGAATTAAAGAGGAAGAGGTAATAGAGGTTTTCAACAAAAGAAAAGGCAGCCCCAATCGCAAATCCATATATGGCTCCATCAATCATAAAACCTACTTTGTTTTTCCTGATCAGAAACCAAAGCAGGGCAAATTTTAATGCTTCTTCCAGAATCGGAGCAACAAAATTTGAATATTTCTCAATGCCAAAGTGAAGATATTCATTAAGATAAGTATTGAAAAAATAGCTTAACCCTGCACTCAGCAATCCCCAGGCCAGGCAAAATAAAATTAATTTCTTCCGAACAAGTTTGAAGCTGTCCAGCGATATCATCATCAGTAAAAACAGAAATACCGGGATCAGACTGATAAGGCTTTTAAATATTGTCATGATAAGGCCGTAAATAATGAAATGTAAATTTGCACAATAATATTATATTTCGGCTGATCAGGTTTGCGAAATTTCTGCAAGCCTGATCAGCCGAAGTATAATATCGCGCTCTGGTTTTTTTCAAAACTCATTTTCACACTCACTCTCTTTTCATTTCGTATCTTTGTGTTTGTCATCCATTAAAATTATCCAGAATGAAACACTTAACCTATCGGATTATCTTGAATCCTGAACCTGAGGGTGGATATACAGTAAATGTGCCTAGTTTGCCAGGTTGTATTACGTATGGTGAAAATGTAGATCAAGCAATTGCAATGGCTAAGGAAGCGATTGAAGGTTATTTAGAAGTCCTTAAAGAACAAGGTGAAGAGGCTCCGGATGATAGTAAATCATTGGAATATACCCTTTCTATTGCGTAGAAAATGAGTGGGTTGGGGTCGTTAACACCTAAGGAGCTCATTAAAATCCTTGAAAGCAAAGGATTTGTTTTGAAAAAAATCCATGGTAGCCATTATTATTTTATTCATCCCGAGACACGCAAGATTACATCTGTACCTATGCATAATAAGGAATTGCCAAAAGGAACCTTGCATGCTATTCTAAAACAAGCAGGAATAGATAAATAAAAATAATATATCAACCTTTGATAAGCCAGTTGTTTCTCTGGTTTCTATTCCATCTAGTGTGATTTAGAGATATACTGTCTTTAAAATCGTACCGTTAAATTTATACTTTTACATAAATGTTACGCTGACGTTTTACACAAGCATTATTGCATTTGATTGAATTCCCACTTAACGCGAATTTCTATGGATTGGAGATCAGGATGGATTCTGAAACGAGGCCTTATATGTTACATTGTGGCAATCTTAATAATGAGTGCTTCACCAGCTTTTTCTCAGGTCATCATCAATGAAGGGACAAACAGGAATTATTCAGGCATTTCAGACGAGGATGGAGAATACCCTGACTGGGTTGAGTTGTACAATTCGGGCAGCGATACAGTCTTTTTGCAAAATTATACCCTTAGCGATGACCCGGCGAATCCTGCCAGGTGGGTCTTCCCCAATGTTTACCTCCTGCCAGGAGAATACAAGACGGTGTTTTGCAGCGGCAAAGACAGAAAGCCAATCAGCGGTTTCAAACATGTGCTTAATACCGGTCCGTTCACCGCAGTGGTAGGATGGAATGTGCATCCCTTCTCAACACCCTTCTATTGGGACGGAATCTCCAATATCCTGATAAATACCTGTTCATACAGATCAACGGGTTACACCACAAATTCAGTCTTTAACCAAAGCATTAAGCCCTATAATGCTACGATTTGCGCCTTCCAGGATGGGAGTCCCTATATCTGTACAACCAATTTCGGATCGCCGTCAAATAAGCGGCCGAACATGAAGCTAAACGATATCACCATCGATACCGGGCATGTCCAGAATACCACAACGGATTATCCTGCCCCCTATGGAAACTGGTACTGGGCTGCCAAAAACCAGATGCTGATCCCTGCTGCAGAGCTGCTGTCTGCGGGATTAACAGCGGGTGATATTACCAGCCTGGCGTTTGATGTTGCCTCTACAGATACGAATACCCAATACGACTATGTCGATTTCTACATGAAACTCGTTTCAGTCAATGCGGTCACTTCTTTTTTCGACCCGGTGGATACGAACAATAACCTTCACACCAATTTCAAGATTTCCTCGGCAGGGGAGACTGTCTATCTTTATTCTCCTGCACAGACCTTGCTTAGCCAGCTTTTAGTCAACTGCAACGGCCTGGACAACAGCAACGGCCGCTTTCCCGATGCTTCTGCCAGTCCTCCGGTTCTGTTCGAGGCATCCACACCTTCAGCCACAAACAATCTGAGTGCCACCTATTCTGGCTATCTTCAACAAGCTTTTTTTTCGGTACAGCCTGGTATGTATAATGCAGCTTTCAATGTCCATATATACAACACCAATGGTGCCGGAACCTCGATCCGTTATACCCTCGATGGCAGTGATCCGACGCTTTCATCCGCGCTATTTAATGGCGTTGACATCAATATCTTTTATTCCTGTGTGTTAAAAGCCAGGGTATTTGGGAATAATATGCTGCCAAGCAAGATCAGGGTTGCATCCTACCTGATGGGGATAAGTCATCAGACCCCTGTTTTGTCAGTAGTGACAGACAAAAAGAACCTCTTTGGGCCCGGCGGGATCTTCGATCACTGGGAATATGACTGGGAGAAAGCCGCCTATGTGGACTATTTTGATTCGACGAGGCAACTTATTTTTTCACAGAATGCCGGGATACAAATCGATGGTGGGGCAGGGGGAAGCCGTTCCAATTCCCAGCATTCTTTCCGTGTCGAGTTGGACAATGGTGTCCTTGGAGATGGGCCGATCGATTATGCCCTTATCCCAAACAGGCCATACCGGACGAAATTCAGTAAATTCTACCTGCGAAACGGAAGCAATCAATATCTGACTTACCCTTACAAAGACGCCTGCCAGGTTGAAGCCATGGGAAGGGAATCGAACAACTATTATTCTGCCTGGAGGCCTGTATCAGTGTATATCAATGGTGCCTACTATGGTCTGTATGAGTTGCGTGAGAAATTTGACACAGATCTTTTTAAGGTCATCGACGATGCAAATCCCGATTCAGTGGATATCCTGTCTCAAAGCTACTGGTATGGAGGAGCACTGAGACCAACTGTAGGATCTGTTGCGCCTTTTTATAATGCGGTGGCCTCCTTCAATAACCTGAATCCTGCCGATACTGCATTCTGGACCCTAGCAGACCACGACTTTGACATGATCTGGTATAATGACTATATCATAGCTGAAAGCTGGATAGCAAACAAAGACTGGCCCTGGAACAACATCAAGATCTATCGTTCAGATAAGACCCATTACCGATGGAGGTTTTGCCTTGTCGATCTTGAATTGTCACTGGCACCCAATGGATGGTCAGATTGTTACTTCGACCATATTAATTATATGCTAAACCAGGATATGAGCATACCATCTGTTGGGATCTGGCGCAAAGGCATACAAAATGCGAGGTTCAGGAATTATTTCATCAACCGTTTTGCCGACCTGATGAATACAACCTATCAATTCAGCAGGCTCTCGGCCATTGATGACAATATGTTCAACCAGACAGTACTGGAGATGCAGAGCGAGTACCAACGCTGGGGTGATCCGAATAACCTCATACAGCTGATGACGAATTTCAGCAACAACCACCTCACTTTTCAGTATCAGCTATCTCAAAGGACTGCTCAGGTTAGAAATCATCTTCAGTCTAATTTTTCGCTTGCAGGCCAGGTCGATGTGACACTTGATGTGATCCCTGCAGGAGCCGGGAAAATTAAAATCAGCACGATTATCCCTTCATCATTACCCTGGACTGGTGTCTATTTCAACGGAAACCCGGTGAAATTAACAGTCATCCCCAAGCCCGGTTATAATTTCCTTTACTGGGCAGCCAATGCCGTTATGCCTTCACCCAACAACAATCCCTCCATCACACTGAATATCACATCAGATGCTGTTTTTACGGCTGTTTTCATGGCAAGTTCCTTCAAAGGTAAACTTTCAATCAGTGAGTTGAACTTTCATTCCGACACCACCCGTGATGCCGGTGACTGGATAGAATTCCACAACTATGGAAATGGCCCGCTGGATGTCTCAGGCTGGCGTTTTACCGATAGCGTGGTTTACCATCGTTATTATTTCCCTGCAGCGACGATCATAGCTCCAGGCGCTTACCTGGTACTGGCCGAAGATAGCCTTAAGTTTCATGAGCAGCATCCGGGAGTCGCGATATTGGGATCTCCCGGATTTGGTTTCAGTAATTCAGATGAGGCGCTATGCCTTTTTGATAACGCCAATGATCTCGTGCTTCGGATGCATTATGATGATTCTATCCCCTGGCAACAGGCGGCAGATGGCTATGGAAGGACCTTGGAATTGCTTAATGACTCGGCAAATCCTTCAATGGCTGCGAGCTGGTTTGCAGGCTGTATCGGCGGCTCAGCGGGAGGACCCTATACGCCATGCCCGGAGCCGGTAATCTTCAGCGAGATAAACTATAGTTCTTCGGCTACAGCAGATGCCGGGGATTGGGTCGAATTGCACAATACCGCTACTTCAGCGGTCGACCTCTCCGGATGGGAATTCCGCGACGGCGATGATACGCATAGTTTTACGATCCCTTCTAACACCGTCCTTTCTGCTTCGGCATACTTAGTCATTTACAGCGATCATGCCAAATTCAGCAACCGTTTTCCTGCTGTGACGAATATTAAAGGACCCTTTGCGTTTGGGCTTGGCAGCAGCGGTGAAGCCATACGGCTTTTTAACAATAGCGGGAAAATTTGCCAATCCGTTTTTTATGATGAGGCTGCCCCCTGGCCCTTAGGAGCTGCCGGAAATGGGTATACCCTGGAACTGTTAGATCCTGACGGTCATTTTTGCGATGGCACGAACTGGTTCGCAGGCTGCCCCGGCGGTTCTCCCGGTGAAGCTTACGCCACGCCCTGCCCCATTGGCATTGATGTGCTGAATCAGGAAGCGGACATTAAGCTGGTCCCCAATCCTTCACAGGGACGATTCTCGATTGTTTTTAATGGGGCCGAAACAAGGAGTACTGAGCTTATAATCTATAATTTCCTTGGCGGGAAAATCTTCCAGGCCATTTATCCCAAGGGAATATCCACCCTAAGCGTTGACATCTCAGATTCACCGCCAGGTCTTTACTTTGCCAGAATTTCGGCTGCAGGCAAAGTCTTTGAGCAAAAAATAGTGATTGAGTAGATATAGAAACAATTTCATTTTATAACATAAAAACATATAATAATGGAAAACATTTACATCACTTACATTTTAGCTGGGCTATCAATTATAGCATTTTTTCTTACGATAAAACCTATGCCCAAAATCAAGCGTTTCAGAAATGTATTTTGGATTCTTGCAGATGTCCTTTTTATCGCAGTGCTATATCTGAATTATATGGGTGGTCACGATGTGACATTTGCTGTAATAATGCTAATGGTTTCGAACTTTGGCATTAGCAGGCAAGTAATAAAAGGGGAGTGATTTCCGGATGGCCAAAACGTATCATACGATCACCCTTGGCTGGAACCCGCTAAATCCGTATCATACGCGGTTTTCAGAATGGATATTGGCTAATACATTCTAATCAGCTATACTATTGCAAAGCAGCAAAGAACGAGTGAGCATCATGCACGTTACAATGAAATCCTATAATACTTCTCTGTTGCAGGCATTTATCGTGATCACTCACTTTTTACTTTTTGTGCTTTCTTTTCTTCTGTAATATAATCCTTAGGTATCAGGCCGGTCTCCATTCTGAATGCCCTGTAGAAGGAGGTGTAAGAATTAAACCCGGATGAAATCACCAGGTCTGATATAACAATCGGGGCATCCTGTAGCACGGTTGCTTCGATGATTCTCTTTGCTTCATCTACCCTGTAGCGGTTTATTATGGTCCTGAAATTCTCGGTGGTATTCTGATTGATAGCCGCGTTGAGGTATTTTCTGTTGGTACCCAGCATTTTAATCACAGCTTCCAGGTTCAGGTCCGGGTTCAGGAATAACTTTTCCTTTTCAATAATGCCCCTTAGTTCCGAGTATAATGGACTTCGGGGATCAAGCTCCCTGGCAAGTTCATGCTGATTCTCTTCATCCCCGGCTAGGTTTTGTTCTGGATCAGGGCTTGTTTCCCTAAGCGTTTTTACCTCTATCTATTCACGGGTTTCCTGTAATTGATGATCATGAAATTTTTCCCGGGTATATAGCTTGTTTCTGAATCTTCGTGTCAGCAGATTGTAGGTTAATACACCCAACAGAAGTATAAGCACGATGATGAACAAAATAAAATTCAGCATGGTGCTTTTCTGCCGGCTCACCAGTTCCACCTGCTGTCGGGCAATGGTTAGGTTCTTTTCCTTGACATTCAGTTCCACCATGATCTTGTTCAGCGTCCGTGCTTCATCATCATTGAATATCCTGTACTTGGTTTTTTCATAGGATTCAAACCATGTTAGTGCCTCTGCCGGCTGGTTCAGCTGTTTACAACTAACGTAGAGCAAACTATCAATTTTCAATTTCAGAATGAGCCAGGGCTGTTTGTCCAGATAGGAAATAGCCAGCTTGCCATATTTTACAGCACCTGAATAATCATTATCTCTGAGAGACCCTTCAGCCAGGTTGGCATAGCCCATGGCGACAAACTGGTAATTGTTTAACTTGATGGCAAGATCGTTTGCCCGCAGCAGGTATTCCTTATGCAGGACTTTATTTCCTGTTTCGAGATAATAATCGGAGATGGTGCCATAAATGACAATCAGCAAATCTTCGAACGAAGATTTCTGAGCCAGGGAGGCTGCCTTTTGCAGGTTGAGGATACAATCGGGGTAGTTTTTCAGATTCTTCTGGGCCAGGCCGATATTATAATAGCTAGCCGCATATAACGAGCTGTCTTTCAGTTGTTCAGCAATGTGTAATGCCTCCATGTAATTTTTTAGCGCATCTGAGGGATGCTTGTTTTGCATCATAATGGTACCCATTGAGTTGAGGGCAGAGCGGTACTGCCGGTAATCTGCATGCCGCTGCGAATAGTCCAGTACCATGCGGGTAAAATAAAGAGCGCTATCAAGCCGGCCGAGTTTGTTGTGGGCAAACGACATCATCAGCCAGGCATTGCTGATCAGGGCAGAGTCCTTTGTGAATGAAGTAAGCCTGATGGCCTGCAAGGCGCAGATTTTTGCGGAATCAAAGTTGTTCAACCTGAGTTGAGCTTCACTCAGCCCATTATAATAATAAAGCTTAAGATCATTGCTGATTTTGGGGCTTTTGGCAGATAGTTTCTGCACTATAAGTGCCGAAGCTGATTTGAACTGATGATTTTTAAGCAGGTCCCCGACCGCAGAATCCTGCACTTTCTGCCCGACTGGTCTGATGCTATAGGCTCGAATGTGCTTGAAATAACTGTGAACCAGCCTGCATACGCCGGTACAACGCCGCCGGTATCATCTTTGTGGGCAAATGGAACCAATATCAAATGGTATTCGGCAGCCAGCGGAGGTGTTTTAATTAGTGGAACAGAACTTTTGGTGAACGGACAAGTTTATTACGCCAGCCAAACAGTGAACGGATGCGAAAGTCCGTCACGGTTTAAGGTAACAGCTGTTGTTGATCTGACTCCGAGTTCACCAACGGGTTCCCAAACGCAGAATGTCGCAACGATTGCGGATCTCATTGTCACAGGATCAATGATCAGATGGTATGATGTTTCCAGCGGGGGTACAACGCTCCCCGGATCCACTGTCTTGGAAAGCGGACATCACTATTATGCTACGCAAACGCTTAATTGCCTCGAAAGTGCAAGCAGACTGGATGTAAGGAAAATACCTTAACTTTTGCCCTTTTCAATTCAATGTGATTATTTGTGCGGGCGGGATTGGCCGACAGTGGCACGGAGGCGCGGAGGTTCGCAAAGATATACTTCGGCTGATCCGGTTTGCGAAAATTTCGCAAACCAAACCGCTCAGAATAAGTCTTGCATTAATCTGAATTCATTGATACCCGATAAAAATAACCGGTGGTATTCGGGGAAAGTAAACCCTGGCCTGGCAATGGACCTGGTCGTTTCTTCTGACAGATCCTGCAAGTTCATTAATTACATCCTGGATCAATATAACTTTAAAAAAGATCTTCTTTTTCCTGGAGAAAATATTGCCGCACTGGTTCCCGATAACCTTGATTTTCTTTTAAGGTATTATAAAAGGAACGCTTACTTTCCAGAGCCCCAGGTTCATCTTGTTGATAGAGGCAAACGAGGGAAGCAAGGATGAGGGATGATTCATGTGGAATAAATAAATGTCATCGTCAGTTTTTGTATTTTTCGGGCAATTCTGGCATCCTTTATTTGCGCCCTGCTTCTTTAGCCCAGTCGCCACGGAGTATTATTTTCTGATCATGAATTCTGAAGCTGAACTTACCATATTGGACCGAAATGCCAGCCGATGCATTTACCACCCAGCAATTGTCAGGGATATGAAAGAAATTCTCGGAAGTGATTGTCTTTTTATCTGACTGGTCTTTGATTGACACGGAGGCCTGTTGCCCAACATCCCAGCCAAGATGCGTATTATAACTTATTTTTAAATCGCCGCTGATGTTGAAATTCTCTTTGGTTTCTATTTTTGTTTTAATGCTTGCAATTTTACCTTGATTTAAGTCAGTTCCCGGTGTTACTTCTATGGTCAGTTTTGGCAAGTCGAAAGGCGTTTTTGAAGCCAGGATATTGATTAATTCATTTTTAATGATTTTGTTGTCTTTGTCGTAAAATTCGAAAGCCAGCTCCATGTCTTCAATCCCAAGCGGGTCGATGGTCAATTGATCGGCAAAATACCCTTCGCTGCTTATGTTCTTTGAAAATATTACTTTGTCATGATATTTTACAATCACTTTTTTTACTTCCCGGGCATTGTAAAGCTCTATAGGGATGGAGGTGCCTGTGTAAATTGTATTGTTTTTTGGGCTGATAATCAGTCCTCTCATGTAATCTCGCATGGCAAACCATACGGGGCGTGGCGAACCATATTTGTCGTTAAGGTCGCTGTAGCCCCAGAACCCAAACCACTCTTCCGGCTGGTCTAAGCCATGGCTGTCTTTATCACCACCTTTCCACCAGCCATCGGCATAATAAAATGGGCACATGCCAACAGCCCCGGCATCAATAAGGTCGCGGTAATTTGCAATAAGTCCGTCACTTTGCTGGCAGAGGGTATTGCCTCCATAACGGCCAAAGCCTTTGTGCGAAATTGAATAGCCAAATTCGGTCGTTATAAAAGGTTTATTGAGTCCGTTCATCTCATTGAGTCCTTTAATATAGTCTTTAAAACCCATGGTCACAGTTTGTGCCTCAGAATGGTCGTAGCAATTGTAGGCATAAACGTCAAAATAACTTTCGTCGAGATAATCGCTGATCATGGCATTGGCCGACAAGCTTACCGGGATACCAGGATGTTCTTTATGGATCAGCGCGATCATGGTTTTCATCAGGTCTACAAAGGCTTTTCCCGTAACCATGTGAATATGATCAGTCTGGGGCTCATTGATAATCAGGTAGGTGATGATACAATCATAGTTTTTGGCATAAGCCGAAAGCGTTTTTATTTTATCCACACTTTCTTTTACAAATACAGGATCGCCATAGTCTTTTGTCGGATTCACATCGATTCCCATGATCAGTTTTAGACCCGATTCCTGAACAAGTTTCAATTGAGCTTCAGAATATTGACTCCAGGTTCTGATGGCATTGTATCCCCCTTCTTTGATCACTTTCAGGTCGAATTTCATTAAATCCAGGTCATTATTCCTGTTTCCCCAATAAGGATCCTGGCCAGGCCTGGCGCCGATTTCATAACCGATTGCTTTAATAAAAAACTTCTGCCCGTTGAGGTAATACCACTTATCTTTTAGTTCAATTTTTGTTTTCGATTGTGCAAACACGGGGAGGACTGCGAAGAACAGCAATAAAAACATTAGTGTTAATGTCTTTTTCATGGCTAAGGATATTTAAAACTCGGATTAAATCTTTGATTATGAACAAAACAGACCTGCTAATATTTCTGTCAGTATCTGTTCACGAGAAAAACAAAAGCTGACAAGCAGGTACAAATATAATACAAAGCCTTATTCGGGTTCAATTGTTTTTTAAAGACTCACGCGGAGGCGCAAAGGCGCAGAGTTTCGCAGAGAAACATTCCTAATTTATGTCCACTGGAACTTTTGTTTTAATCTAAAAAATAATAATGCAAGACTCATCTCTGCGAAACTCTGCACCTCTGCGTGCGTCTTTAAATTATTTTTGTAAAAACCTGTTTGACGAAGCAGCTTACACTCTGGTTTTATCTACAGGAATCTGGTATTTCTTTATTTTCCGGCTCAGCGCATCGCGATGGATTCCCAGGGCATCTGCCGCGAGTTGTTGGTTAAACCTTGATCTCAAAAGAACCCGCCGGATCAGCTTCACTTCATTAAATTCAAGATTGTCAGCTTCAATACTTTCCTTCTCCGAAAGAGATTGCGTAGATTTGATTAAGAAATCTTTTACGGTGAGCTTATTGCCATTACAAAGCATCAATGCTCTTTCGCACAAATTCCTCAATTCCCTCACATTTCCCGGGAAATTGTAATCCATCAATTCATAGAAGATCTGATCCTCAATTTTTAATTTAAGCAGCTTATATCGCTGAGCATATAAATTTACGAAATGAATCAGCAAGGGTCTTATGTCTTCAGGCCTTTCCCTGAGTGGCGGGATATGAATGTGCAAGGTGTTTAACCTGTGTAATAAATCAAGCCTGAATTTCTGTTCCTTAACCCGAATCGAAATGTCATGATTCGTAGTAGAAATGATACGAAACTCGCTCTGAATCTGAGTGTTATCGCCCACGCGGGTAAATACCTTTTCTTCAATGGCCCGTAATATTTTTGCCTGCAGGCTCATTGACATATCAGCAATTTCATCCAGGAATAAGGTACTGCCATTTGTGGCCTCAAAATACCCCATCTTGTCGCTTATCGCATCGGTAAATGATCCCTTTTTATGTCCAAAAAACTCACTCTCAAGCAAGGTTTCCGTGATTGCACTGCTGTTTACCGTGCATAATACATGGTCTTTCCTTGAACTGGAATAATGGATGATCCGCGCTACATTCTCCTTTCCGGTGCCGCTTTCACCCGTGATCAAGACATTGACGTCAGGATATTGCGCTGCCATCATGGCCTGGTCAAAGACCTTTTTGATTTTGTCGCTTACCCCAATAAAATGCCGGTTGATTTTTTGCTCCAGATTCATCGAAATCAATGAGTTCTTTTCTTCAGTATGCTTTAGTTTTCGTTGCAAATGAAGGTATTTCTGAGTCCGCTCAATGGCGATCCTGATGTCGATGAGTCGGAATGGTTTCCGTAAAAAATCCGATGCACCCAATCGCATGACCTTGATAACGGTGTCCATATCGCCGTGGGCGGAGATGACAACGACCTCCATGGAAGGGTAGGAGTCTTTCACTTCTTTCAGTAGATCAAGGTCATTTACACCGGGCAGTCCCAATGCCAACACAAAAAGATCAATCGTATGATTCTCTAACAGATGCTTTGCATCAGCAACGTTATTGGCTTCAAATGACTCAAATTCGGACTCCTGGAAGAAGTTGTTCAACGCCTCCCTTACTTGTCTGTCATCATCAAGTAACAGTATTTTAATTCTTTCGTTCTTCAGCATTTATCGTTGTTAATACAAATTGAATCTTTCTGGATCTACGACTTCATGGTTCTCAATCTCCCAAGAGCGAGGCTTTCCTTATCTTCGAAGCATTCAGGAAAGGAAAGTTCATTTCGCTTAAGGTTTTGTTACCATAAGCCTTGACGCACTTTCGGTGCAATTAACAGTTTGTGTTGCATAATAATGATGCCCACTTACCAAGACAGTAGAGGCGGGGAGGGCTATTCCTCCGCTGGACACATCATACCATCTGATTATCAAACCTGTGACAATGAGATCCGCAACCGTTGCTACGTTCTGTGTTGGAGAACCCGTTGGAGAACAAGGAGTCAGATCCACCACCGCTTTCACTATAAAGCGTGATGGACTTTCGCAAGCATTCACCGTTTGGCTGGCGTAATAGTCTTGTCCGTTCACCAAAGATTCTGTTCCATTATATAAAACACCTCCGCTGGCTGAGGAATACCATTTAATGTTGGAGCCATTTGCCCACAAGGAAGATACCTTTGGCGTTGTACCGGAGTATGAAGGCTGGTTCACGGTTATTTCAAGCACATTCGATGCGACAGCCCCGGTCCAGTCGGCCATGCAGCTTACACGCGCCAGTCGCTTGTACCAGGTAGTTGCTGATAAGGTTCCGGGGGCAAAAGTGGCAGCGTTGCTCGAAGCAATATCTGCAAATCCGGTAGAACTGCTGGTTGTTGACAATTGCCATTTGTATTCCAGTGTGCCGGTATGGCCAGCAGGAAGCACGCTGCTGGTAAAGGCAGCGGGCGCAAAGCCGGAGCAGATGGTCTGGGCTGTGGCGATGGTTCCTCCGCTGGTGGGGTTTGAACAGGCGATATAAGTAAACCCTGCCAGAGTGGCTGTTCCGCCCGGAGTCGTTACACTCACGCTTCCGGTTGTTCCACTTCCAACTGCAGCTGTAATAGTGGTGGAATTCGTTACTGTATAGGCGGATGCTGTCGTTCCGCCAAAACTTACAACGGTTGCTCCGGTGAAATTGGTCCCTGTGATGGTAACCGTTGTACCGCTTCCTGCCGAAGTAGGCGTAAACGATGAAATAACCGGCGCCGGGGGAATATATGTAAATCCAGTCTTTGTGGCTGTCCCTCCGGGAGAGGTTACCGATACAGAACCACTTGTTCCGCTTCCCACTGTAGCTGTAATGGTAGTTGGATTGGTTACTGTATAGGTGGATGCGACTGTTCCGCCAAAACTCACCACTGTGGCCCCTGTAAAGTCGGTACCGCTTATGGTTACGGTTGCTCCCGTTAATGCGGAGGTTGGTGTAAACGAAGTAATGGTGGGAACCGGGCCAAATGAAATGGGGTTTCCGGTAACAGCAGCGTTGCCGATGTACATCTGGGTGTTTGTGCTTCCCGCATCTCCATTGTATTCCAATGCCTGCACCTGGTAGGTGGTGGTAGCTGTAAGGCCGGTGACAGTGACAGTCTGCCCGACACCATTGTAAATGCAATACCATCCTGAACTGCCAAGCTCTGTGCCGCTGCCAAAGGCCGCATCGGCAGTATAAGTCGTACCGTCGGCAGTAAGCGGTGCAGTGTAGGATCCTGATTTAATGAAAACCGCGACCTTGTTTCCGACACCTCTCTGTGAAAAAGTTAATGCACAATCAGTCGGGGTACGTACAGCCGAGATATTCATCGTATTCCGGAACGGGGTTTCGATGACCGAATAGATGTCAGCAAGGGTTTCATAAGTGTCCTGTCCCAGAAAATAAACATCCTTATAATTGGTGGTTGCGAATGTATTATTTTCATACAAACCTGATACATTTATATCGTTCCAGGTGGTTCCGGACAAATAGTAACCTTTTATAGGTGGGTTTCCGTTATAAGCATAGAAAAGGGAATACTTCGCAGTAAGTTCGTTGTAAACGATGGAAGCGGCCCAGGAAGAATTTTTCATAGCAACCGCAGGCAGGCCGGTAGACAGGTCTGTCCATGCAGCCCCGCCTGCTGATATTAGTGCTTTAGGTTTTGTATTGGATTCGTCTTCTGAACCAAAAAATGATACATATTCATTTGCTGATGCGTTGTAAGCAGTGGTTGCCCACCTAACGGCCAAATAATCAGTACCATTGTCCCAGTCGGGCAAATTCGTCAGAACCTGCGTACTGTAATCATAAGAATGTACCTGCAAAATGTAGCGGTTACTAATTAATGCTACAGTACTTATGATCACCTTATTTCCATAGGCTGCCATCTCAATCTCGCTGTTATAGCAGTTCATGCTGCTCGAACCGGTTCTGTCTGTCCAGGTGCCGGAAATAAGTTCATACATATAAACCTTTTTAGATGTGATTTCAGTAAAACTCAGGAATAAGGTCCCGCTGTTATTGTTAAAGGTCAGTCGCACGGTATGTCCCATTAAATCACCACCGTCAGGATTATCCAGCGTGTTAACCAATACCCAGTCACTATCGGTTGTTGCACGCTTATAGGTATCTATTTTACTTTGGTCTGAACTGATAAATGCGATATAAATAACCTGGTTTGCGGGGTCCCTTGCAATATCACCTTCATTTAATGCCGTAACAAAAGTTCCATTGGTTCCCCAATCGGTAATAATGCCATTCTTATACTGATGGACTGCAACTCTAGAAGCCATCAGGTATGGTTGATAATACTCGTTTTTATCCACCACGCAAAGCCGCCTGCCACCAGTACCTGCCACGGCTTCGGTGATATCACCCCGCTGGATGATATAAAACTGTGCGACAGTTTGGGCAGCTGCTACAGGACCGTAGGCAGTTTCTGCATTATTTCCGTTGCGGGCCTTAACCTTGAAAGTATAGGTGTTCCCTGTTCCCAGACTGGTAACGGTTTTGGTGCCCCAGGCAGAAGCAGTTTGCCATACAGCACCTGCACCCAGCGTTCCGTTGGCCTGGACATAATTTGCTGTGGAGGTTTCGTTGATGCAGAACTCTGTCGTTGCCGGGTTGCCGTTTGCACTTACCGCTACATCCATCGTATTAGCGGTAGCATTGTTAACTGTAGGTGCTGAAGGCACATTTGCCAAAGTCCAGAATGCAACCCTCTCGCCATAACTGGTATTTGGGTCCAGTGTTGCGTACGCTCTTACGTTGTAACGGGTAGCCACCGATAAGCCGGTGATGGCCGCCGTATAGGTGCCGGTGCCAAAACTGCCAGTTTCAGCGAAATTCACAACTCCATCATCGCTGATTATTTTGTCCGTATTTGAATATTGGTAAACGATGCATCCCCGGTTGGTGTAACTACCGGCACTGGCAATCGTACCGTTCCCTGTGGCAGTTAAGTTGGCAATGGAAGTAACGGCCTGGGTGATTACCGTTGCCGGTATAACCTCATATGCACCCATACTAAGCGGTGATCCCGTGGCAGGCAGTGATCCCCTGAGAACACCTGCATAATCATAGTCAAAACCTGTGACACTTACGCCGGTCAGGGCAGCGGCAGGCTTATAACTGGCCGGGGTCGGGTCGCCGGCGCCCGCAAAGAAAGGATCGGTGTTTACACTGTTTGCATCTTTGCCGAAAACAATCGGTAAAGTTGCTTTATTGCCGCTATAGTAACCTAAAGTCCCGCCGGTGCCGGGTGTGTAATAATCGTTGTAATCCAGAGTTAATGTCCCGCCCGTTGCATTAATATACATCCCATAATGCAGATTGGAACCCCCTGCAGTTGAACGGGTATTGCTGAAAATATTATTCCTGAAGTTACGGGCAGAGCTACTGCCTGCATTATAAAAAGCGTAGGATTTATTTACTCCACTGCCGATTGTTCCGCCCAGATATACGGTATTGAAATAGAAATTATCAATTCCTTGTCCTTGTGATCCATAGGTATAAATACCATAAACTGTTGAAGGCGTATTGCCGGTAATCGAAACAATATTGTTTGAAGCATTATTTTTATACCCTTGTATGTACAATCCATAAATTGAAGCTGTTGTACTTGATGCCCCGGTAACAGACATACCGTTTATGAAATTGCCGGATAGTGTACTGAGAGTGGGAGTTGATAATCCTGTTTCAACATACATCCCAACAACGCTGCCTGCAAAACTTCCATAAGAATTTGAGATATTATAAACAGTGTTCCCGGTAATAGTGTGAGGAGCAGCATTATTGACGACATAAAGACCAATTATCGATGAATAGGCGCCAGGTGCTGTTGGATTGGCATTGCCAATGCTTATATCCCTCACTGTATTATTTGTGATCGTAAATGTACCGCCGGATACATCAATTCCTCTGATTAAGCCGAGAGTAGCAGCCGTTGAATTTGTGGTTCCGTTCGTTAATTTTGAAACTGTATTTCCGGAAATCGTCACATTCGCTTCACACACGGAATAAATACCCCACACGGATTGAGCTGCACCACTTGAAAGAGAGCTCGCATTGATGCTGTTCGAGGTACCGGCATCGGTACTTCCAATACTATTATTACTGATGGTGGTATTGCCACTTGCACCGAGTTTGTATATTCCATAAATATCTACTTTACTCGTGTTTGGCGTGTTTATCGTGGTCATTGACCCGATGGTATTATTCTGGCAGTTAACAATACCCGTACTTGGTATAAAGATACCATACAAGGAACCGGCAGAGGCAGTTGTTTCAAGTACGATTGAACTTGTTCCTGAGGATGCCCCGATCGTGTTGCCCGTTATAGTGCCAACATTCACATCTCCGGCAAATACGTTAATTCCATACCAGGAAGCAGAGCTGTTGTTATTATAATTGATGTTCCTGATGGTGTTATTCTGAACACTGCTCGCCGTTCCCAAACCTACCTTCATGTATATACCAGTGAATATATTATTCGTTCCACCGTTTTTTGTCCAGGCGCTGCCTCCGCAAAGGGAATCGCTGCCCCCGATATAGTTGTCTTTAATATCAAAACCCGTTCCTGCATATAGTGTATTTGTAATATTGATTACAATATGTGACAGGTTCGTAGTTACACCAAACGGTGATTTCTCATAAAAACTATTCCCTGAAATCGTCCAGGAATCATTATAGTCGGCTAAATATATGGTGGATGAGCTATTGCTTAGATTTACCAAATCATAGAAATGGTTATTTCTGATTATATTACCACTATTATATTTTAAATTGGTTCCTGATGAGTAAATGGTGTTAACAGGCCTGCTGCCACCGGCATTTGTAATATCACAGAAGGCGATTGTATTTCCGGTACTTCCGTTTGAATAAGGCGTGCCTAAAAAGGCAACTACCCCTCCGGCAGGTCTGGTAGTTGAACCTTTAATTGTGCAGTATTTAATGGTATTATTTTGGGCGCTATTATAAAAAGTGATGGTAGATGCCCCTGTCCCTGTGTTCGCATTGTTGATTTCTAAACTCATCGCTCCTGACTGGTTAACCCGTCCATCAATGGTTACATTATCCCCGCCGTTAAAGTTGAGCAGGTTACCGGCGATATTTCCGCTTATGCTCAGCCCTGCAACCGTAGGATATATGGTTATGCCCGAGTAATTTACTGTTCCTAAAACCTCGGTGCTGTATAAGTTGATGGCCCCGGTTTCCACGGTGTTCGCATTGATAGTGATCGTGATATCCCCGTTGTGCGTGCCGGCATTGATGGCCGCGAATGCCGAACCCAGCGTTCCATAGTTCCCTGCTGTGGTGCCGGCTGTTGCATTCACATGAACCTCCCCGGTCACCATGTAGTCGTAAGCCCCCATTGAATTATAGGTACGCGCGGTGCCGGCGTAATCTGTAACAATTCCGGTGCCGGCAACTCCAGGCAGTAAGGGTGCTGAAGGCAGGTAATTGGCCGCAACCGTGCCCCCCCCCAGACTGGCAAAAACCGGATCGATTTTCCTGCTGTTGCCATCTCCAAGCGATACCAAGGGTAAACTGGTTTTATTTGTAGAAGGGGTATTGGTATATCCCAGCACGCCGCCACTGCCTGATACATAGTAATTGTTGTAATCAAGGGTCAGAGAGTTGGCGTCAGTAGAATTATCAGGACTACTAAACGCATAATGAAGGCTGGTACCACCCACGGTGGACCGGGAATTCGAGAAAATATTGTTCCTGATATTTTTTTTGCTACCGATTATTGGGCAGTAGTATGCATACGATTTATTGGTCGCTCCGGAAGCAAGGCTGCCGCTGAGGTAAACGGTATTGAAATATAAGTAAGAAATTTCGAATGCGCTACCTGAATTATAAATTCCATAAACGGTGGTGGGGGTGTTTCCGCCCAGTGTGATGATATTGTTGGAAAAGAAAGTGTTACCTCCGCCAGTACAGATTCCGCTAAAGGAGGCGGCAGTGCTGCTTATCCCGCTGAGCGAAAAACCATAGATAAAGTTTTTGGAAACCGTGTTGGTATAGGTTGCACCTGAAGTGTTGCCGGAAAAGTATAAACCTGTCAGTCTCCCTGCGAAAGAAGGGTTGCTGTTCGAAAGGTTGTAAATGGTGTTGCCGGTTACCGTTTGTCCACCAGCCGTTGAAGCCCCATTTAGGCTAATGCCCGTTACCGAGGCCGTGTTGCCTGACTGTGTGTTGTTATCGGCGCTCGTTAAGCTACTGATTGTGTTGCCTGTAATAGTACTGATGCAGGCATCGGCAATAATTCCGGCTGTTTGGTGGTTTACCGAACTTGTTGCCGCATTACTTAGCCCGCAAATGGTATTATTCGTAATTGTTAAGCTGGTTGCATTATTACAATAGATGCCTGCCACTCTCTGTGCAGAAGCTGTGGACGTCGAAGAGGCGAACAGGCTGCTGCTGCCACCGCTTGAACTACCGATGGTGTTGTTACTGAGGGTGATGGTTCCTGCTGAATTCTGATATATGCCGAACAGCTCAACAGGCGTGGTTGCAGCGGTGGAAGCGGTGGTGATGGTTCCAATCTTGTTATAATTGCAGTTCACCGTGTTCGCCGATTGGATGTTTATCCCATAGAAAGATGAAATTGTTGAACCTCCACTGAAGGTGATGGATCCTGTTCCGTCGTTAGAACCGATGATATTGCCGGTGCCGGCGGTTGAACCCACGTTTACGTCGCCATTGGCAACATAGATACCATAAAAATTCTTTCCCCCGGATGCATTGGCCCAGGAGATATTTTGAATGGTGTTATTCTGTACAACGCTTACGGTGCCTGTACCCACATTCATGTATATACCATACACATCATTATTATTGGCAGCTTTGGTCAGGGCTGTCCCGCCGCATTGAGGGGCTTTTCCCCCGATAAAATTCCCGCTCACCGTGTAGCCGGTTCCGCGGGCTGCTGTCGTTGTACCCGGGATCCAAATGAAGGAATAGTTATACATATTAGTCGGGGACAAAGTGGTCGTTTCGTAAAAACTGTTGCCCGAAATGGTCCATGCACTATTATAATCGTCGATATTGATGGCTGAGCTGGTGGCCGAAGGATTCAGGTGGTCGTAAAAAACATTGTTCCTGATCTTATTCCCCGAATTGACATTTCCCGATGAACCCACCGCATATACCGCATTGGACACCCGGGTTCCGCCGTTGGTAATGTTGTTGTAATCAATGATATTGTTGTTGTTTCCGCCTGTTCCTGCCGCAAAATGGATGATACCGCCGATAGCAGCCCCCGATAAGGAGCCTTTGAGCGTGCAGTACTTAATGGTATTAGTGCTTGCTCCTGCCTGGAAGTAAATGGCTTGCCCGGCCGAGCTGGTGATGCTCAGGTCTGCTCCTGCGTTCGCTCCGTTTAAGCTGCCGTTGATGGTCACATTGTCGGCCCCATCCAGGGTAATGATAGGCCCGGCAAAGGCACCGCTGATGGTCAGCCCGGTTACCACTGGATAAATAGTAAGCGAAGTCCAGCTATTGGTTGCCTGTCCTGTTAAACTTGCCGTGGCCGCCTCAGTGGTTGAGCTGTTAATCGTAATGACGATATTTTTACCACTTTGATTTGTGTTGGTATTAATAGCAGTAAAAGCTTCTTTTAAAGTAGTATAGCCGTTATTGGCACCGGTTGAACCTGTTACGGTAACGGGTGGATTAAAGGTACCTGCACTTGTCGCTGTACCATCGGGAGTGATTACTGTTATCTTTCCGATTGTTCCGTCAGCAACAACAGCAGTTATACTTGTTTCACCCACCACGGTGAAAGAGCTGGCATTTGTACCGCCAAATTTAACTGCAGTAGCTCCGGTAAAGTAGGTTCCGGTTATGGTTACCGTTGTTCCGGTAGTTCCGGTCGTAGGGGTAAATGAAGTGATGGTAGGTGGCGGTGGTAGGGGCGGATAATTTTGCAGGTAGGGATAGCCATTATTGATGCCTGTGTTTATTGCCCAAAGATTAGCTGTACCATTTGCAGTTTCACCAACAAAATCCCAGCCGGGAGTGGTAAAGGTACTCTGGGTTCGCATTTGAGCTGTGGTTATGCCGGTGCCGGTGGTGCCGGCAACATTCCCGCTGGTTTCAGTATTGTAAAAGCAAGAGCCAGAATATGTACTATAGCCTGAAAATCGTCCAATACTCGAGCCAGTCGCAGGAATATCACCACAAGAATAGCAGTTGTTAAGGGATCCATTTGATTTATACCCTACGAAACCTCCAAGCATGTTAGCGTTGGTGGCAGCGTATGAGTTCCCTGTGGCATAGCAGTTGGTGACAGAACCACCTGTATTATCAATACTACCGACGAAGCCGCCCAGTTTATCAGCTCCATTAGCAGTAACAGATCCGGTTGCATAGCATTGAGCTACCACAGCATTACTATAGAATGTACCCAATATTTGACCGGCAAATCCACCCACATCTGTTCCTGATGACTGTGAGACGGTACAACTTGAAAAACATCCTGTCACTGTAGCGCCATCAATTGTGCCCGCAAACCCACCAACGTAGCTGCTTCCCCCGGTAATCGTTCCCGTTGAATAGCAATTCGTAATAGTACCACCGGTGGCATAACCCACAAGAGCTCCAGTATATTGATTACCTGTAATATTAACATAAGTCAGCCCCAGGTTTAATATTGTACATCCGCCTAATTCCCTAAACAGACCAATTTTGTTTGACGCTGCATTGATGAACAGGTTACTAATTACATGCCCCTGTCCGTTGTAACTTCCACTTAAAGTATATGAACCAGCATAAGACCCTATTGGAACCCAACCACTTGTCCAGGTAGAAGTTGATGAGGCATCGATATCGGCTGTCTGGATAAAATACTTAGCAGACTGCAAAGAGAAGTTTAGGGTGATCCAGTAAAGATTGTTCAGCGTTGCGATCTGATAGGGGTTTCCCACACTTCCATCACCGGTAGCAGGTGCAGTGGCTGTTTGGGAATACCCCCTGGCAGTAATTAACAACATCAATAAAACGCCCAACAGCATAAGCCTGATGATTGGCAGTCGTTTCATCGAAATAATCTTAAATGAATCAATTCGTTTATTAATGATACAGTAATTTCTCATGGCAAGGAGTTTTAGTAATTTGGATGATCGTTAACAGATATTTTTATTAAATTTTATGGTTCCTATTTGATTGGTATTTGCTTATAAATAATTTGTATGATTATCTTTATGTGTTATAATCTGGTGTTTTTTGAGCCAAACATCCGTTGGATCTTCCAAAAGAATAGGTTCATATATCTTACAAATAAGATGCTGTGGATGGCGGTCTCCTCCCCAAAGGCATCATTCCGGATTTCGAAGGAGGAATACCCTTTGGGGGTTGTTTCAACAAAACTGAAATCAGAAATCTTACTTGTCTGGATGAAAGTGCGTAACAAGGCAATGAATTTTTCAAGTCGCTCTTTGTCTCCTTCAGCTTCAATAACAATACTGCCGGCAGGGTTGTACCGAACATTCCCTTTGATGCCGAGCTCGTAGGCAGCATGCATGGTTCTGAACCGGATTCCATGCCCGTATGTGTCTCCTGATATTGTAATGTGACAGCTTTTCATTGTTGTTAGAAACTGGGAGCGAAGCTATGAGCCTATTTCGAAAACGGTATTTCAAAAACCACAATTCTAATTTCAAAAAGGACGTTTATGTGCTTGTCAAGATGGCGTGTATTTCCAAAATCGAAATTTATTTCCAAAATCGAAAATTTTCATCAGGATGAAGGATGCTGCAAAAAATTCTTTTCTTTGCATTATGCTTGTAATCCTTTAAGATGGCTTTTGTGACACATTCAAACAGGGTATATCTCAGTTTGTGTTTTCTTCTCGTAACCATTGCGTTTCCAGCGTTTTCAGGCCCTGGGGTGCAGGATACCCTTATTGAACGACTGCTCAGGGAGGGCCAATACCGGCAGATGTCGAATCGGATTGAAGGGCTGCTAAAGAAACAAAACGCCAGCTCCGGCAACGATCTCAGGCTTTATTATTACAACAAGCTGAGTATGGCGAACTTTCGGCTTAACAATTTTGACTCGGCATTGATCTGTTCCAGGCAAGCGCTGGAACTTTCTTCGGGCTCAAAGGATTCGGCGCTGATCAGCGATGCATGGAAGATGATGGCGTATTCGTATAACAGGCTCGGACATCTCGACAGTGCCTTGTATTTCTCCAGGAAGCTCCTAAATTATGCCAAACGGGCCGGTGATGACCGCCAATACCGGAATGCACTGGTTTCCATGGGAACGATCCTGATGCAAAACCAGCGTCCTGCTGATGCTTTGAAGAATTTTCTGGAAGCGAACCGGATCAACAAGCGCATCAAGGATACAGCGTCTATTGCTATCGATAATTTCAACATCGGGCTTGTACATTTAAAACTGAAACAATACGACAGCTGTTTGTATTACATGAATGAAGTACTCGGGATCCTTAAAAATGGACCGAGGCCTGATCTGCTCTTTATAACCTATGGCACCCTTGCTGACTGTTACATGGAGATGGGTAAAAAAGCAGAACAGAAGAAATACCTCTTACTGGCCATGGAAGTTGCTGAACAAATCAGGAGCTACCAGTATATGGCCATGGGCTACTGTACCCTCATCGAGGGAAGCCTCTACGAGAGGGTTTTAAAAGTGCAGTAAAATATGGCTTCGCCGCTGATTCTCTGTTGAAAAGACAACCTTTTCCGGTTCAGCAGATGAAGCTCGACAGCATGATGTATGTGGCATTCAAAAACCTTTCGCAACCGGCCGAGGCACTTGCCTGGTATGAGTCGTTTGTGAAGATAAAGAGCCAGGTGATGGGTGAGAACCAGGCTTCGCTTTTGAACCGGATCTTGGTTGAATATCAAGTGAAGGAAAAGAACCTGCTGATTGAAAAGCAGGAGTCAAACATCCATAGTAAAACAAGGCAATTGCAGTTAATGATCCTCCTGCTCGTCATCACTGCACTTTTTATTGGCAGACTGATCAACCGGAATATCAAGCTGCGGAAGTTCCGGGAAAGCTTGTATCGCAAAGAAAAATACCTTGACAAGCAAATTGCGGGGTTTGTTCAGTTAAAAATAAATATTGCCTCCGAAACGCTTGTCATTGCGGAACTTCCTCAGGTCGGACTTTCCGATGCATCCCCCGGGGAAATGAGCGATGTAGATCCCAACTTATTCGATGTTCTCTATTTAAACATCATCTCTGTCCTGGAAAAGCAAAAGCTCTATCTTGATCCTGAGCTCAGTGTAAAAGCCCTGGTTAACCTGTTGGGAACCAACAAAACGTATCTTTACCAGGCGATTTCCAGCAACTCAGCCGAGAACTTCAGGGGATTGTTAAACCGTTACCGCGTCAATGAGGCCAAACGGATTATTGAAGAAAGTATTACCCGCTCCTCTACAATCGATACTTCGTCGATCTACTCAGCTGCAGGTTTCAACTCGACGGTGTCCTTCTTCAGGGCATTTAAGCATTACACCGGACTTACCCCAAAGGAATATGCCAATGAAACCCGCAAGGAAGCCAGGAAGCGTGCCAAAGAAATGTCAGAATCAAAGGATGCCGATGGTGGAGGTTTGTAAGCTTGGCATGATCTAGGCAACCATGCTTTTGCAGACCTGAAAAGTATGAGTGTTTAGATTCATAACAGCCATGGTTCGTTCTATTTACGAGAACTCCAGGATCAAGCCCGGATCAATATCCAATACTTTGTATAAGCGCTTCGCCATTCGCATCGATACGGGGCGCTTCCCGGTCAAGAGGGGGGCCCTTCGACAAGCTCAGGGGCCGGGCAAAGCGAGACAAAGGGGCCTCTGCGAACCTCCGCGCCTCCGTGCCTCCACGGTGAGTCTTAAAAAAATAATGGCACGCGTCTTCAAAGTATTATTGTTTAAAATCATACGTAATTTGAAAAAAACCTATATTTGTATCAGGGGGTGCTAATACTGAATAAATTTCTTTACTACTGAAATTATGTTGGTCCCTCGATTGGTATTTTTAATCTCCCCTGTTCTTGTCTGTCTTTTCTGGGCCGTAGCCCTTATACTTGAGTGGAGAAAGTATTCCACTTTTATGGCAGACATTCTTCAAAAAGAACTTGCTGACAGGATCGTTGCCGAATCTGAAGTGAAAAAGATGCATTTAAACAGTGCGCTGAATATCATGGACCTGGCGAAATCAGTCGGTTCCAACCGAACCTATATCTCATCGGCCATTAACAATCAGTTCAATCAGAATTTTGCAAGTTTCGTCAATATCCTTGAAAAGAGCGCTTCTCTCCAATACCGGGATAACCTTTTCACAGTTGAGAACACAAATAAGGAAAGATAATCAGGCTTAAGCCTTTTTTTTAACAATAATACATATCACTCAAAATGAAAAACCTTACAATACTCCTTTTCGCTGCCATCCTTTTTGCCCTGGCAGGTAGCGTTAACGCCCAAAGCGTGGGCATCAATTCTGATGGCTCGACTCCGAACGGGAGTGCCATGCTGGATGTGAATTCAACTTCAAAAGGGCTATTGCTGCCCCGTATGACCACAGCCCAGAGAGATGCGATAGCGACTCCAATGGAATCGCTGTTTATCTATAATACAACTACGAAGTGTTTCGAAGCGTATGTGAACGGTGCCTGGAACTCGGTGTCGTGTCCTTCAGCATGTACGCCCCCTGCAAGCTGCACAGCCAGTTCGGCTTCGGGTATTGGCTGCACGGCGTTCACTGCCAATTGGAGCTC
>JBAXPV010000038.1:0-37800 GCA_037132075.1 Bacteroidota bacterium
TCACCACCGGGCAATGGGATATAATCAAAATGGCTTATCCTTTGAAAATCAAGTAAGTCGCAAATAAAAAACTCCGAACCCCAGCTATTGCCATCAGTGCCATATCCGGTTCCGTCAAATGCGACCCCGATAACGGTCTCATCCAGCTTGTGTTCTGCCATGCAGGAAGCTATATGAGCATGGTGATGCTGAACGAGGGTAATGGGAAGATCTCTCATTTGAATTCCACATTGTGTAGAGATGTACGATGGATGCATGTCTACTGATACCATAGAGGTTTTCACGCGAAACAACTGTTTAAAAAGGGTGATTGTCTCCTCATAAAACAAAGCAGTTTCCAGGTCCTGCAGGTCACCGATATGTTGGCTCATGAAAGCTTTCTTCCCTTTCCCAACACAAAAGCAATTGCTTAGTTCAGCACCGAAGGCAATTATTCCTTCTGTATTCAAGGCTGTCCGCACTGGAGCAGGTGCAAAACTACGAGAGCGCCTGAATACCCGCTCTTTACCTCCCATCACCCTGACAACAGAATCATCGGTGCGATTATGGATTTCGCGGTTGTGTAATACTATGGCATCTACTTTCTGCGAAAACTGAGCCTTCGCCTTGTCATTGTCAACCAGGATAGGTTCTTTGCTGAAATTCCCACTGGTAAGCACCATGGCGGGAGTTTTCAGACTTTGGAAAAGCTGGTAATGCAATGGCATATAGGGAAGCATGACACCTAAGAGACTTAAGCAGGCATTTAAACCTGCTGCCAATGGCTTTTGAGCGGAATCCTTTTTCTTTTCAAGCAAAACAATAGGTCTCCGCCATGAGGTGAGTGCTTGTTCTTCTTCAGGACTAACTTCTGCATAATGTTTCAGTGTATGGAGATCCCGAAACATAACAGCAAAAGGTTTGCCTTCCCTGTTTTTTAATTCGCGCAGTTTTGTAATGCTTATCTCATTAAAAGCATCACAAGCCAGGTGCATTCCCCCCAGGCCTTTCATTAAAACGATCCCTCCATTGTCGATTTGAAAAGACAGTTCATGAATGACATCGGCTATATCTTGGCTGATGTGGTTCTGGCCTATATATAATTCATATTTAGGGCCACAATGATTACAGGCAATTGGCTGTGCATGAAATCTTCTGTCGCTTACGTTTTCATATTCTGAACGACATTCCGGACACATCTCAAATGACTTCATCGTCGTTCGGGGTCTGTCATAAGGCAAATCCTGCAAGATAGTGAAGCGGGGTCCGCAATTGGTGCAGTTTACAAAAGAATAATCCATGCGCTTTCCTGTTTCATGAATATCCTCAAGACATTCATCACATACTGCAATGTCAGGGCTTATCTCGGTTATTTCTGCAGAGATATCATGGCTGCCTTGAATACTGAAATTTACTGCTGTCGTCGTTTCAATATCAATAATACTTAGGGTATCCAATACTGCAGCAACAGGGCTTTCTTCCCTGAGCGCTAGGAGGAAAGATTCTATATTCTGTTTGCTTCCGTTAAGTTGAATCTTGACATTTTCATTGGTATTAATTACCCATCCTGTGAGTTGAAACCGGGTAGCAATCCTGTATATAAAGGGACGAAAGCCAACCCCTTGAACCAGGCCGGTGACGACAACATGAACGGATATGTCAGTCAATGGATCTCATTTATTTTAATTATGTAAAAGTAAATATATTCCCAATTAAATTTGTTTAATTTAGCGACCTATGCTCACCTTCCTGACAGGTTTTTTTGCGAGTATCGCACATGTAGTCACCGGGCCAGACCACCTGGCCGCAGTTACACCATTGGCTATTGATAGCCGTAAGAAATCATGGGCAATTGGCTTATCCTGGGGATTAGGGCATACGATAGGAATGTTGCTTATAGGTTCTGTTTTTATTTATTTTAAGGGAATCTTGCCTGTTGCGGAGATATCCAAACACAGCGAAACGGTAATCGGATGTATGCTGATTATCATTGGTTTGTGGGCATTGTTAAGGGTTTATCGGCATCACTCACACAAGAACAGGCCTCATGGCCATTTCCATGAAAAGCCATTCTTCTTTGCCCATATCCACAAGCATTCACACAATATTATCCCTGTTGAGGACTTCCATCACCATGAACATGGCCATGGTCATCCACATCACCATAACGAAAAGCACGATCCGCGGCACTCACACAATCCAGGTCATGACCATCATCATAGTTCAGATTTAAAAATTCGACATAAAGTATTTACTGCATTTTCAATCGGAATCATCCATGGATTCGCCGGTTTTAGCCATCTTTTTGCACTTTTACCTTCACTTGCCTTGCCTTCAGTAATGGCTTCAGTGATTTACATTACAGCTTTTGCTTCGGGAACTATTGTTACAATGATACTTTTTGCCTTCCTCCTGGGTCTTGTTGCCTTCCAATCCCTTCTAAAGGACAAACAGGTATTTTTGAAATGGTTTACCTTTTGCGGGGCATTGCTCGCAATTGGGATTGGAATCTTATGGCTGGTGAATCCGGTTTAGGGGAAGGGGCGATAGGAGACTAGGGGAAGAGGGGACTAGGGGAAGGGGGGACCAGGGGGCTTGGAGATTGGGTAATATAGACTACTGTTTTAGTATGCGCAGCAAAATTGGTATATTGGTACACTGGTATATTGATAACCGAATTATAAAGCTTTCCGCTTAACCGGCATCGTCATACAGCGGGCACCGCCACCACCTCTTGAGAGTTCGCTTCCTTCAATTGTGACAACGCATTTTTTGTAATTGGCAAGGTCGATATCACATTTTATCACGGATTTCGCTTTGATGATCTCAAATCCATGTTTTGAAAGTTCATCGAGTGTGTAGGTATTGCGTGCATATCCAATGATTTTCCCAGGTGCGAAAGCAAAGAAGTTAGTTCCCGAATGCCATTGTTCGCGCTCTTGTGTCCATGCATCAGCAGTGCCTCCACAGATTACCGGGTTCAAGTTAAAACCGAGTTTGTTGAGCGCGATGAGAAGGTTTTCTTCATTATAGATAGAAACGACCTTTCCTGCTTCCACGATGATGTGTACAGTCTGTAGCTTATTGGGTTTCAGGATTACAGGTTCATATACCATACAACTATCACGGTCGAGCATGGTAAAGACCATGTCGAGGTGAATGAATGACTCAGGTTTGTATGGAAGCTCCTGAACGAGTATGTGTTTTGATATTTTTTCCTTTTTGAAATAACTGATCAGGTAATCGATGCCCTGTGTAGTAGTGCGGGCGCCGGATCCAATCAAAAGAACATCTTCACGGGCCACGATGACATCGCCGCCTTCAATAGAAATATTTTGAGAATCAGGAGATAGTGCAGGATTGATCGTCGCGACGCCAAAGCGTTCATGATGTTCAAAAATACTCTCCATGATAAGGGACTCCCTTTCTCTAACCACACTAGCCATTTTAGAAACCAGTATTTTATTAGAAAGGCAGACGGCAGAATCTCTCATAAAGAAGAAGTTATGTAAGGGCATGAGCTCATAGCGCCCTTTGTTTAAAAACTTCGTGAGGTTATCTTTTTCCATTAAAACACCTTCGATGAGTGCCGTTGAAAGCTGTCTGGCAGGCAAATTGCAGAGATAATCACGGATTTTAAAGTTATTCTCATTGGTGCAAATCTTTGCAATCAGGTCTTCTTTTACAGCAGGAATCTCCAGGATGTCTTTCAGTAAATCTTTTACTTCACACGTCTGCGTTACTTTCGACAGCACTCCGTGAAGCTGGCTGTATTCTGCCAGGCCAATATTGAGGTTGAGGATGTCGCTATATAGCGCTCTCTCTGCGGTTTCCGGAGTCATGTTTTCAACCTCGGCACCAGGAGTATGAAGGATCACCGCTTCAAGCTCACCTATTTCAGAACGTATATCGACGGAGAATTTTTCTGGCATTTTTTAAATTTTCACAAAGGTAGTCAAGATTTGCGACCGGGCGACTGGGCTACAGGGCTACAGGGCGATGGGGCGACGAAGAATATCGCGAAAGCATGCGCAGCTAAATTGGGATATCGGTGAATTGGTATATTAATATACTGGAATATTAATATGGACAAAACCAGCACAAGCGGTGCAACAAACGTTTTATAGCAATTAGAAATAGATAAACTAATTTAAAAACATTTAGGTACTTTTACGATCCAGGGTCTAATTTGTTAAATTAAAAATACAAACATATGAAAAGCATTCTTATAGCTGGAATTATTATTGTTAATTTTGCGTTTACCGCATATAGTATTGGGATTATCAACCAGTTAAGGAAAAAAAAGATAAACAGACTTGTTTTGAACTTTCTTAGTTTGGGAATTATATTCGATGTCACAGCAACCATTTGTATGGTAATTGGCTCAAGTGAAGGAGCACTGACCCTTCATGGAATCATTGGTTATTCCTCCCTGGCAGGCATGCTGATCGATACGATACTGTCTTATCGTTTTGTGCAGAAAAACGGAATTGGTGCTTCAACACCGGCCTCTTTTAACAAATGGTCTACAATCGCTTACATTTACTGGGTTCTGGCCTACATCACCGGCGCCATTCTTGTCGCTGTAAGATAATTCCCTTCTTACTTCACTAGCAAAGGCAAGCTAAATACTTTATCCCCAGTACTGATCCTCAGATAATAAGCACCAGGCTTCATGAACGGACAATTCAGATCAAAGCCGCTTGTGCCTGGATCAGCATTTATATTCCATTGATTGAGTACAGCTCCAGTGAGACTATACAGTTCTACATTGCTGGTAGCTGACAATTTCATTCCAAGATCCACCCGAAATCACTTGCATTGTTGAAATCCTTGGTATACCAGCCGTTATTGCCAAAGGTCACATCCAGAAGGCCATCAGGATTCAATTGTCCTACTGCAATATCGGAATTCCAGCCAACAGTAACCATACGCGCAACGCCGGCAATTAATATTTTCTGTCCTTCAGCCGTCGCCATATCATATACTACGTCTTGAAGGGTGCCAGGCTGAAGTAACACGATCCCATTTCCGTTAAAGCTCGAATCTAAAGTGCCGGGAGTCTGTGCCTTTGCCGCTGCCAGTATCATACAAAATAAAAAAAACAGGGTCTGTTTCATATCAGGCATATGAGTTTGAATACTATAAAGAACAAAGCTATAAAAAATTTGCAAACTTTAATGCATTAGCACTGAGCTAAAAAGGTATCGCGCGACGTCACAGGTGAAGTATAAGTGTTATCATGTCAGGCATATGCGTTATGGAATTTGAAATTAGGAGTCTTCAAACCTTTTCCTTCTCCTTCAACCTTTCACTTGCTGCTTCTTCAGTCTTCTTTCTTACTTCTGTATTCCCTCCACTTGGCAACCACGCCACCCAAATCAGGAGGCAGCTCAGACGTAAAGAAAACTGGCTTGTTGGAGATAGGATGAATGAATCCCAGGGAGCGTGCATGCAGCGCCTGGCGCGGGAGCATCTCAAAACAGTTCATCACAAACTGTTTGTATTTGGTAAAGACCGTCCCCTTGAGGATCCTGTCGCCACCATATAATTCATCATTAAATAAAGGATGTCCGATATACTTCATGTGGGCGCGGATCTGATGGGTGCGCCCGGTCTCAAGCTGGCACTCTATCAGTGTGACATATCCAAATCGTTCCAGTACTTTATAATGAGTCACCGCGTGTTTTCCATGGTCACCATCAGGATAAACATCTTGCTGGATGCGGTCTTTCAGATGTCGCCCGACATGGCCGGTTATTGTCCCTTCATCTTCTTTGAAATCGCCCCAGACCAAGGCTTCATAGCGTCGTTGAATGGTATGGTCGAAAAACTGTTTGGCTAATTTGTATTGAGCAAGGTCAGTCTTGGCGATGAGCATAATCCCGGTAGTGTCTTTATCGATACGATGCACCAGCAGGGGGAAAATATAAGGCTCACGAATTTCCCCGTAGGTTTGCATCGTATTATGCCAGGTTAACGCATTGACGAGCGTTCCATCAAAGTTTCCATGACCGGGATGAACTACTAACCCTGAAGGTTTATTGAGAAGAATAATGTCATTATCCTCAAAGACGATATCCAAGGGAATATTTTCAGGCAGGATTTCCGCATCTTTTGGAGGGAAGGCGAGCAGGATGGTAACCAGGTCATTTGGCTTTACCTTGTAATTGGATTTTACCGTTTTCCCATTTACATATATTGTCCCGGCCTCCGCAGCATTCTGGATACGGTTTCGGCTGATGTTTTCGATACGGGCTGTAAGGAATTTGTCGATACGGATCTGCGTTTGACCTTTGTCGACCTGTATTCGGAAATGTTCATATAAATCCTTGCCTTCAGGATTTTCTTCGTCGAATTCGGATTGCTGCATCTTATTTAGTAATAATCAATTTCCCCGGATAGGTGAGGTAGCCGTCAGTGGTGTTGAGCCTTACAATATAAACACCGCTTTGAAGACCGCTGACATCATATTGCATCTGGTATGGGAAAGTGGCAATTTTGTCACCGGTGATTGTGTAAATATTCAGTTCAAATACATGGGAGACGCCTGCTGGCATCGCAGGTAATTCAGGAAGTTCAACATAAAACAAACCATTCGCGGGGTTGGGTATGATCTTCAGTTTTTGTGCTGATGGATTCCCTGTTTTTCCGCTTGCAATAACTTTGGGTCCCAGCATCGGACGAATCATCAAAGCACCGCTAAAATCTGTTTTCTTCCAGCTGCCATCGATATTGTATAAGATAGCATCACTCGCATCAGAATTCCTGTCGAAGCCAACGTTAAGGTTATCATCTGATTGCTGAACCCAACCAACGTAGAAGGTAAGGTGGTCCTTATCCAGGACCAGCGGGCTTTCTGAATCAAAAAGATAATTGGCGAAATGGTTTAGGCTATCGGTGTATAAGGGTTTCAGTAGATGTAAATTTTGGTAGATGATGCTACCGGGTACACCCGCATTGTCTGCCCATGCGGTAAGTGCAAAATTCCTTTGGTTTGCCTCGTCAATGACGCGGTTAAAGAACATCTTCACCCCTCTGAGGGTATCTGCCTTTTGGAGATTAAAGCGATAAGCCAGCATGGCGCCTTTCGGACTGAGCCCATAACCGGCTTCCGGGGAGCCATCGTCATAAGCATAGTAATTAAAGAAATGCTGCGTCAGGCGTAGTGTGTCATTTTGTTTGTTGAATTCCTGAGTAGCACCAATCCGTTCAATAGTATGTGTAACCGTGAAGGAGCTACTGTCGCTGGCAGAAACCGGGTAATTGAAACTCGCGAAATTTGGCCATCTGTGCGGTTTGTGAGTCTGATATCCTGAGACATAAAAGGGCTGCAGGTTCCAGTTTCCCCCGTCATAACTGTATACATTGGTGCCTGAGGCATCATCAACATGAAACTTATAATGACATACCAGCGTTGTACTCCCAGTGTTACTGATCAGGATTTCTACTGAGTCTTGCATTTCTGCTGCAGGATTCACAGCAAATTGCCAATAAGGCATTGAGGTATATTTTTTTAATAAGGAAGGAGCGGGGTTGACAAAAGTCATGTCGCTAAATAAGGTGTCATTTTTGGTTCTTCCGGCATCCAGGCGAACTTCATCGAGGTTCCACTGGTCGCAGTTGCTTCTCCAGCTAGGAATATTGGCTGAGGCCAGGCTTGCATAATTATAAAAACGGAATTGAAAATCATTTCTGAACCAGATTGAGTTTTTTAGCGGGATCATTACCTGCTGGTTCCATCGTTGCCCATTCGCGGTATAAAAAGAATCCAGGGGAAGGCCAGATGCACTCCAAATACGCTGCCAGCTGTCATAAAAAGTGGTGTCATGTGGAGTCACCGTTGTGTCAATCAGGTAAGAAGAATGGTATTGTTCCAGGAATTCAAGGACCAGTGAATCCCGGGAGTTCGGGTAATTCCCTCTCCCCTGGGGTTGATAAACAAAGCTAAAATAGACCGAATCTCCAGGGGAATAGGTAGAAAGGTCAATATAATGTGACGTAAGAGTATCGGCTATAAAAGGGAATGCGCTGGCCTGAGAATAAAGCGTGCCAGAGTCAGTTAGTGCGTCAAAAGTAGCAACACCTTGAGTGGCAGGGAATATAGGGTAGTTGTTATTTATCAGGACATTGTTATTCATCCACAGTTTTGGGGAAGGATAAGGGCCCGGATAAGAGAAGTCGTCCAGGAAAGGGAGTGACAATGGAGCCTGGACTTGCTGGCTCGATTTGGTTGTTTTCGCTTGTCTTGCTGTGGCCTCTTGCCTGAGCCATGGATTTTCCTGCATGCCAGAGAGTATCTCCTGTGCATTCAGGATTGAAGGAATGCCCAGGCAGATAAAGAGAAATAGTAGTATTTTTTTCATTCTAATCATTCATATTATTCAGCTTTCGTTCCGATTCCCAGGCTGTCCTGCCTGTATTTCTGAAGAAAGGTATTAAAATCAAATTTTTTATCAGACCTATAAATCAGGTCAATTTTTTCTCCGCTCTTATGAAAACCTTTGGAAATGTAGGAAGGGCTTTGTTTATAAACCCTGGCTGTCAAAGTGTCTTTCCCATCCTCAAAGCTTTCGTTACCAAGTACAAAGAACGCCGAATTGATCGCGTTTATTGCCTCATTACGCTTCATCCCCAGGAGGAGCGGAATTTGGGTGCTTTCCCCGCCACTTCCGTTACCTAGCTGCAAGTCGATGCGTTCACCTTTCTCAATCCATGTCCCCGGTTCTACATCACGGCCTTTGTGACGTTGTCTGAGTACTGCATTTTTTGCGATATCAGGCACATACTCCATGTTTCCGGGCTTGAGGCCATAGGATTCCAATACGGCAATAGCCTGGCGGAAAGTCAGATCTTTCAGGTCGGGCATACTTACCTGTTCCGGTTTAAAAGCGACGAGTGTCAGGTAAATTGCCCTGACAGGCTTGACCTTTGAATTGGGGGGTGGTTCCTGGAAAGCGATACTGCCTTTCTTTTTGTTGATGTCAAAAATTGAGTCGATAATGACAAAACTGAAGTCATCCAGGTCTTTGCGGTCATCCAGTTCAGGCATCGTCAAACCTACAAGATTGGGTACCAGTACCTCTTTTCCGTGATGCGTATATATTCCCATAAGCCATCCTGTTATTGTCAGCAAGATGATTGTGACAACAAGGGCGATACCTCCATGCCGGGAATATTTATTTTGTAGGATACTTTGTTTCATAGGTCGCATAAATATCTGCGCTCAAATAACCTGCAAAGATAGGAATTCTGCTTAATTTAGCCCCAAATTATTAACTATGAAGAAGGTTGCAGTAATCGCAGGTGGCGATGGTGGCGAGTTTGAGGTCTCGCTGAAAAGTGCTGAAATGGTTTATGATCAGCTCGATCCCAAAAAGTATGAACCTTACCTGGTTTTGATGCAAGGGAGTAAATGGCGTGTAAGTCTTGATGGTAAAGAGATTGCTGTCGACAGGAACGATTTCAGCTTTAAGAAAAAAGGCAAAAAGATTATTTTCAATGTGGCCTTTATCGCCATCCATGGCAGCCCCGGTGAAGACGGAAAACTGCAAGGCTATTTTGACTTGATCAAGTTACCTTATACGGCCTGCAATACCCTTGTTTCCGCCCTGACTTTCAACAAATACCTCACCAAACAGGTCGTAGGTTCCTTTGGACTTCCCATGGCCAAAGCCAAATTGCTGCGTGTTGGCGACAGTTTTAACGTGGATGAGATTTGTAAAGAGCTGAAACTTCCTATTTTCGTGAAGCCCAACAACAATGGCTCCAGTGTAGGCGTTACCAAAGTGAAGAAAAAAGAAGACCTGATCCCTGCTATCGTAGTCGCTTTTCAACACGATACCGAAGTTTTGGTTGAGGCTTTTATGCCCGGACGAGAGATGGCCTGCGGCGTATTCCGGGATAAAGACAATCTGGTTGCCCTTCCGCTTTGCGAGATCGTGAGCAAAAGGGAGTTTTTTGACTACGAAGCCAAGTATACACCCGGCATGGCTGATGAATTGGTTCCGGCACCTGTCACTGTTGCTGAAGAGATTGATTGCAAAGAGAAATCATTGTTCCTTTATGATGCCCTTGGCTGTAAGGGAATCGTCCGTTTCGATTACATCCTGAATAAAGATGGTGTTTTCCAGTTCCTGGAAGTCAATACCATCCCCGGTTTGGGCAAAGCCTCTATCGTCCCGAAAATGGTGAAAGAGCATGGGTGGAAGGTCTCGAAACTCTTTACCAAGGTCATCGAAAATTCTGTAATCTGAATTCAGAATTCTGAATTCCGAACTCGAGCATTTTAAAATATTCATGAGAAAATACTTCATCATCCTTTTAATACTCACCTTGATATCCTGCGGCAAGGTCCCGCTGACCGGCCGCAAGCAGATGATTTTATTACCGGAAAGCCAGGTGATGGCTTTGAGTCTGACGAGTTATAAGGAATTCCTTGGAAAAAATCCTGCTTTACCAGCCACCGATGCTTTTGCCCAGAAGGTGAGGATTGTTGGACAAAAGATCAGTATTGCTACAGAAAATTATTTAAGACAAAAAGGTTATGCCAACAGGCTTGCCGGTTATAAATGGGAATTCAACGCTGTGAACAACAAGGAAGTCAATGCGTGGTGTATGCCGGGAGGGAAAGTGGTTGCTTACACCGGCATCTGGCCTGTTGCCAAGGATGATGCGGGTCTGGCAGTTGTCCTTTCCCATGAGATCGCCCATGCCATTGCCGAGCATGGCAATGAACGGATGAGTCAGCAACTGGCGCTCCAGGTTGGCGCACAAGGACTTGATATTGCTTTGCAAAAACAACCAGATCTTACCCGGAATATTTTCCTTACCTCATATGGCGTTGGTTCTCAGCTTGGGATTCTCGCCTATTCAAGAGAGCACGAACTTGAAGCCGACAGGCTTGGCCTGATCTTTATGGCTATGGCTGGATATAATCCGGAGCGGGCATTGACCTTCTGGCAGGATATGAAAAATGTTGGCGGTGCAAAACCCCCGGAATTCCTGAGTACCCATCCCAGCGATGCAAACCGCATTGAGAAGGTGAAGAAGTATTTGCCGGAGGCGAAGAAGTACTATAAGCCTTAAGACTCACCGCGGAGACGCAGAGTCGCGCAGAAATATTATACCAATTCTATTAATTGCGGCTCAATAATCAACAAAAATGAGCTCTATTTGCTGTTACGATGAGCTTAAAATGATTGCGGAATGCGGATTGCGGAATGATTGACAATTTGAAAATTGCGAATTAATTAAAATTGTCTGATTTATTGTATTTTGTGATCCCAAGTGATTTTATGCCGTCCCTACGGGACTTTATTTTACTCGTTCCCTGCTTGCTACAAAAAATATGTCCCTACGGGACATTGCAAAAGCCAGGATTTCAGAGAAACACAATTCGATTGCCAAAGCTTGAACCTACCCAAAGTCCCGTAGGGACTTAATCTTTGTAGCCGGAGAATTAAGGGTTTAAGGCCAAAGTCCCGTAGGGACGACACAAATTCCAAAATCAAAAAATTCAAAATCATTCCGCAATCCGCAATTATTCCAGTTCTCCAAACGTAAACAAGAACGCTGACAGCGCCCGAAACGCCTCTCCCCTGTGACTGATGGCGTTTTTCTCTTCCATGCTCATCTCTGCAAAACACAGATCTGAATCCTCAGGGAGAAAAATCGGATCATAGCCAAAGCCGGTGCTGCCGCGTCTTTCGTCTAAAATTATACCGTTGACTTCGCCTGAAAATAAGAATTCATTTCCATTGTATATGAGCGCAATCACGGTACGGAACCGGGCTGAACGTTCTGTTTTTCCCTGCATCTCCAACAAGACTTTGTTGATATTGTCATCGAAGCTACAGCCTTCCCCGGCATAACGGGCGGCATAGACACCGGGACGACCGTCAAGTGCATCGATCTCAAGGCCGGTATCGTCGGCGAAACAATCTTTGCCAAAACGATTGTACACGAAACGGGCCTTGGACAAGGCATTGCCTTCCAGGGTATCTTCTTCTTCAGGAATGTCGCCGGAGAAATTGAGGTCCTTAAGCGTGATCAGCTTGAAAAACTCCTCGAAATGAGGATATTCTTCTTCAAAAAGCGACAGGATTTCCTGGGCTTTATGGGCGTTTTGGGTGGCGAAAACAAGGTCTTTCATTGTGTGTTTTTGAGTTTTGGTCACCCTTCACCCGAATGGGGGAAGGGCCGGGGATGGGGGCTTTATATTAACTGTACCGGATAAATCCCCATCCCGATAACCATAATCACACAAATCGCCATGGCAATGGAAGACGTAAGCGGGAATTCAATTTCTTTCTCTACAGGATTATCGCTGAAGACATAACGAAGGACTGCGAAATAATAGAAGATTCCTATCAAAGCGAGGACTACGGCTGCTATTCCCGGCCAGGTATATCCACTGCTGATTACCAGGTAAAACACGAAATATTTCGCGAAAAAGCCTGCCAATGGCGGAATCCCGGCCAGTGATAAAAGCGCTATGGTAAAAACAAAAGCCAGCCAGGGTTTAATTTTCCATAAGCCTCTGAAAATCTCAATTTGTTCTGAGCCTCCGCTGGCATGCTTCACAGAGAAGAAAACAGAGAAAGCGATCAAAGTAGCCAGGCTATACGTAAATGAATAAAACCAGACAGTATTGGCTGAAAGCTGATGTAATGGAACCATGGCCAATAATAGAAACCCACTGTTGGCAATGCTCGAATAGGCCAGCAGACGTTTAAAGCTGAGCTGCCAGATGGCGGAGAAGTTGCCGACAATAAGCGTCAGGAAGGTGATGATCCAAAGCATATACTGCAACGAATGTGAAATGGATCCGAAACCAGCCATCAGTATCCTGTAAAATGCTGCAAAACCTGCCATCTTCACGACGGTCGACATAAAAGCTGTGACCAGGGTAGGGGAGCCTTCATAGACATCCGGGCTCCAGAAATGTAAGGGGGCTGCGGCAACTTTGAATGTCATTCCCAGGAAGATGAGCATCACCCCTACAATAAAGAAGCTGGGGAGCTCACTTTGCCTGCTGGTTGCGAACTCCAGGATTTCTGGGAGGTAGAAACTTGCGGTGGCGCCATAAACGAGGGTGATGCCAAACAGCAGGAAGGCTGAGGCAAAGGATCCCATCACGAAATATTTAAAGGAAGCCTCATTGGCGCGCAAGGAATGACGTTTGCTGCCGGAAAGCACATAAAGCGGAATTGAAAGGACTTCGATGCCGATAAAGAGTACGACCATATTGGTGAAAGAGGTCATCAGGAATGCACCTGGCAATACCAGAAGCATCAGTGAGTAATTCTCAGCAACATTCTTGTCCATGTCCTTATAGTACTCGATGCCGAGAAGGAAAATAATTATCGTGCAGAAAATCATTGCCCCGTTAAAGGCCAGGGAGTAATTGTCGAAAACGGCCATATTGCTGAAATTGCCCGGCCCTGAACCCCATTCCAGGAAAGTGCTGCCAAGCGCAAGTAACAGGCCGACGATAGCAACTGGTGCCAGCCATTTTTTTGTATTTCCCAAACCCATGAAGAGCAGGACCAGACCCAGAATTGCCGTAATAATCAATGCACCCATCTGTTCTTCTTATTTGTAGCTAAAAGTGATGTTCAACAAGTCCTGAACTGAGTTTTCCGTCAGGTTAAGGAGTAATTGGGGGAAAATCCCGAATAGAATCACAAGCGCAACCAAAGGAATGATCATCAGTTTCTCATTCAGTTTAAGATCGGGGAAATTTGCTGTAACAAGATTCAGTTCTCCCAGCATGGCTCGCTGATAGGCGTATAGCATGTATACGGCGCCCAGGATCAATGTCATTCCCCCCAGGATAGAATACCAGGGCATCGCTGGAAACAAACCTGCGATCATCAGGAATTCCCCGGGAAAGCCATTAGTGAGTGGTAATCCTATCGAACCCAGGACTATAATGAGCATCAACCCGGAGAAAATTGGGGCAATGTTACGAATGCCACCCAGTCTTTCCAGGTTTGATGTCCCGGTTCGTTCTTCGATGAGCTGGACGAAATAAAACAAGGCAACAATCAGGATCCCATGTGAAAAACTTTGTAACAGAACACCTTGAATCGCCATGTTGGTTCGGGCAAAAATGGCAGCTCCCATCAAACCTGCATGTGCCAGGGATGACCAGGCGATCAGCATTTTCAGGTTGTTCTGGCGCAAGGCGATCACTGAAGCATAGATCATCCCGGCCAGTGGCAGAAAGATGATGATATGCGAATACTGTTCTGTATAATATGGCATTACGGGAACCAGCCAGCGGATGATGCCGTAGATCCCCATCTTCATCAACAGACCCGCCAGAATCATCGTCCCCTGGTATGGAGCGGTGGTATATGTCTGTGGTTGCCAGCTGTGAAAGGGGAATAATGGAATTTTAATAAAGAAAGCCACTGCCAGCATGAAAAACACCCAGCTGTCGCCTGCCGATTTTAACGACAAAGACGTGAAAGCTGCATGGTCGAAACTGTGTGTTGGTGTTTTGCTATAAAGGAAAATAAAGACAGCAAGCATAAACAAACTGCCAAAAAGGGTATAAATAAAGAACTTCAATGTAACGGGCTGCCTTCTTTCCCCACCCCATAGAAACAGGATAAAAAAGACCGGAATCAGTGCCAGTTCCCAGAAGATATAAAACACGATCGCATTAAAAGAGGTGAATACTCCGATCAACGCGGCCTGCGTAAAGAAGATGAGGGCATACAAGAGGTTTGGCTTTTGTTGCTTATTGATGTCTCCTGAAAAAAGAATGAACGGGATCAGCAAATTGGTTAGGAGGATCATCAATAAACTAATGCCATCGATGCCGAAATTCCAGTTGATGCCCAGTTGATCTACCCAGGGTGCCTGGAAGATAAATTGCATCCCGCCTTGTGGATCAAAAGAATAAACAAGTACCGCGGTTAAAACAAGCTGAATTAACGACAACCCAATAGACAGGTTTCTGATAATAACATAATTACGGTTTGTCAGGATGAGAAACCCGGCCAGGAAAGGAAATGCTATAAGGATCAGGGTCATCATGATCAAAAGAAGCTTAGGTTTAACAGTAAAAAGAACAGGATCCCTGCGATCATGGCAAAAAGATAAAAACCAATGCTTCCTGTCTGAAGCTTACGTACCAGATTCCCGGTTTCAAGGGCTAACATCCCTGCTCCATTCACAAGCGGGTCAATGATTCCTCGTTCAATTCTTTCGAAAAGAAAACTGGAGAGCCATTCAAATGGCCTGACAAAGAGGGTGTTATAAATTTCATCAACATAATATTTGTTGTAGACAAGCCGATAAAAGAAGTTCTTCTGAATATCATCTGCTGTTGGCACTGACTTCTTTTTCAGATAGATCAGGAAGGCAGCAAGAACAATCAAGCCAAGCAAAAATAATGAGGAAATAATTAGATAGAGCTCAGTGGATTCAGGGATCTGCATGAGTGCCGAATGATTCAATATGCCAATAGAAGGCCATAGGAAAAGACTTAATTTTTCAGATCCGCCAAAGAGATGGGGAAGGTTCAAAAATCCCCCGAAGAAGGAAAGGAAGGCAAGGACCACCAAAGGCCAGGTCATCACCCTGGGGCTTTCATGCATATGATGGGCTTCAGCATCTGTCCCTCTGAAACCCCCATGAAAGACCAGGAAAAACAAACGGAACATATAAAAACAAGTCATCAGGGCCCCCAATAAAGCACCCATATAAATCCATGGATTGTAAGCAAAGGCCCGGATCAGGATCTCATCTTTGGAAAAGAAGCCTGAAAAAGGAGGAATTCCTGAGATTGCCAGGGTGGCGATCAGGAAAGTCCAATAAGTATAAGGCATGACTTTTTTCAAACCACCCATATTGCGGATATCTTGTTGGCCGTGTAAAGCATGGATCACACTGCCAGCCCCGAGGAACAAAAGAGCCTTAAAAAAAGCATGAGTCATCAGGTGAAAAACTGCCCCGGAAAAAGCGCCGACCCCAAGGGCAAGAAACATATATCCGAGCTGGCTCACCGTAGAATAGGCAAGAACTTTCTTAATGTCATTCTGGAATAAGCCGATGGTCGCGGCAAAAATTGCAGTTGTAAGACCAATGATCACAATAATACCCATGGTGAGCGGGGCCAGGACAAAAAGCTGGGAGGAACGGGCAATCATATAAATTCCGGCCGTGACCATCGTAGCCGCATGGATCAAAGCAGAAACCGGCGTTGGACCTGCCATGGCGTCGGGCAACCAGGTGTAAAGCGGGATCTGGGCACTTTTCCCTAATGCTCCAATTAACAAGAGTATGGTAATCAGCGTAATGACAATGTTTCCTTGAGGGAAAGTGCTTAGACGGCCAAAGATTTCAAAATAACTTACCGACTGGAATGTGTAAAACAAAAGAATGATGCCCAGGAGAAAACCAAGGTCCCCGATCCTGTTCATGATAAATGCTTTCCTGGCGGCTAAGTTAAAGGCATTGTTTTTAAACCAGAAGCCGATCAAAAGGTAAGAACAAAGCCCTACGCCTTCCCATCCCATGAAGAGGATGATGAAATTCGCGCCCATCACCAGCAGCAGCATGGAGAAAGTAAAGAGATTCATATAGGAGAAAAACGACACAATGCCTTCGTCATCAGACATATATCCTATTGAATACACATGGATCAGGAAACCCACACCTGTAACCACCAGCATCATGATTATTGAGAGTGGGTCGATCAGTAATTCAAATGGGATCTGCAATTTTCCTACCCGCAGCCAGTCGCCATAAGTGATGCATAAAGAAGGATTAACACTCGATTTTTGTGAGATAAAGAGTGCCACAGCAAAGGCAAATGAAAGGAATACGGCAAGGCTCGCAATGATCCCCGCAGAACGGCCATTGAGAAATCGTTTCCCCAAAGCAGTGATTAAAAAACCTGCAAGCGGGAATAAAAGGATAAGCCAGCTGTTATAGGCCAGATAGGTAAAATCTACCATTTTAATCGGTTCAACAGGTTAATATCAACGGAATCCACATTTCTTCGCATCATCACGAGGATAGAGAGTCCGACTGCAATTTCCGCAGCAGCTACGACCATGATAAAAAACACCATGACCTGACCTGCCGGGTCTGAATGATAGGCTGAGAAAGCAGCGAGCAGTAGATTTACCGAGTTCAGCATCAGCTCAATACACATCAGGATGATAATAGTGTTCCGGCGGAATAGTACGCCTAAAACCCCGATGGAAAACAATGTGATGCTTAGCCAGAGGTAATACTGGAGTGGGACAATCTGTATAGCGGTATGAAACTTTTCCATGCTTTATGATTTTTTTGGGGCATCCCTTTTCGATAACATAACGGCACCTACCATGGCAGAAATAAAAAGGACAGAAGTAACTTCAAAAGGGAGCATATAGGTCTGGTACAGGACTTTTCCGAGCGTCTGAACCAATCCGATTTGTGGATCCATAGGGTTGCGGGCAACCACAAGGCTGGCATCTTTGAGAGAGGCAAGCAGAACCAGGAACAAAAGGCCACCCGACATCACGGCAGAAATTTTAGTCAGATTTGATTTATGAGGCTCATTCCGGGAATTTAGGTTCATCAGCATGATTACAAAAAGAAACAGAACCATGATAGCACCAGTATATACGATGATATGAACGATGGCCAGGAACTGGGCGTTGAGTAGGATGTAATGCCCGGCAATAGATAGAAAACAGATGACCAGGTATATCACGCTTTTGATAGGATTCTTTGCGAATACTACCATCAGGGCGCTAAACACTGCTACACAGGCCAGAAGGTAAAAGAAATAGATCATTTTATTTATCGGTTGTGTGCAAAGTTCTTGTTTTTCTTGAATTCGAGTACTTTTTCGGTCTGCCTTTTTGAGACATCGATTCTTTGAGCAGGGTCCAACGGCTCAGTCAGTTTAGTTTTGTCATAGATGAAAGGTTGGCGCTCATAATCTGATTCAACGATACGATCGGTGAGGAAGATGGCTTCTTTAGGGCAGGCTTCTTCACAGTCGCCACAGAAGATACAGCGGAGCATGTTAATCTCGTAGGAAGCTGCATATTTCTCCTCACGGTAAAGGTGTTCTTCGCCTTTTTTCCGTTCCCCTGCCACAATGGTTATTGCCTCGGCAGGGCAGGATACGGCGCAGAGTCCACAGGCAGTGCATCGTTCACGACCTTCGTCGTCACGCTTTAAAACATGTTTGCCCCTGTAGATTGCACTAAAAGGACGGCTAACTTCCGGATAGCTTATTGTAGCCTTAGCGGCGAAAAAATGCCTGAGGGTGATCGCCATTCCTTTGAGGATGGCCGGGATGTATATCTTCTCCCACAAGCTCATTTTTTTCTTGCTAACGACAATGGACCGGTTTGTCAAGGCTTGCATAGGGATGGTTTAAAATAAAAAGTCTTTAAAAAACAGAAATCCCCCTGTCAGAAGAATATTCAAAATAGCCAATGGTATCAATCCTTTCCAGCCCAGATTCATGAGCTGATCATAACGGAATCGAGGCAATGTCCATCGGATCCACATAAAAAGGAAAATCAGCATAAAAATTTTGAGGAAGAAAAACATACTGCCAATCAAAGTGATGGCATTGGATGAAAGCGGCAGCGAATCAATAAAGGGCATCTGGTAACCACCAAAATACAAGGTTGCGATTACCGCTGAGGAGATAAACATATTGATATACTCGGCAAAGAGGTAAAATCCAAGTTTCATACTACTGTATTCGGTATGGAATCCCCCGATCAATTCGGTCTCACATTCGGGGAGGTCGAAAGGTGCACGGTTGGTTTCGGCAAATGCACAGATCAAAAAGATGAAAAAACCCAGGGGTTGAATGAAAATATTCCAGTGCCCTCCAGCTTGTTGTTCTACAATTTCATGCAAACTCAAAGTTCCTGTGGTGAGTATCAATGCGACAATCGACATGCCCATCGCCAGTTCATAGCTGATCATCTGGGAAGCAGCACGAATAGAGCCCAACAAGGCATATTTATTGTTGGAAGCCCAACCACCGATCATGATTCCATAAATTCCTATGGAGACCATGGCAAATATGTACAAAACTCCAATATTCAAATCGGCGATCTGCAGCGAAAAGGTCTCTCCTTTATACGTAAGTTCTTTTCCCCAGGGGATCACAACCCCCGTAAGCAGCGCTGTTGTCATGGCGATGGATGGCCCCAGGATAAATAAGGTCTTGTTCGCCGACATGGGGATGATCTCTTCTTTCATAAACATCTTGATCCCATCGGCCAGGGGCTGCAGTAAGCCAAATGGCCCTGCCCGGTTGGGTCCGCGGCGGTCCTGCATGAAAGCCGCAACCTTGCGCTCCGCATAAGTAGCATACATCGCGACGACGAGCGTGATCACCAGGATTCCAAAAAGGAAGAATATTTTATATCCTATCTGAAGACTATCCATCGTTTTCGGGATTTAGATTGAAAACCGGGTCTTTTGGCGGGTCCGGGATACGTTCATAATGGTTTTGGGCGATAACTGAAGAGCGCTCGATCTTCCTGGGTCCTTCAATCACCCAGTCTTTTTCCTCTTTATGTTCAAAGCGGCAGTCGTTACAAATAAACTCTGGAACTTCCCCGTATTTGTCTTTACGTCCGGTCACCCTGAGCACTGATTTCCCTGACATCCAAACAACGACTTTTCCGCAGCATTTGCTACATTCACGATGAGCATCATAAGCATTGGTAAACCAGACGCGGCTTTTAAAGCGAAAGGTCTTGTCGGTCAGCGCACCGACCGGGCAAACATCGATGACATTCCCTGAGAAATCATTGTCGATGACATTGTTAATATAAGTCCCGATTTCAGACTGATCCCCGCGATAAAGCACACCATGAACCCGTTTGTCGGTGATTTGATCCGCAGTATACACACAGCGGTAACATAAGATGCAGCGATTCATATGAAGCTGGATCTTATCTCCAATGTCAATACGCTCAAAGGTCCTTCTCACTTCTTCAGAACGCTGTACTTCTTCTCCATGGGCATAGGAAAGATTCTGCAAGTCACATTCACCAGCCTGGTCACAGATGGGACAATCCAGCGGGTGGTTGATCAGCAAAAACTCGACGATATGTTTCCTTGTTTCCAGCACTTCGGGAGAAGTGATATTTTGCACGATCATCCCATCTTGCACGGCAGTGGAGCATGAGGCCACCAGTTTCGGCATGGGACGTGGATCTTTTTCGGACCCCCGGCTTACTTTTACGAGACAGGTCCTACACTTACCACCGCTGCCTTTCAGCTTCGAATAGTAACACATCGCGGGAGGAACGATATCGCCGCCAACCTTCCTGGCTGCATTCAGGATGGTGGTACCGGGTTCAACCTCGATCTCTATATTGTCTATGGTTATTTTGATAAGGGACATCTTTTTTCAATCACGTGTTGTTCAAATTCATGTCTGAAGTGCCTGATGGCGCTACGAACAGGCCAGGCTGCCGCATCGCCCAACGGACAGATGGTGTTGCCTTCAATATTCTTTGCCACATCAGCCAGCAGGTCAATGTCCGACATTTTGCCATGACCGGATTCCATGCGGTGTAAGACTTTCTCCATCCATCCGGTTCCTTCACGGCAAGGGCTGCATTGGCCGCAGGATTCGTGGTGATAAAAACGGGTGAAGTTCCAGAGATTTTTAACGATACAAGTCGTCTCATCCATTACGATAAATCCTCCGGATCCCAGCATTGTCCCTGTCTCAAATCCTCCTTCACTGAGTGATTCATAAGTAAGCAGACGAGGCTCGCCCCGGGCTGTCTTTAAAATCAACTCAGCCGGAAGTATCGGCACTGACGAGCCCCCGGCAACCACAGCTTTTAGCCTGTTGCCATATCGGATTCCGCCACAGTATTCATCAGAATAAATGAATTCTTCGACAGGCAATCCCAGTTCAATTTCATAAACCCCGGGTTTATTGATATGCCCGCAAGCAGATATCAACTTCGTCCCGGCACTTTTCCAAACCCCAAATTTTGAATAGGCATCTCCGCCATTGTTGATGATCCAGGGAACTGAAGCCAATGTCTCAACGTTGTTTACTACGGTTGGGCAGCCCCATAAGCCCGATACGGCTGGGAAAGGAGGCTTGATTCTCGGGTTGCCACGCTTGCCCTCAAGTGATTCAATGAGCGCAGTCTCTTCTCCGCAGATATAGGCGCCGGCACCTGGATGACAATAAATGTCAAGCGAATAGGAGCTCCCTTTGATATTTTTCCCAAGATAGCCTGCTTTGTAGGCTTCTTCGAGGGCTTTCTCGAGGATACGTAATACATAAAGCAGCTCCCCACGGATGTAAATGTAGGCAGTATTGGCGCCCAAAGCATAGGCTGAAAGGATCATTCCTTCAATCAGCAAATGCGGGTTACGTTCTGCGAAATACCTGTCTTTGAAAGTACCTGGCTCGCTTTCATCAAAGTTACAGATGAGATAATGAGGCTTACCGGTATTCCGGTCTAGAAAACTCCATTTCATCCCTGTCGGGAATCCGGCCCCGCCGCGTCCACGAAGGCTGGACTTCTTCACTTCCTCCAGCACATCTTCCGGTTTCATGTCTTTCAGGGCTTTGTCAACAGAGGCATAGCCGCCCAAAGCGCGGAAAGTGCCCAGGTCGCAGAGATTCGCATTGTCGATATTTTCCAGGAGGATTTTCTTACCCATGGCTAAATGTATGGGTTTTGAGCAGAAGACTTTTGTTCTTTCGAAAAATTCTCCAGCAGTTCATCTACTTTTTCAATACTCAGGTTTTCATGATAATCCAGTCCTACCTGCATCACAGGTGCATTTCCACAAGCGGCAAGACATTCCACGGTTTTCAGGGTAAACATGCCGTCAGCCGTGGTTTCACCGGCTTTGATATTCAATTTCTTTTCCAGGTGTTCCACAATCTCTTCTGCGCCATTGAGCCAGCATGGGCCTGTGCGACAAATTTCGAGTACACATTTCCCGACAGGCTTTAGGTTGAACATGCTGTAAAAACTGGCAACCTCGAAGACCTCAATAGGCTGTAAATCCAATAATGAAGCTACATATTCCATCGTCTCCGCACTAAGCCAGCCCCCGAATTCAGCCTGTGCCATATGCAAAACAGGCAGGAGCGCTGATTTCTGTTTCCCTTCGGGATAACGGGATTTCAGCTTCTCTATGATCTTCAGGCTTTGTGTATCAAATTTTATCACAATCACTAATTCTAATTTCTATAAAAAATTCTGTGTGCCCTGTTTGCCCCTCCTAAATCCTCCCCCAATTGGGGAGGACTTAGTCTCCTGGGACACTAACGACTAACTTCTAACTCTTCTATGCATCCAACTCTCCTGCAATTACATTCATACTACTCATTGTCAATACGGCATCCGAAAGCATACTGCCTTTTACCATCTCAGGGTAGGCCTGGTAATAGATGAAACCGGGACGGCGAAAATGCAAGCGGAATGGGGTTCTCCCGCCATCGCTGACAAGGTAAAATCCCAACTCACCGTTGGCGCCTTCAATGCAATGATAAACCTCTCCTTTGGGGATATCCGTTTCTCCCATCACAATTTTAAAGTGATAGATGAGGGCTTCCATACTGTTGTATACTTTTTCTTTAAACGGAAGCACATAGTCCGATTCAGTGGCAATATAGGTTTCCTTATCCTGAAGCTTTTCCAGCTTGTCGAGTGCCTGTCGGATAATCGATAGGCTCTGCCACATTTCTTCCTGGCGAACCATAAAACGATCATAGGTGTCTCCGCTGGTGCCAAGCGGAATGTTGAATTCAAATTCCTCATAAGATGAATATGGATTCATCACCCTGACATCATAATCAACTCCGGCCGCCCTGAGGTTTGGGCCAGTGAACCCATAATTCAGCGCTTTTTCTGCCGAAATAGGACCAACGTTGATGGTGCGGTCCATGAAGATGCGGTTCCGCATGAGAAGTTTCTCAAACTCTTTGAGTACAGCAGGATATTCTTTGATAAACTGCTTGATTTTTACCCAGGCCGTTGGGCTGAAATTCCGTTCAAACCCACCGATACGACCCATATTCGTGGTAAGCCGTGATCCGCAAATCTCTTCATAAATTTCATAGATCTTTTCCCTTTGTTGAAAAAGATAGACAAAACCTGTGAGGGCGCCACTGTCAACGCCAATAACAGAATTACATATGTTATGATCCCCGATTCGGGCAAGTTCCATGATGATCACCCTGAGATAATCGACCCGCTTCGGAACTTTGATTCCAAGTAGTTTTTCTACTGTCATATGCCAGCCCATGTTATTCAATGGTGCGGAGCAGTAGTTCAACCTGTCGGTAATTGGTGTGATTTGGTAAAACGGACGCCGTTCAGCAAGTTTTTCGAAGGCACGGTGGATATACCCGATAGTTTGAGAAGTATCCACAACGAATTCACCATCCATTGTCATGACATTCTGAAAGACTCCATGAGTGGCAGGATGCGTAGGCCCGAGGTTCAGGGTGTTATATTCCCTGATTTCTTCTCCTGCAACATAATCGGCAGGGGTCCAGATATTTCTTTTTTCATCGTTCTCTGCCATGGCTTATCTCCCAAACATCGCGTCATTTTTGTCTTCTCTTGTCTGATCTTCAAGGCGGAAGTCTTTTCGCAGGGGAAATCCTTCAAAGTCATCCACATTAAGGATGCGTACCAGGTTGGGATGCCCATCGAAGATAATCCCGAAAAAGTCAAAGGTCTCTCTTTCCATCCAGTTCGCAGCAGCAAAGATATTGGTGGCTGTCGGGAAATGCGGATTTTCAAGACTTGTCGCTGTCTTCAGCCTGATCCTGTGGCGATTCACCATGCTGTGCAAGTGATATACCAGGCCAAGCTGGAGTGCATCATCAGGGTAATGCATCCCGCATAGTGAGGTCAGAAAGGTATATTGCAATTCCTCCTTTTTGTAAAGAAACTCCAGGATTTCGTCGATCTTGTCGTTCCATAGGGTGATACAGAAAATATCAACCGCTACTTCATGATGAAGGATAGCTCCAGGAAACCTGGTTTCCAGCATGCTTACCAGCAATTGGTCCCTATCGGTATTGATTTCAAACATTATTCGATATGGTATTTTGCCTGAAGATGTTCGTATTCAGGAGAATAACGCCTGCGGAGGGCTTCATTGCCAACCAATTCCTGTATCTTCAGAATTCCGTCAATGATTTGTTCGGGGCGGGGCGGACACCCAGGTACGTAGACATCTACCGGGATAATACGGTCGATACCTTGTAATACGCTGTAGGTGTCGAAAATGCCACCACTGGAAGCACAAGCTCCCACAGAAAGCACCCATTTCGGCTCAGCCATTTGAATATAGACTTCTTTCAGGATGGGTGCCATCTTTTTAGCGATGGTGCCCATCACCATCAGGAGGTCACTTTGTCGGGGTGAGAAACTAAGTCTTTCGGAGCCAAAACGAGCAAGGTCGTAATGTGCGCCCATCGTAGCCATGAACTCAATACCACAACAAGAGGTGGCAAATGGCAGGGGCCAGAGGGAGTTTTTGCGCGCCAGGCCTACGGCATGCTGGAATGAAGTGGCGAAAAATCCCTTTCCGCTATGACCATCAGGTGTTGGTGCTATAATTACCATGACTTTGTTTCCTAATTAGTGTGGAGGCTACTTTTCCCAGTTCAGTGCGCCTTTTAAAATGATATACAGGAAACCCAACATCAGGAGAACAAGGAAAAGAAGCATTTCTAAAAAGCCCCTGCTTCCCAGCACTTTGAAGTTGACAGCCCATGGATACATAAAGATGACTTCGACATCGAAAAGAACAAAGAGGATGGCGATCATGAAATATTTAATAGAAAAGGGGCTTCTGGCGTTTCCCATGCCTTCGATTCCACATTCAAAATTTTCCAGTTTCGCTTTTGATGGACGTTTCGGGCCAAGACGATGCGATAACAACATCGTGGTGATGACGAATCCAAGGACAATGAACGTCTGGATCAATATGGGCAGATAATCGTGAGGCATATTTTGGGTTTGTGAAGCAATTAACAACAAAGAAATAGATTTGTTTGGCTAAGATAGAAAAAAATCAATCTAAAGTGCGTGAAAATCCAGTAGGAAAATCACTAAACGCTGAAATTGAAGGTGATATATTGTATCGCAGCGGGATGCAGTTTTATTGATTGTATCGCAGAGGGACAAATAAAGGAATTTGTAACTTTGCCCTTTAAATTGATTTTCATGCAGAAAATACTTGCAATCATTCCGTTAATCTTACTGCCATTCTTCTCTATTGCCGGTTTTGATGATGACTTCATCAACCAGACACTCCGTATCGACTATATTCATTCAGGATTCGAGAAGGAAGAGTATTTTGCCCTCGACCAGCTGATCAAAGAGCCGGCTTGGGATCGGTCCACGACCCAGCTTATTGATGAATTCAATTATGGGAAATACCGCTGCGAAGCCCTGGACTCAGCCAGCGGTCGCCTGCTTTTCCGTTTCAACTATGCCAACCTTTTCAACGAATGGCAGACCACCGAAGATGCCAAAGTCAACTATAAGGCTTTTCATGAAAGCGTCATCATGCCCTTTCCGAAAAAGACTATCAAGGTGATCTTCTATTCTCGTGACAAGAAAAATGTCTGGAAAACGGCATGGAATTTTTTTGTGAATCCTTCCTCCTATAACATTCTTCCTGAACGTAAGCTGGTTTATCCTGCAAAGTGTATTCAAAATAACGGGGATCCTGCAAAAAGCCTGGACATCACCTTCCTTGCTGAAGGATATACCTACGATGAAATGTCAAAATTCAGGAAAGATGCGAAGCGTTTTGCAGATTTTCTCAATGAATGCTCCCCTTACAAAGAATTTCGTGACAAGATAAACTTCTGGACTGTCGAATCTCCTTCCGAAGAAAGCGGCACCGACCTTCCGGGTTTAGGGAAATGGAAAAAAACAATCCTGAACGCCAGTTTTTTCACCTTTGGCACCGAACGCTACCTGACGACTTTTGACAACAAGACGATGCGCGATCTCGCGGCCAATACACCCTACGACTTTATCATCATCATCGTGAATACCGAGAAATACGGTGGCGGTGGCTTCTACAACACCTATGCACTCTGTGCTGCCGACAACTCCCTCAGCAATTACGTGCTGGTCCATGAGTTCGGTCATTGCCTGGGTGGATTGGGAGATGAATACTATACTTCAGAGGTGGCAGTTCAGGATTTTTACCCTGCAGGCGTAGAGCCCTGGGAAGCAAACCTGACTACCCTGACTGATTTCGACCACAAATGGAAATCCATGATGGATCCTGGAACACCCGTCCCTACCCCGGCAACCGATGAATACAAAGGGAAAGTCGGTGTTTTTGAAGGGGGTGGATATATAGAGAAAGGGGTGTATCGCCCAGCCCTGGAATGCACCATGAAAAACCTGAAATATAATGGGTTTTGCCCGGTGTGTAAGAAGGCACTCTTTGAGGTTATGGAAATGTATGTGAAATAGGTTGTTGGGCTGAAGGCTGTTAGGCTGAGGGCTGAAGGGCAGGCGCAGCAAAGCCTTCAGCCCTCAGCTTAAAAGCCCTCAGCCTATTTAATTAAAATAATCCGCTTCGTTATCTCATCCAGTGAAGTTTGCAGCTTGCAGAAATAAATCCCCGGCGGTAAAGCCATCCCACGATCATTCGTTCCATCCCAGGATATTGAAAATTGCAGGTGACACTGTTTCTTTTCAAGTAGCGTTTTGACTAGCTGCCCCATGGTGTTGTATATGAAAAGGGAAGTCATTCCTGAGTGAGCCATGGAGACATTGATTGTGGCATTCTCTTTTATCGGGTTTGGAATGATTGACATCTGAGAGAGCCCGTTATTAAGTGGCGGCTGAAGAACGGGATTGTCCGACAGCCAGACCCCATATTTATAAGTGCACAAACCTCCGCCGGCAGTGCCTACCCAGATACTGTTGTAATTGTCGACCACGATATCTGTTATCCTGTTGTCGGTCAGCCCTGAATTTGAAGTATTAAAGGTGCTGAACAGTCCCGCTGAAAACTTTAGAAGCCCTTTTGTTTTGGTGCCTAGCCATAAATTCCCAAGGCTGTCTCTTGAAATACAAGTAATATTGTTTTCAGGGAGGCCGGCATTGAGTGTATTATAGGTTGTCCATACAAAAAGATCAGTTCTTGTCAGGCCTTGCCTGGTTGCTATCCAGATGCAATGAAAGACATTGTCGACCAGGATGTCATTAATGGTGTCGCAGGGAAGACCTGAATTTGTAGTATTATAAATAATATTATTACTTGAATCTCCGACAAACAGGCCCAGCCTGCTGCCAAGCAACATCGTACTATCAGTAAAACCTATGCAATTAATGGGGGTGCCGGGGGGATCATTCATCGGGGCCATCCCATAAAGAGACCAGGACATGCCGTTAAATTTATACACCTGACCAAGGCTGGTTCCGGCAAAAACACCATTCATGCCAAAACCAAGAGCGGTGGTTTTTTCAGCGGTTTGTGGTGAAGGAGGAGAACAGGGACCATCCCACCAATGCCTGGTGAAATTAAAGCCATCAAAGCGATACAAGCCCATGGTAATCCCAATCCAAACATTATTAGGGTTGCTGTATAGTGAATAAATCTGACTCTTTTTACTAAAACATGAGGTGTCAAAAACATCATATTGTTTCCAGCCCGAGACATCAAAGGTGGTTAAACCTGAGCCCATGAGGCTGACTTGAGTGTATTTGGGTTCTTCCCATCTCAAAATGCTGGGGAAAACGGATTCTGCAATAGCTAACTTGTTCTTAGCCGGAATATAATTCAGAACGCTGATACCATTGGATCTCAGGTCAGACTGTATGGCTGCGCTGTGATCAGTCCAGCTGGTGTCGTATTCAGCAAGTCCCGCAGTCATGCCTACCCACACATGATTAGAAGCATCAACATAGATATTGTCATAGGATGAATTAAAAAAACTTCCCAATACTGGGACAATATACGGAGCTGTGATTCCATTATACAGATCTTGCCAGGTCACCCAATTGGTCTTTATCACTTCGTTGCCCCAGATACACATCCAGACATTTCCCAGTGTATCAGCCTTAAGTCCATACACTTCCATGAGCATTTTAACACCGCCAGGTGGAGCCACAACAAACTGTTTGTATGCCCATGTCGTGCCATTCAGCCTGGAGACACCCATGTCGCAGGCAACCCATACAAACCCATAAATATCAATGGCAACAGCACGAACATTATCATATGTACCACTATGAATCGCTGAATTGCTGTTGGTATAGACCGTCCATCCTGTTCCGTCATATTTCATCAGTCCGGCTCCTCTGCTGCAAATCCATACATTGTTCGTATCATCGACAGCAATATCCAGAACATTGGCAATGAAATAACTATTGAAAGGTGTGATGGCAATCTGGAAGATTGTCCAGCTTGTCCCGTCAAACCTGGCCAGGCCTAAAGGCGTGCCGACCCAAAGGAGCCCGTTTTTATAACAGATACTTTGAATGATGTTTGAGGGAAGTGGGGAATTGCTGGTGTTGTATGTAGTCCAGGTATTTAAGCCGTTGAAACAGATCAGGCCGGTCGTTCCATCGACTGTCCCTACCCATTTATTCCCGATTGAGTCAATAGTAATTACACTTAAAAAGACAGAGGGTATTGCGGAGTTATGCTTGTTGAAGTAAACAGTACTTCCGGTGGAGGGGGTATATTTGAGTAATCCTCCGCCATCGGTGGCGAGCCAGTATGAATTCCCTTGTTGTTTGATTCCGGTCACGCCCCGGGTATAGAGATGGTTGTCCCACAAAGGATGCTGAGCCATGGTTCCTGAAATTCCAAGGAACAGTAAAAGAATCAATAAGACATACTTCCCAAACGAAACTAGGGAATAGGAATGCTTCATTTGAATGATTAATTACCTAAGAATCAAAATCTCTAATGTCTATTACTTTTCAAATATACACTAATTTTTATATGAATAAAAAATTCCACACAGATTTCACAGAAAAAATTATTTTTCGACCCCTTCGACAGGCTCAGCGACCGGGTACCTTCAGCCCTCAGCCTAACAGCCTTCAGCCCCCAGCCTAAAAGCCCCCAGCCTAAATAAAACCGCTTCACTGCCCTCACGACTAACGACTCACGACTAACTATTTATTCCACTGTTATTCCGCAAACAAGTCTATATTTTTCTACCTTTGCACTCTAATATCGTGCCTCTTAAGGCGCTTGTACTCAAAAAACCAACATTACAATCTCAGAAATGATGATCACAAAACTTGACCAAATGTTCGAGGTCTTGAAAAGCAAGACCAAAAAAAGAATTGTAGCAGCGTATGCCAACGACGAGCATACCATTGAAGCCGTAAGCGAAGCCATGAACCATGGCCTGGTTGACGGGACCCTTGTAGGTGATGAAGCCATCATCTTAGGTGTCTGCAAAGCACACAACATCGATGCTGCCAAATTCCGCATCGTCCATGAGCCCAATGAGCAGAAAGCCGCCAATAAAGCAGTTGAGCTTATCAACAAAGGCGAAGGTGACATCCTGATGAAGGGACTCGTCAGCAGCGACAAATATATGAGAGCTATCCTCGACAAAGAAAAAGGACTGATGGACCCGGGTGCCATCCTGAGCCATGTCAGCGTTATTGAAGTCTCAACCTATCCCAAGCTGATCATTTGCAGCGACGTGGCTATCATCCCGGCTCCGGAACTGAAACAAAAGGTCGCCATGGTGAATTATATGATCCGTACTGCCCATGCACTGGGTAATGAAAAACCCAAAGTCGCCGTTATTGCGGCCACTGAACAGATGCTTGCCGGAATGCAGGCTTGTATCGACGGCGCTATCCTGGCAAAAATGTCAGATCGTGGCCAGATCAAAGGCGCAATCGTTGATGGTCCGCTTTCTGTCGATGTTGCGCTCGACAAAGAATCAGCCACCATTAAAAAAGTGGGTGGTGAAGTGGCCGGCGATGCCGATTGTATGCTATTCCATAACATCGAAGCAGGAAATGTATTTTATAAGACCTGTACCAAACTGGCCAATGGGGAACTTGCCGCCGGTGTCTTCGGTGCCAGGGTACCTTGTGTGCTGACTTCACGTGGCGACAGCAGTAAATCAAAACTGTACTCTATCGCACTAGCCGCCTTACTTGCTTAGGATCCCATCCGGATTTATTGTCTGAGAGATGAAAGGCGTCAGGATATTGGCTATAAACCCGGGATCTACCTCCACTAAGATCGCCGTTTACAAGGACTACGAACCTGTCCTGGTGAAGACGATACGCCATAGCGTGGAGGAACTCGAGCCTTTTGCTAAAATCACCGACCAATTTGCCTTTCGTAAGGCTATCATCCTGAAAGAACTGGAAGATGCCGATGTTGACTTCAACAAGCTGAAGGTTATCGTGGGACGTGGCGGATTGCTTCGTCCTATCGAATCAGGTGTTTACGAAGTCAACGAGAAGATGAAGCGTGACCTGGTGAACAGCCCCTTAGGAGAACATGCCAGCAACCTCGGCGGACTGATCGCCGATGACCTGGCCCGTTCTTTGCCGGATGCAAAAGCATATATTGCAGATCCTGTAGTGGTCGATGAACTGGAGGATATTGCCAGGGTCTCAGGATTGCCTCAGTTTAAAAGGATCTCGATCTTCCATGCCCTTAACCAGAAAGCTGTTGCCCGGAATTTTGCCTCTACCAAAAAGAAGAAGTACGAAGAGATGAACCTCATCATCGTCCACCTGGGCGGTGGAATCACCATCGGGGCGCATCGCAAAGGACGTGTCATCGACGTAAACCAGGGCCTCGACGGCGAAGGACCCTTCTCTCCCGAGAGAAGCGGGACGCTGCCTACCGGCGACCTGGTGAAATTCTGTTATTCGGGAAAGATGAGCCTGGGTGATATGAAAAAACAGGTGAAAGGAGAAGGTGGCATGGTCGCACATCTTGGCACCAACGATATGGTTGAAGTTCAAAGGCTTATCGACAATGGAGATTCCCATGCTAAGCTGCTTTTTGATGCCATGGCCTACCAGGTCGCCAAATGGGTTGGTGCTATGGCGACGGTGCTCAAAGGCGATATCGATGCCATCCTCATCACCGGAGGTATCGCTCACAGTAAGCCTTTTACAGCATTTGTTACCGATATGGTGAGCTGGATCGCCCCGGTACAGGTGTTTCCTGGCGAAGACGAGATGTGGGCCCTGGCGATGAATGGGCTGCGTGTTACCACCGGAGAGCTGATCCCCAAAGAATATTAAACTATTTAATCGAAGCAGGTCCGTCACCCTCCGTCATCTTCTCAAAACGCCACTCACACAATTGTTTGAACCTGCCTGCAATATGCGCCGAGGCCCGGTTGTGGATTCCTTCCCAGATCTTGTTGACGAGACTTACTTTTGAGAGATTTTTCATTCCATAAAAGTTAAACCCGACCAGCATAAAGAGTTGGGTCATTTCTTTCTCGCCACGTTCAGGGATTGATGTGCGGACATACATCGAGAAAACGCCGATCGGATAGCCTCCGCTACTTTCATAGAGCAGATATCGGGCATTGTCGAAGTCAAAAGGATCGGGCATACGCTGTATCCTGATTGCCTTCAGATGAAAAAGATGAAAGAGATGAAGACCCAGGAAACCCCGTTTTATACCTAAAAAGTGCTTGGATATCCCAAAAAGATACACCTGGAGATTCTCAAGATGATCATCCTGAAGTTCAATTTTCGCAATATGATTAGGCCAGCAGCTTGAGTCGCCATTCCAACGGAGCAGTTCTTCAAAAACATGACCTATTGGCGCTTCAATCCCAATCCGGTGAATATTCAGTAAACGATATTGCTCCACGCCAATCCCAATGCGCTGTAAAATACTTTTACTGTAAAGTTCACGTTCTTCTAAGCTGTTAAACTTGACAAGCGTCTCAATTTGAGGCTTCTTTAACAGGAATAGCTTTATGTCGGAAAGGATACCTTTACTTTTTTCGGGAGGATGTTTTGATCCTGGCCGAGTAGTACTTATTTTCGTCTGATCTGGCATAAACGGTAGTAATTGAGTTCCCCGAAGGTATAAAATCCTGATAATTATGTTCTAGTTGCAGCAAATGTTTCTTTACTTTTGTCGCTGAAAATTAATTTTATGAAGAAAGTCCTCCTTTTCCTGTTTTGCATCGCCTTCGCCACCAGCCTTTTAGCACAGGATGTCATTAAGCCAGAGAAACAACAAAAACCGGGTCTCGCTACCGGGGTCGATATCTATAACGATTTTTGGAGAGTGAAAAGCAGTGAAATGACGCCCAGGGGATTGAATCAGGGCGTAGATGGCTTTATCGTTTATAATGTCCCGGTCGATAAAACACCATTGTCATTTTCTATCGGAACAGGCATTTCTGTTCATAATCTCTATAGCAATTGCATCCTTCAGGAGGATTCAAACAAAACCTATTATTTTTCGAAAATCATCAACCTCGTCCCCGGGAAAAGCACTTCTTATAAAAGAAGTAAGATATCAGTCGCTTCCTGGGATTTTCCGCTGGAATTCAGGTATAGAAATAAAGGAGGCCTGACTTTTGCCCTGGGCTTCAAATTCGGTATGAATATTAATTCCATGACGAAATACAAAGGGACTGATTATACAGGCATGACCAATGACAACATCAAATTTAAAGTCAAAGACCTGGACAATATGGTGAAATGGTCCTACGGGTTTACAGCAAGAGCAGGTTATAAAATGGTCGAGTTTTATTATTACTATGCGATCACCAATATTTTCACCACCAACAAAGGTCCTGAGATTGCGCCTATGTCACTGGGAATCTCTATTCGTCCCATGTTTATGGAAGGAAAGAAATAATTTTTTTAGAGGGATTTACGCATCCGGGCTACCGGAATTTCCAGGTGCTCCCGGTATTTAGCAACCGTTCGTCTGGCGATATTATAACCTTTTGACTTCAGGATATCAGTCAACTCCTCATCTGTCAGAGGTTTGTCCTTGTCTTCTTCATTGATACAGTCTTCCAGGATTTTTTTGATCTCACGGGTCGAGACTTCCTCCCCGGAATCAGTTTGCATACTCTCTGAAAAGAAAAACTTCAACAAAAAAGTCCCGTAAGGTGTCTGAACATATTTGCTGTTGGCCACCCTCGACACGGTTGAGATATCTAATTTTACGATTTCAGCGATGTCTTTCAGGATCATGGGTTTCAACATGATCTCATCACCGGTCAGAAAGAATTCCCGCTGATAGTCCATGATGGCTTGCATCGTCAACAATAAGGTATTTTGCCTTTGTTTCAAGGCTTCAATAAACCATTTGGCACTGTCAATCTTTTGTTTGATGAATTGTAAAGCATCTTTATGCTGGGAACTCTTATGTTTCTCCAGAGAATAAGCCTCCATCATGTCGAGGTAAGATCTGTTCACCCTGAGTTCAGGAGCATTCCTGGAGTTGAGCGTCAGGTCCAATTCCCCGTCGAAGTTGATCACATTAAAATCAGGAAGGATGTACTGAACCGAGCGCCCTTCCCCACCAAAAGCACTGCCAGGTTTTGGATTTAACTTCAGGATGAGGCCCATCGCGGCTTTCAACTCATCTTCGGTGATTTTCATCCTTTTGGTGATCTTGTCGTAATGTTTTTTTGTGAATTCTTCGAAATGGTTATCCAGAATCTTAATGGCAATTTTTACAACAGGCGTCTGTTTTTCGATCTTCTTTAGCTGAATGATCAGGCATTCCTGGGGTTCCCGCGCCCCAACACCCGCAGGGTCAAATTCCTGAATGATTTCCAAAACATCCAGAATCTCGAATTCAGTGGCCGAAATGTTCTGTGAGAAAAGTAAGTCGTCAACCATGGCTTTCGTCTCCCGACGCAGATAACCGGAGTCATCCAGGTTTCCAATAAGGGTCAGGCCAATTTTATATTGTTTTTCGGTCAGTTTCCGAAGCCCTAGTTGGGTGATCAGCGATTCCTGGAAAGTTGAGTCTGATACAAATGGAATAGAGGGTCGTTCATCATCACTCGACGTATTGGGGTTTTTCATGAGATAGCTCGGGGTCTCATACTCATCATAATACTCCGTGAGGTCAACCTCTTTGTCTTTGATAATGGTCTCTTCTTCAGGCTTATACTCTTCTTCTTCCCATCCATCATGTCCCGGGTCACTATCCGGCTCGCTGTTCGGGTCACTCAAATCTTCCAATACCGGGTTTTGTTCGATTTCCTCCTGGATGCGCTGATCTAACTCCATAACAGGGATCTGCAGAATCTTCATCAAGAGGATCTGCTGGGGACTCAGCTTTTGAAGCTGTTTTTGATAAAGGCCCTGTTTCAGCATCGGTATTGGTTCACAAAATAAAGGTAAGCAAAATTCTGATTCTAAAACTCAGCATTCTGCGGAGTCCTTGGGAATGGGATGACGTCACGGATGTTGCTCATCCCGGTGACAAAAAGAATCAGGCGCTCAAAACCCAATCCGAAACCTGCGTGAGGTACTGTGCCGAACTTGCGGGTTTCCAGGTACCACCAGATGTCTTTCTCGGGGATGTGCATCTCGCGAATGCGTGACAAGAGTTTCTCATAATCTTCTTCCCGCTGCGAACCTCCAATGATCTCGCCAATCTTGGGAAACAAAACATCCATCGCCCTTACAGTCTTTCCATCATCATTCTGCTTCATGTAGAATGCTTTGATGTCCCTGGGATAATCCGTAAGGATAACAGGATTGACAAAATGCTGCTCAACCAGGTAACGCTCATGCTCCGATTGCAGGTCAAGTCCCCAGCTCACCGGAAACTCAAATTTCTTGCCGGAAGCAATCAGGATATCGATAGCATCGGTATAGGTCAGTCGTGTGAAACTGGATTCACAAACACCTTCCAGTCTCTTAATCAGTTCCTCATCATACATCTTCTGTAAAAACTCAAGGTCGTCCTTGCAGTGGTCCAGGGCATAACGAAGCAGGTATTTCAAAAAATCCTCAGCCAGGTCCATGTCATCGATGATGTCATAAAAAGCCATTTCCGGCTCAATCATCCAGAATTCAGCGAGATGGCGTGGCGTGTTGGAGTTCTCTGCCCGGAACGTAGGCCCAAAAGTATAAACGCCTGAAAGTGCCAATGCACCCAGTTCAGCTTCTAATTGTCCGGATACAGTAAGGTTGGTCTCTTTTCCAAAGAAATCAAAACTATGGTCGATGCTGCCATCTTCTTTTAGTGGCGGATTCTTAGGATCTAAGGTGCTCACCCGGAACATCGCCCCGGCACCTTCTGCATCAGAACCAGTGATGATCGGGGTGTGCAGGTAATATACCCCATTGTCATTGAAATATTTATGAATGGCAAAGGCCATGGCATGACGGATCCGCAGGATAGCCCCAAAAGTGTTGGTGCGTGGCCTGAGATGTGCAATCTCCCTCAGAAATTCCAGGGTATGACCCTTTTTCTGTAAAGGATAAGTTTCGGCATCGGCATCTCCAAGGACTTCAATCTCTGTTGCCTGGATCTCAAAACTCTGGCCCTGCCCCGGGGACTCTACCAGCGTTCCATTGACACTGACACTGGCACCTGTGGTGATTCGCTTTACGAGCTCTTCCTCAAAAGATGCTAATTCAGCAACCACCTGAATGCTATGAATGATACTCCCGTCATTGACCGCAATGAAGGCAACATTTTTATTTCCTCTCTTTGTCCTGACCCATCCTTTGATGTTTACCAGGCTTCCTACTTTTTCTTTCGCGCTTTCTTTTAAAAGCTCAGAGATCTTGGTACGCTTAATCTTACTCATTTTTTATGCTCAGTTTTAGGCTATTCCTTATAATTACCTTGCTGCAAAAGTAGGAAAAGAAATCAATAAAGCGTTTTCGCCCTGCTTCTGCATTTATTGTAATTTTGCGGACTTAAACATTATGGACTTAAACATTATTTCCCTCGACCAGTGGTTCCCCTTATTAAAAGCTCCTTTGATCATCAGCGGGCCTTGCAGCGCCGAGTCTGAAGATCAGGTGATGAATACTGCCAGGGACCTGGCGAAGGTCCCCCAGGTCAAAGTTTTCAGGGCCGGGATCTGGAAACCCAGAACCAGGCCGGATGGCTTCCAGGGTGTTGGAAAGCAAGGCCTGGCTTGGTTACAAAGGGTAAAGGCCGAAACAGGCCTCCTTATTACGACAGAAGTCGCAAGCCCGCTCCATATAGAACAAGCCCTTGAAGCCGGGATCGATATTTTATGGATAGGCGCCAGAACTGTCGTCAATCCCTTCTCAATGCAGGAAATCGCAGACAGCCTCAAAGGCGTCGATATCCCTGTGATGGTGAAAAACCCGATACATCCTGATATCAAACTATGGATTGGCGCGCTGGAGCGACTCAACAATGCCGGAATCACCAGGCTGATTGCGGTTCACAGGGGATTTCATTATTTCGAACGGCAACCTTATCGCAATTCGCCCATGTGGGAAATCCCCATCGAGCTGAAGCGGATTTATCCTAACCTGCCGCTGATCTGCGATCCAAGTCATATCAGCGGGAAAAGGTCTGGTATCGCCGCAATTTCGCAAAAAGCCCTTGACCTGGAAATGGATGGCCTGATGATAGAGTCGCATTACGCCCCGGATACGGCATTGACAGATGCCCGTCAACAACTCTTGCCTGCTGATCTGGAAAAAATCCTTCAAAACCTTATCGTTCGATCCCCGGGAGATATTCAATTTCAAAGCCGCCTTGAGCAGTTACGTACCGAAGTCGACAAAATCGACTGGGAACTCCTCGACATTCTTGGCAAAAGGATGAAAATTGTTGAGGAGATCGGCGATTATAAAAAAGAAAACGACATCACCGTACTGCAGATCAAACGCTGGCGCGACATCATCGTCGACCGCATGGATGTTGGGATAAAGCTTGGTCTCGATCGTGATTTTCTGTTGAAGGTACTCGAACTGATCCACCAGGAATCGATCCGGAGGCAGATGGATATTTTGAATTGGCCCCGGAAAGAAGAGAGTTAGTCGTTAGTCGTTAGGAGTAATCTGTCGCTTTGCACCTCATCCCCCAGCCCCTTCTCCTTAAATTCCCGACAATCTGCTCCTCTTCTCCTTCAGGAGAAGGGGCTGGGGGCATTGCCGTCAGCTTTAGCTGACGGATAATATTGGGCATTCGAATTTGGCTTTAGCCAAACTCCTTTAACTTTATTGCTGGTCATCATTCAATAACATGAAGCCATATTTTGTCATGAATTCTTCAACTTCCCTAGAATATAATTTATGTTTATGATGGTTCTCCTGGTTTTTAATATAATTGGTAATCGTCTTTACCTGGGATTCACTTACTGATACCGCGAAATAATCATCCTGCCAGGCAAACTTCCCATTAACAAGTTTGCTTTTATTGATCCAAAATGACGATTCCCCTTTGATTAATTGTACGACCTGGGCAATAGATTGATCTTTCCCTAATGATATCAGACAATGAATGTGTTCTGTAAAACCATTAATAGCCTGTAGGTAGATATTTTTCAGTTTGCAATTTTCAATAATATGCTGATGAACTTCCTGCCTGATATTATCGGATAGAATCGTTTTTCTGTCTTTAGTGGAAAACACAAGATGAACCCAAATTCTTACATATGACATAATAGAATACTATTGGTTTGGCTAAAGCCAAAATTAGCAAAATTCCTTATTATTCGTCAGCTAAAGCTGACGGCAATGATTTAGACACATTTTATTATCAAGAGCCAAAGGTGATTTTGTACAAGAGCGAAATAAAGAGTCAGCTAAAGCTGACGGCAATGATTTAGACACATTTTATTATCAAGAGCCAAAG
>JBAXPV010000039.1:0-35853 GCA_037132075.1 Bacteroidota bacterium
CCGGAGTAGGAGGAGTAATGTCCTGAGTTACGGTAATAGCCGAAGTAGCAGTACAGCCATTGGCAGCAGTGACAGTTACGACGAAGGTTCCGGCAGCAGTGAAGCTGTTCGCTGCCGTTGCCGGCGTTGCTCCGCCAGACCACGCATATCCTGTTCCACCTGATGCCGTGACTGTAATTGTCGGAGTCGTGCAGGTGATTATCGTTGTAGCTCCAACTGTATTATTTGTAATGACCGGAGTAGGAGGAGTAATGTCCTGAGTTACGGTAATAGCCGAAGTAGCAGTACAGCCATTGGCAGCAGTGACAGTTACGACGAAGGTTCCGGCAGCAGTGAAGCTGTTCGTATCCGTTGCCGGTGTTGATCCGCCAGACCACGCATATCCTGTTCCTCCCGATGCAGTGACACTAATGGTCGGCGTAGTGCAGGTTATTATTGTAGTGCCAGAATTATTGGTAATTAATGGAGTTGGAGACAAGCTAATAGTAACTGAGTTTGTTGAACCAACCTCCCCATCTCCATTATCTGCAGTTGCTGTAATAATATCTCCAGAAATAAAGTTAGGACTAACTATGATATTCCAAGTGTCTGTTGCTGTAGCAGTTCCAATCAAAGTTGAACCATTTGCATAAATCCGAATGAATACGGCCGATGATTCGCAAGTTCCACTTATCGCATTGGTTCCTGAGCAGATAGTAAGTGTTGTGATCGTTGGTGCAGCTGCTGTTCCCTGCCCATAACCATATCCCCACCCAAATACCCCAATCATCAGAATTGCCGTAAAAACAATAAATTTCGGAAACGGGCGTAAAGCTTTTGGTTCCATAACATGATAATTTTAATGGTTTATAATATATTTCTTTTTAAATATCGCTGGTTGTAAACAATTGTAAATGAATTAATAAGAGCGGGTTGTAACATCATAAAATATATGATCACGACGAAAAAATAATCCGTCGTGCAGTCTGTAAAATGGGAGAATGAAATTGTCCTTAATGTCAATTCTCTGTTCAAATGTTTTGTCTTTAATTTAATGATTCTATTGCCTGTGGAAGCAGACGACTTATATAATGTTGTATTCCATTAAAACTTAAATACAATTACATCCCTCCGGGGATTAGAGGGGATACCCTACATTCAAAAGTCGTGCCGTGATATGTAAGTGTCATTATATCAGAGCGATAACAACACAGCGCTTGTTGATAAATTTGTTAATAACTGCCCGAATTCGTACGCTTACATTGTTCCTGTTTCATTTAAATAGCGTAAAAGGCTGATATTGAATCGTAAAATCTAAATAAGTCTTTTTGTTCGAAACCGGACAATGGGACGAAACTGGAAACGGTTTTTTCTTTCGTACCAACGAATATTTTCACCATTGCTCGATCTCACTCAAATACATACCTCTCCCAAGGTAGCTATATTCTTCTCCCTCATTGTTTTTGTGATTGATAATCACTTGAAGATCCGGGTAATTGCAGGAGATTTTTAACATAATGTCACGGAAGTGCTGACTGAGCTCCCGGCGGTATAAAATGATCAGCTGATAGTCCCCTGTGGCAAGCGTAGGCATGGCATTGGCGATACCACATACCTCAGTATAAACAAAGGGTTCCTCAAATTCCGGAAACCAGATACTACGATTCTGAAAATTCTCAATTCCAGGACAGTCAATTACCAAGATGTTCATCTGAGGCATAGTAATTCAGCCCTAACAAAGGAAGTGCCAAAATTGCAGTTGTCAATAAATCAGTGATATAGAAAAATGACTTGAAGCAATTTGTCCGATTTAGTACACCATAGCCCGTCTTTCATAACCCATCACCATCATCACCCCATCACCCCATCACTTCATCCCAAACTTCTCCATCCTTCGCTCCAACGACTGTCGCGTAATTCCCAGGAGCTCTGCCGTATGTGTTTTGTTGTTTTTTGCACGCTGCAGGGCCTCCGTGATGGAATCTTTCTCAAGCGCATCCAGGTTTAGTGAATGTGCAGCGGATGCTTTTGCTGCAGTGGCAATCCCATGTCCGGGGATCGAAAGGTCTTTTAATTTGATTCGCCGCCCATCACTCAGGATAAAGGCTCGTTCAATCATATTTTTCAACTCTCTGATATTCCCGGGGAAATAATATTGCATCAGGGCTTCAATGGCAGAAATCTCAATAGCCTTAATCTGGCAAACCATCTTATGATTGAAATGCTCGATGAAATGATCTACCAGCAGCGGAATATCTTCACGCCTTTCCCGGAGTGGGGGAAGGAAAATTTTGAAAGTAGCAAAACGATGATAAAGGTCGGTCCGGAAACGACCCTCAGCAATCATATGCTCCAGGTTTTGATTGGTCGCTGTTATAATCCTCAGGTTTAACATGATCTCTTTGTGAGAGCCAAGTTTGATGATGCTCTTTTGGTCAAGTACCCGTAGAAGTTTGCTTTGCAGCTGCATTGGCAAGCCACTGATTTCATCCAGGAAGAGCGTCCCTTTGTTAGAGATTTCGAACCAGCCCGGTAACGTCTCTTGGGCTCCCGTGAAAGCTCCTTTCTGATATCCAAAAAATTCGCTTTCAAACAGGGTATCCGGCACTGCTGCACAGTTTACTGAATGGAAATATTGCCCTTTCCGTTTACTCATTCCATGAATACCACGGGCAACCAACTCTTTGCCAGTTCCGCTTTCACCAAAGATAAGGACACTTGTGTCATCAGAAATACTGACCTTTTTCATCTGCTCCAGGACAGTTCGGATAGCTTCGCTCTTCCCAACAATCTGGGTTCCGATAAAATTGCTCAGATCCGCACTCAGAGCGGCGATCCCTTTTTCAGCATCAAGCAGACGTTTTGCGATCTCTGAATATTTCCGAGAGCGTTCTATAGCATGTTCAATGTCTAAGCTGCTGAATGGCTTGGTGATAAAATCAGTGGCACCTGCTCTTAAAGCCGCAACAGAATGCTCAAGATCGGCATGACCGGTAACCACGATAACATCCATATAGGCAAGGTCTGATTTTATCTTTTGCAGTAATTCCAGGCCATCCATTTCAGGCATACTCAGGTCGAGTAGTAAGAGGTCAAAGCTTTGCGTTTTAAGTAGCTCAAGTGCCTCTGTCGGCTTTGAGGCCGTTTGTAACCGATGCCCACGAATACTTAATAATTCTGACAAACCTTCCCGGTATGCAGCCTCATCATCCAACACAAGCACAGATAGCTTATTCATAGATCATTGCCTTGGGCCTGTTTAATTTTGTTCTTTTGTTACATGGCAACCATGCTTTTGCAAGCGTATATTCACTTGGGTTGCTCTCAAATACAATATTCCCTTTCATTTCTTTCATCAAACCGTAACAAATAGAAAGTCCCAGTCCTGTTCCCTCGTCCTCATTTTTAGTAGTGAAGAATGGATCAAAGAGATGTTTTAGGTGTTTCTTGGGGATCCCTATTCCGTTGTCATTAACTTCCAGGCTGACACCTTCGCGCTCCAGACGCGTATAAATCCTTATAGTTTTACGATAGTCAGCAGAAGAATAATATATGGCTTTTTCTTCAACAGCATGGCGGGCGTTTGATAGCAGGTTCAGTAACACTTGTTCCATGTGGACCTTTTTTCCTTGGACCAGCGGCAGCTTACTCCCAAGCTCGACAACCAACTCAACTTTATGATTGCGATATTGAGACTGAATAATGGAGAGAGTTTCCTCGACAAGGGTATTCATATCAAAATCTTCAATAATTCCGATCTTTTGATCACGCGAGAAGATACGCATATGCTCAGTAATGGACCGAATCTTGTGAATAGACCTCATTATTGTATCAAGTTTGTGTTCAATGAATTCGGCATCGGCTTTACCAAGGCGATAGGTGGCACGAAGGCTTTCAAGTGAAATAAGAATGATTCCTAGTGGTCCGTTGATTTCATGAGAAATGCTCGCAGCCATTTCTCCAAGAGATTCCAGTTTTGATTTTTGAATGAGTTTGCTTTGTTGCTGCTGAAATTTCCTGATTTCGCGACGAACACGTGCCTCAAGGTTCTTATTTAATTTTTCCAGGGTTTGTTCGCTCTTTTCAAGTGCTTTGATTGCATTCTTACGCTCAGTTATGTCTCGTGAAAGCGTATGAATTGAAATAACTTTGCCTTCTTTATTGACAACAGGTTCCATGCGTGCCTCTAGCCATACTTCATGACCTTTGAAATTATAATGGCTTTCCGTGACAATCCCTTTTCCGCTTTCAGCTATGGTCTTAAGGTTATTCAACATTCGGCCAAGATCATTCGGACCTACGACTTTGCTGATGTTTTCCCCATCAAGATCTGTAGGGCTGAACCCAATAGACTTTGCTGCATAGTTATTAATATAAAGGATTTTCCCATCTGTCGATAAATGGATGATGTAGTCATTGGCATATTCCGCCAGGAGTTTGAATTTTTCCTCATTTTGACGCGCAGTTTGATGCGCCCGCATCAATTCGTTTTCAGTCTTCTTAAGTTGAGAGATGTCAATGAAATATCCCCCGACAAGGGTTTCTCCGTTTCCCTTTTGAAGCGGGAATTTACATCGCATATAATAATGCCCGTTAACCAGGCCTTCTACTTCAAGGAGTTTTCCCGTATTCACCACGGTATTGTCTTCTTCCGAAAGCTGTGTTGCAATCCCGGGTTCCCAGATCTCAGAAGTATTATTACCAGTAACTTTTTTCTGCCCGGCCCCGGTAACAGCGTTGAAGTTTTTACTCACATATAGGTAATTTCCATGACTATCCTTTATGAAGAAATTGATCGGACAATTATTGAAGAAATCATTAAATATTTCACGGGTAACATGAAACGGTGAATCACCAAAATTCTGTGACGTTATTTGATCCTTGCTCTTGAGTACACAGAGAATTTTCTTTGTTTTCCCTGAATGTCCTTCATAAGGTGACGACTCTGAAATATAGATTTGGCTATTTCCTGTGCTATTATAAATTGTGATATCGCTTAGCAGAACATCACCATTAATAAAGGTGTTATTAAAGATTTTGCAGAAATCCTTAACATTGTTTTGCTTGAAGAAAAAACTGAGTTTCTGTGGTATTCCTTTGTTGTTCGATGCAGGCATGTTAAGCCTGTAAAATGCATCATTACAGTCAATAACGAGCATGTCTTCATCTAAAATGAAGGCAGGGTAATTAACATAATGCAGCAGATTCATCATAATACTTGAATGAAAAAGCGCTGATGCGTAAATTCAAATCAAATATATAACATAAAAAACGAATATAACAATTTATGCTTATTAATTAACCTTAAATTGTTTCAGAACAATGCTTATTTAGCGAACGCTACAGCCCGTGTCTCGCGGATTACAGTGATCTTGATCTGACCCGGGTAGGTCATCTCATCCTGTATCTTTTTAGAGAGATCAAGGGAGAGCTGCGTAGCTTCAACATCATTGATTTTTTCGGCACCAACGATGACTCTGAGTTCACGTCCTGCCTGGATGGCATAGGTCTTCATAACTCCCGGGTAAGCCATAGCTATTTCTTCAAGTTTCTGAAGTCTTTTAATATAAGCCTCTACAACCTCGCGGCGGGCACCTGGGCGAGCACCACTGATCGCATCACAAACCTGCACAATAGGCGCGTATAATGACTCCATTTCGATGTCGTCATGATGGGAGCCGATAGCATTGGCAACTTCAGGCCTTTCTTTGTATTTCTCGGCCATCTTCATGCCCAATAAGGCGTGTGGCAATTCCGGCTCATCGTCAGGCACCTTGCCTATATCGTGCAGTAGACCTGCACGTTTTGCAATCTTGGGATTCAATCCGAGCTCTGCAGCCATCGTAGCGCAAAGGTTGGCCACCTCCTTTGAGTGCATCAGCAAGTTTTGGCCATAAGAGGTCCTGTATTTCATCTTACCAACAAGACGAACAAGGTCAATATGCATGCCATGAATGCCTAAATCAATGGTCGTACGTTTTCCCGCTTCAATGATCTCCTGTTCAACTTGTTTGGTCACTTTCGCGACCACTTCTTCAATTCTGGCAGGATGGATACGACCATCAGTCACCAGCTTATGCAACGACAAGCGTGCGATCTCACGACGTACCGGGTCAAAACCGGAAAGGATAATGGCATCAGGAGAGTCATCAATGATGATTTCAACGCCAGTCAGTGATTCCAAAGTTCGAATGTTTCTGCCTTCACGACCAATGATCCGTCCTTTTACCTCTTCACTTTCAATGTTAAAGACAGACACTGAGTTTTCTACTGCATGTTCTGTGGCTGTTCGCTGAATGGTCTCAACTACAATTTTACGAGCCTCCATATTTGCAGTCAGTTTGGCCTCTTCAACGATCTCATGGATCATCACCATGGCCTCAGAACGAGCTTCATCCTTAAGTGTGTCGGTAAGTTGGGCTTTGGCATCAGTGGCAGACAGACCGGCAATGGACTCAAGCTTCTCTACTTGATTACGAAAAGCTTTGTCAACTTCAGTTTGTTTCTTCGTAACAATGTCAAGCTGATTGTTCAGATTTTGCTTAATAACATCAAGATCTTTTTGCTGACGCTGGGCTTCTTCAAGCTTTTTGTTAAGTGCCTGTTCTTTTTGTTGAATGGCAACTTCACGCTTCTGAACTTGTAAGCTCCTGTTGTTTGTTTCCTGCTCATGTTCAGCCTTTAGCTGAAGGAATTTCTCCTTAGCCTGAAGTATTCTTTCTTTCTTCATGACTTCGGCCTTTTCTTCGGCTTCTTTCAGGATATGCTCGCTCTTGGCCAGCAATTGCTTTTTTAGCATCGATGTTGCCATCGCTATGCCAACGCCTAGGCCAGCCAGAATGGCAATAATACAATAGAGTATGATAGACATGGTTGTACATTTTACAACCATCAGAGGTGTGGAAAAGAAAAAAAACCCGCGATACTCAGTAGGTTGAGTAAACCCCATTTGACATGGTTAGAGCCGCCTTGCAACGCAAAAGTCCACTGTCCCTAAAAAAGAGAACCCGAAGGTTGAGGCCTGTTTTTGCCGCATAGAGCTATGCCCTATTGATAAATATGTTGAGTTTACCAACAGTAGTGAATATGCGGGTTTTTATCTTAAATATCTAAATAAAGAACGTGTCGAATCAATTGCCTGTATGCTGATCCAGTATTTTGTCTAACTCCTTAAGCCGGAGATTTATTGTTTGAATCTCATCTTTGTCACCCTGCACTTCTCCATTTAAAAAACTTGTCGTGAACTGCAAGGCCACCATTGTAATCAGATCTTGTTTGTCCTTAAACGAAAAACTGGCTGAATACTCCTTGATCTTCTGATCAATAAGCCGGGCAGCTTTTTTAACGTTTTCTTCCTCCTTTTTTTCTACTGTCAGGTTATAATTCCTTCCAGCGATGTTGACTTTTATAGACGATTCACTCATCAGGCATATGATTCATCAAGAATTTATTAATCCGATGCATTTGTCAATTTCCTTAATCATTTCATTGATTCTCCGTCTTGCATCCGAATTTTCTTTCCCTTTCTCCAATGATTTGGTGATTTTTAGTATGGTTATTTTATCTTCTAATTGTTTAATGTTTTGTTTTTGTTCAATGATAATGGCCTCTTTTTTGTTGATAAGGTCCTGCATCTTTTTATGCTCCTTCTGTACTGTCGAACACTGGCTGATCAAGGCCTTAACTTTTTGCTGAATGCTGTCAATCAGCTCGTTACTCTCAGTCATAGCGGATTCAATTCAGATTTAGTCCTTGACAAAGATAGCAAAGACACGATTGCTTTGCAAATTTTAAAAAAAAATCCAAAATATCCCTGATACCTGTGTTTGTGCACCTCTACATAATGTTTAAAAATAATAGCTTTTTTCTTTCCACTCAACACCCCTTTTTTCGTCTATATAATTATGAGAGAAGAGTTTTTGTATTATATCTGGAAATTTCAACTGCTGAAATCAAAGTTACAAACAGAGGATGGTCAGCATGTCGAGGTGATCAAACCTGGGTTTCTGAATCCTGATTCCGGGCCCGACTTTATCCAGGCTATGATCAGGGTGGGGGAGACCCTTTGGGCCGGGAGCGTGGAAATTCATACGAGGTCATCCGACTGGTTTCGTCATGGTCATCAGCAAGATCCTGCCTATCTTGGCGTTATCATGCATGTCGTCTTTGAGTCTGATAAACCTGTGTTCAGAACAGAAAATGAAATTCTGCCAACGCTTGTCCTTAAAGACCGGTTTGATCCTGGTCTATATATGAGGTATGAGAATTTTCTTTCAAGCCAACAATGGATTCCTTGTTCAGGCCAGCTGCATCATGTCCCTTCTTCGCATCTAAAAACTTATTTAAGCGCTTTGGCTGTTGAACGTTATGAAGATCGTTTATTGTTGATTGATAATCTTTTACATGCAAATCACGGAGATTTTGAGGAAACGACACATCAGTTTTTTGCCAGGTCATTTGGTATGGTCATCAATACCGATCCTTTTGAACGACTGGCGCGAATTCTTCCTTTTAGCCTCTGTCGGCGTTATAAAGATCAGGATATAATCTTGGAAGCCCTTGCACTCGGACAAGCGGGGTTTCTGAGGCCCGATTTTGATGATGATTATGCAAAAAGCTTATGGTCAGAATATCATCATCTGAAACACAAACATCATCTGACTTCAATGAGCGCAGATGACTGGAAATTTCTGCGAATTCGACCTTCCGGATTTCCAACAATGCGAATCGTTAATTGGGCGGCATTTCTTAAAGAACGTCATAGCCTCGTGGATGAAGTTTTACTGGAAATGAATCTTGAAAATGTGATGGAATACCTGAACCGCAAGCTCCATAGCTATTGGGATTCGCATTTCATTCCAGGCCGTCCTGCCCGGAAAAACTCAAGTAATCCCGGTGAAGGCTTCATCCGGGTCTGGATCATCAACGCACTGGTTCCCATGTTGATCTTTTATGGAAAACGAAAAGAGCGGCAGGACCGTATCGACATGGCCCTGAACATCATGGAGAGTCTTCCTGCTGAAGACAATAAAATTCTCCGTGCTTGGGCTGATATCGGCGTGACCGCCACCAATGCCCTCGAAGGACAAGGCTTGATATACCTGAAGAAATGTTATTGTGACTTAAAAAAATGCCTAAATTGCAGCATCGGTATCCGCATCTTATCCCAAGGTAAAGATTGATCTTATGCAATCAGCTACTTCAAAATGGAAGGTATTAATAGTCTTTGGTTTATTACTCAGTCTGCTGCTGATCGGGACCTTTGGCTATATTTTTCTTGAGGATTTTAGTTTACTGGATGCAGTTTATATGACCGTGATTACAGTCGCAACGGTCGGTTATGGGGATCTACCTGCATTGCATACAGCTGGCAAAATATTCACAATATTTTTAATCATTCTTAGCCTTGGCGTTCTGGCTTATGCCATTAGTTTTATCACCAGTCATTTGATGGAGGGACAAATCGAAATTTTTTTAAGTGGTCGGATCCGAAATAATAAAATCACCATGAAAGATCATGTCATCATTTGCGGCTATGGCCGGAATGGCCGCCAGGCTGCCATCGACCTGAAGATGTACAAAAAGCCTTTTGTCATCATCGAAAAGAATCATGAACTCGTTCAGAACTGCGATGACAAAGACATTGTTTTCGTTGAAGGCGATGCTACGGAAGATGAGGTTCTGATCCGAGCCGGCGTTCAAAAAGCCCAGGCACTGATTACTACCTTACCTGTTGATGCCGACAACCTTTATGTAGTCCTGACGGCACGCTCCATTTCTCCTGCCTGCCGAATTATAAGCAGGGCTACACACGATAGTGCCGATAAAAAGCTAAAGACTGCCGGCGCTGATAATGTTATCATGCCTGATAAAGTAGGTGGCTCGCATATGGCAACGCTTATTGCCAAACCCGACTTGCTTGAATTCCTTTCTCAGCTGTCTGTTCAGGGAGACCAGGGCGTTAATTTAATTGAAATAAAATGCTCCGACTTACCCATTGAAATGCAGGAAAAAACGATTCATGATTTAAGCATTCGCCGGATCAGCGGGGCAAATATCATTGGTTACAAATCACATGAAGGAAAATTTATTATCAATCCAGGCCCCCACACAAAACTCATGAAAGACTCCAAACTCATCGTCCTGGGCACTCCCGAGCAAATCGAAAAAATGAAATCCATCATAAAACTCCAAACCTAGCGCCTCATCCCAAACACCCATCACCCATCACCACATCACCCCATCACTCATCACCCCATCACCCTACCCCTTCCTCCACAAAAAATAAACCGGTATCCCCATCAACACAATTATAAAGCCCGGCCATGTATACGTAGGCTTGTAAATCAGCAGGTCGATCATGATTAAAACAGCGAGGATAATATAAATGGCTGGCAAAACAGGGTAGCCAAAAGCCTTGTACTTTCTTTCACGTTCAGGCCATTTTTTACGAAGGATAAAAACACCGGCAATAGTCAGTACATAGAATATTAACACCGCAAAAATGATGTAATCGAGCAGATCGCTATAAGTCCCGCTCAGGCATAGTACGCTTGCCCAAACTGCCTGGAACAAGAGCCCATTCGATGGGACACCATGCGCATTTAACTTACTAATGGGTTTGAAAAATAAACCATCCTTCGCCATGGCATAATAGGCGCGGCTTCCAGCCAGGATAAGCCCGTTGTTACAGCCAAATGTAGAGATGATCACAAAGATCGCCATGATTATCGCGGCGCTGTCGCCAAAAATGCTCTGCATGGCTGCAGTACCAATCCTGTCGTTGGTGGCAAACTGTATACCCCGATCAAAGACTGTTTGTCCGATAGCGCTGCCGCGCAAAGGCATCACCTGAAGGTAAACCAGGTTGGCCAGAATGTAAAACACTGTAACAATCCCGGTCCCAAGAATAAGACTCAGTGCGATGTTTTTATGAGGATTTTTTATTTCTTCTCCGGTGAAGGTGATGTTATTCCAGGCATCCGAAGAAAACAAAGAACCCACCATGGCGGTTCCCATGGCAGCAATCAGGGCCAGGAAGCTAAGGCTTCCGCCACCGGATGAGGGCAGCGCATCCCAGAAATAGCTTTTATTTAAGTCAACTGCTGCCTGGTTGCGGGCAAAGAACAGCCCTATGACGATAAAAATGATCACCAGGGCTACTTTTAAAATGGTAAATCCATTCTGCACTCTCTTGCCGGATTCTACCCCACGGTTGTTATTCCAGCTGAGAAACAAGATCGTAATAATTGCCAAAAGCTGTGCCGCATTAAAATGGATCTTCCAAATACTGAAAAAAACGTGTGTCTCTGAAAACCAGGGGATCAACATCCCTGTGAACTTGGCAAACGCCATCCCAACTGCTGCGATGGTGCCGGTCTGGATTACAAGGAAAAGCGTCCAGCCATACAAAAAGCCTGTAAGAGGATTATAAGCTTCTCTCAGATAAACGTACTGTCCACCGGCCTTTGGCATCAATGCAGCCAACTCGCCATAACTCAGTGCGGCTATGATCGTCATCAGGCCTGTAACGACCCAGGTCACCAGGAGCCAGCCGGGAGAACCCAACTCCCTGCCCATGTCAGCACTAACAATGAATATGCCGGAGCCTATCATCGATCCAACCACAATTGCGGTTGAGTCGAAAAGCCCGAGGCTCCGGTGGAATCCTGATGTTGATTTATCTGGCATAAGGTGAGTCTTTATATTTTATTATTAAGCTTACTCCTTTTTATTCCGTAGAAAAAGTAAATCGCAAGACCTATCACCATCCAGATTATGAGCCGCAACCAGGTGTCGAGCGGAAGTGACAACATCTGGGCAAAACAAATTGCAGCGCCAAGAATAGGGATTAACGGCACCCAGGGAGTCCGGAACGGACGGTGAAAATCAGGTTTGGTTTTTCGTAAAATAATAACACTGATACAAACAATGGCAAAAGCCAGTAAAGTCCCTATGGATACGAGTTCTCCCAGAATGTTGATTGGAAGCACGCCGGCAATGATCATTGCAACAAAACCAGTTAACATCGTGCTGATATAGGGCGTCTTGTATTTTGGATGAACCTTGGCAAAAACCGGGGGCAACAATCCATCCTTAGCCATGGTGAAGAAAATACGGGGTTGTCCTAATAACATGACAAGAATTACAGAACTAAGTCCGGCAATTGCCGCTACCTTGATAATGGGTCTTAACCAGAACAATTTAGGTCCTAAAGCATCAACACCGACAGCCATTGGGTCCGCAACATTTAGTTGTGTATAACTTACAATCCCTGTCAGCACGATGGCAACCGCAATGTATAATATCGTTGAAACACCAAGCGAGCCCAGGATCCCAAAGGGCATGTCTTTCTGTGGGTTTCGCGCCTCCTGCGCTGCAGTCGACACTGCATCAAAACCGATATAGGCAAAGAAGATGACGCCCGCACCTCTGAAAATTCCCGACCAGCCAAAATGGCCCCATACCCCTGTATTTGCCGGGATAAAAGGATGCCAGTTGGCTGTCTTGATAAAGGCAATTCCTATAGCAATAAAAAGTAAGATCACCGAGACTTTGATCATCACCATGATGTTGTTAAAATTGGCACTCTCGCGGATCCCTATAACCAGCAAAGCTGAAAGAAGAAAGATGATAAACATTGCAGGGACATTCATGACAGCCGTCACATGCGGGAGACTTTGAAAAGAGATTCCCTGGTCAAGCAAGGTTTTGGCCAGATGGCTATCCACGGCCTTATATCCCATATTGGGAATGTCGTATAAAACTGTTCCGGAGGCTGCCGAAAGATGTGCCGGGATATAAATGCCAAAGTCCTTTAAAAAGCTGAGCATATAGCCGGACCAACCAACAGCAACAGTCGATGCCGCGAAAAGATATTCCAGGATCAGGTCCCAGCCTATGATCCAGGCCAGGAATTCTCCCATGGTGGCGTAAGCGTAAGTATAAGCGCTCCCTGCAATGGGAATCATGGAGGCAAATTCAGCATAACACAAACCGGCAAAAGCACAGGCAAGCCCGGAAATGATAAAGGAGATGACGATGGCTGGCCCCGCATATTGAGCTGCCGTACTTCCTGTTAGTACAAAAATTCCTGCCCCGATGATCGCCCCAATGCCTAAAGTAGTGAGGTTGGTTGCGGTTAGTGTTCGCTTCAAACCATGGCCCGAATCAGTGGATTCATGCATTAGTTGCTGCAAGGGCTTGGTTGTGAGTAGTTTATTTGCCATATTGTTTTTTTGTATTACGAAAGTCAAGACAAACCTAAGATATTTTATGCTCTGGCTGATCTTTGTTGAAAAATCACACTAAAATAATTAGATTTTTTAAGACTCACCACAGAGAAACCGAGACACAGAGTTACGCAGAAAAATATTCCAGAAATTCTTTCCACTCTGGGGCCGTTTTTCCGTATATAAAGGTATATGAACAACATTATTATTCTCATTGTCCAAAACAACATTTTGAAATTCACTGGAATCCTTGTTTTTATTTCGTTCCTACGGAAATTATTTATCGGGGAACCATTGTTTTTCTACAAATATTTCGTCCCTACAGGACTGCCTTAAAGTCCCGTAGGGACGACATATTTGTACAAGACAAAATATTCATTTATGCAAGAAGTCCCGTAGGGTCGGCATAATATTATATAGAAAAAATGTTTATATCAATAGTTTAAACGAAATCCATGTCCCAATCCTGGAAATCCATCCTGTTTTTCAGCAAAACCGAAAGAAAAGGAATTGTCACCCTATCGGTGATCATTCTGCTAATTATTTGGTTGCCTTTATTAATCAGTCAATTACTCCCGGAGGATGACAGCACCCTTGATGCTTTTGCCAAAAAAACGAAGTTATTTCTTGAGGAAAAATCGGACCCGCAAAAATCATCGTTCTCCCAAAACAAAATCAGTCATGACAATCCCGAAAATGATGATGTTTCCGCAAAAGAAATTTCCATTTTCGACCCCAACACCATCGGCCTAAAGCAGTGGCTCGCTATGGGGTTTCCTCAAAAACTATCAGAAAGAATCCTCAAATACCGCGACAAAGGAGGGAAGTTCAAAACCAAAGAAGACCTTCAAAAGATCTTTGGCATGCCTGAAGCATTATACCAAAAAGTGAATCCCTATATCGTTTTTGCTTCTGCAAATGAAGTTAAAATTCCTATAAGTCCGGCAATTACAATTGAAGTCATTGAGATCAATAGTGCAGATTCTGCAAAGCTTGGCACCTTACCAGGAATTAATCCGTATCTCGTTTCCAGAATCATCAAATACAGAAACCGCCTCGGCGGATTTGTCGACAAAGCCCAGTTTGCCGAAATTTATGGTTTTGGAGCCAAGCCTCAGCTAAGTAGTTTGATACGAATAGATACAAGCATGATCCGGAAAATTGATTTGAATTCCTGTGAATTCAAAGAACTGATGAAACATCCATACGGAAGTTACGAACTGGCGAAATCTTTCTGTAAATTCAGAGATAAGTATGGCAAGATCAAGGTCCTGGAAGAAGTTCGACGGGCTAAGGTCTTTCCTGATTCCTGCTTCAGGAAATTATATCCCTATTTAAAAGCAGGCTAGGTGGAAAATTTATTTCTACTTTTGCATTCAATTTCGCCCCAAGCATGTCCGTAGAACATATCATCAATATCGACCAACTGAATGTTTACCAGGAGAACATCCTGATCCTCACCAATGTCAGCTTTTCTATCCTGAAAGGTGAGTTCGTTTACCTGATCGGGAAAACCGGTAGCGGGAAAAGCAGTCTGTTAAAGACCTTATATGCCGACCTTCCGGTTTATGATGGAAGCGCATCTGTAGCTGGTTTTGACCTCTTTCAATTGAAACGAAAAGACATCCCGTATATGCGACGTAAAATCGGGATTATTTTTCAGGATTTCCAGCTGCTTAGCGACCGCAATATCAGCGAGAACTTACTTTTTGTATTACGGGCCACCGGCTGGAAAGATAAATTAGCCATGCAGGCTCGTTTGAATGATGTTTTAGAAAAAGTTGGCCTTTCAACCAAAGGTTTTAAAATGCCCAACCAGCTAAGCGGAGGAGAACAGCAAAGGGTCGGAATCGCCAGGGCGCTGCTTAACAATCCGGAAGTGATCCTGGCTGATGAGCCAACGGGAAATCTCGATCCGGAAACTTCTGAGGGTATCCTTCAACTTTTAAAAGATATAAGCCTGACGGGCACTTCTGTCCTCATGGCTACTCATGATTACTCGCTCTTTGAAAAATTTCCTGCAAGAACCATGCGATGTGAGGGTGGACATTTGCTTGCCTGATTGCTAAATGAAAAGCCCACTCACCTCATCACAACAATTCTCACTGAAGTCTTCTCAAATCCGCAAGTTAACGAACAAATGTACACACCTTGAGATGCTTTATTCCCGGCATCATTAGTTCCATCCCAGGTTATACTGAAATCCTTTTCACAAAGTTCACCTGATAATAACGTCTTGACTTGTTGACCAAGTGTATTATAAACATACAAGGAGATATTCCCATGCTGAGGCAACGAAATAAGGATTGATGCAGTTGTTTTTAATGGATTTGGGCTGATGATCATTTTTGGACATAGCTTCACTGGAGAATTGTTTTGCCACTTAGGATTTTCAGAAAGCCAAAGCCCATATTTATAGACACTTATACCCCCATCATGTGTGCCAACCCAAATGTTGTTGTCATTATCAGTGATAATATCAGTAATGTTATTGTCAGTAAGTCCTGAATTTGTTGTGTTGAAAACTGTAAAAATATTCCCATCAAATCGCGCAATGCCATTACCTTTTGTTCCCAGCCATATATTTTGAAGACTATCTTTGGTGATACAACTGATAAAGTCCGAAGGTATTCCTGAATTAGAGGTATTATAGGTAGTCCATGTTAACAGGTCAGTACACACCAGGCCGCGATCAGTGGCAATCCACATAGGCTTCCCTTTTAGCAGATCGTTTATCGTATCTGATGGAATAGGTGAATTTGCCATTGAATAGAATGAAGCTGAGGAAGCAATGGTATCATAAGAAATCAAACCCGAATTGCTGCCTGCCAAAAGCATACCATCATTGAAAGCAAGACAGCTGATGTTTTTAATACTGGTAAAGGGAAGCATGTAAGTAGTTAATGTCGTTCCGTCAAATTTGAAAATTCCACCTAAATTGGATCCGATAAAAAGATTATTATTCAATTTTAAAAGTGATGTAAATCTTTCTGTACACATAGTATTCCACAAATGAGTAGTAAAATTTATTCCATCATATTTTACAGCTCCTCCATAAGTACCTGCCCATATTTCAGAACCTTGAGTGCTTAATGAATAGGCACAATCGTATTGCGATGTACAGGAATCAAGAAAATTGTGATGATTCCAGTTAGTTCCGTCAAAGACAGTCAGTCCGGAGCCCCAAATCGGAGTTGGAGCTTCCCACCACGGAAAATATGAACCTGCTATATTATAGGTTTGGCTTACAGGGTCATAATTTATAGCATTAATTCCATTGGACTTTAGCTCTGATGAAATCGCACTGGTGAAATCTGTCCAGTTTCCATTGTAACGGGTCAACCCAAAAGCCAAACCCATCCATACAGCGTTTGAATCATCAATATAAAGGTGGTTCAGCAACGAACCAAATTGGAATACAGGATAAGTGAGACCGGGTGAAATTAAGGGTATGTAATTTTGCCAGGTTGTTCCGTCATATTTTACTAAGTAAGGGTCTTTGGGATAGATCCATAAATTTCCGGAAGCATCGTGTTTGAGATCTTCAATATTATAATACCAACCAATATTGTTGGTCCACATCGATCCATTGAATTTTGAAATGCCGTCTAAAGAACCCACCCAAATATTGCCGGATGAATCAATATCTGCACAACGGATATCATTATTAATACCGAGCGTTATTGTGGAATTGCTGTTATTATAGACAGTCCAGCTGCTTCCGTTATATTTCATTAAACCAACATGCCGGCAGCATATCCATAGGTTTCCGCTGCTATCAATGTCAATATCTCTCACATTTTGAAGTGGATATGAATTTATACCGAAAGTTATCCAGGTGAATATCGTCCAGGTAGTCCCGTTAAAACGGGCAAGACCAAATTTGGTTCCGATCCATACAATGCTGTCTTTGATGCAAATGCTTTGAACCTCATTTGATGGAAGTGAGGAATTCAAAGTATTGAAAGTAGTCCACGTATTAATACCGTCGAAACAAATCAGTCCGGCATCATCAGAGCCAATCCACAATTTTCCGTTAGGATCTATAGTAACAGCCGATAAAAGAACTGAAGGGATGGCCGAATTGTGTTTGTTATAAAATATTGTAGTTGAAGAGGGATTAAATTTCATCAGACCACCACCATGAGCCGTTACCCAGTAATCATTGCCTTGTTGTTTCATTCCTGTGATGAAATTTGTACACAAGTGATTGTCCCATAAGGAGAATTGAGCATATAATCTCGTAAAGCTTAGAAAAAAAAAAATTAATAATACCCAATTTTTATTGTAATAGATGTCGGCTTTATAAATATACATAAATATATATAAACTTTGTTAAATTTATCACTTGAACTCCACAGCACTATATGATTTACATATAATGAGCAGAAAGAGTTGTGTTAACTGTTCTACTCATTATACGTATATCAATATAATTCACAAAAATTTATGTAAAAAGGGATGTAATGTTAGAATGTCACAACATAGTTGTCATCAGTTATAAATAACAAACAGTCGGTACACTGTGTACAAATTAAAGTATTACTAATATCAAAAATTTTTACACAAATTTTGAAATGATCTGTCCCTGATACTAATGTAGGAGAAAAAAGAATACCTGGAATAAATGTTGTTAATGTTTCGGTAGGGTAAGGTTTGGTAGTTTGGACTTCATTTCCACAGTGGCTGTCACCATAAACGACAGTTGTAATTTCAAAGTGTCCAAATCCTGCGATACAATGACAATTAGTTGGATCAATTGTCACGAAAAATTGTGCATTAGCGCAAAATGAGGAAAAAAGAGTTATTGTAAAGGTTATCGCGAGAATTCTTAATTTTTTTTTCATCGTATATGAGATTATTTTTTTTTTCAACGAATTGAATTTATGTATATCTAAAATTTGATTTTAATTACGGTGCTCTAAGTGTTTGACTTAAAGCTAGGGAGGATGACCTTTTCTAGTGAGTAAGCGTAAGGTGTATTTTATAGCACAATCTAACTTTCTATTATCTGAGATAAATAATAAATAGTTATATATATATGCATATATAGTATATTTGGGTCCAGCGAACTGATTTTTAATTGTTTTGTTCGAAAATCACACAGGTTGAGAAAAACCGCCACCTAAAGAAAATAAATACAAAAATTCAAATTCTTTTCGTAAAGATATACAAAATAACTTTGAATTGCAAATATGTTTTCGCTTTTATTAAATGAAATTCTGGTGTTAGTGTGTTAAATACAATATAAGTAAAAACCGGTCAATAATAGGAGATTTGGGGGAGACAATAGATAAAATTGGCAGATAACATATAATACAAGAGTTAATAGACGTGCCGTTGGATAAACAAATAGTTTTCACTATTACTGTAAAAATCAATCACTCAAAAATCATCCCAACCAACTTTTCAATATTATACACATTGCTGAAAAACCCGGATTCAAGAAGCGCTTTTCTGCTGGCAATCTCCTCGGTCGTAAAACTTGAAGTAAACAATGCAATCATCTTGTTTCGCATTTCTTCAGGACTGTCACATACCTGGCACAAAGATTCCAGCCCGGTCTTTTCAATCATGGGGGTGTTCACCAGGCAATGTCGCCCGGTAAACAAGGCCGCCAGTAGCTTTAACTTAATGCCTGTCGCCTGGAAGGTTGGCAAGATATTTACCTGTGCTTCCCGAACCATTTCATAGATCTGGTCGGTGCTAACGTTGGTGTTAAGTGTAACATCCGGAAATTGTGCCGCCAGGGAAATCAGCTCCTTCGATGGGTTGTTCCCGGCGATAATAAATGGAATCTCAAGCTTGCTAAAGACTTCTTTAATAAGGAAAATGGCAGCTTTGTTGTTTTCCCCAACTTCAAGACTGCCATGGTATAGCGCATAATTCCCATCCCCAGGCAAGATGTCAACTTTGTTAAAAGGATGAAAAGCCGAGACGGTCTCCACTTTCAAATCCGGGAATTTCTTGGCAAGATAGGAGCTGTCTTTCAGTGAAATGGCTGCAAGCCCACTGGAATGGCGAAAAACCTCTTCAAAGCGCTCAAGCTTTGTTGCCTCACGATAGAAATACAATTTCTTCAGCGGATTGTTCTCAACTCTTCCAAGATTAGAATAATACTCATGCTCAATATTATGTGTCCTGACGATTTTATGACGTCCCTTCAGGCTTTCCTCTGCAAGGCCGGCACAAGAATGAATACCTTCAAATAAAATAGGGTAATCATCATTTTGAAGGGCCTTCAGCAACAAGGTGTTTGCCCTTGTTTTTACGATATACGGTAAATTACTGAACAGATGGATCCACGACAGGTCGCGCGGATAATAAGCGACCGTCTCACACAATGCCTCCAGCAAGTCGTGCGGTGTCCGGTCATATTGTGAACAGTGAAGGTGAACTTTAATACCCTGCTCACACAAACTCCGGATCTTGTAAAAAATATCAATAGCACCGCCATAATTGGCAGGATAGGGGATATCAAAAGAAACCAGGTGTAAATGTCGTTCAGAGGTATTGCCCATAGACTTCTTGGAGGCTGTGTTCTTCGTTTTCCCAACACAGCTTTTGGGCGGCAATAATAAGGTTTTCTTTCCACATGACAATGCGGACAGGGTCTGCCATCATGGCTTCTATCGTAGTAGCAAGGGTTTCAGGTTGATGAGATGTCGCAATGCAACCGATGTCATAACCCTCAATGATTTTCCGGATCTCAGGGAGATCAGAGGATAAAACGGGTATGCCGGCCTGGATGTAATCAAAGACTTTATTGGGAAGACTATAACGATAATTCAGGTTGGTGTCCTTGTCGAGGGTCAGGCCGATGTCAGCACAAACTGTGTATTTCAACAATTGCTCAAACGGCTGCTTGGGAATAAAAGTCACCCGGTCCTCAAGCTTGTGCTGACTCACCATTTGCTTTAATGATGGCAGCGCGTCTCCACCGCCAATGATAAGTAATAGTTTGTTATTCAGGTGTTTCATTGCCAGCACAGCTTCTTCAGCGCCTCGATGTATATTGATTCCTGCCCCCTGGAGCAAGAGGATAACCTTATCCTCCGGGAGGCTCAGCGCCGCCCTGTCTCTGGGTGGAATTTCTTTTCTTTCCGGTACATTTCTGACAACCCTGACATCTTTATGATATTCCTTTTGATACAAACCCGCAATTGAGTCATTAACCGTAAAAATATGTTGAAGCCGCGGGAAAATAAAACGTTCAATTGTTTTCCAGATCCCTCGCACAAAAGGCCTTCCTTCAAGCTCGGGGACTGCCGTGAAATATTCATGACTGTCATATACCAGAGGGATGCCTTTGATTTTGTGAACGAGGTAATTGGGTAAAAGCGTATCCAGATCATTGGAAACTAACAGATCCACTTTCGTGTCCAACAACAGAAAAAAAAGTCTTAGGTTGTATTCGATGTAAAAGAAAGGTCCTGTCTCAAACAACAGCCTCATGCGTTGGGCTGCATAGGTCCGGGTAGGCATTGGCAGGCTGTCATGCTTTTTTCGGCCAACAAGTGTTACATTAAAACCCATCTTTAGCAGGGTTTTAGAGACTTTATCAACACGTTGGTCAGTGACCAGGTCATTGATCACAGAGACAATTACATGCTTGTTTGGCTTCTCTTTCAAGGATTTCTTTTAATTCGGTTTTTTCCGGCTTTCTAATCGACTGCGATTTTATGAAATTTTTGTCAATATCCTGTGATTCATTTTTTGTAAAAGGTCATGTTTAATTTCTATTTTTACGGAAAATATTCACTACCCATAATTGACAGAAAAGATGAAATTCATTGTAAGCAGTTCTCAATTACTCAAAAGTTTACAGGCAATCGGCGGCGTGCTGAATTCCAGCAATACCCTTCCTATTCTTGATGATTTCCTATTTGAGTTGACCGATAACAACCTGGTTCTTACCGCTTCCGACCTTGAAACCACCATGCAGGTCACCATTCCTTTGTCTGAATCCAAAGACCAGGGTGCCATAACAATTCCTGCAAAGATATTGTTAGATACATTAAAGACATTCTCAGATATTCCCCTGACATTCACAATCGAAGAAAGCAACCAGGCAATCGAAATCTCAGCTGGGGAAGGCAAGTATAAACTTTCTGGCCATAGTGCCGAGGATTACCCAAAGCCACCGGTTATGGAGAATCCTACAACGATGGATATTCCTGCCCAGGTATTGGCCAATGCGATTAACAAAACCTTGTTCGCAGCAGGAAATGATGAACTTCGGCCGGTCATGACAGGCGTTTTCTGTCAACTGACCCCGGAAGATGTCGTCTTTGTTGCAACCGATGCCCATAAGCTGGTTCGCTACCGCAGAACTGATACCCATTCCGAAGAAGTTGTTTCTTTCATCCTGCCGAAAAAACCACTGAACCAGGTGAAAAACCAGTTGTTTCACCTCGACGAAAATGTAAGGCTCGAATACAACCAGACAAATGCTTCTTTCACCTTTAACAATATGCACCTCATTTGCCGTCTGATTGATGGCAGATATCCTAATTATGAGGCTGTTATACCTAAAGATAACCCCAACAAACTCACAGTTGAAAGAGGCCCGTTTCTAAATTGTATCAAACGTGTCGCCCTTTTTGCCAATCAAAGTACACACCAGCTGCGGCTGAAAATCAGCGGACAGGAACTGGTTCTTTCTGCTGAAGACATGGACTTTTCCAATGAAGCAAAAGAACGCCTCACTTGTACTTACGAAGGTGAAGACATCGAGATCGGATTCAATTCAAAGTTCTTGATCGAGATGGTGAATAATATAGAAACTGATGAGATTCAATTAGAAATGTCAGAACCCAATCGGGCAGGAATCCTGACTCCCGTTGCAGGTGTTGATGGAAATGAAGATATCTTGATGCTGGTAATGCCAGTTATGCTGGCTCAATAAATTCCTTATATGAGAAGACTCCTGATTGCTTTTTGCTTATTGCTGTTAATCAGTAATTTAAATGCACAACCGACCATTACGCAAAATGATATGCCATCTGTAGGAGATACTATTTGGTTTAAAACGACGACGCTATCGGCGCTGAATTATCAAAATACAGGAAACAACTTCACTTGGGATTATTCAACATTATCAGGTAATCCTGCAGCAGACACTTTTATAAGTGTCAGCAGTACCAGCTTTACTTTACAGTTGACTTTCGGTTTGGGTGCCAATGCTGCGAACCTGGCACAAAATTCGGCCGATTTGAGTGTAATTCCTGCTATCCCATTATCGAACCTGACGAATTTCTTCCGAAAATCAGCAACAAGTTTCCAGTTAAGTGGTTTTGGACTCGGCATCTATGGAATTGGCCTGCCAATAAAATTTAACAACGCTGATGTCTGGTATAAATTCCCTTTAACAATAAATTCCCTTCAGGATTCCTCAACTTCAAATTATGCGCAAAGCCTCTTGACTCTGGGTTACCTGAAGATTAACAGAAAAAGACACAATCAGGTTGACGGCTGGGGAACGCTCATCACACCTTATGGCAGTTTTCAAACTCTTAGGGTGAAGTCTATTGTTCATGAAGAGGATTCAATTTATCTCGATACCATCAGCATGGGAATCCCATTAATCCGGGATTACATTGAATATAAATGGCTTGGAAATGGTCATAAAGTGCCTTTGTTAACGGTTACTGAAGAAAATCTCATCACAACATGGAAGTGGATCGATAACCAACCAACCGTTGGAATTGATGAACTTGAAATTGTTCAGAATGTGACGGTTTCCCCAAATCCAAGTCATGGAATCGTTAAGGTGAGAATGAATTCATTGCAGTCTGAATATGTAAATATCAGCCTTTGGAATATTACAGGTCAAAAGATAAAAGATTTGTACCAGGGGAATATCCGATCCGGAGAAAATTTATTAAATTTTAGTCTTGATGAAAATAGTTTCCCATCAGGCTTGTATTTTCTGAAAATTGAAAAAGGAAATCTTGTAAATTCGTTTAAGTTATTGATAGAAAGATAGTTATTGTTCTCATGCCAGCAATCTTTCCTCGCTTCTAATGTCATTCCTGGTTTATCGCTCTTCTGCCGGATCAGGTAAGACTTATACACTGGTTAAAGAATATCTAAAGGTCGTACTTCTAAGACCTGATTCCTTCCGGAATATCCTTGCCATCACCTTTACCAATAAAGCGGCCAATGAAATGAAGGAAAGGCTAATGCTGTTCCTTACGGGTCTTGCTAAAGAAGAAATTGAACAGGAAGATAGTATAAAAGCTTTGTCTGCAACACTTTCGGAAGAGATTGGCCTGAGTGATGCTATCATCAGGAAAAGATCGGAAATAGTATTAGGCCTGATCCTTCATCATTATTCTGATCTGGCAATCGGGACCATCGATAGCTTTGTTGCCAGGGTAATACGAACCTTTGCCAGGGATCTTCACCTTAGCCAGAGTTTTGAGATTGAGCTGGACCAGTCTTCTGTCATTGCAAATGCCGTCGAAAAACTCATGCAACAGCTTGGTAAAGATGAATGTCTGACCGAAGCTTTACTAGAGTTTACGCTCGAGAAAGTTGAAGAGGAAAAGGGATGGAATATCGAAAAAGACCTGGCCGGATTTGCAAGCGATATTCTCTTTCAGGAAGAAGGACAACATGCCCTGAGTGCTTTAGAGCATCTGACCTTGTCTGATTTTTCCGAAATCAGGAAGAAACTGCGAACACTACGTTATGGCTTTGAAAGTCAGGTGAACAAACAGGCGTCCGTACTTTATAAAATGCTCATTGATAATGATTTGCCTTTTGAGGCGTTTTATTATGGAATGAATGGCGTTTTTGGAAACTTACGGAATCTTTCTGCCAATCCTTTGATGGATAAATATTTGAGTACCAATTCATATGTCCAAAAGGCACTCAATCAGGACGTCTGGCTGGGACCAAAAGCCAGCATTGCCCATAAAAGCACATTTGATCGTTTAGGGCAAGATTTCAAGGACGGCTTCAAGGCATTACATGAATTTATTGAAAAACAACTTCCAAACTACTTGATAAGGAAGGCATTATATTCAAATTTGTGGGCGCTATCACTGCTCCATGAAATAAATCATGCAGTCGAAGAAATTAAAGCAGAAAATAATATCCTTCCCATCATTGAATTTAACCGCCGGATATCAGAAGTGGTTTTAAATGAGCCAATTCCATTTATTTATGAACGATTGGGGGAACGCTATCATTATTTTCTGATTGATGAGTTCCAGGACACTTCTATCTTGCAGTGGCAAAACATGTTACCCTTAATTGAGAATGCCCTTTCAGAAGCTTACCTGGTTATTATCGTTGGGGATGGCAAACAGGCAATTTATAGATGGCGCGGGGGGGAAGTGGAGCAGTTCGCCAGTTTGCCCGAAGTGTATCGTAATCCAGAAGGTTTGATCCACCGTCAAAGGGAATCAGCACTCATCAGAAGTTATCAAGAGGCGGTCCTTGGAACCAATTATCGCTCTGGAAAGTTCATTGTTGATTTCAATAACGAGTTTTTTATCAATACCTCGGTGGTCCTTTCCGAAATGTTTCAAAAGTCTATATACGCTGAAAACCTGATTCGGCAAAAACCACAGGAAAGCAAGACTGGTGGTATGGTTTCTTTAGAATTTGTCCCTGATGAAGCCAACGGACTGGAATATAATGATTTAATGTTACATCGAATAAGGGATATTATTCAGGAAGTGATTCATAGTGGTTATACTTATGGCGATATCGCCATATTAGGAAGAGCGAATGTCAATATTGGAGTTACCGCTGAATTTCTGATTGGCAGTGGGATCCCGGTTCAGTCACCGGATTTATTAAAGATCTCGGCTTCGGGGAAAGTGAATTTCCTGATCTCCTGTCTTCGCTGGACTGTCAATCCTGAAGATAGAATCTCAAGAAGAGCGATGGAGATATTTGTTCAATCGGCATCTAATCTGAGTATTAGGGAGTTGAAGCTTGGGGAACTGCAAAAACTTCCCGTCTACGACCTCAGTGAAGAACTGATTCGACATTTTAAACTGGCTGAAGAGTCTGATCCTTATCTTCTATTCTTTCTTGATGCAGTGAATGATTATTCCAGGAGAAATGATGTAACTGTGACAGGTTTTCTTGATTGGTGGGAAGTTCAGGGCAACAGCAAAGTGATTTTAACCCCGGATGAGGTTCCTGCTGTTCGATTGCTGACGGTTCATAAAGCAAAAGGCTTACAATTTCCTGTGGTAATCTTACCATTCTTGCCTGCAGCCATGAAAATTACGCTGAAGTATCTCTGGGCTGATATCATGGATGAAGAAATTCCTGAAATTCAAAAGGTTTTATTGAAGACATTAAAGGACTTGGATGCCACGACTTTTAGTGCGCAATTCCGGGAGGAGGAAAATAAATCCAGGCTCGATTACCTGAATTTGCTGTATGTTGCCATGACCCGGCCAGAAGATCGCTTGTATATTTTGTCTGACTTGCCTTCGAAAACACCGGAAACAGGCTTTAATACTGCTGACTTTCTGTTTCGCTTTGCCAAAATGAAAGGCCATGTTGACCTGAGTCAATGTTATATCCAAGGGGAGAAAAGCCAAAAAAAGAAAAAGAAGATTTCACCGGATAAGGATAAAAATGTATTCCATCTGACTTCGTCATTATCGTCCTCCTGGAAAGATAAACTTTTCATCCGATACAATTCACCATCCGCCTGGGATGTCATTCAGCCCACCCGAACTCGCGAAAAAGGGGAGCTTTTACACCAGGTCATGGCTGGAATTAGTGACATTCATTCTTGGGATTTTGAACTAAAGAAAATGTACTCTAAAGGGATTTTTGACCAGGATAATTTAGAGGAAATCCGGGAAAATGTTAGAAAGGTGATTTTTCATCCGGAGCTTCAGCAATTTTTCTCTGGTGACATACAGATTCTTGCTGAAAAAGAAATTCTACTCCCGGATGGAAAAGTGATCCGACCCGACCGCGTTGTCTGTCTGCCTGAAAGAACCGTAATCCTTGATTATAAAACAGGGGAGAAGTCCGAACACCACCTCGACCAAATCAGAGATTATTCAAACATCCTTTCCGCAATGCAATACCCTGCGGTCGAAGCATATCTCGTTTATATGGAAAAAGGGATTGAAGTCGTCAAAGCATGAGGGTGGCGGTTGATATTATTCAAAACTGACTTTCCCCGATCGGTTCATGATTACCAGAATCCGCCCTTGTTTCCTTTTGATATATTCTGAAGGCTGATCGGCCTTAAAAATCCTGGGATTAGGCAAAGTAGCCGCAATGAGCGCTGCTTCTGACTTTGTTAGCTGGGAAGCAGGTTTGTTGAAAAAATGAAGTGAAGCGGCCTCTGCACCGTAATACCCATCACCCATTTCAATCACATTCAGATAGATTTCCATAATTCTTTCTTTACCCCAGATCAGCTCAATCAGGCCGGTAAAATATACTTCAAGACCTTTTCGGATCCATGACCTGTCAGGCCATAAAAATACATTTTTGGCAGTCTGCTGAGAAATTGTACTCGCCCCTTTGACCCTTTTGTGTTTTGCATTGTATTCTTGTGCCTTTTTGATGGCATCAAAATCAAAACCATAATGCTCAAGAAACTCTGCATCTTCTGAAGCAATAACAGCCTGAACCAGATTCGGCGAGATTTTTTTCAGGCTGACCCAGTCTTTTTTAAGCCGGAGGTCTTTACCCTCACTGAGTTGATCTCCAAGCCGTATCAGCATCAGTGGTGTGACAGGAGGAGGAAGCCAACGATAGAGAAGCGTGAAAAAAATTGAGCTTCCGAGAAACACCAATATCACCCATTTGATGATCCTGAAAAAACTTCTGAAAATCCCTTTTTTTGCCACTGAGTGTTTATTGTATACCTCGACTGATAGATCTTTCATGCCTGCTCCTAAAAACAAGAGCTCATTATTAGTGCTTTTTGCACCTTTACTTTTACAATGCTGCCGGAATCATTATAAATCGTACGAAAGCAAGGCTTTCCGCACGCCCAAAATTAGTATTTTTTTGTAATTTTACCGCTTCAGAACTAATACATACTAAAAAACACTTATGAGTAACTTTATTGGCATCAGGCACGAGGACAAATACCTGATGGAAAGAAGGGCCCCACTGACCCCCAGACATGTTGAAAAGCTTGTCAAACAAAAAAAATTGGACATCATCGTTCAGACTTCCGAAAAGAGAATTTTTAAAGATGAAGAGTATATTGCCGCCGGTGCCAAAGTCTCCAAAGACCTAAAAAAGTGTTCCGTAATTTTTGGCGTGAAAGAAATGCCAATCAGCTTCTTTGAGCCAGGGAAGACATATATTTTCTTCTCACACGTTATAAAAGGCCAGTCTTCGAATATGCCAATGCTGAAAAGGATGATGGAACTTGGTTGTAACCTCATTGACTATGAGAAAGTCGTTGACGAACAAAACAGACGTCTCATCTTTTTTGGAAAATATGCCGGCCTGGCAGGAATGATCAATACTTTATGGTCATTGGGCCTTCGCCTTAAAGAACAGGGTTATAAAACACCATTCTTAAAGATAAAACAGGCTTGTCAATACAATTCCCTTGAAGAAGCCCGCGCCGATATCATGGATGTTGGACAACATATTGCGGAACAAGGTCTTCCCGTTGAACTTCGCCCCCTTACGTTTGCTTTTACAGGCTATGGGAACGTCTCGGGTGGTGCTCAGGAGATACTGGGGCTGTTGCCGGTTAAAGAAATCTCACCGGAAAAATTACTGGGTTTGAAAGCCCGTAAGAATCAACCGGATAACCTCGTTTACAAAGTGATCTTTAAAGAGGAAAACCTTGTAGAGCCAATTGATGAAAACAAAGCCTTTGACTTACAGGATTATTACCAAAATCCTATGAACTACCGCGGGGTCTTTGAGAAATATGCTCCGCATCTATCCGTCTTGGTTAATTGTATGTATTGGGACAATAGATATCCTAAGTTGTTGACCAAGAATTTTTTAAAGAAATTATTTGCCAAAGGAGAACCCAAACTTACCGTAGTCGGCGATATTTCATGTGATGTTAATGGTTCCGTTGAAGCTACAGTAATCTCCACAGAAATCCAGGATCCAATATTTGTATATAATCCTATGAGCGAGGGTATTACAATGGGATTCGAGGGTGAAGGCCTCCTGGATATGGCGGTGGATATTCTGCCTGCAGAACTTCCCAGGGATTCCTCAAATGGATTTGCTGATGTGCTAATGAGTTTTGTAAAACCTATTGCCGATGCCGATTTCGAAGTTTCATTTGAAGATCTGGATTTACCTCGGGCGATTAAAAAAGCACTAATCCTTCACAAAGGAAACTTTACACCAGATTTTACTTACCTCGAACAGTTTGCCTCAGAACCTGTCATAAAATAGATAATACTACTCTAAATTACTATAAGATGAAACGTGTACTTATCCTTGGTGCCGGACTGGTTTCAGGACCCATTATCCGACACTTGCTCGAAAAAAACTATCACTTGACGCTTGCTTCCAACACGCCCGATCATGCAAGGCAAATCGCGGATAATCACCCGAATGCATTTATTGTTGACTGGTCCGTTGAAGATGAGGATGCGCTTTCTACCATGGTAGAAAATTGTGATTTGGCTGTCAGTTTGTTACCTTATGTTTTTCACATGACAGTTGCAGAACAGTGCCTGAAACATGGAAAACATATGGTCACAACGTCTTACGTGAAACCGGAAATGCAGGCTTTACATGATGATGTCAAACGAAAAGGGCTCTTGTTTATTAATGAAATTGGCCTGGATCCTGGAATTGATCACATGTCAGCCATGAGGATTATAGACCACATTCATAAAATGGGAGGTAAAGTAAAAGACTTTTATTCTATCTGTGGTGCGCTGCCGGCTCAGGAATCTGCCAACAATCCATTCCGATATAAATTCTCATGGAGCCCAAGAGGTGTTTTATTGGCCGGGAACAATAGTGCCCGTTTTTTGAAGGGCGGTAAGGAAGTAAACATCCCTACCGAGAATCTTTTTAAAGATCCATTTAGCGTCAACTTCAGTGGGGTAGGGGCTTTGGATGTTTATCCAAACCGTGACTCTATTGAATATATCGATATTTATGGAATCCCGGAGGCAAAGACGGTATTTCGCGGGACCTTTCGTTTCCAGGGATGGTGCGAAAGCCTTGATGCCATGAAAAAACTTCACCTTCTGGATCCTGCTGAATATGAAACGTTTGGGATGAGCTACGCCGCATTCATTGCTAAAATCAATGGATTTAGTGAGCACTCATTAAGAAAAGACATGGCTGCTGGCCTTGGAATTTCTGAAGAGGCCATCGCAATTCAGGCAATGGATTGGCTTGGTTGGTTTTCTGACTCATTGATTTCAATCCAGAAAACTTCAGCATTCGATATTACAGCTGATTTGATGTTATCGAAAATGGATCTAAAAATTAACGACAAGGATATGGTTGCTTTGCAACATTCCTTTCTTGCCGTTTATCCTGATGGAACTGAAGAAGTGATCAGGTCACGCATGCTGGCATATGGTTCTCCTGCTACTGATACTGCCATCGCCCGTACAGTGAGTTTGCCTGCAGCCATTGCAGTGGAGATGATCCTGGAAGGTAAAATTCCTGCACGTGGTATTTACCGGCCGGTTATTTCCGATATTTACGAGCCCGTTTTAAATGCTTTGGAAAAATTAGGGATAAAGATGGAAGAGGAATTTGGTCTTCCATTGGATCAACATATTAATTCATAAAAACATTCTCTTTTGGCACGATATGCAAAATGGATAGGCGGTAGTCTCGGTTGGGCTTTTGGTGGCCCTATCGGTGGTATTTTGGGCTTTGTTTTTGGCTCTATGGTTGATAGCATGCAACCAAGCGACAAAGTTGAACGCAAAACGATGGTCGGCGATTTCAGTGCTAGCCTGCTGATTCTTTCAGCGGCAATTATGAAAGCCGATGGGAAAGTCACAAAATCAGAACTGGATTACGTCAGAACTTTTTATGTAGCCCAGTTTGGGGAGGATAAAGCCAACGAGGATATGCTCGCTTTAAGAGAGATCCTAAAACAGGAAATCGATATCCGGGCAGTCTCTACACAGATTCGTCAGTTTATGGCTTATCCGGAACGCCTGCAACTGCTGCATTATCTTTTTGGGATTGCTTTGGCTGACGGTTTTGCCCAACCTACTGAAGTTGAGACCATTGAAATTATCGCTGATTATCTTGGAATTAACCGTCACGACTTCATTTCCCTGAAATCAATGTTTGTTAAAGAGGTTGACTCAGCCTATAAAATCCTCGAAGTCGAGCCTGCCTCTACCGATGAAGAAGTGAAAAAGGCCTATCGAAGAATGGCAATGAAATACCATCCTGATAAAGTTCAACATCTTGGTGATGAAGTTAAGAAATCAGCAGAGGAAAAGTTCCGTGAAGTAGGAAGCGCTTACGAAAATATTAAAAAGCAGCGGGGATTGGTTTAAGCATTGGCTCATTTCAATCTTTAAACTCATATTTTGAGATCACAAACTTCCCTTCAAATTTGTAAGTGTCTTTCAGCCTCATACTTTGGTTTAAACTAGCGTTGATATGGTTATCTGGGTATAGAAAGTCGGCAGCTGCATCCACAAAAATAACTTCTTTGCAGTCCTTGATCTTGAACCCATCAATACGATACAGTGCAAAAATGCTGTCCTTTTTAAGACTCCTTGTTATTTTTGAATAAAGATCCTGGTCGTCGAATTCTTTAAAAATTGCAGCGTTATAATAATAGCTGAAGTTTAATATAAACTGGGGTGGACATACAATGACTTTCGTATCCTTATCTTTCAAAGAGATCAGTTTATAAACCGCTTCCCTGGCGTGGCACTTATTGTCAACGTTTGGATTGAAACTGCCGATAAACAAGCCAATAAGTGCAAAAGGCAGTATAAACGAATAATACTTTTTTTCAATTATATAATCAGCACTGATGGCCAATAAAAGGTAGTATGCAGTAGATATGAATATCAGATATCGATCCAGAAACATGGGGATCCAAAAGGAGATCGCAAAAATAAAAAAGAAAGGAAAAAAGAACCACAATAGAATGATTTTGGTCCCAACAGCAATAGTCAGCAGTGCTTTTTTCAGAATAAGTTTTATGAAGGCTGCAAATAGAACTAGAATAGAAAAAACCGTGGTAAGAGGTTGATTGGAAAAACGCCAAAGCAGATTATATAAAGCGCTAATGTCTTCCGGAGATGTAAGCCAGGTCCCATGAATGCTGCTATTCAGGAAACTCCTCCATAAAAAGGAGGTATTGGGAAGGAAAAACAAGATTAAAACACATATGTAAATTATGTAATATTTTATTTTTAGTTTTTCTGCATACAGCAACCAAAAAATGGCGATTGTCTGAATGAAGATTAGAAAGAAACTAAAGTAATGTGAGTAAATCAGCAATAGGTTGATGATTAATAAGCAGGTATATTTTCTTCGCAAATCATCATTCTTATAGATAATTGAAAGGAAAATATACATGGATACAGAGCTTAGTAACGCAAACAGTGCATAAACGCGGGCTTCATGTGAGAACCCAAGGTGGTAATTTGAGAAGGTGAATATCAGTCCGGCAATGGTTCCTATTCGGTAATTATAGAACTCTTTCCCGGTTTTATACACGAAAAAAACTGTTATTGCACTAAAGACATATGAAGGAAAACGTACCGCTGCTTCTCCAATGCCAAATAGTTTTATCCAGAAATGGAGCAGGATTTCATAGAATGGCGGATTGTTCCCGGTTTTTAACAGATTAATAATGGACGAAACATCCATTTGAGCACAATAGACACTAAACGGCTCATCACCCCCAAGACCATTAGCGGAAATATATAATCCTTTTAGAATTAGATTCGTAAGAATTAAAACAATGGGTGTAAGTGATATTAAAAGCTTTTTATTGAAGAAAAATTCTCGCTGGTCTGCCATTCATTCATTCTTTGGACATAAAACAGAAATTGTTTTACAACGATTTTATTTAGGTTTCTTCTTGCTGGCTTTTGCCTTGGGGTTATAGTCAAGGCATAATTGAATCCAATATTCGAAGTCTTCTGTCGTACGCAACTCATCTTCATTGACAAAGACAAATCCTTTCATCGATTTCCTGCTGAAATCCATCGGTCGGCAACCGTTCCTTTCCAGCACTATTTCGTCCAGTACAGGATCGATTCTGCACATGACTTCATCCTTAATGACACCGATGCACATTTTATCATTCACCATGAAAACAAGACCTCCGAACATTTCTTTTTCAATGGCATCAGGAACAAGTACAACAAGTGATTCCCGTATTCTGTCGGCTAAATTGATAGTATAGGCCATCTTACATTTCCCTCCTTAAAACTACACCGAGCGGTAATCTTTTCCCAAAGGAATCCGGTAAATACAGTTCCCCGATTTCCTGGGTTTTGAAATTTTCAAAATAAGAACCAACCAGGTTTTCCAGAATTAAGGCTGAAAATCCCATGGAATAAAGATTCATCACCAGGAAACTATCTTTTTTAGCCAAGAGTTGGCTGCACAGATCCGTCATTTCGTTAATATCCTCTTCTAAGAGCCATTTTTCACCATCAGGGCCACGACCATAGGCAGGAGGATCCATGATGATCCCCTGGTATATATTGCCACGCCTGACTTCTCTCTGGACGAATTTCATAGCATCTTCAACAACCCAGCGGATATCTTTTAGCACGCTGGCTTCCATATTCTCCCGGGCCCAGGTCACAACGGGTTTCACAGAGTCAACATGAACAACTTCTGCTCCGCCTGCTCTGGCAGCCAGGGAGGCACCCCCGGTATAGGCGAAGAGATTAAGGACTTTCTTCCCCGGGAGCGGATTTTTATTAGTGGCATTATAGATAAAATTCCAGTTATCGCTTTGCTCAGGGAAGATGCCTATGTGACGGAAAGAAGTTAGACCCAGTCTCATTTTCAGAGCCATCTTTTCATAAGAATAGTCAATATACCATTGTTGTGGCATTCCTTTCTTCAGGACCCATTCCCCTTTTTCCGGATTGCCTTTCTCCTTACGGAAACGGGCATTGGATTGTTTCTCCCATTCCGTTTCGCTCAATGATTTATTCCAAACTGCCTGCGGCTCAGGCCTGATCAGGATATATTTCCCAAACCGCTCCAGTTTCTCAAATCCCCCGGAATCCAGAAGTTCATAATCAGGCCAATTTGTGGGAGTGAAAAGTTTTAAACTCATTTTTAATATTATGTGATTATCACTTTAAAATGTAAAAATACGAGCCTTCTTTATAACACCACTGATAATTTACATTTTCTTTTGTTGCAGGGTTATTTATTTCTCGCAGTGGCGCGGTGGCGCAGGGATCGCAGAAAAAATATTCCCTGCGCAACCCCGCGCCCCAGCGTCCCCGCGAGAAAAATAACTCCACAATTCACGATAAAAAATAATTGAAAAATATTCCCGGTTTTGTTTCCACTGACCCTATGGTTTTCCGTATATATAATTGCAAGTGATTCATCAATTGTTCAATACAATTAATAAAAATAATTATGACTGAAAATGATATTTCGACTATTGTCCTGAGAAGCGCGATCAATATTCATAGGACCTATGGCCCTGGTCTTTTGGAATCTGTTTATGAAGAAATCTTATGTCATGAAATGAAAAAGTTTGGTTTAAATTGCAGGAGACAGGTCCTCATACCGTTAGTGCATGAAGGTATCACAATGGAAATTAGTTTTAGGGCTGATATAATAGTTAATGACTTGGTAATTATTGAGCTTAAATCTGTTGAATGTCTTGTTGCAGTTCATTTTAAGCAAGTTTTGACTTATCTTAAAATTTCAGGCTTGAAATTAGGTTTGCTGATAAACTTTAATGAAGCATTGCTAAAGGATGGGTATCACAGGATTGCAAACAATTTGTAGATAATATCTCGCTGTGGCGCAGGGATTGCAGAAAAATATTCCCTGCGGTTTCCCCGCGCCTCCGCGTCTCCGCGAGAAATATTTATTTATGCCTTTGCGAGAAAAACCCCTTATTACACCACAAATTTTCCCCTCAAAACCTGAGTCTTGCTGCTCAATGAATAAAAATAAAGCCCGTTCTTTAAACCCGCTTTGTAAATCCTGACCCGATTGTTAGATACAGGCATCTCCCTTACAGTTCTGCCTGACACATCAGTAATTCTTAAACTATTATAAACGACAGCGTTATTCAGCACTTCAAGTTCAGAAACCTCTGTCAAAGGATTGGGTGAGAATCGAACTCCGGATTTTATCTCATGAATGTTGATTGAACTCTCAAAACAAGTCGGAAACTGTGGATTGTCGTAAATAAGATTACCGTCCTTATTCACACAAAGTAAATAATATCCGATATCAGTAACACAGAAATTAAGTAATTGCTTATAGGCTCAGTATAAAAGAATCTAAGCATCTTTGCTTCGCAAATCTACTAAGATTCAGTATAATTCGTGTAAATTCGTGGACAAGAAAAACCCCATGTACGAACGAATTACCTCCCATACCAACCCCAAAGTAAAAAACCTAATCAAACTCGGAAAGGGTAGGGGCAAAGACCGTAAAGAGAATTTCATTTTCGAAGGCTTAAAAGAGATTGAGTTGGCTTTGGCTGCTGGGATTGAAATCGTCTCAGTATATTTCTGCCCTGAGATTGTTGATGCAGATGTTCTGGAAACCATCGGAACCCAAGTAGATCCCCGGAAAATATTCTCCATTTCTACAGAAATATACAGCCGCATCGCCTACCGTGACTCCACAGGTGGTTTCCTTGTCCTGGCAAAAACACAGTACCAGAAACTCCATGACATAAAACTATCTAAAAATCCACTTGTCCTGATCCTCGAATCAGTCGAAAAACCTGGCAACCTCGGTGGAATCTTACGAACCTCAGATGCAGCCAATATTGATCTGGTCATTATTTGTGACCCATTGACCGACTTGTTTAATCCCAATATTATTCGCAGCAGTCTTGGTTGCATCTTCACAGTCCCTACGATTGCCTGCACAACAGAAGAAGCCCAGCTCTGGCTGAAAGAAAATAATATTAAAAGCTATGCCAGCGACCTCGCCACCGATCATTGGTATCATGAACTGGATTACACAGGCCCAAGCGCACTTATCATGGGTACTGAAGCCACAGGGCTGTCTGAGAATTGGTTAAACGTTGCAGATCATCGAATAAAAATACCAATGCAGGGCAAAATCGACTCACTGAATGTCTCAACTGCAACGGCAATATTAGTTTTTGAGGCGATGCGGCAAAGGAAATTCCATTGACGAGTCCTTCACACTTTCATTTGTCTCACCGCGCCACAACAAATTTCACCTTACCCACTAACTTCTTCTTGTCTTTAAAAACTGCAAAGTACAAACCTTCCGGCAGTTTACTAACATTGTATCTTACCAAACCCTGAAAAGGAGCTATATATTCCTCAGTAATTAGTTGCGAAACTGAATTGTATACCTCCATTTGCATCGGATTAAAATTGTTGTTGACCTGCAATTCAAGATTTAGAATTTCAGATGCTGGGTTAGGTGATGCTTTGATAGTAAAATCTTTGGTTACTGTTCAGGGGTTATTAACAAGTTAACCAATCAAAGATAAAGAATGATT
>JBAXPV010000040.1:0-35554 GCA_037132075.1 Bacteroidota bacterium
GCACTCGAAGGTAGCCCTGTAGATTTTCAGCTGCCTACAGCTGAACAGTAACAAATTTATTTTATAAAGATTCAACAGATTTCCCTGGTGTTCGATGGTGTGCGTATGTCCCCTTTTATTGAAATTACTATTGATAATGCAATAATAGTTTATATGAAAGATATTAAATTTAACTATTATTTAATTAAGCTAAGTCCTTCAAGCGCTGAGCTATCTCCAGGGCTCATCATCAGGCATTTTTGAAACAATACCTTGGCTTCGCGTAGCTTTCCCAGTTTGTAGTTGGTCCAGGCATACATGATGGCCGAATCATAATCGAAGGGAAAGAGGTTGACAACCTTTTCGAAATACTTCAGCGCATCGTTATAGTCGGCCTTATTATAGTAAATATATGCAAGACGGTAATTGGCGGTGGTATATTGCGGGTCAATGGCCAGGATTTCCAGGTATTTTTTAATCACCTGGTCCCAGTTTCCCAATGATGACTCCGGGTTGATAAACCCAAGCTTCGGCTCAATAGCGTATGGTTTCAACGCAATCGCTTTGTTGTAATAGCCGATAGATTCTGTATGTAAGCCTGATTGATAACATAGCCATCCCAGGCGTATATTCAGCTCGTAGGAGTTCTCTTCATAGACCGCCTTAAGCACTTCAACAGCTTTTTTATGTTCTGTTTTTTTATCAAGCGCATAACTTTCAGAAAAAGCCTGGATGAGTAATTTGTTGTCCTGGGCTTTGATTGTATTGACGATGAACAGTGTGAACAGAATAGCCACTGTGATACGGATATTGCTTTTTAGAAATTCCATGTAATACCTCCTATGATATTTTGGTTTTTATATTTTCTGTTTGTTATTACGTAATTTGATGCATCAGTATACTGAAGTGTCTGACTCTCTTTTCTATATTGAATATACATCAACGACAACATTAAGTGATTTATTGGGAATCCAAGGATGGCAATTTCATCACGACCCCGGATATGATCAGGGATATTGTATGCGATAAATCCATTGTTGTATGAATAATTGGTCATATTCCCCAGGCTGGTGTTTGCTTCAATCCATAGAACGGGTAGCACTTTAATCCCGAGGGACTGCTTAAAGACAAATTGGGATGTTGTTGCTTTAACAGGATTGGTGCTGTATTGTTCAAAAGCAGGTGTTTCACTTTGAAACCAGGAAACTCCGCTAAACCCATATAAACGTTGATTTCCAAAAGGATCGTAAGAAACTGATATTCCAAGAATTTTCTGTTTCAGGTCGTTGAGGTCAGAAATGCTTCCATAGGCCTGTATATTAAAGATCCCCAAGGTTTTACCTACCGCTAGTGACAGGACATAATTGCTGTAGTTCTGCTTGTATTTTGGATATTGATAGGAATAGGTATACCTCAGGCTTTGCAAGGTGTCGAAGCCGGGATTGGCCCAATACCAGGTAGTATCCCATTGAAATTCAAATCGAAAACTCTCAGCCTTTGCAGAAATGTAATGAAAAGCCGGGATGATTGTCCAGCCTCTACCAGGACAAATCTCTGCCCGTGCATAATATTCATTCTGACGAAAATGATAAAAGCCTGAAGTGTCAATCAATGTGTTAACAGAATCAAAAGTGTTGAATTGAATATCCTTGCGAAAAGTAATGTCCATATTGGAAAAGCCCTGGTAAAGCGACATCCAATTATTCAACCTAAGATTAATTCCCAGGTGACTGTATTTACTCTGATCATACAGGCTTTTTTCTCCGTAAATCTTTCCGGGACCAATCAACAGATCTTTATCATTAACCTTTAAATTATCAGAAAAAGAGGGGCCAGTTTCAAAATTCAGGCTTTCAACAAATTTGGGTTTCCGGATTTTTGCTTCTGCTCGTTGTTCAGGTGTCAATTGTAAGGCAATTCGATCAGCCTCAGCATTTCTGCCAGTGTATAAATAAGCCCAGTATAGGTATTGGAGGGAATACTGATCGCCGGAATTCAGTTGGACAGCCTTCTCGAATGAAGATGCAGATTTCCTGTAATTTCCTTTCTGAAACCAGGCAGTTCCCAAACGAGCATGAAGATAATAGTAGTCGAAACCGCTTTTCAGTGCCTCCCGGTTGAATTTGATGAGGGAGTCCCATTTTTGCTCGGTATACAAACGGTAAGAGATTTCGTCGGTTTCCCTGAAATTCCGTTCCTGGGCTTCTGCCTTAATGTATGCAATACACACCATAAAGATCCCCAAAGATATCTGCAGTATATGGTTCTTGATTGTGAACATAATTCGCCAATTTCGCATAGCCTATTTTTCAGGGACCTGTTTTACTTCTATCCGTTCTTTATGATTAAGAATTGTAAACCCGGAGATTATGTCATCGGAGATTTGAATCTCAAAACAAATTTTCTTCACAACAAATTTCCCCAATCGCGTTTCCACCTGTGACTGTAATTGAATCCTGCTTTTGTCCAGTCCTTCGTCCAGATTGAGATATGTAAGCTTAAAATCATTGTATACAAAACGGAAGAATGGTGCAACAAAGTCCTGCAACACCAGCAATGCCTTGTTTGTCAATTCGTAAGGTGGCATAGAGTCATTGACTTGCATTCCCTTGTAAAAGCCGAGTAATAATTTAAAATGCGCAAGGTAAAAAGTGAAGAGCAATGAACGGCGATTCCCTTCAAAATGAGTGAAATAAAAGACACTGCCATCATTTTTGAAATAGGCTTTGGAGCGTGAAGTATGACTATAAATAAAGGTGTTGTTTAAGATATCCGTCTGAATCTCCCATTCGAATTTCTGACCTTTCCGGCTTTCAGGACTCACAACCTCAAAACGAAGTTTTTGTCCTGGCATGAAATTAAAAGTTTTGACAAGTGTACTGTCATGGCTCAGGTTGCTGACCACCTGGTCTTTTTTTGGCTTGTGATAGGATTTAAAACTAAAGTTTCCCTTCTCATGAAGCATGTAAATTCCCAAAGGATAGTCAAGCGTCTTCGATCCAATATGTGGCGTCGCCTGGAGTTGAAAATGAATATGAGGTTGGGGTGAACGACCCGAATTCCCGGCACTGGCAAGCACGGCTCCACGGTATACGAAATCACCCTTATTGACTTTCAGACTATACTGTTTGAGATGTGAAATTTTAGAATAAAGACCTTCTGTATGTTTGATAATGATTGTGTTTCCCCAATTCTGACTGGTGTTTACTTCACCGATGGCATTGTCTTCCACGTGATCAACAACTTCGATCACCCAACCATCTGCAGGGGCAAGTATGGGTTTGTCAAAACAATAATAATCTTCCAGCTTCGTCCCCGAATCTGCAAATGGCCTGTTGTTTTCATCATAAATCTCAAAATCCCATGCATGCCGCCAGTCAGCCTGATGGGTATGCTCCCCGTCATGAGCCTGTGTCACAACCCATTCCCCGAAAAACGGAAGGAAAATCGGGAAATATCCGGTGTTCTTAAACCTTGATTTGTTGTTGGTCTGGGTATACAGGTTTTTTTCAGGAGAATATTGCTGGAAAAGTACCAATTCAGGTTTTAATACTGACTTTTCTCTGAACTTCATGACATACAAGAAAATGATCACGACCACATTAAACGGCAGCGCAAAGATTGACAGTTGGTAGACACTGAGTAAAACACTTGTGCTGGTAATCAGAAATGAAGTCAGCGGCGTAAGTAAGATAACCCACAAAAAGGAATAGCGGGAGGCAACAACGAAAAATCCACCCAAAGCAATGGCTGATAAAATAAAATTAAAGCCTATATAAGAATAATTCAGTTGGTTAAAGTCTAAACCAACAAAATGGTAATATAAAAAAGCTGAGTAAAAGCCTGTAAGTGACAAGAGGAAGGCAATCCTGGAATGAATCAACAAGCCAATGGTGATTAAAAGACCCGGAAACAAATGATATTGAAAAAAGATAGCTCCCATTGACCGAAAGTAGATTCCCAGCGACCAGGGAAGGTCTAAGTCATTAAACATGTTGTAAATGTTGACCATCGTCTGTCCGCCCATAGCATACATCTCATTAAGTTGGTAAATCCCTCTTTCAGAGACCAATAACTGTGTAAATTGACGTGATGAGAGGGTGACCATCCAAAAGGCGAACAAGAATGGAAGACTTAAATAGGGTAAGGCATATTTTCCGATTACTCCTTCCAGGGTAATTGTAATGAACAAAGTCGTCAAGGACGCAAATCCAAGGACCAGGAAAAACTCCGGGCTAGGCTGAAAAAACAGACCCAATCCCAGGCCAACAAGCAAAGAGTTAAATCCATAATATCCTGCCCTGATGTTGTGACGGTTAAAGCCGATGAGATACGCCAGTATGTTAGAGATAAGTACGCTGATTAAACCGCTTACACCGGCCCACAAGTCAAAAAAGGAGACCATCATCAGCAACAAGCCAAATACCAGGTTGTTGCTGAAATAGATCTGCGTATAGCTATTAACAATGCTATAAAAGAAATGTGGGTACAGTTTATTAAGCTTTTGCATCGACAAATTTTTACAATTGGGCAAAACCAGGTCTAAAGATCAAATTCCTTTAAATGATCAGGTTTTCTTTCAAGATTCGTCAACGATTCCATGGTCTCATGCTGACGGATCAGGTGTACTTTCCTTTCAGTATCGATCATCACCACATTGGGTCTGAGTGTAATAAATTGCATCCATTGGGTCATATTATAGGCACCTACACTGTGAATCACAAATTTGTCGCCTTTGTTAAGCAGGGGCAGGCTAACATTGTCGCGAATCACGTCGATATTCATGCACAAAGGACCATATAACATCGTGTCTTCTGCATATTGTGTAAAGGCTTGGGCAGGAGTGATCTTATGCTCATACCAGAATGCAGTAAAAAGGATGTTCACCCCAACATCAATGATCGTGATCCGTTTGCCCTGCGAAGTTCTTTTGTTGGCAATGACACTTCCAGCCAGGTAGGCTGCGTCATCAATCAAAGCACGTCCGGTTTCCAGGATCAGCAGTGGCATCTCATCGCGGCTAAAATTGGCATTTAGCAGGCTGGTGGTTATGGCTTCAGCAAATTCGTTGAATCCTGGATTGGTGTCCTGACCAGGGAGATAGGAGCCTCTGAGTGTGTTTTTGGAAGCAAAACCACCACCCATGTCGATATACCTGATGGCATGGTTAAACTTTTGTTGAATATTGATCGCAAGATCGGCAAGCTTCGAAGCGGCAACGCCATAGGCAGCAGGTGTCAGCATAAATGTCCCGATATGGGTATGAAGTCCCATCAGGTCAAGCTTGCCATTGCGAAGTATTTTATTGACGGCATCCCAAGCCTGCCCGTTTTCATAATTGAAGCCAAAACGGTCCCACATCGGGTAAATCCCCGTATCCATGTTAACACGGATAGCCACTTTTGGCCTAATGTTCAGTCGTTCGGCCAATTCCATGATGAGGTAGAGTTCGTCGAGATGATCGATATGAATCAGAGACTCATTCTTGATCGCCTGAACCAGGTCAGCCTCGATTTTATCAGGCCCGTTAAAAATGATTTTATTTCCGGGAACTCCATTGTTTAAGGCTTTGTTGTATTCGAAACCTGAAACAACTTCTGCCCACGAACCTTCCTGGTGAAAGACGTTACAGACTGCATCAAGGTAATTTGTCTTATACGACCAGGCAAACTGTACCTTCGGATAGCGCGTGGTAAAGGCTTTTCGGGCTTTCTGGTAAGTGCTGCGTATCGTTTGCTCTGAGATCACAAACAGGGGAGAGCCATATTGGTCCATGAGATCACTCACAGCTACTCCATCGATATGTGTCATTGGCATATATTCAGTTCTGACGCCAAATTTGTTGGGAATCCCGCCTTCAAGCCGCGTGATGACAGGACGTTCGTATGCTTTCTTTTCTCCTTTTATTATAGGGTTCATCAGTCTTCCTTAAGATTAAAATGTTTGAATTGTTGTATTGTTTGTGCAGTCACATTTATAATTCACCATGTATGGAGATCTTTTCAAAATCAGACCGGTCCACAATCATGTCATAGGAATAGCGAATAAACATCTTACCTATTTCATAACTGTCAAAGGGAATTACTTCATTGCCAAGGGCAAGGTTTACCAGGGCTTCAGGAATGTTCTGTCCAACCCCTACAGCCAGGTATATCCAGGCCGGAATGCGGGGGTTTATCTCCAGGATATAAAATTCGTTGTCCTGTGCTTTGATAAGTTCCAGCTCAAAGGCACCACGCCACTGAGTCTGCTGGATGAATTTCTTCGTAAGCGCCATAATTTTATTGTCATCAACAGTAATGCCACCCCAGGCTTTCCCTTTGTCGGTGATGTACTGCTTTCTCATGGCAACTGCTGCAATGGTATTGCCTTTCCCATCACCCAGGCCAGTCACATTGAACTCAGTCCCTTCAACATATTTCTGGATGATAATCGGCAATCCCCATTTCCCGGCAATTTTGTTGAAATAGTTCTTGGCCTGTTCTGCATCATAGGCAATGCCTGCATCATAGAACTTCCCCTTGACCACGATAGGATAGCCAAATTCACTCCCAAGATTGGGGATGTCATACGTTGAATTGATTGCTTTGCCTTCAGGGACATTTAGTCCATATCGCTCCCCAAAATCACTAAGATTGAATTTCTGCCGCTCTTCAAACTGTTCAATGGTTGGGAGAAAGGTGTGGATGCCCATGTTTTTCAAACGGCCTTCAAGCTTCATGAACGAAAAAAGTTCTGCATCGAAATTCGGGATGATTACGTCGAGATGTTCCTGTTCATGAATGTATTCCAAACGCTGCATCAGGATGTCCATTCCAGTGGAAGGGTAGGGGATCATATACGTTTTGTCGACCAGGTCGTGCATATAAATACCCGGTTCCAGCGACTCATAGGCAAATCCAATGATCCTGACATCGAATGACTTAGCCTCTCTCAAGGCACGGATCACAGAGATTCCCGGCCCTGGACTGTCGATCGCATTTAAAGCAGTAACCCCGATTGTGAGCTTAAGCTTCATGAGTCTCCCTTTCGATTAAGTTATTGAACTCTAATTGTTTGATGAAATCAAAATAGTCCTTCTCGAAGGTAGTTTCGTCAGTCTTATAGTTAATAAGCATTTCCCTGGAGATTTCTTCAAAATGCTTGTCTTCATTGATCATGTGGATCATCTCAATGCCAATTGGATTCACTGAAAAGCTCTCACCCGTTGCAGGGTTGAACACAAAACCTGATTCACTGATCGCAATATTTGATTTTAATTTCATTATTTCCGCTTTTATTAATGCTAAACGACAAAAGTAGGTTTTTGAATACCTTCTTCAAAAATACTTTCACCCAGAATAGTAAAATTAATCAACTAACAGCGCTTTTTTATCACCCGCTATTTATTGTAATTTTGAGACGCTGATTTTATATTCTAATTGTATCCATGAATATTACCGTTTATAAACACTATTTATTTTCTGAGATTTGAATCTGAAAAGAAACGCTATTGCAGATCAGCTCAAAGGGCTGGCTGTACTGTTTATGGTCCAGGTTCATCTCATGGAGCTTTTTGCCAATCAGGATGTTTATGCAAGTGCCCTGGGTAAAATTTCACTTTTCCTGGGCGGACCAACTGCGGCCCCTGTTTTTATGGGGGTGATGGGGTATTTCATTGCCGCTTCTTCAAAATCGTTATTTCAAGCCTTGTATAGGGGCGTCAAACTTATTTTCCTGGGGCTGTTATTAAATGTAGGGATCAACCTTCATCTTATGAAACATATTATAGATGTAGGTTTAGACCTAAGCCCTTTGGAATTTATTTTTGGTGTCGACATCTTATTCCTGGCAGGATTTAGTGTGATCATTATTTCAATTCTAAAAAGCTTGTTTCGTAAGAATGTCTGGCTTTTTGGCGGAAGCCTTTTATTGACCCTTATAATCTCATCCTTTACAAACACGCTTCATCCTAATATTTATTTCTGGAAATTTGTCATTGCTTGTTTTTATGGTAATTACACCTGGTCATATTTCCCCTTATTGCCTTGGCTCGCTTATCCCCTTGCCGGCTTTATCGTGTTTCTGCTAAAGGATCACATTGAGATTATCATGCGAAACAAAAAGTTCAGATTGGCTTTTGTATTGATCGCTTCTGTTATGGTATTGAGCACATTTAGCCAGGCTTTTACCATTACATATAAGCTGCCACAGTATTATCATCATGATGGTTTGTTTTTTTTATGGACCATGGTATTTTTGTCATTATATACCCTGGTGTTGAAATTCTTAATTATAATTCCTGTTCTTGAGCCAATAATGAAATATATCAGCTGGATTGGCAAAAACGTAACTTCATTTTATGTGATACAATGGCTTTTGATTGGAAATATTGCCACTTCCATTTATAAGACGCAATCTATTTGGCAGTTGCAAGCCTGGTTCCTGATTATTATACTCATCGCAGCCCTCATGACATATGCATGGAATTATTATATAAAAAGAGATCCCACTGATGTCCTTTAATCTACACACGCTAAAACTTAAAATGCAATGATAAAAAAACTACTGTTTTTCATGTTTACCCTGTCATTGTTTGCTTTCGACATTCCCAGCGCCGGCAATCTTGTTGGGATTTCAACTTCTTATGGCGATATCACAATCCGTCTATATGATAAGACTCCTTTACACCGTGATAATTTTCTAAAATTGGCCGGGGAGAAATATTTTGACAACACCTTGTTTCACAGGGTAATCCAGAATTTTGTCATCCAGGGCGGGGATCCTGATTCAAAGACCGCCAAACCCGGCCAAATGCTGGGTGATGGTGGACCAAGCTATACGATCCCTTTCGAATATGTGCCTGAATACTATCACAAAAGGGGAGCTGTTGGGATGGGAAGGGAAAATGATGACATCAACCCGTCTATGGCTTCTGCAGGTTCTCAGTTTTATATTGTCCAGGGAAAGAAATTTACGGAGGCAAGCCTGGATACCGTTTATAAAAAGGTAATAAAACATCATAAAAATGCGCAAAACTGGACTTTGTCTAAAGATCAGCGAAAGGCATACACCACCAGTGGGGGGATTCCGCACCTTGACGGTTTTTATACCGTTTTTGGAGAAGTGATCAGCGGGATGGATGTTGTGGATAAAATCGCTGCCGTTAAAAAAGACAGCAACGACAGACCATTGGTCGATATTCCTATGAAAGTTTTTTTGAAGAAATAGGAGAACAAGTTCAGGAAAGGCTTTTGGTCATCAAAAGAATGTTCCGTCCGGATTCTCTTTGGTAGCTGATGTCATCCATGATGGTTCGGATCAGGTGTATTCCTACACCTCCAATGCTGCGTTCGTCGGCAGGTTTTTCGAGTTCAAGCTTGCTGTCGTATTCTAAAATATTGAACGGACCGGCATCATCCGTAATTTTCACTTGTATCGTTGTGGAGTTATGATGGATTTCTATGTCGATATAATGCTCCTGATTGTCATCATAACCGAACTTAATAGTATTGGTGATCAGTTCCTCCAGAACAAGGTTTAACTGAAGCTTAAGCTTCATTTGAATGGAGGCTTTTTCTGAAAATTCATCAAGCGCCTGACTAATGTCGTCGAGGGCTGAAATTTGATTTGGAACTTTAAAACAATGTGTTTCCAAGACAGACGGAGTTTTTAATAAAAACTGCTAATAAACAAGGTGAACAAGCCAAACAAAAGTAGGATAATTTTCTCAAATCAAAAACTAAATTGCAAGGCATTCGGCTCCTGTCCGTATTGATGGACACGGAGGGATGATCAACATATCTGTTCCAGGACTTTCAATATGGAGCTCATGGAAGTTTGCAAATGAATTTCTATTGTTAAAGTTAGTTTGAAATCACTGTCGAACTGTTTTTTTTTCTAAGTTTGATTTCATTTTTTTTTGTCATGAAATACACATTAATCCTAATTTATTTTCTTGTTTTGGTAAGTCTTGGACTTTCTTCTTGTAAGAATGATTCCGGCAAGAATAAAATATATAAAATAGGACTGATCAGCGGCTTGGGAGGTTTCAATGATAAAAGTTTCAACCACTCAGCCATGGAGGGTTTTTCCAGGGCAAAAGGCGCTTTCTTTTTTACAGCCGAATCGCGCGAAAGTTCTTCAGAGGCTGACTTTAAAACCAATATTGACTATTTTGCAAGCAATGACTTTGATCTTATCATCTGTTTGGGATATTCAATGAGTGGAGCCGTTAAGGCTGCATCTTCTACTTACCCCAAAACCGATTTTCTCCTGATCGATTATGCCTATCCAAACGTACCGTCAAATGTGACGTGTGTAACTTTTGCCGTTGACCAGGTTAGTTTTCCAGCTGGAGTGCTAGCCGCCTACTGGGCAAACCTGAAAGATCCTGACAATCCTGTAGCTGGATATATCGCCGGTCCAGAAACTTTGATCATGAACCAGTTTGCGTTAAGCTATATTAATGGAATTGAATATTTTAACAACAAATACAAGGAAAATGTGAGCCATGAAGGCCTTTTCACCAGCAGCTATGCAGATTCCTTGCTTGGAGAACAGGCTGCCAACACCTTGATCAATACAAAAGGGGTGGATGTCATTTATACCTTTGCAGGCATAACTGGAAAAGGGGCCCTGACTGTAGCCAAAGCACAACACAAATGGGGGATCGGTGTGGATGTAGATCAATATATATCACTGCCTGAAGTAAATGACATCCTGCTATCGTCATGCATGAAAAGGCTCGACATCGCGGTTTATGATGTCATTGCAAATTACCTCGTCGAGCTTTTCCCAGGAGGGAAAAGCAGGAATATTATTTTGGATGACAATGGCGTTTGCCTGGCACCTTATCATGATTTTGAGGGACAGGTCCCTGACAGTATCAAGCTTTTGTTAAACCAGGTTCAGGTTGATATCATCAATGGAACTTTATCTACAGGCTGGAAATAAATATGTTAGGCATACTAGATATGACATCTTCGGCGAAACCCTTATTCTTTAATCAAATCGTAAAAAAAAATTTGGAGACTCCCTGATACTTCTTATATTTGATAACATTTTAAACCCTGAAAAACATATGTCTCAGTTTTTAAGCATACCCGAAGAGATCTTTCTCCTGGCAATTGAAGATAATGGCGGAATCAGTCCACACAGCAAGGCTTTGGATGCTGTTCTGGCAAGTGCCGTATTGATGGACCTTGCCATCAGAAATAGGATAGACTCTGATTTGGAATACCTGATCCCGGTTCGTAACGAAGCTTGTAGCGATTTGTTTCTGGATGAAGCTTTGCACATAATTTTTGAAAGCACTGAAAAGAAATCTCCGGCTTATTGGGTAGCCAGGCTCGGCATGCGGGCTGATGAGTTCAAAGAGATGCTGATCTCAAGCCTCGTGGTTAAAAGAATTCTCAAGGTTGAAAACCAAAAAGTACTTTGGCTTTTCTCAAGTCGTAAATACCCCGTTGTTGGAGATACTGAGCTGAAAGAGGTTAAAACCAGAATTCGTGATCTTGTCTTTAGCAATGCATTGCCTGACCTTCAGGATATGGCTATTGTAAGCCTGATCCATTATGGAAATATGGAATCCCTGGTCTTTAGTGATGCTGAGATTATTGGCAATAAAGCCAGGATTGAACAAATTGCCCGTATGGACCTCATCGGCCAGTCAATTTCGAAAGCACTTCATGAGTTAGCGCCTGGTTTCCATCTTTCTGCCAAAGCAAAAGAAATGCTCGGCGTAAAAACACCGCAGGAGAAATTGGATCAACTCGTTGAAGAAGTTAAGATCAAATACCATATCACCAAGGACTCTGATTTACCGGATTGGTTACAAAAGGGGACTGCCCAGTACCATAAAACACTTGAATTCATTGAACAAACCGGGACAAACGACATTTATTACCACCATGTCAAAGGAGAGTATTTCCTGAAATCAAGATCATCAGCCTTTTCAATGTAATATTTAGCTATTCAATATATGGACCTTAAGGAAACAAAAGTCGACAACATCTCAATCTATTCCATTTCAGGCAAGCTCGATGCTAGCAATGCAGACGAATTTCAGGAGAAAATGGTCAGCGCTGCTAAAGCAGGGCAGGACCGTTTTGTCTTTAACATGGAAGGCTTGGATTATATCTCCAGTTCAGGTCTGAGAGCATTTCTGGCCATCAGCAAAGCCATCCCTGGTTCAGGTTTTGTGAGGTTTTATAACATTAAAGACCAGGTTTTGGAAGTGTTCACAATTTCTGGATTTAACACGATCTTTCAGATCTTTGAAGACAGAGACGACGCCCTGATGTTGTAATGCTTAACGTCGCTTTATTTGGCCCGCCAGGTGCGGGAAAAGGAACTCAATCTGAGAACCTGATCAAGAAATACAATCTGTTTTATATCTCTACCGGGGATTTGCTCCGGAAGGAGATTGCTGAACAAACCCATCTCGGTTTGGAAGCCAAAGAGATGATTGCCTCCGGAGGTCTTGTCCCTGACGAGATCATCGTTCAGATCATCGAAAATACCATTACCGAAAATCCGGAAGCTAATGGATTCTTGTTTGACGGTTTTCCCAGGACATACATCCAGGCCTATATCCTGGAAGGACTGATGCTAAAGCTAAACACTTCTCTTAACTGCCTGATCAGCATCGGGGTTCCAGAAGAAGACTCAGTGGCACGACTCTTAAACCGAGGAGTCACTTCAGGCCGCTCCGACGATAATGAGAAGGTGATCCGCACCAGGCTTCGTGAGTATTCAGAGAAAACAATGCCTGTGATGCAATACTACAGAGACAAAGGCATCTTTTATGAAGTCGACGGGAGAAAACCTATTGATGAAGTTGGTGTCGATATTGTGAAGGTTATTGAGCAGGAACTAAGTCAGAAGTTATTCAATATTGTTTTGTTCGGTTATCCCGGTTCCGGGCGGGGTTCCCAGGGCCTCGCCCTGGCGAAAGCTTATGGACTGGAATATGTGGCAACCGGTTATATGCTCGACGAGGAAGTCCACAAACAATCAGATATCGGCAAAAGAGTTTCGGCTCTTTATGAAAACGGACAGCTGGTCCCTGATGAGATCGTGGTACAGCTGATCGAAAAGAAACTGATGAATTCCAAAAATGTCAAAGGGTTTATCTTCAAAGGATTTCCCCGGACTTTGGTTCAATCCTACATCCTGGACGGTTTGTTGTTAAAAAATGGTTCCTTTATCTCTCAGATCGTAGAAATCGAAGTCCCAACCCTGGAACTCATCCGCCGCCTCGACGAACGCAGCAAGACCGATCGCTGCATGCCTTATGATACGAGCACAGCCAAAATCGTTCACCGCCTGCATGAGCATGAAATCAAAACGATTCCTGTTATTGACAAGTACAAACAGCTTCATGACGTGAAAAAGATCAACGGCGTGGGTGACTTCGGCCAGGTGTTTCAGCGGATCTCGCTGGAAATTGAAAAGGGATTTAAGAATATGCGGTAGTTGTTTCTCACGGAAATAAAAAAAAACAGTGAAAATCCGTGCCCAACTCCGTATTCTCCGTGTGAAACACTTCTTCCTGCTTCTGCTTTTTACACCAAGCCTTGTTGTTGCCCAAAATATAGACAAATCGTTGCAGGTTAGCAGCCTCTTTGAATCTTATCATTATGATGAAGCCCTGGTTTTAACCAATCAGCTTTTGTCGCAGGATAGCATGAATGCGAATCTTATCCTGCTGAAATCTAAGATTTTGGCTTCATTCAACAAAAACACTGAAGCCGTAAATATCCTTCAGAAACACTATAAATATGATTCCACCAACCTGAAAGTATTGGGCAGTTTGATTGAATACTCAAACCAGGGAGGGGAAACAGAGAAAGCTTGCGGTTTTGCAAGGAAACGACTCAGCCTGGCACCTGATAACAGGTATTTTAGTTTTCAACTTGCCAATCTGTACTATCAGCTTGAAAAGTATCGCAAAGGATTGGATATACTCCTACCATTATATTCGAAAGACAGCCTGAATATCTCATTGATAAAGCAAATCACGAATGGATTACTGGAAATCAACAAAGCGGATTCTGCCATATTATTTTGCAAAAAGATATTAAGAATATTGCCGGATGATCCATGGACAACCAACAAACTAGCGAATATCTACATCAGGATTAATGCGATAAACAAGGGTATTCTGCTCACAGATAATTTCATCCGAAAGGATTCGGCTAATATTGCCATTTTAAAATCCAATGCCTATCTGAATTATCTTGCCAAAGACTACGACAGAGCTATTCTCAGGTTCAAACGTTCCTTTACACTGGGTGATACCACACGCTTCTCCTATAAATATACAGCAATGTCTTATTATAGGCTGGAGCTCTATGATACGGCCTTCATCTATATGAAGACAACCTATGAAATGGATACCACTGAAAATGAGATCCTGTTTTATTTTGGGGTTTGTGCAGGAAAAAATTATCGTCATGAAGAAGGACTTAAACTACTAAACAAGGTATTGGTGCGTCAGAAGTCGGCTGAGCAGTTTGTATCCTTGGTTTGTATTGAAAGCGCTGCATTATACAACGACATGATGAAGCCGGATACCGCCTTAGCCTTTTTGAACAAGGCTTATGAAAGGAATCCGACCAATATTGATATTCTGTTCCGCTTGGGTTATCAGTATGATCTGTATATGCAAAATCCAAAAGAGGCACTAATCTATTACCACCAGTATATGCAATTAAGCGATGACGAGCGAAAAAACAAAGTCACAGTGAAGAAGGCTGGCGAAGTGAATATGTCTTTGTATGAGTATGCGCAAAACCGGGTGGGGGAACTCGAGAAAAAGTAACATTTCTGTTCCCATTAATTCTGCAATCTGAATTTGTAATTCGCAATTTGTTTCACACTGAAATCCACGGAGGACTAAACGTAGTTGCACTGTTTTGGTATAAAGTCCAATTTTCAATAGTGAATGATTGGAGATTGTTATGTGATCATTCCCTTTTATTTCAGTCGCTGATTGAATATGACTTCCCGATTGTCGGGTTTTTACATAACCAAGATTCTTGATCTTCTGAACCAATTCCTCACCCGAAACATCAATGTGCCTGGATCGCGATATTCCAACCAAACCCTATAAAATTATACATGAAATGTTTTTTTTCCCAGAACATGAATAAACTGTATTTTTAGCAATTGAAAAAGACTTAAAATTATTGTATCACCTAATCAATTCATTATGAAGAAAGTTTACTTTTTGTTTTTCGTGTTGGTTCTGGCCGCTATTCAGCTAAAAGCACAAACCACGTTGTATTCCAATGGTTTTGAAACCTATACTGTAGGTGGAAAAATCGCTCAACAGGCAGGAGCACCCTGGACTACCTGGTCAAATGCTCCGGGAGGCGCAGAGGATGCCGCCATTTCCTCAACACAGGCCTACAACTCAACGAAGTCAATTTATGTAGTCAATGCCAATGACCTTGTGCTTAAACTGGGTGGCAAAATTACAGGACGTTATGCCTTCAGCTGGCGCATGTATGTTGAGTCAGGAAAGTGTGGTTATTTTAATATGCTCAATAGCTTTGCTTCGACCAACAGCATTTGGGCTTTACAGGCTTATATTTACAATGACTCAATTTATATGGATGCCGGTGGTGCTGCTGTTGTCAAAACGACTTTTACTGCAAATTCATGGCATTATTTTAAGGTTATCGTTGACCTCGACGATGATTTCGCTACAGTTTATATGGACAGCGTTGAATCTGTCAGTTATAAATGGAGCTCAGGAACCGGCGGAAACGGGACTTTATTGAAAATGGATGCCGTTAATTTCTATGGCTGGAATGGTGCAAGCGCACCTTCTCCAACAACCTATACCACTTCAGGTTATTTTGTCGACGATGTAAAATTAGATTCTATTTCTGCACCCCAGGCACCATCAAATCTGACTGCCATCTATACGAATCCAGATATCGCTGTTGCCTGGACCGCCCCGACAACTCCGCCAGATCATTATAAATTGAGCCGTAACGGGAAAGTCATTCTTTCCACTACTGCACTGAGTTTTACTGACCTTGCACCATGGGCGAATACTTACATTTATGCCGTTAGGGCAGCTTACGCTGGCGAGGGATATTCCCATAGTTCAAATCCTGACACAGCTACAGTTCCCGGTGGTGTTGAACGTAACCTCGTCCTATTTGAAGGAGGTACAGGAACCTGGTGTACCTATTGTCCTGGTGCTGCCATGGGTTTGCGCGACCTGATCGAAGTCAATAATAAAAAAGCCGTTGCCATTGAATATCATTCAGGCGCTGCATCAGGCGATATTTATGAAATCCCGGTAGCAGTGGAACGTATCAACTTCTACGGCATTACCGGCTTCCCTACTGAAATTGCTGACGGTGTTCTTTATGCTGTGGGCGGCAGCGCAACAGCTACCCAATACCCAACATACCTGGGCATGTATAATGAAAGAACTTCAACACCCTCTTTCCATAATATCAGCTGTTCAATCGTTCCTGTTTCTTTTGAAAATTATCAGGCAACCATCACCATCACCGAATCGTTTAAAGCTTTTGCAAACGGCTTGAAACTGCAAGCAGCACTCACCGAGTCAAACATCCCCGAAGTATGGCAAAACCAAACCGAGTTGGATTATGTTTGTCGTGGCATGTATCCTGATGAATTGGGCACTAACCTTGATTTTTCTACCACAAACACACAGTCTGTTACACTGAATTTTTCAACAACAGGCTTTGTTAAAAATAATTGTGAGTTTGTTGTCTTTGTGCAGCACACCAATACAAAACTCGTTACTCAGACTTTAAAAGTCGACATCTCCAGTATTGTAGGAATGGAAGAGCTTCAAGGTCAGAAACTCAGTATCTATCCTAATCCTGCCAGCGATTATGTCCAGGTTTTAAGCAACGGTAAAGGAGACCTCAATATTTATGACATGACAGGCAAATTGGTTTTGTCTTCCAAAATCAACAGTCCAACTGAAGTTATTGATATTTCAAAACTGAGTAAAGGAATCTATATCCTCAGAACAATAAATGGAGACAAGGTTTTTACTGAAAAACTTGTTGTTGAATAATCAAACAAGCAATTATTTAAAAAGGCACTCTTTTGTGGGTGCCTTTTTTTTTATCTTTAAAATCAACTTTTTGTAAAAGAAAGTGTCTAACAAAAGTTGAACTTTTGAAAAATTGTGTTGAAATTGAAAATTATCAATCTGCAAATACCTAAAGCATTGATTAATAGGTGCTTGCGAAAACAGCTTATACGATTCACTTAAGTTTAGAACTACGAATAAAACATATACAATAGATTCATGGGAAAACACTTGGGAAATACACAGATTAACGGTATGATTATTATTGTCCTACTGATAGTTGGCTGTACAAAAAAAGTGATTCAGCCCATTGAAAAAGGAGGCATAACTACACAACAAAACCATTTGTGGCAGCCCATTGATCCTTCAGATATCCCTGTTTCAAAGAAACAGAAAATGCCGATTCCAAGCGAATTCAGGACTTATTTCCTCAATACGAAACTTATGAGGCAATCTCTTTCGAATACCATGTTTATCTCCAAAGGCGAGAAAAATGAAACTCCGATTATTGAACTCCCTTCTCCTGAGGGTGTTATGATGAAATACAAGCTCACAGAAACTGCAACCGTGGACAAAGCACTGCTCGAGAAATATCCTCAACTTCTTACCTACAGCGGAAAAGGTGTCGACGATGCCTCCTCGACAGCCAGGCTCGATTTTATGCCTGGTGGATTTCATGCCTATATTTTGTCTACCAAAGGCTCTGTGATCATTCGTCCTTGTGCAGAAGGAGATACCATTCATTATTATGTCTACTACAAACAGTTTTCAGGAGAAGTGAAAAAGCCTTTTGAAGTCAGCCCAGATACGATACCACAAAGAAAATAAACCATTTAACAAAGCAGATCCATGAGAAAACCATTACTTTTTGTTTTATTAAGTTTCCTGACAATCTCCTTCCTTGGAGTATTTGCACAGACTAATTCAAATCCCTGGCAAAAAATTAGTGCAAGTAGTGCTGAATTCAGGAAAAAGGCAGACCCATGGGCCCGCACATACCTGGCTTATCATTTGTCAATTTCTGAAATGCAAGGACTTTTAAAGCAAGCGTCGATGCAAGGATTGGTATCAAAGAATGCATCATTGGTATTTTATCTTCCCATGCCAAACGGTGGGTTTTCTTCATTTTTCCTGACAGAATCACCGGTGATGGAAAAGGGATTATCAAGTGCATTTCCTCAGATAAAAACCTATTCGGGAAGAGGTATTGAAGATCCCAGCGCCAGCCTGCGATGCGATATTACTCCATTTGGATTTCATGCGATGATGATCTCAACAGGCGGTACGGTCTTCGTAGATCCTGTGGATCTGAACACTTCATCCGATTATGTCGTCTATTGGAAAAAGGATGCTTTACACCAGGGCTTTGGCCAGGTATGCCTGGTTGAAGAAAATGAGGAAATACCTGCTTTTAAGTCACCTGCTTCTGTCAATGACGTATCGATTGGAGGACTTGTTCGGAATTATCGCTTAGCCCTTGCCTGTACCGGGGAATATGCTGCCTATTTTGGAGGAACAATGATTGGTGCCTTGTCAGGGATGGTCACCACGATGAATCGTGTCAATGGCGTTTATGAGCGTGAATTAGGCATTCATATGACCATGGTCGACAATGACACCTTGTTGATATTTACCAACGCGGTTACCGATGGATTCTCTAACACCAACGGCTCGACTTTATTGGGGCAGAATCAGACCAAGTGTACCAGCCTGATTGGGGCGGCAAATTATGACATCGGGCATGTCTTTAGCACAGGCGGTGGTGGTATTGCGGGTTTGGGCGTCGTTTGTACCGACAACCAAAAAGCCAGGGGCGTTACGGGCTCAACAGATCCGATAGGAGATGCTTATGATATTGATTATGTGGCTCATGAAATGGGGCATCAGTTTGGCGCCAACCATACTTTTAATTCCACAGTCGGATCTTGTAGTGGAAACAGATCCTCCATCGCGGCCTACGAGCCCGGAAGCGCCAGTACCATCATGGGATATGCCGGTATTTGCGGTAACCAGGATTTACAACCCCATTCAGATGATTATTTTCATACCAAGAGTTTTGATGAGATCACTACTTACATCCAGAATGATGCCGGAAACAGCTGTCCTGTTATCGACACAACCTCAAATCATGCACCTGTAATTACAGAAATTCCTGCCAATTTCATCATTCCTAAAAGCACCCCATTCAGGCTTACTGCCGCAGCAACTGATCCTGAAGGAGATTCTCTGACCTATTGCTGGGAGGAATTCGACCGGGGTAATGCAGCAAACTGGAATGCCCCAGTTGGCAATGTGCCCATATTCAGGTCTTTCAATCCAAAACACACAGGTACGCGCTTGTTTCCCAAGCTTGAAAACATATTGACGAATACGGTCACAATTGGTGAAATCATGGCTTCTTATGCACGTGTCCTCAACTTCCGCTGTGTAGTAAGGGATAACGTCAACGACGGTGCAGGAGTTATTTATAACTCAAGCCCGGTGCAGGTTACAATATCAGCTGCCGCAGGGCCCTTTGCCGTATTATCCCCCGACACTGCTGGCATTTCATGGTTACAGGGTGCCGTAGATACTGTAACATGGGCTGTTAGCGGAAGCGATACGATGCCTGTAAACACTCCTTTAGTAAATGTGCTGTTGTCACTGGATGGTGGTTATACTTTCCCCATCGTCCTGGGAACTGCTGTACCAAATAATGGCGCTTACAGTTTTGTCGTGCCTTCTGTTTATACAACCCAGGCAAGGGTAATGGTAGAAGGAGCCGGGAATATCTTTTTCGACATCAACAACCATGATTTCAGGATATGGAATGGCTTAGGAATTGCATCGCTTTCAAGCCATGGGAATCTGAGTCTTAACCCAAATCCCAGTAATGGCATGGTTCATCTAACTCTCGAAAATACCGACAAGGGTGACCAGCAGATCAGTGTATTCGACCTTAGTGGTTCACTGTTGTTAAGCAGTCACAAAATTAAAGGAAGCAGGATTTTTCAGGATGACCTGGATCTTAGTAGCCTGGCAGCCGGTGTTTATTTTGTGCAGGTCCAGGGAAATGAAAACAGATCTGTACAAAAAATCATCAAACAATAGCGTAACCTACCAGGCCTTATTCTATAGACAACTCACCTGTATGCTTGATCCTGTCGAGCCCAATGTCATTCATGGCTTTGGGATCACCCAGGGGTTCGAGATGTGTCATGATTGTTGACGGACCAATAAAGAGGGCCGTCAGATCCGATTCAATTTCTTCCACAAGGTCATGTCCTTGTTTTATTGACCATTCAGATGGAACGAGCACATGCAACGAAATAAAGATTCGTTGCCCGGCCTGCCGTGTCATCAGGGAATGATAACAGATGCCTTTTTTCTCATATTCAGTGAGTTTCTCGCGGATTTTCTCCCGTTCAGCCAAAGGAATAGCAGTATCCAGGAGGCCATCAGTAGATTTTTTTAACAGTACAAATCCAAAATAAACAATATTGGCTGCTACAAGGATAGCCACAATCGGGTCAAGGATCAGAATGCCGGTAAGTTTAACAAGTCCGATACCACCAAGAACACCCGCAGAAGTCCAGACATCTGTCATCAGGTGCTTCCCGTCTGCCTCCAGAGTAATTGAATTCCGCTTGGCCCCGGTTCTGAGTAAAACAATAGCAACGACAAGGTTGATCAGCGAAGCTAATACTGAAATTAACAATCCTAAACTCAAATTCTCAAGAGGCATAGGATGTAACAAGCGCGGAATTGCTGTCCAGACAATACTAAAAGCTGCAACGGTAATCAGACCACCTTCAATGGCACTGGAGAAATACTCAGCCTTGGAATGACCAAAGGCGTGTTCTTCATCAGCCGGCTTTTCTGCGATATGCAACATAATAAGCGCAACGACAGCCGCAACGAGATTAACGCATGACTCCATGGCATCAGACAACAATCCGATTGAATCTGTCATTTGCCATGCCAGCGTTTTCAAGCCGATGGTTGCAACCGCCGCAGCAATTGATAGATAAATGAATTTCTTAAGTGAAGGCGCTACCGTTGACATTGGCGTATTTTTCACAAATTTAGTGATTTTAAGTTGCGCCCGACTTTGTCAGGGGAATGATGCATTGTTGTATATTTGTTATTTAGTATAATGGATCAACCTATTCAACCACCCGAATTTAGCTTTCACGATTTTCACTTCGACACCTCATTGGAAGAAGGCATAGATGCGCTGGGTTACAGCACCCCAACACCAGTCCAATTCCAGTCGATCCCAATACTTTTGGAAGGCCACGACCTGATCGCTTCTGCACAGACAGGAACTGGAAAAACGGCCGCGTTTCTTCTACCCGTAATTCAGAAAATCATCGCCAGGCCCAGCCCTGGAAAGATCCGTGCTTTGATTATCGTCCCTACCAGGGAGTTAGCCATCCAGATCGACAGGATCATGGAAGGATTGTCGTATTTTACGCCCGTTAGCTCTATTGCTGTGTATGGAGGCAGCGATGGAAATGCTTTTGCACGTGAACAAATCGCCCTCACCCAGGGAGCTGATATGGTGATCTGTACGCCGGGCCGACTGATTGCACATCTCATGATGGGTTATGTGAAATTCGACGGCCTGGAGTTCCTGGTACTCGATGAGGCTGACCGGATGCTGGATATGGGATTTTATGAGGATATCATGGGGATCATTGATCAGTTGCCGTCAGAAAGGCAAACCATGTTGTTTTCAGCAACGATGCCTCATAAAATAAAGGTATTGACCAAAAAGATTCAACGACATCCCAAAGAAGTCTCTATTATGATGTCGAAACCTGCTGAGAAAGTACTTCAGGTGGCTTATGTCGTTTATGAGAACCAGAAAGTCCCGCTATTAAAGCACCTTATTCATAGCAAAGAGTTAAGAAGTATCCTTATCTTTTGTTCCACAAAACAGATGACCAAAGACCTGGCAGCAGCCTTAAAAAGAGCGGGCCTACAAGTCGACGAAATTCATTCAGATCTCGAACAAAGCCAGCGCGAAATCGTCTTCAGGAAGTTTAAAAACAAACTAACACCGGTTTTAGTTGCCACTGATGTGATGGCACGAGGGATCGACATTGAAGACATTGACCTTATTGTAAATTACGATGTACCTCACGATGGTGAAAGCTATATCCACCGTATCGGCCGCACAGCCAGGGCGCAGTCTGATGGCGTTGCCATCACACTCATCAACGAAAAGGACCAGGCCAAGTTTGCTGCAATTGAAGAACTTCTGCAAAAGACCGTTCACAAGGCAGTGGTGCCTGAAAACTTTGGCCAGACTCCTGCTTATGAACCAATGAAAAAAGGGAGAGGCGGTGATAATAGAGGGAGAAAAGGAACTGGGGGAAAAGGAAGAGCAGGGGATAGAGGACGAAAAGGTGAAGGGGGAAGGGCGAGATAAAATTTAATCAATCTGGCATTCTCTCATTCCTTCAACATTATATGTATTTTATTTCTTGTTCCTATCCTGAGGTTTTGACAAAGCTGCTAAAATTTTCCTGCCACGTCCGCGCAATGAAACCGGGCATTCTTCCATGGCGAACTCCAGAACATCAATGAGTTCACGCTTAAGATCCGGTTCCTGATTACAGAATTTCTTTATCACCTCTGCCGCATAGATTCGGGTTGCAGGTTTTACCTTCGAGTCGGCAAGCCAGTCGAAACACTGGCTGATCAATGAACCCGGCTCTTCCAGTATATTCAGGTCAATCTTTTGTGCCAGAACTTGCAAATAATTCCGCCTTATTCCCTCCGTTTTAGACTCCAGGATGTTAGTTATGATTTCTTCCAGATAAGGAATCATTACATCTGGTTTTTCGAGGCAATAGATCTGTATGGCCCTTGCAGCACGCATCCCGGCAGGGTAGGGCTGATTAAAACTCATCTGCACCAATGACCCAAAGAGTTCCGGATTCTTGTCGACAGCATCACAGATTAAATCGGCGATAACGCGGCTGCTGTCGGTATTCAGCAACTTCAAAAGTTCGTTTTCTTTGAGTGATTCAGGCATATTCACTGTAAGCAGCTTTTTCGTAAAAATATTCAGTCACCCGCAATACTATCTCCAACAACACTGTCATTCTTCGGTAAAACCGTATGACAAGTGTAATTCTTCTTGGGCTTAAAGTCCGGTTTAGGGAAACGGACTCGTAAATCTTTGAAATTTTCATCCGCCATGACTTTCTCCATAAACAGCCCGAAGATCGGTAATGCTGTCTTACAGCCTTCTCCCAGCTCAGAAGTCTTGAAATGAATACTTCTGCTTTCTCCGCCTGACCATGCTCCCCCGACCAGATGTGGCGTCACCCCTACAAACCAGCCATCGCTGTGGTTGGATGAGGTGCCGGTTTTTCCGCCATAATCGGTATTGTGGTTAAAGATCTTGTATTCCCATAAAGCTTGTGTCGTGCCGCCTGGCTCTGTGAGTCCGGCCAAAAGCATCTGCTGCATATAAAAGGCAGTTTCAGGACTAAGTGCTTCGACTTTCTTTTCATGATTTTCATAAATGACCTTCCCATTCATGTCTTCAATGCGCGTCACCAATACAGGATCCGTTTTATAACCTCCATTGACAATCGTGCAATAAGCATCAACCAATTCAAGCAGGGAAACATCACTGGATCCCAGGCAGACTGATGGCACATCCTGAAGCTCTGTTTGTATGCCCATCTTATGTGCATATTCTATCACTTTTTTCCAGCCTATTTCTTTAGTCAGCTGAACTGCGATAGCGTTGATGGAACGTGCAAAGCCATGCTTTAGGGTGACCTCCCTGCCACTGAAGGTCCAATCTGCATTTTTGGGAGACCAGCTCATCTTTTCGCCATTTTCCATATAGTTTATGGTGACAGCCTGGTCAATCTTTGTGTCGCAGGGCGCATAACCATTGTCGATGGCGGCTGTATATACAAAAGCCTTAAAAGTAGAGCCGGGCTGACGTTTCGACTGTGCAACATGATCAAACTTGAAATGCTTGTGGTTGATGCCGCCGACCCAGGCTTTGACAAATCCATTTCCCGGGTCCATCACCACAAAACCGGCATGCAGAAAATGCTGATAAAAACGAATAGAATCCATGAAACTCAATGTCGTGTCTTCATCGCCGTTCCAGGTGAATACCCTCATCTTATGTGGCAAGTTCAGATAGTAATTGATAGAATCCACAGAGTCTTTGTATTTCTTCTGTAATCCATGGAAAAATCGAGTGTCACGGGCAATATTCTCTATATATCCTGGAATCTCAACGCCACTTTTATCTGACCAGGGATTGGATCCCTGCCAATGCTGGTAAAAACGTTTTTGCTGGCGTTTCATATGGTTTTTTACAGCCAAGTCAGCATATTCCTGCAGCCGCGAATCGATGGTACAATATATCTTAAGACCATCAGCATATAGATCTATCCCATTTTCCTTGAGCCAGGGTTTGAGGTAAGAACTTACGGCATCACGCACATAATTCGACTCATCTTCTCCTGGCTCTAAGGTGCTGAGGGTAATCTTTAAGGGTAAAGCTGACAGGGAATCTTGCGCGTGTTGGTCAATCAGTGCTGCCTTTAACATCTGGCCAAAAACGACATTACGTCTTTCAAGTGCCCGTTCAGGGAAATTTACAGGACTGTAGTAGCTGGGTGCTTTCAACATCCCGATTAGTAAAGCATAATCCTCAGCGTGCAAGTCTTCAGGATTTTTGTTGAAATAGGTCTTTGCTGCTGTCTTCAACCCAAATGAACGATTTCCAAGGTCGACAGTATTACAATATAATGTCAGGATCTCATTTTTAGAATAAAATAACTCCAATTTAAGAGCAGCAGTCCATTCTTTGGTCTTATAAAGCAGTGTTTGTAATCCGGGGATCATACCCAACAACCCGGTAGAGTAATCGGACCTGGTTTTAAACAGGTTCTTGACAAGCTGTTGGGTTAAAGTACTCCCCCCGCGCTTTTCTCCTTTTGCCATATAGTAAAATACCGAGAGTGATGCTTTCAGATCAATGCCCAGATGCGTGTAAAAACGGGCATCTTCGGTCGCAATCAAGGCTTTGATGAAATCAGGAGGAATTTCTTCAAATTTAAGGGGCTGACGATTCTCATCAAAATATCTGGCAAGGAGTTTCCCATCTGCAGAATATAACTCCGAAGTGAGCTTCATATCAGGCTTGTATAAAGTCCCAATCCTGGGTGACTTGCCAAAAAGCCAAAATAGGTTAATGTCGACAATAAAAAGCAGGAAGAAAAATGCGACAAAGAAATTGAGAAATCTCCAGCTGAGCTTATAATACCATTTCCATTCACGAGGTATGACGAAGAACTTTTTTGACTTGTAAAAGAAATATCTGCAGAACCAGTACAGAAACACCAAAAGCTCAATTAAATAAGGCTTACAGAGAAAAAATGTTCTTTGAAAAATGTAAATTATTTTGTCTGAAAGCCATCGAAGGGCCATAAGTGCTAGTTTTTATCAGATGTCATTCTGTGCAAAAATAATTGAAATCACGTAGCTTCGAATTATAGGTAAGCGCTTACCTTATAGGTAATATATCCGAAGACTTCATGAATAAGATCATCATAGATCTCCAGGGCTTTTGCCTGTGGCATGAGCATATGATTTAAATCAAAATGCCGCATGCCCGCAACTGGATTGGTGGGATAGGGGGCGCATTTCAGTCCTTCTTTGTCGAAACATCCCATCGATCTCTTCATGTGGACTGCAGAGGTTATTAGCAAAAACCGATGCGCTGCTTTGTCTTTTTTGAGAATTTGTACGCAATTGACTGCATTCTCATGTGTGTTCTTTGAAAGCGAATCTACCAGGATATCAGCGTCGGAAACGCCAATAAGTAAAAGGTAATCTCGCGACAAGCTTGCTTCCTGCCAGCTTCTGTTAATTAAATTACCACTTCCGCCGGAGATAAGTATCTTTTTGATTTTCTTCTGTTTATATAAAGAAATAGCCTGAAAAATACGATCTGTATTGTAGCGGAAAATGAGGCGTTTTAGCGCCTTATCCGACTGTACCATCCCACCACCTAAAACGATGCCAACATCATATGGCTTGAGTGTGTCAGGTTCTTTTTGAATAGGCATCTCCCATTTTCGTGTCAATTCACTGGCAAGAAATTCATTAGAAAACAAAATTCCGAAGAGCAGAGACATCCAAAGAAAAATAGTTTTTCTCTTCTTCTTTTTAGTCACCAGGCCATACAACAACATGCTAAAGATCCAAACAAGAGGATTCAGTAAAAGGCCGATTACCTTGGAAAGGATGAAAAACATCTTAGAAATTTTTAATAAAACCCCGCTCTTTTTCGTAGGAACATTTCAGTCCCGATAAGCGCAATAATCAACAACAACACCCAAACCAGGTTCACCAGGTCGTTGAATCGTTTCTGGATAAATGACACGCTTTTAATATCACCTCTCTGTTTTAGTAGCTCAGTCAGATTCTTCATATCAGCAGGATAGATCATTTTTCCGCCATGTTTCTGTGCCATAGAAAACAGCATATTGTGATCTGCAATTGTATTCAGGCTTTCGATATTCTGAGCTGTTACACTAAATTGACCGCTTTGCTGGAAAACTTTGTCTCCAACCTTGACCTTTGCAATAAACTTATAATTGCCATTTGGGAAAGTACCTGCATTTAACTGGTAGGCATTGCCCGAACGTGCAAAATTATATGGGAAGGTCTTGTTGTCTTCATTGGTGACGACCATCTCAACCTCCGGCTCACTGATCAGCTCATAAGTCTGGTTATAAACCTCTGCATTAAAAGTCACGGCTTCGTTTTCCAGGTAATTGTGCTGAAAAGATACCCTGAAATAATTTTTGTCAAGATGAACACTGAGATATTGAATACATTTGGCAATCAGCTCATTAAAAGCTTCATGATTGTTTTTAGCCGCGAAGTCAGCCAGTTTCCACCGCCAGATCCCTTCTCCGGTAATGACCCCGGTCTTTTTTGTAAGCTCCTGGTTAAAGAGGATCAGTGGCCTGTCAGTTTCAACACCATTGATGCTCTGAGTCAGGAATAGGTTCGCCGAAGGCTGTGTTTTGTAAATCCCAAACGGGCAGTTTAAAGGGGGGAATTCGTTGATTAGCTTTCTGGTTTCTTCACTCAGCGTAAATAATGCAAATTCTTTTCTAAAAAAAGGCTGGCTCTCAGTAGCACCAAACTTGTCCATCGTAATGGAAACGCCCGCATGTAATGCATTCAGTGCGGGAAGGTTTGTTCTTGAGCCAATAATGTACAATAGGGGAATTCCTGCGTCTACCGCTTTCTGAATCAGCTGGCTTGCTGGATTGTCATTAGCAGGCAGCTGATGAAGGATGATGAGATCATATTTTGTAGGGGACTCAATGAAGTCATAAATATTGAAGGCACTGACTTCGTAATTGAAATTGCTTTCGAGTGCGGATTTAATAGCTGCGATATCAGGATGAGGTGCAGCGCCAAGGATAAGGACCTTTTCCCTGGATTCTTTAACTTCAACAAAAATATCCCTGGAATTATTGCTCACGGTAATTTCACCGGGTAAACTGCTCACCGTAATATGATAATGCTGTATCCCGCTTTCTTTGGCTTCCAGTTGCAAAGGAAGGGTTTGTATAAAGCGGTCGGAATTTATTCTGACAGTTTGCGTATAGAGGTTTTGATTTTCCCTGGAAAGCGTGACAGTGGCCGTATTCCCCTTTAACTGGTTGGCCTGTAAAAGAATCTCTACTGGGAATTTATTTCCCAAATAAACAACTTTGTTATAATTCACCTTTGCCACCAGCAAGTCCTTTTGCGCCATGGTGTCACCAAGGGCAATTGTATAAATAGGAAATTTCAATTTTTCTGAAGTATACAAGGGATTGTTTCCCTTGTTATAAATCCCGTCGGTAGCCATGATAAGCGCACCCACATTTCTTCCTGAATAACGGGCAATCACCTCATCTAAAAAACCTGAAATGTCTGTTTGTTTGTCAGCAAAACTAACACGGGCCGGTTCAATAAGTTTGTCGCCGAAATTGTATGTCTTTACCTCAAATGAATTGCCCAGTTCTGATTCAAGCTGATCAAAAAGCTTAGGGTATTCCTTGCGATAAAACGCTGAGTCTTTATTCAACAAAACAGAACTGCTGTTGTCCTGTGCCAGGATCACGATGGGTTCTTCTACAGTCTTTTTGCTGATCTTCAGCAAAGGCGACAATAGAAGGAAACTGATCAGTGTGACTGACAAGAATCTAAGTGCCATTAAAACATAAGAGAGCGGCTTATCAAATTCATTGTTCTTGTTTTTATAATATAAAAGCAAGGAGAAAGCAGCTCCTGTCGCGAAACAGAAAATAATAAACCAGAAAGGATATTCTGTGACGAGTTTCAAGGCAGTGGACTATGCTTGGAGGGATCAGGTGGTCATTCCACCGCAAACGGTGAGGACTTGTCCTGTTACATAAGAAGACAATTCAGAGGCAAAAAACAAGGCGACATCAGCCACATCTTCCGGTTTACCGGAACGTCTCAGCGGGATGTCTTTTATCCACATTTCCTTAACTTCATCGGTCAGCTTTGCTGTCATCTCGGTTTCAATAAAACCAGGCGCAATGGCATTACAGCGAATATTCCGGGATCCAAGCTCCTGGGCCACTGATTTGGTGAAACCAATTAAACCAGCCTTGGATGCACTGTAGTTCGACTGCCCGGCATTGCCTTCAACACCGACAACAGAACTCATATTAACGATAGAACCTGAACGTTGTTTTAACATCACCCGCTGAACCGCTTTGGTGAGGTTGAAAATTGACTTCAGGTTGACTTTAATTACCAGGTCCCAATCATCTTCTGTCATTCGCATCAATAGGTTGTCGCGGGTAATCCCGGCATTGTTGACCAAAACATCGATGCGACCAAACTCGGCAACAACATCCTCAATGAGTTTATCGCTGTCATTGAATGAACTTGCATCTGAAGCAAAGGCTTTGGCTTTAATTCCAAAACCCTCAAGTTCAGCAACCAATGCGCTGGTGTTGTCATCCAGTCTTAAGTCAGAAATGGCAATATTCGCGCCTTGAGATGCGAATTTCAAGGCGATGGCTTTGCCAATTCCACGGGCACCACCAGTGATCAGCGCTGTTTTATTTTCTAATAGCTTCATAGGTTTTTCTAAGTTTTTAGATTTCAAAAGTAACAAATTCTTAATACATGCTTAAATCCAACGGATCAAGCTTAAATCCTGCCGGTGGGGTAACAATGAATTCTTAGGGAAGATCCTGAAGGCAAAATCATAAACACCACTCTTCCCAACAGGGATCTCACAATAAAAAGTGACATGAGAGCCATTTATATCTTTTCTTTCAAGCTCCTGCCGCAATCCAATAGTCTTAACCTCATCATTGATCTTTGTCCCTAAAATAACTTCAATTCCGATATCTTCAGCTTTAAGCTCATTTACATCTATAACAATCTCAGCAATAAAAGGTTCTCCAAGTTGCAAAGGTCTGTGGGTAGAGTCTGGCAGTTTCATTGAAACAACTTCGAGAGAGTCAAAAGAAACTGTCAGTTTGCGCTTCCATAGCGCCAAATCATTAGCAACCTTAAAATTGTCTGCTCTTACCTGTTTGGTCCGTTCAAATAATTTATGATAGTATTTGGTATAATAATCGTCAAGTTGGCGCTTCATGGTAAAATGCGGCGCAATACCCGCAATCGTGTTTTTAATGAAATTAATCCAATCGGTAGGAACATTATTGTCATTGAAGTTATAAAACTTAGGGACAATCTCCTCCTCAAGCAAGGTATAAATCGTTTCAGCATCGAGTTCATCCTGAAAATTCTGATTGGTGTAAGTCCTGGCTTCTTTCAGTGCCCAACCAGCATCGGGTCTGTATCCTTCAGCCCACCACCCATCGAGGACGGAGAAATTCACCACACCATTCATCACAGCCTTTTCGCCACTTGTCCCTGATGCCTCCAATGGGCGGGTAGGGGTATTGAGCCAAATATCGACACCTGAAATAAGTTTCTTGGCCAAAGCCATGTCATAATTTTCAATAAAGATCACCTTCCCAAGAAATTCTGGTCTGCGTGACACTTCAAGGATCCTCTTAATGAGATCCTGACCTGCCTTGTCATGGGGATGTGCCTTGCCTGCATATAACAGCTGCACAGGGTGGTCTTTGTGGTTGAGAATGTCATTCAGTCTGTCGAGGTTACTAAAAAGCAAATGTGCTCTTTTGTAAGTAGCAAACCGCCTGGCAAAACCTATGGTAAGGGTCTTGTCATTCAGCTTATCCATGGCCTCCAGAATGAGCCTGGGATTTTCCTGGCGATGTGTCTGATCTTCAGTGACTCTTAACTTAATGTAATCGATTAATTCCTGACGAAGCTTGTTCCTGATCTTCCATATCTCGGCACTGTCGACCTGGTGGATCTTCTCCCAATGCTCAGGATTCGACTGATCGTGAATATAATGATCTCCAAAAGTCCTGCTGTATAGCTCCCGCCAGGGTTTTGCTGTCCAGGTGGGCATATGAACGCCATTGGTGACATAGCCAACATGTATCTCTTCAGGAAAATAGCCGGGATATAACTCAGTAAACATTTCCTGGGACACTCTTCCATGAATGCGGCTTACACCATTTATTTCCTGTGATAGTTTTGCCGCCAGGATGCTCATCGAGAACTTCTCATCATGCTTTCCTTCATGAGTGCGCCCCAGATCCATAAATGTATCCCAGCTGATGCCTAACCTGTCTGCATAATGTGGAATATAAGTCCTGAGCAAATCTTCAGAGAATTCATCATGACCTGCAGGCACAGGCGTATGTGTTGTGAATAGGGTAGAGGCTCTCACCACTTCCACTGCCTGGTAAAAGCTGAGTTTGCGGTTCTGGATGAGATTCCTCAGCCGCTCAAGGCCGATAAAAGCGGCATGGCCTTCGTTGCAGTGGTAAATATCAGGCTTGATGCCAACTTTGGCGAGCATCCTGATGCCGCCAACACCCAACAGTAATTCCTGCTTGAAACGATTCTCCCAGTCACCACCATAGAGCTGGTGTGTAATTGCTTTGTCAAAATCGCTATTCTCCTCAATATCGGTATCGAGAAGGTAAAGTGGCACACGGCCAACATCAACGCGCCAGACTTTAGCATATAGCGTTCTGCCAGGTAAGGCAATGTCGACTACAATCCATTCATCAGCTTCATTTCTTACAGGCTGAATGGGAAGATGGGTAAATTTTTGCGGAAAATACTCAGATATCTGGTCACCAAACATTGAGATGCTTTGGTTAAAATAACCATATCGATATAGCAAGCCGATACCGGTAATATCTTTGTTTGAGTCAGAGGCTTCTTTAAGGTAGTCGCCAGCCAGCATACCCAGACCTCCTGAGAAAATCTTCAGGGTATCATCCAAACCAAACTCCATACTGAAATAAGCTACTTTTCCGGCAGGTTTTTTCGAAGCCTGGCTCATATAATCTTTGAAGTTTTTGCTAACCAATGACAAACGATATAGGAAATCGGCATCTTCAGAGAGTTTCTTCAACTCATCGAATCTCAGGAGTTCAATGAGGGTGATGGGGTTGTAATTGGCTTCTGCCCAGAGTGAGGGATTTATTGACTCAAACAGTGCTTTTGCATCAAAATTCCAGGTCCACCATAAGTTGCGTGACAAAAGCTGAAGGTCGCTTAAGGAGGCCGGCAAGTTCGTTTCAATCATCACCTTTTTCCAAACAGGACGCTGGCTTTTAATGACATCATAAGCTGATACATATTCCAGTGATTGCTTTCCTGCATACAAGGCTGAACGTTTTGCAGATTTTCTCAGTGCAATAGAGAAGGCATCATAATAAGAAAATACCAGGTTCGTCCATAAGGCTTCCTGTGCGAGCTCCCCGGCTTTTTCCCTGACTGCAAAAACCTCAGCTTCACTTAAAAGAGAAAAATTTCTGATGATGGAAGCCATTTCTTCAACAACAGCTTCAGTATTGTTTTCATTACGTTCAACCACATAAAGTGCTCCGCCCAGTTTGCCCGCTTTTTCTTTCATCCAGATGCCGAAGCCTGTCAGGCTCGTTGTTACTGTTGGAACTTTAAAAGCAAGACTTTCCAGAGGCGTATATCCCCAGGGTTCGTAATAGGATGGGAAAAGAGAAAGGTCAAACCCGATTAGCAGGTCGTAATAATCCATGTTAAAAACACCGTCATTACCATTGAGGTAGGCAGGTACGAAGATGATCTTTACCCTGTCGCTCTTGGCATTTAGCATTTCATTTTCCCTGATTCGCTCAATAGTAGGGTCATACACCGTGTCAAACAGGTCGTGTGTCAGAAATGGGAAGTAATTCGGAATGTCAGAAGCGGGATCTTCTATCCTGGCAATGACTTCAGCTTTAGGTCCAATCTGATGTGCCGGGACAGTGATATAGGCAACGATATCTTTTTGCAGGGAATCGTTGGTATTCAGTTCTGATAAAGCATCGATAAATACGTCAATTCCTTTGTTCCGAAACTCATAACGGCCACTGTTTACGACAAAAAGAGTATCCGGTTTTAGCTGATAGCCGAGCACAGATTCTGAAACCTGGAATAACTTATGGCGGGCTAGCGTTCTGGCTGCATCAAAGTCGTTTCCCTTTGGAACGAAAGAGTCTTCAAAGCCATTAGGCGTGACGACATCAACATTTTTATCAAGAAACTGCTTGCATTCATTGACAGTCAATTCGCTAACCGTTGTAAATGCATCACACTCATTGGCACAGATTTTCTCCATGGAATGTTTTGCCTTAACCCCAAGTTGTGAGGCCATAACATCACCATCATAGGATGAAAGCGCACTGTAGAGAGGCATTTGGTTTCCGGCAATCGAACGACCGGTAACAGTAGCATGAGTGGTAAATACGGTGGCAGCCTGGGGAACCTGGTCCTTTAGATAGAGAATCCCGCTTCCGGTCATCCATTCGTGAAAATGAGCAACAAAACTGTCGGCGGCACTAAGGTTGTGTTTGTAAAAATGTTCGATCACCCTGGCAGCAGCATACCCAAAAAGGGCAGGTTCAATATAATCCCAACCACCTGTGATGGAGTCAAGCTGGTATTTTTCCCAAAATCTTGCCAGGATCTTATCCTTTAATGGAAAGAAAGGCGTGAAGTCTACCAGGATCACAATAGGGCTTCCCTTGATATTCCATCGCCCAATCCTAAAAAACAAACCTTCTTTTTCGGCACTCTCTTTGAGTGCTTTGAAAAGCAATTTGTCTTCAATGAATTCAGGATTTTCTTTGGATTCTTTCCATACTTCCGGGCCAATCAGGAAGTAATTATCACTAAATTCATTTTGAAGGGTGAGCGCTTTGGTAGAAACTACCGTATAGATTCCACCGAGTTTATTACAGACCTCCCAGCTAACTTCAAAGAGATAATTGGGTTTAAGGGTTTTATTATCAGCCATTTATATTCAATAATTAGATATGCATTTGAAAACGGCTGCAAAAGTACTAATTATTGAGGTTCTTAGAACCATAAAGAAACCAACACCGAGCCATTTTTGATCTGATTGAATAGGTTGTGATTAACAATCTACCGCCAGGTCCAGCACTTCAGACATAAAGTTTTTTCAATTTGAGATTCCTGTGCATCAGGTATCTTGGTAAAAAAATCAAGTCCGGTAAACTTTTCCACACTGTCAATAGTGACGGCAAAGTTTTCCACGGGCAGGGTAGAGGCTTGATTTGGAATAATGAAACCAATACCCTTGATTTCTGGTTCTGTATAATCCAAAATAACTTTATAAAAATATTTTGGTACAGAAACACGATCCGGTCCAATCGTAGGCAGACCTTGATTCAATACCGGGCCTGTTACGATATAAATGGAACCATCTTCGATGGCCCATTCCCTGACTTGTTGCTCAAGTTCGTTCCAAATACCCCTGTTAAAAGAAGGCTGCTGCGGACTCATATTGCTGTAATAAAACGACTCCTGCATGCTTTGCTGCGACCATTCCATATCAGCTGCAGGAGCGAGGTGTCCTCTGTCATAGCCTGATTTCTTGTAATCCAAATCAGTGGCTGTCCCTGATTTCACAGCGGGGTCGGGGATGAATTTATTGGAACGCTTATAGATTTTATGTGTTTCTGCAGCAGTAAGTTCATAAGCAACCCACACTGATTGCTTGTGAATATCACTGAATAAAAATGAATATCCTGTATGAGAAATAACTACATCTGTTGGCTTGATTTTGGGAATCTCCAGACCTGATATTACAGGACGCTTTGATTTTTGCTGCGCACATTCGAAGCAAAAAATCATCAAAAACCCCACGAAAATAATTAAAATTCTCCTCATAAAAATAAATATTTCTGCAGATACTTTACCGCCAATAAGCCTCTGCCTAAACGCCCTCAGCCTAACAAAAACACCGCCGGCCTCTTATGCAGTGCCGGAAGCTCACGTTTCCGCCACTGTGCTATCGTCGCAGAAATAATCAATTCAGTAGTCTGGGTCAGATCGCAGGCAACACATAGTCGGGTATCGGGCAGACAGGTCTTCATGATCGTTTCCAACAATGACAGGTTTCTGTATGGCGTTTCCATAAAGATCTGGGTCTGCTTTTCCCTGATCATGCGTGATTCCAGATCCTTTATTTTTTTTGCCCTGTCGACTTTGTCGATTGGCAGGTATCCATTGAAAGCGAAATTCTGTCCATTAAACCCTGAAGCAATCAATGCAAGGATAATTGAAGAAGCTCCGGGGAGGGGAATTACCTTGATATTCCGGCTGTGAGCCCTGGCAACAATCAGAGCACCCGGATCGGCGATACATGGCAAACCTGCTTCGCTGACCAAACCAATGTCATGTCCATTTTCAGCCGTGGCAAGGTATGCCAGCGTCTCTGCCTCTTTGGTCTGTTCATTTAACACATGTAGTTGGGTCGTATCAAAGCTGTTTGTAAATCCCGCTTTTCTGAGAAAACGTCTCGCAGTCCGTTCATCTTCCACGACAAAAGTAGCGATGCTGTTTAATAGCGCTGCCAGGCCTGTAATCAGTGTTTCATGGGCATTGTCATCTCCCAGCGGCGTTGGTATTAAGTATAAGACCCCTTTCTTTTGCATCAGGTTCCGTTTTATTGATTCCATGGCAAGGTATCCAACTCTGCATTACCACCGGAGAAAATAATGGCGACCCGTTTTCCTTTAATGTCTGTCTTATGTTCCATTAAAGCAGCCAGGGGGACTGCGGAAGAAGGTTCTATGATGATCTTCATCCGTTCCCATACCAGACGCATGGCATCAACAATACCTTGTTCTGAACAAGTAATTATGTCATTAACATGCTCAAGAATGATTGGAAAGGTAAGCGTTCCCAATGAGGTCCGTAATCCATCGGCCATGGTGTTTGGATTCAGTGACGGATAAAATTCCTTGCCTTTGAACGAGCGATAGGCATCATCGGCAGTTTCTGGTTCGGCGGCAATTACTTTCGTTTTTGGTGAGAAATAAT
>JBAXPV010000041.1:0-34466 GCA_037132075.1 Bacteroidota bacterium
ATCTTTGAGTTTAAGTTACCACAAAGATAATATATTTATTATGTTAGCACTATTACCCCCATTCGGGGTGAGGAACAGATTATCGGTACTTGATAAATTCACAGAACTTTGAAATTACCAAAAAATGGATTTGTTGTACGCTGCTCCCTTCACCCGAATGGGGGAAGGGCCGGGGATGGGGGCCACTCCAGATGGGGGAAGGCCGGCAATGGTGGCGTTTTGGAATGGAGGAAAGGCCTGGAATCGGGGCCAATACCAATTTTTCATTTAAATTTGTCCTTTAATCCCAATGAGAATGACCAAATCAGATAAAATCAAGAATTTCGACCCAAACGATATCGGGGATGAAAACAACAATATTTACGGATTACCTTTTACAGTAGAAGATGCTTCCGTGGTGATCATTCCGGTTCCCTGGGAGGTTACTGTTTCTTATAACGCAGGTACAGCTCAAGGTCCTGAAGCTGTTTTTGAGGCTTCATACCAGGTCGATCTTTTTGATCCCAATGTCAAAGATGCCTGGAAGCTGGGGATTGCCATGGATGAAATTAATGAGGAACTCAGGGAAAAAGGTCAAAGCCTTCGTTTAAAAGCTGAGAAGTATATCGACCTGTATAGCCAGGGAAAAGTTCCGGAGAAAAATACAAGTATGCGCAAGATCCTGGATGAGGTCAACACCGCCTGCGAAGCAATGAATAGCTGGGTAAAATCAGAATCATTAAAATACCTGAAACAAGGGAAATTTGTTGCCGTTCTTGGCGGGGACCACAGCACACCGCTTGGGCTCATCCAGGCGATGGCAGAAAAACATAAAGGTTTCGGCATTTTGCATATTGATGCCCATGCCGACTTGCGGGTGGCCTATGAAGGCTTTGAGTTTTCTCATGCCTCCGTGATGTATAACGCCACAAAAATGGTTCAGGTCGAACGATTGGTTCAGGTTGGAATCCGCGACTACTGCGAAGCAGAAGAGAAACTGATCCGGGACGATAACAGGATTATTACTTTTTTTGACCGGGATATAAAGCATCGTCAGTATGAAGGAGAAAGCTGGTCAGCTATCTGTAATGATATCATCAAAAACCTGCCTGCCAAGGTATATATCAGCCTGGATATCGACGGTCTCGACCCGAAATTATGCCCCAATACCGGGACCCCGGTTCCAGGAGGACTTGAATATGAACAGGTAATTTATCTCGTTGAGAAGCTCGTGAAATCCAAAAAGAAAATCATCGGCTTCGACCTGAACGAGGTATCTCCGGGAGAAGACGAATGGGATGCCAATGTGGCGGCCCGATTGCTATATCGGATCCTTAACCTTTGTGCAGGATCAAAATAGTTTTCTTGTCCTGAATCTCGTTAATTCGAATGAACCATTAATAGGGTGGAGTATAACTCCCATTCACATCACCAACACACAGACCCTTGAAATTTAAGGTCTGAACAGGTCCTCCTGTGACAACAACTTCCGGATCTTCAAATATCCAGTCCCCGGCTGCAAAAGAGGAAATCAGGTTGACAAAACGTTTGGAACATAATAAAGCATCTACCGCATTTACAGTAACTGATAAGTTCACATCCCCGGCTTTCAGGCGGATACCGATAAGATTAATAAGACTGGTGGAGTGTTTCAGGATCATATAGGCATCCGTTGAGTTTACACCACCCCAGGCTGTCGTTGAAGTGCAATGTATGGTATAATTACCTGCCGGGACTGCGCTGAATGAATATTGCCCCGTAGCATCGGAAAGAGCAGAGTCAACAATGGTATTCCCCTGCATTAGCTTTACAGTGACACCTGATAAATAAGAATTAGTAATATTATCATATGTTATAGTCCCTTCCAGGTCGCTGACAGGCTTGCCATACGACCATAAATCAGCCAGAACTCCGCCAGGGGAATAACCTGTGCTGAAATATCCTGTGTTTCCAATCGCAAAACCAACGGCAGAGGAACGTATGGGAATACTGTTATTGACTGTTACAGATGCCCACGTATTTGTTGCCGGATTATATGTAAAGAAATTTTTATGATAGGTAGTGAAATCATATCCCAAACCTACATATCCAAGGTTGTTGATCACAAAACTTGAAAGATTTGCTCTTCCTGTTGTCGGGAAATCAGTGCATGCAGTCCATGTATTTGTTGAAGGTGTATATTTCCAGAAGTCTTTTGTGGCGGTTGTACTATTGGAATAACCTCCTCCCATAAAACCAAAATGCCCGATTGAAAAGGCGGTTGCATGACATCTTTTGTTACCGGGGAAACTGGCTTTTTGAGTCCAGCTATCCAATAACGGATCGTAAGCCCAGAGGTCAAATAAATAGTTATTGCTGTTTCCATAGGTGCCTGTTCCAACATAAGCAATCCCATCCACCACGAAACAACTTGCTCCATACCTGGCGGTCCCGGGGAAAGAGGTTTTTTGGGTCCATATATCTGTGACGGGATTGTATTCCCACAAATCTGCCTTGTTATTTCCATCAGCACCAAGGCCAAGGCAGATATATCCTTTTCCATTAATACAAAAACCTGTAGCGGCAAGGCTGCCACCTCCCGGATAATCTGACTTTTGAGTCCAGCTGTCATTTACCGGGTTGTATTCGTAAAAGTCATAGACCCGGGTGCCTCCGGCTATGACACCAAGACCTAAATAGGCTTTGTCATTTACAGTGAAGCCTGCGGCTGAATATCGCCCGGAATTATAAGGGATGCCGGATTTTTGAGTCCAGGAATATTGAGCGAATGTCGATTCACTATAGATGACAATTAGGACAAAAATCCAGTGTAGAAATTTCATATTGAATTATTCAAAAACTGTTCTCATGATTCATGCCAAATATATGAAATTAAACAGGATATCTCAAGAAGCCGGGTATGGAGGCTGAAATCTTAAAAATGTCTACCTTTGCCGCTTGAAAATCGAAGAAATATCTAAAAGAAGAACATTCGGGATCATCAGTCATCCCGATGCCGGGAAGACCACGCTGACCGAAAAACTCCTATTGTTTGGAGGGGCTATTCAAACTGCAGGTGCTGTAAAAAGCAATAAAATCACCAAGACTGCGACCTCTGACTTTATGGAGATCGAGAAACAACGTGGAATTTCTGTTGCCACCTCTGTTATGGGTTTTGAATACCAGGGTTATAAAGTCAATATCCTTGATACTCCCGGCCATAAGGACTTTGCCGAAGACACTTACAGGACTTTGACCGCTGTTGACAGCGTCATCCTGGTCATCGACTGTGTCAAAGGTGTGGAGGAACAAACCCGCAAACTCATGGAAGTTTGCAGGATGCGACATACCCCCGTTATCATCTTTATCAACAAGATGGACCGTGAAGGCCGAAGCCCTTATGAGTTGCTGGATGAGATAGAAAACGAACTCAGTATTCACACGCGACCACTTAGCTGGCCTATTGGGATAGGTTCAAGCTTTCAGGGTGTTTATAATCTGTATGAGAAGACTTTACAGCTCTTTTCCCCCAGCAAAACCAAAATTTCTGAAGACGTTTACAAGATTGAAGACCTCAATGATCCAGGTCTTGCTCAATACATCGGGGATGATGCTGCTGATCTCTTACGGGAAGATGCCCATCTGATAGAAGGTACCTATGAACCCTTTGACCAGGGCCTTTACCAGGAAGCGTATATCGCCCCTGTGTTTTTTGGAAGTGCACTTAATAATTTTGGTGTTAAAGAACTGTTGGAGACCTTTGTCCGTATTGCCCCGGCACCTTTACCCCGCTTAACCAATATGAGGGAGATCCTGCCAACTGAGAAAAATTTTAGTGGGTTTATTTTTAAGATACATGCCAACCTCGACCCAAACCACCGTGACAGGATCGCCTTTTGCCGGGTCGTTTCAGGAAGATTCGAAAGGAATAAATTTTATGCGCATACCCGCTTGGGCAAAAAAATTCGGTTTACACGTCCGGCCAGTTTTATGGCCAACGAAAAGAATATTGTAGAGGAAGCTTATCCCGGAGATGTTGTTGGTTTATATGATACTGGCAATTTTAAAATAGGGGATACCCTCACGGAAGGCGAAATGCTCACCTTTAAAGGAATCCCAAGCTTTTCTCCTGAAATATTTAAAGAACTGGTCAACAAAGATCCATTCAAATCAAAACAACTCGACAAAGGAATCAGGCAGCTTACCGATGAAGGTGTTGCCCAGTTGTTTATTAAAGAATCCGGGAATGTCAAGATTATTGGGACAGTAGGGGAGCTTCAGTTCGAGGTGATCCAATTCAGGCTGCTACATGAATATGGTGCTTCTTGTTCTTTTCATCCTGTCAATTACTCCAAAGCATGCTGGTTTACTTCAAATGACAAGCAAATGCTGGCGAAATTCATCGCAAACAAAAGCTACCAGATCACCTATGATAAGGACGACAGACCCGTATTTATGGCTGAAAGTGACTGGATCCTGAAGATGAATCGCGAAGCCTATCCCGGGATCAATTTCCATGTGACCTCGGAATTTAAGACTGACCAGGCAAGCTAAGCAACAATTAATTGATAACGTAAACCGTATCAGGCTTATAGTTTCTTTTATTAAACCATTCCTGACGCCCTTCCGGGCTTAATTCATTCCAGAAACGGCTATAGCCTAGCGGACCGGCCCCTGTGTATCCATTGACAGTCCTGAGGTGCAGCAGCTGAGCGGCAAACATGGCATCAATCTGGTAAAAAATAGGACGGGTCTCCATGTTGCTTGGTTCATAGGAAACCAGACTTCCTGCCGGGATGTTCTTCATTTTCTGGCAAAGCGCCATACGTCTGGCCTGTGCCAATTCTTTTGATGTTACATACGAAGACCCTTTTACGTAATAATTATCAAGGATTATAACCCCAGCAAGCATGAAGAAAATAAGACCAGTCCAAAGGTTTTCCTTTTTGAGAAATAAGCTGACAATGAATGATGTCGCAAAGGCAAAATATAGTAACTCCAGGTTGATGATACGCTGAATTGCACGCATTGAGCCAAATCCGGGTATCTGGTGGACATATTGGTATAAAGAAAAATGCCCAAAACGGATAAAGAATATAAAGGTAAGTAAGCTTGTCAGAAACATCACTTTCCAGGAGGAGACAAGAATTACCTTTTTTATTAAGTTCGGCTTAATGAGTTTTGCAATAATGATCACCCAAAACGACAACAAACATAAGCTTGCTACACCCCCGGCAAAGATCTCATGATCCCAGAAGGCCGGGTATTCGATGGCGAAATTTTTCAATGAACCCCAAAGCAAAGTGCCAGGCATGCTGAAAAAATGGGAAGCAAGGCTTGGAATGTTTTCAAAAATATCCTTGTAGCTATTTAACGGAATCTGCTCAGACCTGATTTTATAAGGATACATCAGGGGTGCCAGGAGGATCAGGCTGAGCAATAATGACCCGGCTATTGAGGCGGACCATTTGATGCGCTGAAACTGTTCTTTAAAAACTGGCCATTGAATTCCTGCCGTTATGAATAAAAACAATGACAAAGGAACCAACAACAGGAATCCAATATAAATGCCACAATACATCTGGTATACCCAGGCTAACAATGCCCCAAGAAAATAAACAGGTTTTAGATTCTCGTTGAAACGCATTGCCATATAAAATGCAAGCGGGATCGCAAACCTGGGAAAAGTCTGCGAATGGGCCATTTGATTCTGCAATGCCATGGAGAACGTAAAAATCATGGCTCCTAAAACAGCAGAATAGGTGTTTTTAAAACATTTTTTAAGAAAAAGATAACTAAAAAGGTAGTTTAAAAAAGTCATCATCAGAAACCAGGCCTGGAATGAAGTTTCAACATCCAGCTTGCAAATTCTGAACAATGCATAAAAAGGGGCTGTGCCTATCATGTTTTCGGAATAGGTAATCACCCTGGTCTCCGGAACCATAAAGTCAGAATCCCAAAAGCCAGGAACCTGCCCGCTAAAGTACTGATAGGCATGCTCCAATATATACATGGTGAATCGACCATCTCCAAGATCTCCCGGAAAGTGCGAAAAATTTGTTCCAATGACATTAAATGAAATAAAATATAATCCAAGGAGGAGGCCAGTGAGAAATGGCCACGATTTGCGGAGTATATTGTAAATGGAGATCATAAAAACATCCAAATTTATGAAAAAAATCAGGATTTGGTCTGTCTGAAACTTTTACATAAAAGATTGAGTATAAAAGGACAAAAGGTATTGCGGATTAAAAATTAGTTATTATATTTAACCCGAAAATTCATTATCATGGGTCAGACCGCCCTTCATTTATCCTATCCAAAGCATCTCTTCCTTAATATCAAGGACAGGGACTCACTTTATATCTAAGCCCCCAGGTCAGGATTATTTCAATCCATTTTTCACTTTTCACTTTTCACTTTTCACTTTTCGTTTCTCACTTTTCACTATCATTATTATGGAACTCCCTTTCGCTGAAAGCTATAAAATAAAAATGGTCGAATCGATCCGCCGCTCTACCAGGCAAGAGCGCGAACTCTGGATTCGCGAAGCACGATACAATTTGTTTAACCTCAAGAGTGACAAAGTCTTTATCGACCTGCTCACCGACTCAGGCACCGGCGCGATGAGCGACAAACAATGGTCTGCCCTTATGATTGGCGACGAAAGTTATGCCGGAGCCTCCTCGTTTTATAAAATGAAAGACGCAATACATGACTTGCTTGGTTTTGAATATTATCTCCCCACCCACCAGGGCCGTGCTGCCGAAAATGTTCTCTTCTCAGTACTCATCAAAGAAGGAGATTTTGTCCCCGGGAATTCACACTTCGACACAACAAAGGGCCATATTGAATACCGCAAAGCTCATGCAGTGGATTGTACCATTGATGAGGCTTCAGATACGACCCTTGACCACCCCTTTAAAGGCAATGTCAATATCGAGAAACTTGAGAATTTCCTGAAGATAACACCCAGGCAGAATGTCCCGTTTATCGTGCTGACTGTCACCTGTAATACTTCTGGTGGGCAACCGGTATCCATGCAAAACATCAGAGAAATTCGCGGCTTATCAAAAAAATACAATGTGCCGTTAATCTTTGATGCCGCACGTTTTGCCGAGAATGCCTATTTCATCAAGATGCGTGAAGAAGGTTATGAGGATAAAACGATTCGGGAAATTGTACTGGAAATGTTTTCTCATGCTGATGCCATGACGATGAGTGCTAAAAAAGATGCCATTGTCAATATGGGTGGTTTTATCGCCATGCGTGATGTGGAAATGTACCGCCAGGCAAGCACCTATAATATTATGTTTGAAGGTTTTATTACTTATGGTGGGATGTCGGGCCGTGATATGAATGCCCTCGCCCAGGGTCTTTATGAAGGAACAGAATTTGATTACCTGGAGACCCGGATCGGACAGGTGGCTTATCTGGGCAAAAGGCTCGAAGAATATGGTATCCCTTTCCAGAAACCTTCTGGCGGACATGCCATCTTCATCGATGCCAGCAGGTTTTTGCCCCATCTGCCAAAGGAGGAACTCGTGGCACAGACGCTTGCTGTTGAGCTATACATTGAAGGCGGCATCAGAGGCGTGGAAATAGGAACACTCCTTGCCGACAGGGATCCGGAAACACGCGAAAACCGTTATCCCAAACTGGAATTTCTCCGACTGGCAATTCCACGCAGGGTTTATACCAACAATCATATGGATTATGTAGCTGTCGCCCTGGGTAATGTATGGGAACGCAGAAACGAGATAAGCAAAGGTTTAAGAATATTACGTGAAGCTCCAATCATGCGGCATTTTACCGTCGAATTGGAACGGGTTTAATACCACAGACGTGTCACAAATCAGAATCACTAAAGAGTTTAGCTTCGAGATGGCCCATGCCCTCAAAGGGCACGATGGCCCATGCCGTTTTATCCATGGCCATTCCTATAAATTGTCAGTTACCCTCGTTGGCAACCCAATTATGGATGATACTTCACCAAGGCTTGGGATGGTAATGGATTTCGGAGAAATGAAAAAAATTGTCCACGAAAACATAATCCGCATCTTTGACCATGCCCTGGTGTTGAACCGCAACAGCATTCTTGAAGAAAATGATAAAATTCCGGAACTCTTCGAGAAGATGCTCATCGTTGATTACCAGCCTACCAGCGAAAATCTCCTACTGGACTTTGTTTACAGAATCCGGCCCCTCTTGCCATCAAATGCAAGCCTCCATAGCATGAAGCTGCGAGAGACTGCCACAGCATATGCGGAATGGTTTGCCACGGAAAACGATTAGTTCGTTTTGTGGTCCCTTCAATAACTATTCGCCATACAGGAAACATTTTTCTGCAAAATCCTTTATCGTCCTCAAGGTAATATCCGGGGATTCGATGAAGCCCATATGTGCAGTATCTCCCAAAACAAGAATCTCTGCATGTCCTGGTAAAGCTGCCTGTTTCATGATATTTTCATAAGGCATCCTGCTGTCCAGCTTTCCAATGATAAATAGAACCGGGACCTTAGATTTCTCCAAAGTGTGGGTGTGATCTTTACGCTGTTTCATCCCTTCCATCGCTGCCACCTGGCTTTCTGGTTTTACCTTTTCAGCCTGCGCTTGCAGATCGGCAATCGAATCCGCAAAAGTTAGCTTGTTTTGCTCAGCAAAGAGATTGGGAATAAAATGATGTAGGAAATTTTGCCTGTTTTCTTTGATGAGGGCGATGGTTCTGTCACGGTTTGTCTTGCCTTCTTCAGTCTCGGCCTGGGCTTGAGAATGAAATAACCCAAAACCACGGAGCAGTGCAGGATATTTTTCAGCAAAGGACAGCGTCACATAGCCTCCCATTGAATGTCCGATCATCACACAATCTATGACATTGGCATGATCCAGAACTGTTTTTACTGCCTCTGCCATCAACTCCATTGTATGAACATCGCCCAACAAGGAACTCTGTCCATGGCCAGGCAAGTCGATGCGGATCACCCTGAAATGCCGGGTCAATGTGCGGGTAAAATCTTCCCAGATGCTGATAGACTCTGGAAAACCATGCAGTAAAACTAATGCCCTTCCCGTGCCTTCATCTTTGTAGTGCAAGGGATTCCCCTGGAAATATGCAATCATATTATTTATTTTGACATAAGCAATTCGATCTCTTCTATTTCAATTGGAATATTCACCATGAGATCAATCGGTTCATTTTCTGTGATCAGGATATCATTCTCGATCCGGATACCTATTTTTTCTTCTGGAATGTAAATACCAGGTTCACAGGTAAATACCATGCCAGCTTGAAAAATGTCCTGTTTGTATCCAAGATCATGTACATCCAGGCCGAGGAAATGGCTTGTCCCGTGGGGATAATATTTTTTAAACAAGGGTTTTTCCGGGTCCTGGTTCTTGACATCTTCTGCTGTGAATAAGCCCAATCCGATCATTTCAGCTTCCATTAGCTTGCATACTTCGTCATGATAGGCATCCAGCGTTGTTCCCGGCCGAAGCATTTGTATCGCCTGTTTCATAACGCGCAAAACTGCATTATAACAGGCTGACTGCCGGGCTGTAAATTTCCCGTTTACCGGGATTGTCCGGCTCAGATCGGCTGCATAATTTGCATACTCACAGCCTATGTCGAGCAGCAATAAATCACCATCCTTGCATTCACGGTTGTTTTCAACATAATGAAGCACACAGGCGCTGCCTCCAGAGGCAATAATAGGATAATAAGAATGACCTTCAGCACGGTTCCAGAGGAATTCATGGGTCACCTCCGCTTCTACCTGGTACTCCATTACCCCTGGTTTGGTAAAGCTAAGTAAGCGGCGAAATGCTTTCTCTGTGATGTCGCAAGCTTGCTGAATCAGCTCAATTTCCCATTTCGACTTGATAGTCCTTAGTTTGGCCATAATAGGCGCTGAACGCTGATAGCTATGGTTCGGGAATTTTTCTTTAAGGTCTTTGCCAAAGCGCGTGTCACGACAAGGGACATCATTAAAGCTGCGCATATGTTCGTTCCCATTGAGGTAAACATGCTCGGTTTGCGCCATCAGCTCCCGCAAAACGCCAGGTAAAGCATCAAGCCAGAGGATGGTTTGTATTCCTGAAGCAGCCGTAGCCTCGTCTTTAGTGTATTTATGCCCTTCCCAAACAGCAATATGCTCGTTGGTCTCCCTGAGAAACAAAACCTCCCGGTATTTTTCCAGTTTAGCATCAGGATATAGCATCAGGATGCTTTGTTCCTGGTCGATTCCACTCAGGTAGAAAAAATCGGAATTTTGGTGGAACTTGAAATTCTGATCACCATTCCGAAGGAATTCATCAGCTGCATTAAAAATAGCCAAAGAGTTTTGTATCAGATGCGCACGGTAGCGGTCACGGTTTTCGATAAAGAGCTGAGCATCAATGGTAGCGTATTTCATAAAGCCTGAAATATTATTTTGAAATGATATAAATTAGGGCGGAGTCGTGATAAAAATATTAAAAAAACTACATTTGCTTATCCATCACAAACCTACGGGAATTTTTACCTGCTTTTTGCTTTTGCCGGAATTTTTACCTTTATGGTTTTGGGTCAAAGCGTATAAAATAATAGAACCTATGTCCGAAACAGCTATCTCGATGTCTTCTATCAGTAAAAAAGTCTTCCTGGCAGTGGCAGGATTATTCCTGATCGTATTCCTTGTCGTTCACCTCGGGATCAACTTATTCCTGTTGCCTTTTGTGAAAGATGACGGGGGAGAATGGTTCAGAATCGCAGCCAGTTTTATGGCTAACAACTGGATCATCAAAGTCTTTGAGGTCTTTCTCTTTGGCGGATTTATCCTGCATGTAATTTTGGGCGTTACCTTACAGATTCAGAACTGGTTCGCCAGACCAACCCGCTATAAAGTAGAAGGATATTCACATACTTCTTTTTTCTCGAAATTTATGATTCACACCGGGGCTATCATCTTTATTTTCCTTGTCCTCCACCTGTGTAATTTTTATTTCGTCAAACTGGGCTGGGTTAGTCCTCCTGAAGGTATCGAAGACAAACATGACTTTTATGTGATGACCAGGCTCCTTTTTGCCAATACAGCCTATTCTGTATTTTATATGATTTGTATGGTTCTCCTGGGTTTTCACCTCAACCACGCCTTCCAATCGGCCTTTCAAACACTGGGTTTAAATCATACCAAATATACACCCATGATTAAATGCCTTGGGAATCTGTATTCAATTATTATTCCATTGGGTTTTCTCATTATCCCATTATATTTTCTTCTGACGGCATAATTGTTGATGCATTAATTTTGCAGTAGAGACGCAATATTTTGCGTCTCCCTGGATATGCACAACATTTTCATCATGAGGAAAAATTCCCTGGTATTCTGTCTTTTATTTTTATTGCCGATTTTCATCTTTGCACAGAAGACCAATCGTCATGTCATAGATCCTAAGAAACAGAAAGACATGCTCCTTGGGAAATGCAACCGGCATGGCCTGGAAACTGAGCCATTTAATGAATGGTTTCAAAAGGAATATTCTGATTATAAACCCGATGCACAAATACTTGACCAGCTGAAAAATCAGATGAAAGGGGTGAAAATCATCCTCATTATGGGCACTTGGTGTAGTGACAGCCGCAGAGAAGTTCCCCGTTTTTATAAGATCCTGGATTATCTGAAGGTTAAATCGAAAAAAATGAAAGTCATTTGCGTCGATCGCGATAAAAAAGCCGGAGATCTCTCTTTGGAGAAATTAAAATTTACTTTAATTCCAACGTTTGTCATTTATAAGAACGATAAAGAGTTAGGAAGAATCATCGAGAGTCCTTTAGAAAGTCTTGAAAAGGACTTACTAAAAATTATTACTGCAAATTAATCTGTTCGTATAAGGGCTTAAAATTATTTATGATTACAGTTAAAACTATTGCCGAAGTCAGCGCACATCTTGACACGACTTTTAAAAATCGCAGCATGGGCTTTGTCCCAACCATGGGTGCGCTTCATGAAGGGCATCTTGCATTGGTAAGGCGTGCGGCTCAGGAGAATGCTTCTGTTAGTGCCAGTATTTTTGTAAATCCCATTCAATTTAACAACCCTGAGGACCTGAAGAAATATCCACGTCCGATTGAGGCTGATCTTACAATGCTCGAACAGGCCGGATGTAATATGGTATTCATTCCTGAAGTTGAAGAGATGTATCCGGAACCTTCAACAGAGGTTTACGATTTTGGAATGCTTGATAAGGTCCTGGAAGGGGAATTCCGACCTGGTCATTTTAACGGTGTTGCGGTGGTGGTGAAGAAGCTCTTTCAAATCATGAAACCCCAAAAGGCTTATTTTGGAGAGAAAGATTATCAGCAACTCCAGGTTATTAAGGCATTGGTTAAAAAGGAGGATATCGGGGTTGAGATCATTCCTTGCGCCACTGTCAGGGAAGCTGATGGCCTTGCGATGAGTTCCAGAAATGTCAGGCTGGGTGCTTTGGAAAGAAATGCCGCTCCTGTAATTTATCAGGCATTACAGACAGTTAAAGCCCAAGCTGGCCGAAAAAGTGTAGCTGAGGTATTAAGCAATGCGATCAAACAAATTGAATCATCGGGTGTTTTAAAGGTGGAATATTTTGCTTTGGTGGATGGAAACACACTTTCTCCAATCAGTACATGGACAGAATCTCCGCGTATAATAGCCTGTTCAGCCGTTTTTGCAGGTCAGATTAGACTGATTGACAACTTATTGATAATTTCATAAATTTGCGGCATCATGATGATAGAAGTTTTAAAGTCAAAAATCCACAGGGCAGTCCTAACCGACGCCAACCTTCACTATGTCGGAAGTCTGAGCATAGATGAAGACCTGATGGATGCCGCTGGCATAATTGCCAATGAAAAAATACATGTACTGAATGTCACCAATGGGGAACGTTTGGTTACCTATGCGATACAAGCCCCGCGCGGATCCGGTGCCATTGTCCTCAATGGAGCGGCAGCACGCAGAGGTATGGCAGGTGATATTTTGGTCATTGTTTCCTATGCAATGATGGACTTCACTGAAGCAAAATCCTTTGTTCCCACTGTTGTTCATCCTGCCGCTGGAAATAAACTCCCTTAAATTTTGAAAAAGCCATTACTTTCCATTCTTCAGTACCTCTTCTTTCTACTGATCGGTCTTGGGCTGCTTTGGCTAGTTTTTCATAAAATAGATCTTGCGGATGTTGGTGAACAACTTAAGTCGATAAACTATTTTTGGATCTTACTTTTATTAATAGCAGGTTTTTTTTCTCATCTCTTCAGGGCTTTACGCTGGAATCTGATGATCAACTCCATGGGTTATAAAACCAGCAATCTTCGAACATTTTATGCTGTGATGATCGGATATCTGGCCAATACTGCCATCCCAAGGCTTGGTGAAGTCACCCGTTGTGGAATCTTAAGTAAAACGGAAAAGATCCCCATGAATGCCCTGATTGGTTCCGTGATTTCAGAAAGGGTTTTCGATATGATATTTTTACTCCTACTGACGATTTCAGTCATCATATTCCAGTTGAAGCTGGTAGGGGGCTTTGTAAGGCGTTTTTTCCTTGAGCCCTTTACCAATAAGGCTCCTGGAGACAATATTCTCATATTTATTATCATTGGTATTGGCGTACTGCTGATTCTAATGGCCTTTGTTGCCTATTATTTCTTAAGACCCAGAATTCGTCATCTCGGCTTTTATCAAAAAGCAAAAGGACTTTTCAGGGGATTTATGGATGGGATCCTCTCTATCCTGAAATTAAAACAAAAAGGATATTTTATCTTATTGACATTATCGATCTGGTCAATGTATTTTATGATGACATACCTTTGCTTTTTCAGCATGGAAGCCACCTCGAAGTTAAGCCCGCTTGACGGGCTTACCGTTATGACTATTGGCAGTTTTGGATTTGTCGCCCCAGTCCCCGGGGGTATAGGGGCCTTTCATTTTATTGTAAAAGCCATCCTCTTTGAGCTGTATAAGCTAAGTCCCGCAGCCGCGGCTTCTTATGCAACGATCGTTCACCTGTCCCAGACATTACTCATCCTGGTTCTGGGTGGATTATCATACCTGGCTATCGTTATGTTCTTAAGGAAAAAAGCAAATGTCAAGTATTGAACACATCCTGACTAAAGTATTACCCGGGGAATCCCTGGCAACAAGACTTGCATTGTGGCGTTTCAAAGACAAGAAAATCGTGTTCACCAATGGCTGTTTCGATATCTTACATCCGGGGCATGTCGATTATTTATCCAGGGCGCGCGACCTCGGCGATCTCCTTATCATCGGGTTAAACAGTGATGCTTCAGTACAAAGGCTTAAAGGTCCTTCCCGCCCGATTTTGGATGAAAATTCGAGGGCTCTGATTCTGGCCTCATTGAGTTTTGTTGATGCTGTTGTCTTGTTTGATGAAGACACACCATTGGAATTAATCAGTAAGGTACAGCCCGATATCCTTGTCAAAGGCGGAGATTATGTTGTTTCCCAGGTAGTCGGTAGTGATCTCGTGTTCGCCAAAGGTGGACAAGTGATCATCCTTCCTTTCCTGGATGGTTTTTCAACGACATCTATAGAAAAGAAGATCTTATCCAATGGCTAAAGCCAAAACTGTATTTTACTGTCAGAATTGCGGCGTTCAATCCTCAAAATGGATTGGGAAATGCCCTTCCTGTAACGAATGGAATACCTACGTAGAAGAAGTAGTGCGTCAGGAGACTGACGATACTGGCTGGAAGAAAATGAGCCAGGGCATCACTGCCGGAAAACCAAAAGCAATCCTGGAGATCAATTTTGACCTGGAGCCCCGTAAAGATACCTATGACCAGGAGTTGAACAGGGTATTGGGAGGCGGATTGGTACCCGGTTCTGTCATCTTAATCGGGGGTGAACCCGGGATCGGGAAGTCAACCCTGATGTTACAGGTTGCCCTGAACATGAAAGGCACCAAAGTATTATACATCTCCGGTGAAGAGAGTGAACAACAGATACGCATGCGTGCTGAACGCCTGGGTGTCAGGAATGAAGACTGCTTTATCTTAACAGAAACTTCAACAGAAAATATTTTCACCCAGATTGCCCAACTGAATCCACAGATGGTGGTGGTGGATTCGATTCAGACTTTATACTCAGGTGTTATCGAATCTTCAGCCGGAAGTGTTTCCCAGATCCGCGAATGTGCAGCAGAGCTTCAGCGATTTTCCAAGGCGACAGGGATTCCCGTGTTCCTGGTTGGCCATATCACGAAAGATGGAAGCCTTGCCGGGCCAAAGCTGTTGGAACATATGGTAGATACAGTACTCCAGTTTGAAGGGGACCGAAATTATGGCTATCGCATTCTCCGTGCGGTAAAAAATCGTTTTGGATCTACCTCAGAGTTAGGTATTTATGAGATGGAATACCAGGGGTTGCGTGAAATTGCAAATCCGTCAGAGATCCTGATTTCTCATTCTGATGAAGACCTCAGCGGAATCAGCATTGGCTCTACACTGGAAGGCCTTCGCCCATTACTTATTGAAGTCCAGGCACTAGTGAGTACAGCTGCTTATGGAACCCCACAGCGTTCTTCAACAGGATATGACAGCAAACGATTAAATATGTTGCTGGCAGTATTGGAAAAAAGAGGAGGTTTTAAGCTCGGGATAAAAGACGTATTTGTCAATATTGCCGGAGGTTTAAGGGTTGATGATCCAGCCCTCGACCTGGCACTGATTGCAGCCATCCTGTCTTCAATGCAGGATATCCCGATAAACCGTAAATTTTGTTTTGCTGCAGAAGTTGGTCTTTCCGGTGAAATACGTCCGGTAAGCCGGATCGAACAAAGAATATCAGAAGCAGAAAAACTTGGATACGGAACCATTTTTGTCTCAAAAAACAATCTCAAGACGTCTGTTTTGCAGAATTCGAAGATTAAAGTCAAAGGGCTCAGCAAGATAGAAGAAATTGTGGATCTGCTTTTCGCCCAATAGTCCAAAAATTTGTTGATAAGCTTGTTAATAAGGAAAAACTGAATACCTTTGCATTCTTGCAGAAGAGGCGGCAGAAAGCGCTGTTATACAGTGATTTAACTATTTGCTGAGGCATCTGCAGTTATGATTAAAGGAGAGATGGCCGAGTGGTCGAAGGCGCACGCCTGGAAAGTGTGTATATGCCAAAAGCGTATCATGGGTTCGAATCCCATTCTCTCCGCAATAGTCTGAACAAATTACCGTTACTTTGAGTTATAAGGCACTATAGGTTTTTTGTAAGTGACTAATATAAAGAGGGAAGGAACATCATGTTCAATAAGGTAATGTTATATTTCGGGTTCTTCATGGGAGTGCTCTATATAGGCTTAGGAATTATTTTCCTATTCTTTCCTGTTTTTATGTATTTGCCGATCAATGTCAAAAAGATATTTGGCGCATTTTTTCTTATTTATGGTATTTTTCGGATTGTCAAGCTGATTCAAAAAGTCAGGGAATCTTAACATTATCAATGATGAGAAAGATATTCAACCTTACAGGAAGTTTTGTAGTACTGGTGTTTTTGTTGTCAGCATGTAACGGCAATCCTTCAAAATTGACCGAATCCTCCACCAGGGGAAATATTACCATTGCCTGTGATGAATCTTTCGAGCGGATCACCACTGCCGAGGTTAATACCTTTCAATCGCTTTATTCTGATGCCAAGATCAAAGTTTTGTACAAGCCTGAAGCCGATGTTGTCCAGGATTTCCTGAATGATAGTGTTCGTACAATATTTATTACAAGAAAGTTAACTAAAAACGAAGATGAGATCCTCAGGGCAGGGCAATATATTGCTCGGACCACTAAGATTGCACACGATGGCATCTGTTTTATCACCAATAAAGACAACCCGGATTCAAATTTGCGTTACAATCAGGTAGCAGAAATTTTTAAAGGTAACCTCAGCAAGTGGTCCCAGATCAATGCTTCGTCAAAACTTGGCGACTTAGTCGTTGTTTTTGACAATGCAAAATCAGGGAACTTTCGTTATGTAAAAGACACTTTTATGAAAGGAGGAACGCCTCCTTCTTATTGTTTCGCCGTAAAATCAAACACGGAAGTTATTGAATATGTGAAAAATAAAAAGAATGCGATCGGAATTATTGGTGTGAACTGGATCAGTGATAAAGATGATACGGTTTCAGTAAAATTTTTATCGGATATTCGCATCATGGGAATTGGCTCAGAGGGAGATAATGAAGGTTTAGGACCTTTCAGAAAGCCATATCAGGCTTATATCGCTGAAGGCTCATATCCGCTGATCCGTGATGTTTATGTAATTTGCAGGGAGACATTTGCAGGTCTTGGCTCAGGATTTGCATCATTTGTTGCAGGTGATGTCGGACAGAGAATCGTTCTTAAATCAGGATTAGTGCCCGCTACAATGCCCATACGCCTTGTTCATGTTAAAAAAGATTTCTAAAGATATTATTTAAAGGAGAATATATCAATGATAAAATGCCTGAAATCACTCGTATTACTTGTTGCAGTAGCCGGCTTCGTTAGTCTGTGCCCAACTGTAAAGGCTCAGGATCTGAAAACTGCCAACCGTTTGACTGAAAGTGAGCAATATCTTTCTGCCTGGGCGATGTATGATCAACTTATCGCAAAGGAGCCAGCCATTGCCGACAATTACTATTATTATGGTGAAAGTTACCTTAAATCATATTTTACCGATACGGCTGGTGTTGATTTGTCAGAAATGATTATCAAGGCAAAAGATAAATTTAAAAAAGGATTAGAACTTGAACCTAGCAATCCGCTTAATATGGTTGGATTGGGAACATCAGAGCAATTCTCAAAATCATATATTACTGCAGCTGGTTTTTTTAGCAATGCCACAAATTTGATGCCTACAAAAAGGAACAAACTCATTATGTCTGTTGACAAACAGGTTGTTACTTATCAGAAAATTGCTGAAGCCTTTATCAAAGGACCACAGAAAGATACGGCAAAGGTTTTTGCTAATTTACGCGAAGCGGAACGTGTCGATAAAAAGAATCCTGAGACTTATCTCTTACGCGGGGATGCCTACCTGACCATTTTGAATGATGGATCTAATGCCATCATTAATTACAAGAGAGCAATGGAGTTAGCACCCTCATCACCCATGGCAAAGCTCAGGTTGGGCCAGCTCTGGGTTCGCGCCAAACGTTACCAGGATGCATTGGCTTATTATCAGGAGGCAATCGGCCTTGACTCATCCTATACACCTGCCTACCGCGAGTTAGCCGAGTTGTATGCTATGGCAGGTCAGTATGACAATGCCAAAAAGAACTACAAGAAATTCCTGGATCTTTCGCAGAATAATTTGTTTGCAAAGGTTAGGTATGCCTCTTTTTTGTTCTTGACAAAGGATTATACCAATACTGTGAAACAGGCTTATGAGGTCATGTCGATTGATAAATCGTACAATTTCTTAAACCGGTTGGTGGCTTATTCTAATTACGAACTTGGGAAGTATGAGGATGCCAATAAGGCTATGGAAACATTCTTTCAACAAACCAAGAAAGATAAAGTAATCCCTTCAGATTATTCATACCAGGGAAAGATATTGGCAAAGCTGGGAAAAGACTCCCTTGCGATTGAAAGTTATAAAATTGTATGGAAGCTGGATACGACCAATCTCGACATACTTGCTGATATGACGTCTTCTTATAATAAGATGAAAAAATACTCAGAAACTGCAAGGATTTATGAGTACAAGATAAAACTAGGTAAAGCAAGTACCCAGGATTATTATTCTTTAGGAAAGACTTATTACAATATGACCGCATGGGGAAAGGCAGATACCGCTCTTACATACGTAATTACGACCAAACCTGAATTTTTACCGGCCTATTTGTGGAAAGCCCGGGTGTTTTCAAATCTTGACCCGGAAACAAAAGATGGACTGGCAAAACCACATTATGAAAAATTTATTGAACTTGCCCGCGTTGATAGTGTTAAAAATGCCAAGGATTTGATAGAAGCATACTCTTACCTGGGTTATTTTTACCTGAAATCAAAGAAATTCTCCGAGTCTTTGGACAACTGGGAAAAGGTTGTTGCCATCGATCCGAATAATGAAAAAGCGAAAAATGCCATTAAAGACCTGAAATCAAGGGGTGCAGGAAAATAATTAATTCCATTCTAAATAAGTAAGCAATATCATTCCATACGTTTTAATTTATAAATTTGCAGTCCTTTCGAAAATAAATTAATCATTTATAATTAGTTAACTGAATTCACAAACAAAAATTAAATTCCAATGAGCAAGACAAAAAAAGCCAGCGGCACATCAAATCTCATGAGCACTTTGCGCTCGATGTTTGCCACAAGCACCATCCTAATTTCATTGGTGATTGCCTTTTTAATTTTCAAATACATCATGGGCAACCCAATTAATTTTGAAGGTGGTAATCCTGAAGGTAAGCCAATGCCCGGCAATTACCTGGGTATGATCTACAGTGGAGGATACATTGTTCCAATTTTGATCACCCTCATCCTTGTATTGTTTACTTTCTCAATCGAGCGTGCCGTTACAATACACAGAGCCAGAGGCAAAGGAAAAATCAATGTATTTGTTAAACAATTACAAGTTCTTTTGAATGCAGGCCAGATCAATGAGGCTATTGCTGCATGTGATGTGCAAAAAGGTTCATTGGGAAACGTAATGAAAACCGGGTTAAACCGTTACAAAGAACTTGAAGCAGATGCTACACTGGAGAAAGATCAGAAATTGATTGCTTTACAGCAATCTTTTGAAGAAGCGACTGCACTTGAGCTTCCGATGTTGTCAAAAAACCTCGTGATCTTGTCCACGATTGCTTCTATTGCTGTACTCTTTGGACTTTTAGGAACAGTATTAGGTATGATTCGTGCTTTTGCCGCTCTGGCTCAGGCTGGTGCCCCTGATGCTTTAGCACTTGCAACAGGTATCTCTGAAGCGCTTATCAATACCGCTTTTGGTATTGGTGGTTCTACAGTTGCTATCATCCTTTACAACTATTTCTCTACGAAAATTGATGCCTTTACCTATAAAATTGACGAAGCCGGTTATAGTCTGGTTCAGACTTTTAACGCTAACGTTAAGAGGTAATCAATTTTTAAAGTAGGGATTATAAACCGCCCCTGGCACAAAAAAATACGCTATGCCAAAAATTAAAATGCCGGTTAAATCTCCGCACATCGACATGACGCCGATGGTGGACCTGTTTTCCTTACTATTGACCTTTTTCATGTTAACTACCTCTTTCCGCCCTCAGGAAGCCGCAGTAATCGATACCCCGTTTTCGGTATCAGAAAAACCTGCCCCTGAAAAAAATGTTATTATGGTACTTGTTGATAAAAACAATAAGGTCTTTTTTAACATGGACAATGGAAAAGATTCTACAACCCATTACAGAAAAGAATTACTTCAAAAAATGGGGGAAAGGTATAATGTGAAATTTACCGAGAAACAAATCGAGTGGTTCTCTAAACTGAACTCTTGGGGTATGCCGATTGTAGGAATGCAAAAATGGCTTGATTCAAATGATCCCAAGGAAAAAGAGAAAATGCAAACCGGTATCCCAATGGACTCCCTTGACAATCAATTGTCAATGTGGGTTCGTTTCGCCCGTATTACTAACAGAGATGCTGAAGCAGTCATCAAAGGTGATGGCGGTGCAGACTTTAAGGTGGTTAAAAAGGTGATGGATATCATGCAGGAGAACAAGGTCAATAAGTTTAACCTGACGACAAACTTACAGTCACAGGTAGTAACCCTGGATCAGATCAAATAAGGTTTTTAACCTTTTAAATATTATACAATGGGTGAAATTATAGAATCTGAAAAACACGAAAAGGGTGCCAAAAAGAAGTCAAAAAAGCACTCCACTAACATTGACATGACGCCAATGGTGGACCTTATGTGTCTGCTGATTACATTCTTTATGCTAACTACAGCCTTCTCCAAGCCAAAAGCAATGGAGATCACTATGCCTGAAAAGAATCCTGATCAACAACCTAAAGACCAACCAAGGATTAGTGCTGAACGTACCGTCAATATTATTTTATCAGGAGATGACAAAATTTACTATTATGAAGGTTTAGCGGATCCCAATAAGCCCCCGCTCCCTGCTATGGTTAAAAGTAATTATGGTCCTGATGGTATTCGTCAATATCTGCTGCAAAGGAATAAAAATACATTCCGCCAGGTTTCTGAATTAAGAGATAAAGTGCTTAAAGGTCAACTTTTGATGGCTGATTCCACACTGGCACGTAAAATCAAAGAAATCAAGAAGGCGGATACCAAGTCTCCGATTATTCTGATAAAAGCAGATGAAAAGGCAAAATACAGGAACCTCGTTGATATCATCGACGAAATGGCAATTATTAATATTGCCCAGTATGCTGTCGTTGATATTGCTCCTCTTGAGGTTAAAATGTTGGAGACTGCTCCAAAGTAATTATTTAGCTGAGCCTAAAATTTAAAACTGATAAACCATGGCAAAGAACAAGGAATTCGTTGAGAGTTTAGACGAACTCGTGTTTGCAGGTAGGAATCACGAATACGGAGCCTATGAAATCCGCAAATCCTATCCACGTTATGTGAACCGTGCTGCTACTGTTTCTATTATTGCTCTTTTGATTGCCGTTACTGTACCGCTGATAGCCAGTTATTATAATCAGAACCGCATCATTAGGGAAGATAAAACAGTAGGCGCTGAGTTTACCGAAATGAACAAACCCCCGGAGGATGCCCCACCCCCACCACCCCCGCCACCACCAGAGGCATTGGAACAAAAAGTAAAATTCACGGCACCTGTTGTTGTAGAAGATACTGTTGTTGAAAGCAATGCCCTTAACCAGGAGGAGTTAGCAACAACGGTTACCAATGTCGCCATTGATGAGAATCTTAACGTTGATTCAAGGGTTGAGGAAAAGGTAATTGAAGAAGAAGATAAAACACCTCCCTTTACTGTTGTTGAGGAAATGCCATCATTTCCCGGTGGAGAAGAATCCCGATTGAAGTTCCTTCAGGAAAATATTCAGTATCCTCAGGTCGCCAAAGAAAGCGGAATTCAGGGAACTGTCTATGTTTCGTTCGTGGTCGATTCAAAAGGGAAAATCAATGATGTAAAAATCCTTCGTGGAATCGGTGGTGGTTGTGATGAAGAAGCTGTCCGCGTAATTAAAATGATGCCAGGATGGAATGCAGGAAAACAAGCTGGTAAAGCTGTTAAAGTGCAATTCACCATGCCAATCAAGTTTACATTGAACTAGAATATCCTATTTGTATTTTAAAAGCCATCTTACAATTCGTAGGATGGCTTTTTTCGTGTTATAACACTGGGTTTAATTCCTTTGGCCTACGAATTCAGATCTTGGTCACCATTCCGTTATTTGAACAGATGCCTTGGCTTTTGAAAACTTATAAAGCATAATTAATAAAATAAGGGTAAGTGCCCCACTTAAAAAATATGCCCAAATACCCGGAGCTTCCCCAAGGTTGTTGTAGTTCGATTCAGAAAGACCCTGCTGAAAAAAGAACGCAGCCATCACGGCAAGGAAATTATTCAGAAAATGAGCTGCAATAGGTACCCATAAATTTCCTGTCCAGGCATAACAATAACCCAAAAAGGCACCAAGCATCAACCTTGGGAGAAAGCCAAAAAATTGCATATGCATGGCACTGAAGAGAAAAGCTGACACAAATACGGCAAGGTGAATGTTTTTAAACCATTCTGAGAAGACACGTTGTAAAACACCTCTAAAAAGAAATTCTTCTCCTATCGCCGGGATCAGGACAATCATAAGAATATTCAACAGTAAGCCCCAAATACTTGTGGTGCCGAGAAATGCTTTGGTAAGGATTTCGGCACTGTCTTCTGTCTGCTTCATCCAGGTTTCCATGCCATGCATGAATGCCGGGAGTTTCATCATTTGATTTAGTTCGGATATGCCATTGATGAGCGGCAGGCAAAATATGCTGATGAGTAAGGTGAGTGCAAGTGGAATCCATGTGGGCCTGACCTGGAGCCGGAGGTATTTAGTCAGCCCTTCACCTGAAAGCAAAGCAAAGAGTATGGTCGGTATAATGAAAATTCCAAGCTGACTTACAATTTGAAAGTACTTTATAAATGCGAGGTATGAAGGATTGGAATAATCCGCATTGTTTAAAAAGGTGGCAACTTCCATTCCCCAGAAGGGCACCGCCAGGATAATACCAAGAACCATAAAAATAGTAAGAGAAGCAACAACCAGAAAAAGAAAGATCATTAATTTTTTTGGTGCAGAACTGCCACTGATCCAATGAATCGACTCTTGAAAAGACATATTTTCTTATTTTGCGTGAAGATAGGGAGTTTTGGTTTTTAGTACTTCCATAATCTTCACGACAAAACAATTTCTGTATTAATTAATTTGATGCGTTCCATTGAACCGCTTTCATCCAGGATGATGAGGTTGTAGATTTTTTCTTTTTCCATGGTGATTTTTCTTTTGAACAAAGTTAAGGCCACGGCCAGCCGTGGGGAATTCTTTGCAAGCTTGCAATGAAGGCTGCTACGATATTATAGGAAGGCTGAGAATATGACAGAAGAAATAATATTGGCCAAATTTTAATATTACCAATTTAAAAGGGATGAGTCAATACTTATCAATTTTCTATTCAGGGAGATTCTCTTAGGACTACCCCTTTTCCCGCTTATATAATAATAACTTGCCTGTTCATCAGACATTTTTTCGAGGAAAGCGCTTTTGATCCTGGCACAGTTGACGTGGATTGAGTTATCCATGACGATATCGGTAAGGCGACTGATGTTGTTTTCAATTTGTCACGATCACTGAGGTTACTGATGCGTTCATAGATTTTCATAAGCTCTGCTGTATGATCAGAAAGGTTTTTTAGCAGGATTCCGCTTTCGTGCCTTAAGAAAAAAAGATATAATGTTTTACATAAGGGTGTCATGGCAACTTCCAAATCATAATCAGGTAGCAGGATACGGAAGTCATAGCCTCCGGAAATCTGAATCAGCTTAAGTGAACTTAGTTGTTTCCGTTGCGACTCCAAGCGGATTCCGAATGTCTGTTCCAGGTTACGGGCAGCCCTTGGATTTTCTTTTTTGATGTTCCCAGATGAAGAAATTCAAAAGGCGTTTGATCAGAGAAGTCTCAGGGTCCGGCTCTTTCGTTGCTTTTTTTGCTATCCATGAATATTCAAGCGTTCTGTATTGTGGTTTTCCAATCAGGCTCATCTCTTCATCAAAGATGAGGAAGCCGGCTTCCGGATAATTCAGATCTCCAAGAAGTTCTTGCAAGCGTGTATAAATCCTTTTGCCGGGATAATGCTCTTCTTTTTCAAAATACAAGACTGTACGCGCGTTAATGAGCGGCGTTTCTCCGGGAAAGAAGATGGAAGGTTTAAGCATAAGATAAAGATAGAAAATTTTCAGAACTTTACACAAATATTGAATCCCCATGTCAACAGAACCTTCACTCCAGACCCCTGAGGCCATTATGGCTTTCATCAATCATTTCCAAAAAAGCCGAATCATGCTTAGCGCCTTTGAATTGGATATTTTTAGCTTGTTAGATCAGAAGCCAATGCCCTCAGATGAAATTGCGGAACGGCTTGGTTTAAATCCTCGAGCCACTGACAGGCTCATGAATGCTGTTTGTGCTTTGGGTTTCATGAAAAAGGAAGCTGAGATTTTTTCGAACACCGAAGTCGGCAGTCAACTTTTTGTTAAAGGGAAACCAGGATATATGGCCGGGTTACACCATACTAATAGCCTGTGGGAAACATGGAGTACCCTTACTGAGAGTGTCAAGGCAGGAACTGCAGTTTATGAACGGCCCACAGATATCAACGAAAGAGATCCGGATTGGCTGGATGCCTTTATTGGCGCAATGCATTACCGGGGTATGAAACAGGCTGATGATATGATATTTCATGTGGATTTGGGCAATGCAAAGACAATGCTTGACATTGGAGGTGGTTCCGGAGTATTTGACATGGCTTTTGTGAGGGCAGATGACTCAAGAAGTGCTACGGTTTTTGATTTACCCAATGTGAAGCCTATCGCAGAAAGATTTATCAATGAGGCCCATATGAGCAAAAGGATCAATGTTATCAGTGGAGATTATAACATTGATCCTTTGCCTCAGTCTTATGACTTGATTTTATTGTCTGCCGTAGTACATATCAACTCCTGGCAAGGGAATGCCGCCTTGATCCGGAAATGCGCTTCTGCATTAAATCCCGGTGGCCGCATCGTAATCCTCGATCATGTGATGGAGCCTGGGCGGGTGCTTCCTCCAGCCGGAGCTTTTTTTACGCTGAATATGCTTGTTGGTACCAAAGAGGGTGATACCTATACAGAAGCAGAAATGATCGATTGGTTTGTGCTGGCTGGCTTGACTTTCCAAGAGAAAGTAAGCACGGCGATAGGCAACAACTTCATGATCGCAGCGAAAAATTAATTTTATTTTGTCATTTCAATGACCATATTCACACTAACGATTTCGCCAACAGTCATGCCGCCGGTCTCAAGGGCTTTGTTCCATTTCAGGTTATAATCCATGCGGTTGATCGATGTACTGGCTTTCCATACTGTGACGGTATTCCCCCAGGGATTTTTAATTGAACCATTGTAAATTGCATTAAAAGTTACGCTTTTTGTGATATCACGAATGGTGAGGTTCCCGACAATCTTATAATTCTTTGCATCGATCTTTTTTACAGAAGTGCTTACAAATTTAATGTCAGGATAGGTGGCTGAATTGAAAAAATCATCTGATTTCAGGTGCTCATCACGTTGACTGTTATCAGTATTAATCGAATTGGTCTTGATAGAAGCATTGATTTTAAGATCAGTGAAATCTGCTTTAGCGGCAGTGACCTGGATTTCATAATCCTTGAAAGCCCCGGTAACTTCAGAAATCATAAGGTGAGGCACTGTAAAGGTGATTGCAGTGTGTGCTTTGTCGATTTTCCACGGAGTATCAGTACCCTGGGCGAAAATGAAACTGCTGCTTAGAAGCAGACTGAAGGCAAGAATTGATTGTTTAAGATTCATTGTGTGCTTGGTTTTTTTTTTATTGGTTTATTGTTTGTTTAATCTTTTAAGAATGATATATAAACAATAGATTAAACAAAAAGTTTATTGGGTTTAAAAAATGACTGGAAGCCTTGGTGCCTGGGCAATTGGTGAGGCCTTGGCATACGAGCCTAATTAGGATAAATAAGTACTTAAATAGGCATAACTATCTGGCCTTGAGATCTTGAAATTAATTAGAATGAGTCTAAATTATGCTTTTGCAAATTTGTTTTTGTTGAAACATCGGAATTTGTGCATATAATTACCGTCCAATGTTTTAAAATCAACAGCTGTATGGAAAACAATCAACCCTCATTTTATGAGGAAGTCAGGCAGGGTGGGATATCCCGGAAAGATTTTCTCAAGTTTTGTGCGACAATGGCTGCTTTCATGGGCTTGGAAGCCTCAGGGATAGGTCAAATCGTGAAAGCACTTGAAACTAAAGCCCGACTTCCAGTCATTTGGTTTCATTTCCAGGAATGTACTTGTTGCAGCGAGTCCTTTATCAGGGCTTCACATCCTATTGTTGCAAACATTGTACTGGACAAGATCTCCCTGGATTACCAGGAGACCCTGATGGCAGCATCCGGTGTACAGGCTGAAGATGCCTATAAGGCAGTGATGGCAAAGTATCCTGGGGAATATATTGTCATGGTTGAAGGTTCAATCCCCACTGAAAACGAAGCTTATTGTTGTATCGGTGGCAGGAGTGCCAAACAGATACTGGAAGAAGCTGCCAAAAATGCCAAAGCCGTTGTTGCATGGGGAAACTGTGCCTCTGCAGGTTGCGTGCAGGCCGCAAACCCCAATCCAACGGGTGCGAAGCCTGTTCATAAAGTCATTAGCGGCAAACCAATCATTAATGTTCAAGGTTGCCCGCCAATTGCTGATGTTATGGCAGGGGTCGTCGTTCATTTGCTGACCTTTGACCGCATTCCACAATTGGATGACCTGAATCGGCCAAAAGCATTTTACTCACGTCGAGTTCATGACACTTGTTACCGTCGTGCCAATTTTGATGCTGGTTTATTTGTTGAGTCTTTCGACGATGAAGGCGCAAAACGAGGCTATTGCTTGTATAAAATGGGCTGTAAAGGTCCTGTCACCTATAATTCATGCGGGATTATCAAATGGAATGATGGGATCAGCTATCCCATTCAGTCCGGTCATCCCTGTATTGGTTGTTCAGAGGCTGGCTTCTGGGATAACGGTCCATTCTACCAGCATCTTCCCAGTATTGAAGGATTCGGGATAGAAACCACTGCCGACAAAATCGGTCTTGGACTGGGTGTCGCCACAGCCGTTGGTATCGCAGGCCACGCCATTGCAACCAACATCCGAAAACATAAAGAGATTGCAAATACCCCTGAAACAGTAACTGAAAATCCTAAAGAATCATAGTCATGGCTGAAAGAATCGTTATTGATCCCATCACCCGAATCGAAGGTCATTTGCGGGTTGAGATAGAAGTTAAAGATGGAAAAATCACTGATGCGTATAGCGCCGGTACTATGGTGCGTGGCATCGAGACCATATTAAAAGGGCGCGATCCTCGTGATGCCTGGGCATTTGTAGGACGAGTATGTGGTGTTTGTACCTCTACACATTCACTGACCAGCGTAAGAACTGTTGAAAATGCACTTGGAATATCAGTTCCACCCAATGCAGAACTGATCCGGAACCTCATGGCAAATGCCTTATACATCCAGGACCATGTCGTGCATTTTTATGTACTCCATGCCCTCGATTGGGTTGATGTGGTATCCGCATTGAAAGCAAACCCGGCTGAAGCGTCCCGCATTGCACAAAGTATTTCTCCATGGCCTAAAAGCTCTGTAGGTTATTTCACTGATATCCAAAAACGCTTTAAGAACTTTGTTGAGAGCGGACAACTTGGCATTTTCGCCAATGGATATTGGGGACATAAAGCTTACAAACTCCCGCCTGAAGTAAATCTCATCGCAGTTGCGCATTACCTTGAAGCCCTCGAATGGCAGAAAGAATTGGTGAAAGTTCATACCATCTTTGGTGGAAAAAACCCACATCCCAATTATCTTGTTGGTGGCGTTCCTTGCTCAATTAATATTGAAGAGGCCAATGCCGTTAATGCTGAAAGGCTCGCCATGGTTGGGAAACTCTTTGAAGATGCAAAGACTTTTGTAGACCAGGTATATATTCCTGACCTTCTTGCAATTGCATCATTTTATAAAAGCGACTGGGGTGCAATCGGAGGTGGCCTGACAAATTATATGTCATTTGGTGACTTCCCAACCAATGGGTATAACAATCCTGAGAGCTTTAAAATGCCACGCGGTGTTATCTTGAACCGTGACCTGAGCAAAATACATGAAATTAAAGCAGATGATCCAACTCAAATCCAGGAATATGTCAACAATTCCTGGTATGATTATTCCAAAGGCGACAAAACTGGCTTACATCCTTGGGAAGGTGAGACAAAACTAAATTACACCGGCCCAACACCTCCTTACGAACAACTTGACGTCAGCAAAAAATATAGCTGGGTTAAAACGCCACGTTGGAAGGGTTATCCAATGGAAGTAGGTCCATTGTCACGTATGTTGGTGGGTTATGCTTCGGGTCGTGCCGAATATAAGGAAGTCATCGAGAGCACTTTGAAAACACTCGACGTACCGGTTACGGCCTTATTTTCTACATTGGGCAGGACTGCTGCACGTGGACTTGAGACCAAACTAACCTGCGACTGGGCATTGGAGTTTTTCGGACAGCTGTTAAGCAACATCAAAAACGGGGATACCCGTACCATGAATAATGACAAATGGGAACCGGAATCCTGGCCAAAAACTGCGAAAGGTATTGGCATGGTTGAAGCACCCCGTGGCGCTTTGTCTCATTTTATTGTCATTGAAGACAAAAAAATCGAAAACTATCAGTTGGTCGTTCCCACAACCTGGAATGCCTCTCCCCGCGACCTAAACGGAAAACGATCAGCTTATGAAGAGTCTTTGATTGGGACTCCGATCGCGGATCCAAAGGCCCCGCTGGAAGTGCTTCGTACCATCCACTCCTTTGACCCCTGCCTGGCTTGTGCGGTGCATGTCTATGATGAAAATGGAAGTTATATTCATGATATAAAAACCTATTAAGCCATGAGAATCAGATCTGTCCCCAAGCGTGAAGTTCAGGTTTGGGAAATGCCGGTCCGCGTCTATCACTGGATCAATGCACTGTGCATCACATCGCTGTGTATCACCGGGCTTATGATAGGAAGACCGTTTGCATTAATGAGTGGCACCGAAGCCTATTTCAACTATTGGTTCGGGACCGTAAGATTTATTCATTTTATTACGGCCTTTCTTTTCTTCTTCAATTTTATCTTCAGGATTTATTGGGGTTTCGTTGGGAATGAATTTGCAAGATGGAATAATTTTATTCCTTTGAAAAAAGCCCAATGGAAAGAAATTGTGGATGAAATAAAAGTTGATGTCCTTATGGTCAACAACAAACAACTTGATTCTATCGGGCATAATTCCCTGGCGAGTTTTATTTATTTTATCACTTTCCTGATCTTTTTGTTGCAGTGTCTCACAGGTTTTGGGATGTATTCAGCGATGAGCAGTTCATTCTTTCCGAAGCTCTTCGCATGGATTGTTCCGTTTCTTGGCGGAGATATGATGGTAAGACAAATACATCATTTGATGATGTGGGGTTTTATCCTTTTTGCGATTGTTCACGTTTATCTGGTTTTCTATCATGACTATATTGAACGTCGTGGAATAACCTCCTCTATGATTGGTGGCTGGAAATTCATTGATGAAGAAGTGGTTGCACGTCATGAAAGCAAAACCGAAAATCGTACGAAAAAATAATCAAGCGACAAATCCGGAATTTTGACATCACTACCAAATAATATCCTGGTTCTTGGGATTGGGAACATTTTAATGAATGATGAAGGTGTGGGGATCCAAGTGGTCTCCACACTTGAAAAAGAGGGATTTAAAGGTGCCGATCTCATGGATGGTGGCACAGGTGGGTTTCATCTGCTGGGGTTTATTCAATCCTATAAGACCATTATCATCATAGATGCTTCGCTTGATCATTATCCTGTCGGACATGTTCGGGTCCTTCATCCCAAATATGCGAATGATTTCCCTATACAACTGAGTGCACATGAAGTCGGACTCAAGGATTTGATTGATGCTGCTGGCTTGTTAGGGAGCATGCCTGATTTGCATCTTGTCGCGATATCAGTCAAGGATTTCCAGGATATGGGTATGAACCTGAGCCCTGAGGTAGAACAGGCAATTCCGCTTGCTATTGAAAAGGTAAAAGAGTTGGTGGTAATTTGTAGTGAAAAGTGAAAAACGAAAAGTAAAAGAGATTGCAAACTTTCACTTTTCGTTTTTCACCTTTCACTATTCACTATGCTTGTTTCTCCAGCCATTCCAGCCAAAGCTCCATTCCCTCTCCTGAGCGGGCTGATAAAATGATAAATTCAAGTTTAGGGTTGAGAGAACGTGCATAACTGATCGCTTTTTCAGTGTCAAAGTCAACATAAGGCAGTAAATCCGACTTATTGATCAGGCAAAGATGTGACGATTGAAACATATAGGGATATTTCAAGGGTTTATCGTCGCCTTCTGTGACGCTAATCACGACTACTCTTTTCGATTCACCAAGGTCAAATAAGGCCGGGCAAACCAGGTTCCCGACATTTTCTATGAACATAATGGAATGAGGTTCAGGTTCCAGCTGTCTCATTGCTGAATCGATCATTTTTGCGTCGAGATGACATCCTGTCCCGGTATTGATCTGAAGAGCCGGGGCCCCTGATTTCTCTATCCTTTCTGCATCCAGAAGTGTTTGTTGATCACCTTCAATTACCGTGATTTTCCGGGTCGGGATCAGGGCTTTGATCGTCTTTTCTAAAATCGTCGTCTTGCCCGACCCCGGCGAGCTAACCATATTGAGACACAGCACCTTTCTGCCTTCCAAAAACCTACGGTTTTGTTTGGCCAAAGTGTTGTTCTGAGAGAGGATGTCGAGGTTTAAGTTAATTACTTTACCATGAGGATCATGAGTATGATGAGTATCGTGAGTAGGGCCGCAGCCACATGTTTCGCACATATAAATATTATTTAATATTATACTGAGTGTTAATAATCTTAATCAACCAAAAGTGAGATAACTCTGAATTCTTCGCCTCCTTTTATCTGAGACGGAAAGCAATGACAATCAGGGCAAGATGCAAGTCGATGATGCATCTCAAAGTCTCTGTCGCAGGCGTCACACCTGCCGATCCCAGGGTTTCTGATAATTATAATTTTTGCATCACCGAGTACAGATTCCTTTACCAATAATTCGAGTGCTGACTCAAAAGCCTGAGCTTCCACGCCACTAAGGTCGCCGATTTCAATAGAGATTTCACGGATAATCGTTGCTCCGTTTTTCTCTGCCTCATTTTGAGCGAGATTGATCACATCGGTTGCGAGGGAAAACTCATGCATAGGCCTGAGATTAGCAGATTCTTGGTAACTGGTCGCCAGATAAAGAATCAATGATCCTTCGTCCACCGGTCTCATTTTTTAACACAACTTTGCCTGGATGTTCGCTCACAATATGGCCAATTACGGCGCTATTAAGGCCGAGTTCATTCTTTTTCATCACATTCAGAATGGCAGGAACATCCTCTGCTGCAGCAATGATTAGTACTTTCCCTTCATTGGCAATATGTAAAGGATCGAAGCCCAGGATCTCACTCATAGCTTGTACGCCTTTGTCGAGCGGTAAGGAAACTTCCTCTATTTCAATTCCCAGTTTTGTTTTAGAAGCCAATTCATTTAAAACGGTTGCCACACCGCCTCGTGTTGGGTCACGCATAAATTTAACAGGGGCAACATTTAGGATTTCATGAATGAGATGATTCATGGAAGCACAATCCGATACAAGCGATGTTTTAAACTTGAAGGCTTCCCTGGCATTCATCACAGCCATCCCATGATCTCCGATATTGCCATTGATAAGGATGATGTCACCTTCTTTTATATTCAATGCCTTGCCCAGATCCCTGTTTTCTTTTTTAATGCGCCCGATACCCGCAGTGTTGATAAAGACCTTGTCGCATTTCCCTTTATTTACGACTTTGGTATCTCCAGTGACAATTAAAACGCCTGCTTTGCGGGCTTCTTCAGCAAGTGAGGCAACAATGATCTCCAGGTCACTCTGCAACAATCCTTCTTCAATAATAAAAGAAACACTGATGTACAATGGTTCTGCACCCGAAACTGCCAGGTCGTTTACGGTGCCACAGACCGCAAGTTTCCCGATATCTCCACCCGGAAAGAAAATGGGGTCGATCACAAAAGAATCTGTTGTGAATGCAATCTCCGCTGAATCTATTGTCAAAATAGCAGCATCGGTTTGCTGATTTAGGATTTCATTTCCAAAATGCTTGACAAAGACATCTTCAATCAGGCTGTGCATCATCTTGCCCCCACTGCCATGGCTTAGCATTATTTTAGCTGCATTTTCTTTCATGAGCGATATTTATAATAGGTAGCGCAGGTGCCTTCACCCGAAACCATACAAGCTCCCACAGGATCGGAGGGTGTACATTTTTTTGCAAAAAGGCCACAGTCAAGTGGAGTCTTAAGGCCGCGAAGGATTTGTCCGCAGATACATCCTTTTGGTTCGGTAGATTCAGGGACATCGACAATGAAATGCTTTTCTGCATCATAAGCTGAGAATGCCTCCCGGATTTTCAAGCCGCTTTTTGGTATCATGCCTAAGCCACGCCATTGATCATCCGCATGCTCAAAAACGTCTTCCAGCAGTTGTTGTGCAATTATATTTCCGTCTTTCTGAACAACACGCTGGTACTGAACCTCGACTTTCGGAGCTTCTTGTTCAATTTGTTCTGTCAGCATCAGAACTGATTGCATCATATCGACAGGCTCAAATCCGGAAACAACCACTCCTAAGCCATGAACTGCCGGAAGATCCCGGTAAATCGATGTTCCGGTTATCGCCGTTACATGACCTGGCGCTAGAAAGCCATCTATTTTAACCCCTTCTTCCACAAGGGCTTTCATTACAGGGGGCATAATTTTATGAGCACTTAGCACAAAGAAATTTTGAACACCATCTTTTTTTGCCTGGACGATTCCTGCAGCAGTCAAAGGGGCCGTTGTTTCAAACCCAATTCCAAGAAAAATTACTTTCTTTTCAGGATTTAGCTTTGCGATTTCAATGGCATCCAGCACCGAATAGACAATCCGGACATCACTTCCGTTGGCTCTTTCTTTCTCTAAGGATGTCGAAGATCCCGGGACACGGATCAGATCGCCATAGGTGGTGATAATGACTCCGGGTAGCTTGCTATATGCCATTGCGGTATCGATAAAGTGCTGACTGGATACACAAACCGGACATCCAGGGCCTGAGATGAGATGTATTGTCGGAGGGAGCAAAGACGCCAGGCCAAACCGATGAATAGCCATTGTATGTCCGCCACAAACCTCCATCAGGACTATCTCTTTTTTTGAGACACCTTTTAGCTTTTCGGAAATAGACAGGATCAGGTCTCGCTTCCGATATTCTTCAATGTACTTCATCGTTCAGGCGCTCAGGTCTGTTTAATTCCTCCATATTTAATAGACGCATCGTCTCTGCAGCTTCTTCTGGATCAACTTTCTCGATCGCAAAACCTGCATGAAGCATGATATAATCACCTTCCTTGACGTCATCGAGGAGTAACAGACTCGCTGTATATTCCACATCCTCAATACGAACACGGGCACTATGCCCTTCTACGCTGATCACCTTTGCCGGTATGGCCAAACACATATTATTCCCTTCTTTTAGCAGCGACAGCCAGTTGTCCCAGGGCTATTCCCCCGTCATTAGCGGGAACTGTCGCATGTGAATACACATCAAAATTATTCTTCTGCAGTAGTAAAGTGGTCCCTTCCAAAAGGTATTTGTTCTGAAACACCCCCCCCGAGAGTACTACTTTTCGAATTCCTTCCTTCTCCCAAATCGCTTTAACTGACTCAAAAATAACATAAATTATTGTGTTATGAAATTTTGTTGCAATCGTAGGAATATCCATGCCTTTAATGAGATCATCAACAATTTGCTTTATTGTCTCCTCAAAGTGAATGGAATTATCAGATGTAAAAGAATATCGATCTGTAATGTCTTTGTTTACAATGGATTCCAGGCGCATCGGTCCTTCAGCTTGAAAAGAGGCTATAGAAACCAGGTTTAGCAAGCCTGCCACTGCGTCAAACAAACGTCCAGCCCCTGAACTCAGCGGACAGTTTATCTTTTTCTCAATCATTTCGAGAATTAGCCGAATTTTTTCCGGGTCTATCCTTTTCATGAATGGGAGTTCCAATTGTAAAAAATTCCTGCCATAAACTTTATAAAGATAGGAAATGGCTACTCGCCAGGGTTCTTCC
>JBAXPV010000042.1:0-31664 GCA_037132075.1 Bacteroidota bacterium
ATGCACTCGAAGGTAGCCCTGTAGATTTTCAGCTGCCTACAGCTGAACAGTAACGTTTCTTTTATTAAAAATTAATTACGGTTTATCCATTGACTAAGCAATAAAGCTGCGATTCACGACCGCACGATTTGCCCTGGGAGTGCCCTCCAAAGAGCATTTCTAATCATTATAATAAAATCAATACCTTTAACTTTTTACTTCCACATGATTTAACCGACATGAATAAGTACCAGAAATGGCCTTTGTTATTGATAAGTATTGGATATGTTCTACTTCTAAGCAATGGCTGCAAAAAAGATAGTTCAACCCAACACAATGCAACAAGCCCGGATTATTCACAATCCAGGCATTGGTTGTCTCTCGCCCCGACGGTTTTCAAAGCGGACGTTTTTTATTTGTATCCAACGACTTCCTGGACAAAAGACAATACAACAGCAATGATATGTGCGATCGACGACTCGCTCATGATGGCAGGAGCAGCTTCTGCCTTTGCGCGTCAAGGCACAGCTTTTAACACCGCAGCAAATGTGTATGCCCCTTTCTACCGACAGGATAACAATTCACCTGACAACCGTTTAAATGTCATTGCCGGAATACCTACATCAGATGTCACTGCTGCCTTTGATTATTATATTAAGAACTTAAACAAAGGCCGTCCCTTCATTTTAGCAGGACATTCACAAGGAGCAAATATTGTGTGCAACCTTTTATCCGGCTACTTGAAAGAAAACCCTCAGGTTTATGCAAGAATGATTGCCGCATACGTTATCGGTGGTCCTGTTACAAAGCAGTTTCTCAAAGACAACCCGCATTTAAAATTTGCCACCGGCCCCGATGATACGGGAGTGATTATTTCATACAACACAGAAGCGCCTGATGTTGCGGGGGTAAATCCAGTATTATATGGATTGGTAAGTCTTGTGATCAATCCGATCACCTGGACTAGAGGTGAAACACTGGCAGATACATCACAAGGTTTAGGGTCACTCTTCCCGAACGAACAAGGGATCTGGGTAAAAATTCCTCAATATGCAGATGCCCGTGTGGACACAACAAAGGGCGTATTGATCTGTACATCTGCTAATGAAAACAAAATAGCTATAATAGATTCACTCAGCGGGTTTCCAAAAGGTGTTTACCATAGTTTTGATTATCCATTCTATTATTTCAACCTAAGACAAAACGCTGCGGACAGAATTCAAAAATTCCTCAGTAAATAATATTCTAATCTCAAAACAATTCCAGCTCGTAAAGTAGAAAACAAAACTAACCCAGGCACATTGATCAAAATGAAGGTTGAAAAAATCAGTCATGGCGCAACATTTGAAGGTTCCCTTTCAACAGCTGGGTTGATCTTGGGTATTGCGGGTATTATTTTAATTATAAGTTATTTCAATACTTATAATTCCTTCATTTTTACACCCATTGGGATTCTATTCTTGCTAGTTGGACTTATCGTATTTATTTCGATAAAAGGAGTATTGATTGATATTGAAAACAGGAAAATAAAAAAATACTTCGATGTCTTTTTGGTAAAATTTGGCAAATGGCAGCCATTAGATCATTTTACTACTGTAACACTCAACTATTCGAGCATTTCACAGGCAATGCATAGTCGAGGTAATTCATCCGATATTTTAAACAGGCTATATACAATAACTCTCACCAATGACAAGCATCAAGAGCTTAAAATTAAAGAGTTTGTAGCGTATGAAGATGCGGTAGTTTTCCTTGATGAATTCGCAAAAAAAAATAATATGGAGACGAAAAATACCTTTGAAATTCTAAAGGAACAAATCCAGGAACGAAAACAAAGCCTTAGAAAACAGGGCTTGATTTAAAGAAAATCCCAAAAAAAAGTATAGCCAATGCTATAAATAATATGGTTTCTGAAATTTTATCAATGAAACAAAATTTGAATGAACAGTCTTGACAAGTCCAAGGAAGACCTTATAAGCGAATTGCATGAATCTCTTCAAGAGAATATTTCTTTATTGGCTGAAAAAGAAAAAGAGGAGGCAAGGCTTATCATTGCAAACAAAGAACTTGCATTTCAAAACGATGAAAAAGGAAAACGGGCTGCTGAATTAATTATAGCCAACAAGGAGCTGCTCTTTCAAAACAAAGAGAAGGAAAAGCGAGCAGCTGAGTTGGTCATTGCCAACAAAGAGCTCTTATTTCAAAACGAAGAGAAGGAAAAGCGAGCTGCTGAATTGGTCATTGCCAACAAAGAGCTCTTATTTCAAAACGAAGAGAAGGAAAAACGAGCTGCTGAATTGGTCATTGCCAAAGAAAAAGCCGAAGAAAGCGATCGTTTAAAAACAGCATTCCTGAATAACATTTCGCACGAAATCCGAACCCCGCTCAACAGCATTCTTGGGTTTGCTCCCTTTATTATCCAACCCGGTATTACAACGGAAGAAAAAGAGGAGTATTTAGAAATTTTGGATTTCAGTAGCACGCGTTTAATAAACACAATTACAGATCTCATGGATATATCCCTGATTATTTCAGGAAACATGGAAGTACATCCTCATTCAATTGTGATCGCCTCACTATTGACAAATGTCTATGAACATTTCCAGAGGCCATTTAAGAAAATAAACCTGGGTCTTAGAATGCAATTTCCCGATCATGATGATCAGTTTATCCTAATTACTGATGAAGAAATGCTTCGAAAAGCTGTTTCTAAACTTGTAGATAATTCGCTAAAATTTACAAAAGAAGGAGGTGTGACGCTGGGATTTGAATTAAAAAACAATGAAATTGAAATTTTTATAAAAGACACTGGTGTCGGCATTGAAGAGGACTTGCAAGAGCGTATATGGGAGAATTTCATGCAAGGAAACCCCTCTAATTCACGTGGCTATGAAGGCAGTGGTTTGGGGCTATCTATTGCCAAAGGTTTGACACAATTGCTTGGTGGAAAAATACGTTTAGAATCGACAAAAGACGTGGGAACAACAGTGTTTTTAAGTCTTCCAGATTACACAGCTACAATATCTTCAATACAAATATTTTAACAAAAACAATCAAATATATACGGCCACTGAACACAATTTTGAAAAAACCTATGTCGCCAAAACGCCCAATTTGACCCCTCAATATGCATATGTTTATTCTTTCACTAAAACATCTTCTATGAGAAAAGCAATTAAATTTAAAATGATTGCTCTTTTGTTCTTAATCGCTGCCCGTAGTTTTTCACAAACACTTACATTCCCCGTTGTGGATGCAGGTCAAGTCAAATGCTATAATTCAAATGGTGAGATAGCGTTCCCTGCTACAGGACAAGCATTTTTTGGGCAAGATGCTCAATATACCTTTCACCCAGCTACTTATGTATTGAGTGCTGATACAAAAACAGTATTTGACAACAATACCGGTTTAACCTGGATGAGTAGCCCAAATACAAGCAACAGCAAGCCAGTTAAAACAGATAGGATGACTTTTTCTGCAGCTCAGATTTGGGTTACAACCGTGAACGGATTAAACTATGGTGGTTATAACGACTGGCGAATACCGACAATTAAGGAAATTTATTCCTTGTATAGCTCAAGAGGCACGGATCCCAGCAGTTATATTGGAACAGATCTGTCGGTCTTAACTCCATTTATCGACACTAATTATTTTAAATATAAATGGGGTAATACTGCCCTTGGCGAGCGTTTAATTGACCAGCAATATGCATCTAAAACAACTTTTATCCTAAATCCAAGCGGTTCTGGTTATCAGAAATTATTTGCTGTAAATTTTGCTGATGGTCGCATTAAAGGTTATGATATGACTGACGCTCTAAGTGGCTTGCCCAAAACTTTCTATTTTCAATTGGTTCGCGGTCCGTTAACTTATGGAATTAATAACTTTGTTGACAATGGCGATCAAACCATAAGCGATACAAATACAGGATTGATGTGGTCGAAAAACGACAATTGGGCCGCACTAAACTGGTCAGATGCATTAACATGGGTTCAAACGCAAAATACGACCAATTACCTTGGTTATAATGATTGGAGAATGCCTGACGTAAAAGAATTACAAAGCATCGTGAATTATTCAAATTCTCCAGACTACAATTCCTTAGCTGCTATTGATGTAAATTATTTTGTTTGCAGTCCTATTGTAAATGAGAATGGTCAGGCTGACTTTCCCTATTATTGGTCATCTTCAACACATGCGCCTTACAATACCACCGGGAATGCAACCGAAGCAGATTATGTTGCTTTTGGACGAGCAATGGGTTGGCCAGCATCAACAGGTGCATGGATAGATGTGCATGGTGCCGGAGCACAACGAAGTGACCCTAAAACTATTTCAAACTTTAATCCAGGTGCTATCGTTCATACTGTAGTTGTTGGCGGGACCACATATACAGGACATTCATGGGGCCCTCAAGGTGACGCAATTCGGGCAGCGAACTTTGTCCGCCTGGTACGGAATGTTAGCAATACTACTGGCCTAAATGAAGAATCTGATCCGGCGCGGTTCAACATCTATCCAAATCCATTCATTAATAAGATAAGAATATTAGGAAACGCAAGTCATGGGGACTACATATTAACAAATATAACAGGTCAAGTTATTTGGGAAGGTATTAATATTGAACAAGTTGATTTTTCAACAATCGAGTCTGGCATATATTTCCTTAAAGTGCATAAGCAAAATTCCGAATTGACTATTAAAATATTAAAACAATAAATACAAACAAATTCCGAATTAGGAATCGAGTAGACTACCTCATGTGCACACATGAACCCCAATTAAGCCGTTCAAAGCGGAGAATTTACATTTAATGAAATTAGAATTCATCTATTATTTTACGTTTTATAGTGATAAGTCCCCTACCGTTCGCTACAGGGGAAAATATATGCTTGACTACTTGAAGAGTCACTATGGTGTTTCTTCATATTTTATTGTCCCGAATTATCATCCAGCTGCGATACTGTTGTTTCTGAAATCATATGTCTCTGCCTTATTTTTTCCGAAACAAGGTTCATTGATCATGATTCAAAGTGTTTATTCAAAACGCTTATATGCCAATGCATTAAAGTTATTGGTATATTTCCGAAAGGACATCAGCTGTTACGACCTTGACGATGCAGATTATCTGCGTTACTCCCCGGAAACAATTTATTATTTCCTCAGGAACTGTGGAGTCGTTAGCCTGGGAAGTTCTGAGTTGGTAAAGAATCTGTCATTCCTAAACAACAATTCGATCATGATCACCTGCCCTATCCCTGATCTTAGCATTGTAAAAAAGAAAAAAAACGAAGTACTCACGATTGGCTGGATCGGAGATTTCACTAGTGGCCACAAAGAAAGCCTCATGACCCTCTTCTTCCCTGCCTTGCAGGAATTGAGTTTTCCAATAAATCTTGTCATGCTTGGCGTAACAAGGAATGCTGAATATGAGTCTCTGAATGACTATTTAAAAATGCTTGACCACGTAAAGGTCGAAATCCCGCGAGATATCGACTGGCAGGATGAGATTAGCCTTCAGCACAAGATTGCTACATTTGACATTGGTATCGCAACCCTACTCGACACTGAGTTTTATCGATCTAAATCCGCCTTCAAATTAAAACAATATCTAAACAATGGCGTACCTGTGCTAAGTTCTGATGTCGCAGAAAACAACGTTTTTGTTGACCATGGGAAGAATGGTTTTTTATGTACTAGGCCGGATGACTTTAAAAAGAGAATCATTGAATTCAATAATATGAACCAATCCGAATACCAGGTGTTTTCTGATAATGCCAGGAATACTGTCAAGCGCTTTGACATGAGAAATTTCTGCGAAGAACTAATAGAAATTATAAAACAGAAATAGCCCATCAGGAATAAAGCCAAAAGCTATATGTAATGTGTTAAATAATAATGACTGAACAAAAAAAAACTAAAATAAGCAAACACGGATTCCGACAGGTTTTTACCCTGTATAAGTATCTGAAGCCTTACAGTCTGAAGTTTTCACTTGGATTGCTATTCTTACTATTTTCGAGTGGGGCTATGCTGTTTTTCCCCAAGATGTTGGGGATCATGGTTGATCTTGGTAACCGCAAGAAGTCTTTAGAGGAAATCTCTCATATCGGAATCATCCTGGTCATACTGCTATTGGTACAGGCTTTCTTTGGTTATTTCAGGACACGCATTTTCGTTGAGGTAACAGAGAAGACCCTTGCATCCATCCGCCAAAGCATATACAACCACATCATCAAGATGCCACTGAGTTTTTTCGCAAAACGTAGGGTTGGTGAGCTAAACAGCAGGATCTCATCAGACATCTCCCTTTTGCAAGACACCCTCACTTCTACCCTGGCGGACTTTATCTCACAATTAATTTTCGTGATTGGTGGCATTATTTTAATGATTAGCAGTTCGCCTCTACTGACTTTGTTTATGATGTCAATTGTCCCAGCAGTAGCCTTGATGGCTTTTTTCTTCGGGCGATCCATCCGCAGGTTTTCTAAAAAAGCCCAGAATCAGGTTGCAGAATCCAATACGGTTGTTGAAGAGACGCTGCAAGGGATTCAGAACGTAAAGGCTTTTGTGAATGAGCTCTTTGAAATGAAGCGTTATAGAGATATCACTGATGAAGTTGCCAGGACCGGCATACAAGGCGGGAAGTACCAAGCATATACATCCTTTATCGTGGTAGGTTTTTTTATGGCAATGGGAGCTGTAATATGGAAAGGGGCTACGCTGATTTCCACAGGAAAACTGGCAGCAGGAGAACTATTTTCCTTCGTAATCTACTCCGGCTTTATTGCAGGGAATATTGCAGGGATGGCCAGTGTTTATACCCGTTTACAACGAACCATGGGTGCTGCTGAAAACATGCTTGAGTTGTTGAACGAACCTACTGAAGACCTCGATGTAAATTACAAATTACAGGAAGAACACAGGCTATTCGGAGAAATCGAATTTCAGAACATCGCTTTTGATTACCCATCACGCAAAGATTTTAGCGTATTATCAGCCATCTCATTCAATGTTAATGCGGGCGAGCAAGTGGCACTGGTTGGGCCTAGCGGAGCGGGAAAGTCAACGCTGGTGTCGCTGTTGATGCGATTTTATGAACCTGTCAGCGGATCACTCTTATTTGACGGACGTGATTCGCAAAGTTTTCCGCTGTCTGCCATTCGTTCCCAGATGGCCATGGTGCCGCAAGATGTGTTTCTATTTGGAGGAACAATTCGTGAGAACATCGCTTACGGCAAGCCCGATGCTTCAGAAGAAGAGATTATTGAAGCCGCTAGTCAGGCAAATGCCTGGGATTTTATCAGGGAGTTCCCTGAGAAACTTGAAACGATTGTAGGTGACCGAGGCGTGCAGTTATCCGGCGGACAGCGCCAGCGTATCGCCATTGCACGTGCTGTGTTGAAAGACCCCAAGATCCTGATCCTTGACGAAGCAACTTCTTCCCTTGATTCTGAATCGGAGCGACTGGTACAAGAGGCTTTGGTAAAACTGATGCAAGGCCGTACTTCAATTGTAATTGCTCATCGCTTGTCGACAATCAGGAGCGCGGACAAAATCATTGTGATCAACGGGGGCATGATTGTGGAACAGGGTACCCATGAGGAGTTAATGAAGCTGCAGGGGGGATTGTATAGGGGCTTGAGTGAGATGCAGTTTGGGTGATGGGGGTGATGGGGTTAAATATTTATGTTCTTTAAATAGAATTTTGATTCGGGACCGAGGTTGAAGAGGAGATCGAGGATACTGAGGTCGGGAATAAAATCATAACGATCGCGGAAGACCTGATAGTAGAGAGGAAAAATCAGGCTGCAAGGGATCTTGGGACTCAATACATACCTGAAATCACATGAAACACTACCGATCGCTGTAAATATCTCTGTATATTGTATCTCCATATCCACTTTCAAAAACTTCAGAATTAATTTCAGAATTTCATGGTTTAGCTCTAATAAATAATCGTGTTTCTTATAAAAAACGGGCTCTAATTCATCCCTGTAATACATGAAATATGGTGACTTATTATAGGCCGATGTTATCGAACGCCAGTGAATCTGTTGCCAACGATCTTCATTGGAAATCCTAACATCCCGGATAAGACGTTTGGGATCTGCGGTTTTCATTGTAGGGATGCTGAGTGATTGAATTCCGTTTGGTCCCAGGATATTACAACGGTTTCTAAAGGTTTGTTTGGGAAAATTCTCCCAGGCTTCCAGCGTCAGAATATCATGTTTCAAGGCATGAGTAAGGTAAGTCAGTGAGGGAAAATATGCTGTTGGAAATATTGATTCGGTTTGATTCATAGGCTATTTGCGCAAGGAGATGTGATCCAAGATTCTTTCCCAAATGTTCTCCAAAGATACAGCAAGTTCAGATCCTGGGATGATTTCGTTGATCGACTGGTTCCTGATCAAAGCATCTCTGAATGAGGCATTATAGGTAACTTTCCCGATTACAGCCACTGCCATATTCTCACAGATTTTTTCCATCTCCAGGCTTTGCAAAGGGTCAATGTCTATCATATTGATAATAACCAAGGGTTCATGTCCGGCTTTGCGGCAGAAATGGATGATACGTTCAAGATCCTTGAGGGCATGTGCTGCAGGGCTAATTACTGCGACCAGCGCATCGGTGTTTTCTATTGCCTTTAGGGTAGTATTCCTCAGTCCTCGGCTACCATTGACCAGGACGAGTTCAGCGCCCCTATCTCTGGCTATTTGCAGGGCTTGTTTCCTTATGGCATTAATCATCTCCGGCTGCAGGCTTGGCTCAAGGAAGTTGTGAGAATATACCAGGAATCCAAAACGAGTGCTTGCATGATACAGGCTAATTTCTCTTTGTTCCTCATGACTTAATGCCATCACCGGGCACCACTTAACACATGATGCACAATGAGTACAGCGATATTCATAAAAGGTCATCTGTTCTTCAAGGAAGGCGAGCGCATCCTGTTTGCAGACTCCCAGGCACATACCACAGTGTATACAACGTTCCTGGTCAAAGGAAAAACCGCGAAAGATTGGTAGTCGCTTTTCCCTGATGTTTGATGGTTGCATCACCTTAATCAAGGCATTATATTCCAGGGAGCAGTCTGCAATTATGGAAAGCGGGGAAGCCGCCACAAAGCCTGACAGTAAGCTTTCTTTTCCTGCACTACTCCTGCTACCTATGAATACGATCTCTTTCATACGGGCAAAAAGGTTCTGTGACCTGCATTCAGCAAGAGATTCCGCAGGATGTTGCTAAAGATGTCTTTGGTCAGGGTTTTGCCTGATGTCATAAGTTCCCCAAGCACTGCATTGCGTGGGATGCCCTGATTGAATGGCAGACAGCCGGCTATTGGCAGTGAAAGTTCAACACAAAGTTGTCTTAAGGGTTCTGGAACAATACCGGAACGATTTACCACCACAACAAGTTTTTTACCATGGGCTAACAGATTTTTAAAGATCTGACGATAAGGTTCGGGGGAGAATAGGGTAACATCAATTACAAGGACCAATAAGTTTGCATGATGCATTGCTTCTAACGAGATAAAGTCCATACCTCCGCGGGCATCAATGAGGATGAGTTCCTGTTCTTGAATGAAATCGCGGCTGGCCTGTAATGCCCTGGTATAAAAAAAATCATCAGCCCAAAGGTCACCTTCCAGGATCTCCCGCCTCTCACCAGCATCAAGATGTCTCCATGTAGCAATCTCATAAGCACTTTCTGTTAGTGCATTGTATTGACAAGTATGAATACATGCCCCACAGGCTCTGCAAAGTGCGGGCTCGAACCGAACATATGACATATTTTGAAATACCTGTATCGCACCGAAGGCACAGGCTTTTGCACAAGATTTACAAATGATACAATGACTTCTGTTTAATAAGGGCTGGAAAACTTTCGTAGTTTTTTCCCTGATAAGATTTGTTTTGAAGAATGCACTAATTGTAGGAAACTCAAGGTCACAATCCAGTAAGACTGTCTTTCCTGCAATAAGTTCCGGTGCTATCTCAAAGATATGTGTCAGCAGAGTGCTCACCCCACTTCCTCTCACAGGACTGTAAAATGCGATACTGATTGGATTCATGAAAACAAAATCGCAGGAGATTACTTAGACTTCATCAGGCTGAAAGTCATCATATTGAAAAGAGGTCTCTTGGTATTTCCCCTGAAAACACCTTCATTGGTCGTCTTCACGTCTTCCACAGTATAAAAGGCATTGGGTTCGTATTCCCGTAAGATTTTTACAAATGTGGGTGCATCTTTTCTTTTCACAATACTAAAAAGGACCTTTACTTTACCTCTTGCGCCCTCACCGTCGACAACAGTAAGTCCGAAATTATTGTCGTTGAGGTATTCGATGAGTTCCAGGTTTTCTTTTCGAAGAATAGAGCGTATAAGCACATTTCCGATGGAGAGCTTCTGATCCAGCATCATTCCAAGGTAATTTCCCATGGCAAAGCCTGAGCCATAGGCAATATAGCACATAAAATTGTCGAGATGTTTCATGATCTGACTCACGGCCAGTAACCAGATTATTACTTCGAAAAAGCCGAGCATTGGGGCTAAGGTCCGGAATCCTTTCGAGAGGAAGATAAGACGTAAGGTGCCGATGCTCTGATCTGTTATCCTTGCAAAGAATATTAGCAAAGGCAGGATCACCCATGCGAAAGCCGCTGAATTCTGAAGTTCTCCAAATATACTCATATAAGTAATTTTACTGCAAAGATAAGCCAATTGGCTCTAGCATGGCTTTGAGCTGAAAGGAATTGAGGCATACAAATTTTCTTACTTTTGCAAGATTGTTCATTCCCTTATCATATTCCAATGAAAAGAACCCGTTTACTCCTTGCATTACTCTTTTGTTTCACTTTATTCGATTTGAGCGCTCAAACAGAGGCCAGACTCCTTAGATTCCCCACATTTTTCGGGAAACACGTCGTTTTCTCCTATGCAGGCGATTTGTATAGTGTTGCCAGGAGCGGCGGTCTTGCCCGAAAATTGACATCAGACCCCGGATATGAGATGTTTGCCCGCTTTTCGCCTGACGGAAAAAACCTGGCTTTTACGGCACAATATGACGGGAATACAGAAGTATATGTCATGCCTTCTGAAGGAGGAATTCCAAAACGTTTAACGATCACGGCAACCCTGAGCCGGGATGATATCAGCGACCGTATGGGGCCCAATAATATTACGATGGCCTGGACACCTGATGGAAAAGACATCATCTATCGTTCAAGAAAACAGACCTTTAACGATTTCAAAGGACAGCTATACAAAGTCAGTGTCAATGGAGGTTTATCAACGGAACTACCCTTTCCTGCAGGCGGTTTCTGCTCCTATTCTCCTGATGGTAAAAAATTGGCCATGAACCGTGTTTTCCGCGAATTCCGGACCTGGAAATATTATAAAGGCGGCATGGCCGACGATATTTGGATTTATGATTTTCAAACGAGACAAACCACCAACATAACTAACAACAACGGACAGGACATCATCCCGATGTGGTCAGGCAACAATATTTATTTCCTTTCGAACCGTGACAGGGTGATGAATCTCTTTGTTTATAATACTGTCAACAAGGAAACACGTAAACTCACAACATATAATGATTATGATATTAAATTCCCAAGCCTGGGCGACAATGGAATCATCTATGAGCATGCTGGTTACTTATATATTTTTGATCTTGCAACAGAGAAATCAGAAAAGCTGAATATCACGATCGCTGATGATTTCGACAATGGCCGCAATAAACTAAAAGATGCTTCGAAAAACATCAACACAGCGAACATATCTCCTGATGGGAAACGACTGATCATCGGGGCCCGTGGTGACATTTTCAGTGTCCCTGCCAAGTCAGGCATCACCCGTAACCTGACACAAAGCTCCAATGCCCATGACCGCAACGCGGTTTGGAGTCCTGACGGAAAATCTATAGCCTGGCTAAGTGATAAGAATGGGGAATATGAAATCTATGTTCAGAAACAGGATGGCAGTGAAGCGCCAATCCCGCTTACTTCTGGTGCTGACACTTACAAATTCAATATTGAATGGTCACCCGACAGTAAATTGATCCTGTGGAATGACAAAAGACTAAGGTTACAATTTGTCGATGTTGATTCGAAAAAGACGACCCTTGTGACACAATCAAAGATTTGGGAGATCAACAACTTTCACTGGTCACCCGACAGCAAATGGATCACCTATGCCAGTCCACAAAAAAACGACATGGCACTCATTATGCTTTATAACCTTGAAACCGGAGTAAATACTGAACTTACTGATGGCTGGTTTGATTCGGGTCAGGCAGATTTCAGCAAGGACGGGAAATACCTGGGTTTTACCTCAAAAAGAGATTTCAACCCGGTTTACAGCGAGACAGAATGGAACCATGCCTACCGTGACATGACCCGGATTTACCTGATGACCCTAAAAAAAGACATCCCCTCCCCTTTTGCACCTGAAAACGATGAAGTAAAACAGGAAAGCAGCACAGAGACTGTCAAAGATAAAGAGGCGGTGAATGATAAGTCAAAGGCAAACACTGACAAGAAGGACTCAAAAAAGGCACCCGACTTTGCCATCGACCTCGACGGCATTAAAGAAAGGGTGGTTTCTTTACCCATACAGCCAGGCAATTACTGGAATGTTAATGTCATTAATGATGTTGTTTATTACAACGAAAGTTCTGCTGGTGATGAGAACAACAGTCTGAAAATTTATGACCTAAAAAAGAAAAAAGAGACAGAATTAGGCCAGGGCATGAGCTTTGACGTCAGCGCTGATGGGAAGAAAATGCTTATAAACAAATCGGGCAAGTATTCTGTCATTGACCTGCCAAGTTCGAAAATCAACCTGGAAGAAAGTGTAGATTTAAGTAATCTGAAGGTCTGGGTTAACAATGCCGAGGAATGGAAACAGATTTATAATGAAAGCTGGCGACAGATGCGGGATTTCTTCTATGTTCCAACGATGCATGGGTTGAACTGGCCGACAATCAAGGAAAAATACGCTGTACTTCTCCCCTATATCAATGACAGGAATGATTTGAATTACCTGATTGGCGAGATGATCGGAGAATTGAATGTTGGGCACGCCTACATTAGCGGCGGGGACCGGAGAATGCCGGAAAGGATTGCTACAGGCTTACTTGGTGCGAAGTTCAGCAAAGATGCTTCAGGTTATTTTAAAATCGAAAAGCTTTTAAAAAGTGAAAACTGGACGAAAGAAGTACGTTCACCTCTGGCAGACCTGGGCGTAAACGTTTCGGAGGGTAATTATATCCTGGCTATCAATGGCAAGTCATGCAAAGACATGCCAGACATATACGAAGCCCTTATTAATACGGCAGGACAGCAGGTTGAGCTTATGGTTTCAGCAGGCACAGATGAGAAATCCGCACGAAAAGTTATCGTGGTTCCGGTTCGTTCCGAATCCAGTCTGTATTATTATACCTGGGTTCAAAACAATATCCGGAAAGTGAATGAAGCGACGAATGGTGAAGTTGGGTACATTCACATTCCTGACATGGGTGTAGAAGGGCTGAATGAGTTCGCGAAATATTTCTATCCGCAGCTCGACAAGAAAGCGCTGATCATCGACGACCGTGGCAATGGGGGCGGCAATGTCTCTCCGATGATCATCGAAAGGCTGCAGCGCGTTGTAACCAGGGCGAATATGTCGCGCAATGTTGACATTCCAGGCCAGACACCAAGACAGATGATGTTGGGTCCGAAAGTTTTGCTTATTGATCATTACTCAGCTTCAGACGGTGACCTATTCCCCTATGCATTCAAAAAACACCAATTAGGGAAAGTTATCGGAACCCGCACCTGGGGTGGTGTTGTCGGGATCAGGGGATCCCTTCCTTTTGTTGATGGGGCCGATCTTCGCAAGCCTGAGTTTGCATCCTATTCGTCAGAAGAAAGCAAATGGATCATAGAAGGGACAGGTGTTGAGCCAGACATATACATAGAGAATGACCAGGCACATGAATATGATGGTATTGACGATCAGCTCAACAAAGCTATTGAGCTAATCAAAGAAGACTTAAAGAATTACAAACCGCTGCCTCCCATTCCGGTTCCTCCAGACAAAACAAAATAAAGCTTAGGAAGATATATGCTGAACGGAAAGAAAATAGTGGTTGTTTTCCCCGCTTATAATGCAGCGAAAACTTTGGAAGATACTTTCAGGGAGATTCCTATGGATCTCGTGGATGAACTTGTTTTGGTGGATGATGCAAGTAAAGACAATACCGCAGCGCTTGCCCGTTCATTAGGGATCCATCATGTCATCAGGCATGAGAAAAACACGGGTTATGGCGGAAATCAGAAAACATGCTATAATACAGCACTGGCGCTTAATGCCGACATTATCATCATGGTACACCCTGATTATCAGTATACGCCAAAACTTATTCCGGCGATGGCATCTATCATCGCCAACGATCTTTTCCCGGTGGTGATGGGTTCCAGGATCCTGGGAAAAGGTGCGCTTAAGGGAGGAATGCCCTATTACAAATATCTTTCTAACCGTTTTCTCACGCTGTTTCAGAACTTGCTTATCAGGCAAAAGCTTTCAGAATACCACTCCGGATACAGGGCATTTTCCCGTGAAGTGCTTGAAACCATTAACTACCCGGCTAATTCAGATGACTTTGTCTTTGACAACCAGGTCTTATCACAGGTCTTTTTCCATGGATTTGAAATTGCGGAAATCACATGTCCGACCAAATACTTCGAAGAAGGTTCGTCTATTAATTTCAGCCGGAGTACTACTTATGGAATCGGAGTTATTGTGACAAGCCTCAGGCATGCAGCCCAAAAGCTTGGTCTTGCCCGCTATGAGATTTACAAAAATCGCAAAAAAAAACTGTAGCGTCATGCACTTAAACAAATATGACAATATACAGCAATGCGGGTATTGCAAGGAGGAAGACAGCATTTTTCAATACAATACCAGCGACATCAGGGGAAATCATTATGCGATCCACCGGTGTTCTTTATGCAAAGCCTGGTTCCTGGCCCCCCGTCCCAATGCTGAGCAATTGGCCCTGGCCTATGATGACAGTTATTACGGCGAGAAAGAGGAGAAATTTAAGACCCCATATATTGAGCAAGTGTTGGATCTATTCAGGATGGGCCGTTCACGTCGTTTAGCCGCACGCATCCATCAGGAAGCACACATCCTTGATATTGGCTGTGGAAACGGAAAATTTCTTGCTTACATGAATAAAATGGGTTCATACCATATTTATGGCGTTGAGCTGGAGGGAAATTCTGCACTACGCGCTTCGCGGGTGCCAGGCATTCAGTTGAAGACGGGGCGACTGGAAGCCGGGGACTTTGAAACCTCAAGCCTCGATGCAATCACCATGTTTCATGTCTTTGAACACCTCGAAGAACCGAAGGAAACCTTGAACATGATCACACAGATGCTGAAACCAGGTGGTATACTCATGATGTCTTTCCCAAATATTAACAGTTTCCAGGCCAGGTTTTTCAAAGGAAAATGGCTTCATCTCGACCCGCCCAGGCATCTTTTTTTCTTCCGGCATGAGGATTTGCTTCGAATTATGAGTGAATTCGGATATGAATGTAAGCGGACAAAATATTTCTCACTGGAACAAAATCCCTTTGGGATGGCACAAAGCCTATTGAATTGCCTTCTTAAGAAACGAGAAGTTTTGTTTGAACATCTCAAGGGAAACAACAGTTATGCTCCTGAATACGGGTCATTTAATCTATTATTACAAAAAGCTTTTTTTATCCTTGGGGCGCCATTTTTTATCCTTGGTGATATCGTGATGAGTTCCTTAAAAAAAAGTGCTACAGTAGAGTATATTTTTCAAAAGCGGGATTAAACCAGCTTTTTACTATTTTTGCGGGCTCCAATTAAAACACTATTCATGAACACCAGAACCAAATCAATATTACTTTGGATAGGCGCATTTGTCTTTATGGCAGTGATCGCTATATATCAAAAAATGACGGGTCCTACCTATCCTGTTAGAGGAAAGGTAGAATTTGCCGGACAGACCATCAAATACAAATTGCTGCGCACCTATGAAACGGGTGAAGATGCTCCCATTAGCATTGCGGTGAGTGACACTGCTGTGAAGGGAATTTGCAAATTCAGACGCTTCAAGAGTCACGACAACTGGACAGAATCTCCAATGATCCGCAAAGGTGGTGATTTGGTCGCTTACCTTCCGAAACAACCTATGGCGGGTAAGGTCATGTATGAGATTAGTCTTACCAAAGGTACAGAGCGGGCCGAATTAAACAATAATGACCCGGTTGTTCTTAGATACAAAGGCAACGTTCCACTTTATATACTCATCCCGCATATCATTTGTATGTTTCTCGCTATGGTATTTTCTACTCGTGCAGGATTGGAAGCGATTACAAAAGGGACAGGAACCTATCGTCAGGCTTTGTGGACATTAATCTTCCTATTCATAGGTGGTATCCTTCTGGGCCCACTAGTTCAGAAGTTTGCCTTTGATGCTTACTGGACCGGATGGCCATGGGGTCATGACCTTACCGACAACAAGACCGCTGCAGCATTTCTTGCCTGGATTATTGCAGTTGTGCGTCTGAAAGGCCATCCCGAAAGAAGAACATGGGCATGGATTGCCGCCCTTGTATTGCTTGCAGTTTACCTCATTCCCCATTCAGCTTTGGGTTCAGAGATAGACTATACCAAACCCTGATCTCCGGGTGAAGGCCCAGGGCGTCCCCTTGGTTATTAAGGAAAGCAGGAATAGCCTGCCGTTAATCATTGGCATTTATGCCCTGGTCGTTTTCTGGACTATCTGGCATCATGAGCCCTGGCGTGATGAAGCCCAGGTTTGGCTACTTTGCAGAGAACTTAGTCTGGGGAGCCTTTTTCACGAATTACCTTATAATGGACACCCATTTCTTTGGTACCTGCTGGTTTTTCCATTACCAAAACTTGGCTTACCTTATCTGTCAATGGGAATATTGCATGGCGTGATCATTGTGACCGCAGCCTGGGTTTTCCTGAAAAGGGCTCCTTTTCCACTTTATTTCAAGATCATGTTTTTGTTTTCCTATTTCATGATTTATGAATATGCAGCGATTGCCAGAAATTATAGCATCTCTGTTTTGCTGCTTTTCTTGCTGGCCGGATTATACCGCAGCAAGCATGAAAGACCAATATTGTTCGGTTTTCTCATCGCGTTGTTGTGCAATACGAACACACATAGCATTTTTGCAGCGGGAGCAATGGGTTTACTATTCCTGATCAGCGTCTATAAACATAAGGCTGACATTACTTCAATGAACAAGCAATGGTTTGGGCTGGCTATCATGATTGCAGGAGCAGGTTTTGCTTTCTTCAGTCTGCGTGTGCAGGCAGATGGCTGGCAGCCCTGGCTTGAGAACCCTGTCTCCTGGGGAGAATCACTTGAAGCGATTGGCAATGCCTTTGTGCCACTATGCCTGACAAACCCAGGGATGACATTGCTTTTCAAACCCTGGTGGGTTAATGTCATGTTTGTCTTGTTTTTAATAGTCACCTTGTATTCTATTCGAAAAAGTGCTGAAGCAGTGATTTTTTTCAGCCTGGCGACTTTGGGCTTGTTGTATATCCTAACGTTTAGGTATTCAGGTTATCTAAGACATTATGGACTTATTTTCATGTTTTTGATCGTTGCAATCTGGATTTTTTGGGAGGAAAATATCGGGAATGGAAAAACGCTAACAATGAAATTTGATTACCCGCTTTTTTCATTTTTCGTTTTTCGATTACTAAGCATTTTTTTAATCCTTTCATTAGTGATTGGGGCAAAATATGTGGTAAAAGACCTTCGATATCCGTTTTCAGGTGCAAAAGAGATGGCTGAATATATCCAAAAGAAAAACATCAAAACTGAAATCATTTCAGCCTATAATATATACACCATTACAGCTATCTTCCCATATTTACCAGGAGTGTCCTGGTGGGACCCCGGCCTGGAAAGAAGGTGTAATTTCATCCATTGGGATAAGGATTATAGTAAATCAAGGATGCTGATGGAAGAAGAATTCATGCAAAGATCGCTCACACAAACAGAAGGTAAACATTCGTATTATATTTTACTGTGCAAGCCATTGCTTGATCCCCGGAAATATGGGCTTATCCTGGAATATGCAGCCAACAATGCGAACATCACTGGTGATGAGAAATACTATTTATACCGGAATCTATGATGACCCTGATAATAATTATCATAACTAGTATTGTTTCTTTACTAGCGTTAAATCAAAAGGAGGTTTTCCATCAGCTGGCTTTTCATCCATCTGCTATACGATACTCTGGCCAGCAATACCGTTTTTTCTCTTATGCTTTAATCCATGCCGATTTGATGCATCTGTTTGTGAATATGTTCGTTTTGTATTCATTTGGGAGTGCCACGGAACGTTATTTTAGCATTATATTTCAGGGGAAAGGGCTGTTTTTCTATTTCCTTCTATACCTGGGCGGAATTATTTTCTCGACACTTCCGTCATACGGAAAACACAAAGATGACCCATCCTATAGTGCTGTCGGGGCATCAGGTGCGGTAAGTGCAGTTCTTTTCTCAAGCATCATTTTCAATCCACTCAGTTCCATTAGTTTTCTTTTCCTTCCTTTTCCCATTCCAGCGTTTATTTTTGGCGGGCTTTACCTTGTTTTTTCAGCTTATATGGCTCGGAAAGGGCATGATAACATTGGGCATGATGCCCATTTCTGGGGGGCGGTTTTTGGGTTGTTTTTTACGATTGCGTTGAAGCCTGGGTTGGCGCTTATGTTTATTGAAAAGATTGGATTATAGTGAAAAGTTAAAAACCTTTCTACATTTGTAATAACTACATTAGCGTGCAAAGATTCAAATATCTCTATTTAATCCCGCTTAACATCTGGTGGCTGTTTTTAGCACTGATGTTATTGGCTTATGGATATATAGGAAGTTTCCTCGTGATGAATTTCTACCATGCTGATTGGCTTGACCAGCCCATGTTTTTACTGGGATTACTTGGAGATTCTTTGTTACTGGGGTCGGTTCTCGTATTAATTCATCGCAGAGACCCTGGCAAGGCGCTCAGTTTTATCCTGGTTTTGGTTGTAAGTGGTGTTTTGGCCCAGGTATTAAAACAGTTTGTCTTCCCTGAATGGGACAGGCCCCTTAAGATAATTGGAGATGAGCACCTGGTGCATCTTGTCAATAATGTACGATTGATGCAGCATTCCTTCCCGTCAGGGCATAGTGTAAGTGCCGGGGCGGCATTCACACTGTTGGCATGGATATACAAAGACAAGCCAAAGATATTGTTGCTGAGTCTTTTTCTTAGCCTTTTAATTCCTTATACACGCGTTTACACAGGGGCACATTTCCCTGGTGATATACTTGCAGGTAGCATAACTGGTACTGTGATGACGATTGCCATGATACCATATCTTGAAAAATTCAAACAGTATATTTCTTTGAAACCAGATACTGTAATGAAGAGATTTAGTTTGATATTGACATTGATTGCCGTTGTTGGAATAATTGTGGTTGTTGTACAGCTTTTGATTCCATGATTTGTCAGGCAACAAGGTGTCATTTCACCCTGTCACCAGCAATGTAATCCCTCCGACAACTTTGCCTGATTTTTCATCCTTTATCCAAAGGTTCAGAGGAGTAGCTTCACCCGCATTTAAGCCAAGATCAGGAATTTGCAAACTTAATTTGTTGAATTCCTTGTCAAAGACATTGTTCCAGGTTTTAATTCTCCGTTTTACTATCGGCTTTATTTCCTGATTAAGGGTTTCATGTAAGGCCATTAAAGCTGGAGCTGCTGCAATAAATGAAGGAGAGATATTTGGTTTTGCCAGTATATTAAATCCATGCATAACTCCCAGATCAAGCCTGGTTACCGGCCCTGTGTTCTTTAGAAATTTAAAGCCTTCCGTATTAACTGCTTTGGGTATTACAGTATAATTTGCAAGAATATTTTTTGATAACTGCCGAATTACCTTTCGCTCAGTTTTCAGTACCAATGAATAACTAGTGTTTAGTTCATGTATTGCCAGATGTAAATTAAAGTCAATAACACTTGCCTGTTTTACGATGTTCAGGTTTTGCTGACCAAGATGACGGTCATCAACTGTATTGAAAGCTACGAAATCAAGTGGCAATTCATTAGAAAGGAAGCTGTATGCCCGGGCAAAAAGACATTTATGCCCGGCCATTGTGCCTGTTGCTGAAAATGGAAAATCTGCGGTAGCGCTGCTGTGAGCATTTACGGCAATTGTTTGAGAGCCCAATAAAGTTGATGCAATAACACTGAACCCAATAGAAGGATCATCAAGATAAAGTTCCACCATACAGGCATTGCAATTTTGATCGCCGTCATTGTTAACAGTAACCTGAACAGTATAGTTTTCGCTGGTATTGATGTCAGTGGTGACTATCCTGACTCCTGCGCTACTGAACAATTCTACGTCAGGACTCAGCCAAAAGACAATTCCGCCGGGAATAGGCCTGGCACCTGAATCACCATCAAAGGCCCTTATATAAAGGAAGGTAGTTGCATCAAATGGGGGCTTATCTCCCCTATCCTCTTTACCCATCTTTTCACGGTTCGATTTATCTCCATAGACCTTTTTTGCGGAAGCGGCAGCATCTGCCTGCAGTTTTCTGAGGTATTCCTTGTCGTTCATAGGTTTTCGGTATTAGGGTCAATGATGTCAGTTACAATATTCAGAACAGTTTTACTGGTTTCCATTTCAACATTTGTCTCGTGAAAACTATTTATTGGCTTGTTGATATAGGAGATATCTTTCACCTTTCGGAAACATTTAAATGCATATCCTTTGTCTGAATCCAGGCTAAAATCGGCGATACGACGACCACTGGCTGTCAGAAAATCGGTATACAGCGCATCACTGAAAGCTATTGCATTGCCCAAACCTGCCTGTTTTGCCTTATCTCCCAATTGTGTGTATTTAGTATCCAGTTCCACAGGAGTAGGGTGAATTGCACCAGACTCGATAAAATTCCGGAAATAGTCATCTCTTTCCCTGTTATATATATTTCTGGGATTATCAATATACCATGATGGAAATTTCCCAAAGTAACTTGATGGAAAGCCGGTGGCCTTGTCGGGCTCTTTGTTCACAGAAACCGGGAATGGATATACCAGGTGGCTCTCTGACAGGGCGGAGCCGAGTTTAAATTTAAGAGCCGGATAGCAAGCTGCCAGTGGCAAAGAGTTGGCATTATGTCCGAAAATATCAGGTTCACTTGTTTTAACCATATGCTTGGTCATATAATGTCCTAATTGTGAAACTGGCGGAAAGGCAAAACCATTAAGGACTAAACCCTGACGCAGGTTTTGATATGCATTATATAAAGCCTCATAGCTTAGTGACAGCAAAAAGCGAATAGGAGCAGCACCAAGGGTTGTGACAAGTCCCAATAAAAAGTCTACCAGCGCTGCCGCGAGCAAAAATGGGCCAAGAATGAGTGCGGCAAGGGCTTCGAAGAATCCCCAAATGCTAAATCCACCGCTGGAACTGGAACCCATATAATTCAGCACATCACCCGCATTGTCTTTGAATTTCTCCCAACACTCAACAACTTCTGCAGTGAGAGAATAAGGTTTTGGTGCTGGCAGTGCCATAGAATTGGTCGCCCCTGTAAACCACTTGAGCCAGAATTTATAAGCAATATCGAGGTCTGACCCCTGGATGTTTTTGCCGTAAACATTCACGCCATTTTTATAATATACTTTTTGAATTGATTTGAGGATTAAATCTTTCAATCCGGAGGGCAGTTCGTTTGGATTTCCATTAATCACGTATTCACTGGCAAGGTTACTGGTGATAAACTCCCTGCCCATATATTGATCAAAGGCCCAGACATCCTGGTGGTTTTCCACAACTTTATGTCGTTGCCCATGAGTACGATAAGGTCCGCCAGCTACTGCATTGACAAAAGGATGACCAACAACATCAGCAGCATAGTGTGTAAGGTATCCAAGTGCATAAGCCCTTTCCATTGTACCATGACTTGAATATTTCAGTAAAGCCTCAGTAAACTTACCTGTACGCCTGATATGCATGGCATCAAACCACCACCATTCCGGGTAATCCTGACCCTGTTGCTGGGGATGACTCACAAGGCTGAAAAGATCATAAGAAGAGGTGATATACTCTTCGATCTTTGTCATTACAATTGTCTTTATTGCATCGATGTTATTTTGTACATCACCGGTCAATTGAGCAATTTCAGATAAAGTTGCGGATCGTTCTACAGCGGTATCTGCCAAAGTATCTAGATAAGCAATGGCATCCCATAAAGCCTGGGGTACCACTGATTTTATCTTTTCCACGACATCCGCAAGAAACTCCTCAACTTCTCCATAAACTTGAGCCACAGTTTTTATGGCACCGCCCATTGGCCAGTCGCTCATATTAAAGAAGAGAAAATCAGGGCCCTGGGCTCCAAGATGAAAGGGAGGTGCAAAATCTCCCGATTCCATCTTATTCCAGAAATTGGTACTGTTGACATCGGTGTACTTCTGCTTAAGGTACTCATCAAGAAACCTTTTCGCCACGACATGATGAATTGCTGGTCCGGACATATGATATATATTAAAGGTGAATAAAGACCCCGGGGGGGGAAGAATTTCGTAATTATAAAATTGTCTTTAAGTCCTGGCTTGATCATTCCACCAGGTCACCTTCATCAGAGAGAAAATGATCGCATACCAACACTAGATGAACAGGACTCATCTGTGAGAGAAACCGGGGGGAAAACATATGTAGGTAAGCCAATGTGTAAATGTACTATCTCAAAAAGGAGAAGTCAAGTTAATTTTTTATAAATTTCATAAAATTATATTTGTTGGATTAAAAAACAGCAGACCAAATAGAATAAAATCAAGCCTAATCACTATATTTGTGTTCGTCAATATCATCTATTGGATTTTGAATCGAAACAAATACGGTAATCAATGCGCTGTTTTATATCTAGGTTTTTCTTTCTCCTTGGGATACTGCTTTGCTTTTCAGCCTGTAAGAAAAAGCAATCTGTCGAAATTCGTGGTGATTTCAAAAAGTACTACGACCAATACAATGTTGAAGGATCCTTTGCACTTTACGATACGAAGAATGATCAATTTATCCTATACAATCCTGCACAATTCAAAGAGCCTTTTATTCCAGCCTCGACCTTTAAGATCTGCAATTCACTAATTGGATTAGAGACGGGAGTCATCACTGATGAAAATTTCATTATTCAATGGGACGGGACGCATCACCCGAATGAAAACTGGAACTATGACCAGGATCTTAAGACTTCATTTAAGAATTCCACAGTATGGTATTACCAGGAATTAGCCCGCCGGGTTGATGGGACTTTGATGAAATACTGGCTTGATCAAGCAGATTATGGGAATGCGGATACGTCCGGGGGCATCGACAGGTTTTGGTTATCAGGAGGATTGCGGATTAGTCCGAAACAACAAATTGATTTCCTGAGAAGGCTACATGATGACAGTTTGCCTTTTTCGAAACGTAGCATGGCGATTGTAAGAAAGATCATGATTGCCAGTGATACGCTTGGTGTAGTGCTCAGGGCGAAGACAGGCTGGGGCTCACAGAACAAGTTGGAAATTGGCTGGTATGTGGGTTATTTTGAAACTAAAGACAATGTCTATTACTTTGCGAATTGTATCCAAACGCCTGATCCAAACAACCTGAAATTTGGCCAGGCCAGGATCGAAATACCCTACCAGATTATGAATGAGCTTAAATTATTGAAGAACTAATTATCAATCTTTAATGACATCTAAGATGAAAAGATCAAGACGTGTCAATTTGATTTTATTGGTTTTACTTGCGGTTACCGTTGGCAATTATCTTAGAGGGTCCGCGCCCGGAGAACTAAGAAACGTAGATTTTGTTTACCTTTTCGCGATTGGTGCTTTGACAGGAATATTAGTTGTCAGGATGCTTAACTTGAGAAAAAAAGAGTAATTTCATATCAAAGAAAGAAGCATGACAAGACTTGTAACAATAAAGACGGTTGCAGATATTTTCAAGGAATACCGGGACACACCGATTCAAAGTTTATTGGAATACCATAACTTAGACCGTCCACTAATCCCCTATGATAAAGCCCAATTATTAATCGGGATGTGTATGGATAACAGGAAACACTTGCATATCCCTGATAACTTTGCTTTTATCATCCGCTCAGGTGGTGCCAATCTTCGTTTCAGCGAATTTAAAGTGTCATACGCCATTGCAGTTGGCCAGATCAGTCACATCGTGCTGATTGGACATAACAATTGCGGAATGGTAAATATTAATTCCAGGAAAGATCTATTTATTAAAGGCCTGGTTGAACGAACCGGCTGCGAAAAGGACTGGGCAGAACACCATTTCCATCAATTTGCCCCATTATTTGAAATCGGAAATGAAATTGATTTTGTGCTGAAAGAAGCTGATCGTATCCGCTCTCGTTACCCAAAAATCAAGGTTGCCCCGATGTTTTACCAGGTTGAAGACAACAAACTTTACTTGGTCAGGGGAAGCTAAGCTTCCGCTAAGACTCTCTCAATTATATCCCTAAATTCAGGGCTGGTCCCAGAATAATGTTTATTTTAGATGTCAAATCCTGGATTAATCCCGTTTCCAATGACCACTACCCATAAAATCTACATTTCCGTTCTGACAATTATTGTCGTAATCACTTTATATCTCCTTATCGTTCAAGGCCTTTCATATTATCAAACGCCACTTGAAGAGCGTTTTTTTCATCCTGCGAATGAGTCACTTAAGCCCAGTGGGGTCATGGGGCACGGACTTGGAATTTTTGGATCGCTGGCAATGATTATCGGAGTAATTCTATATGTAGTTAGAAAGAGGTCACGAACCTTAGCCCGATTTGGCTTGTTGAAACACTGGCTCGAATTTCATATTTTCCTTTGTACCATAGGGCCTATCATGGTACTCTTTCATACCACCTTTAAATTTGACGGACTTGTAGCTGTAAGCTTCTGGAGTATGGTTGCAGTCTTTGCAAGCGGCGTCATCGGTAGATTCATTTATATACAAATCCCGCGAACTATTGAGGGTCGGGAGATGAGCCTCAGTGAGGTTCGCGAGCTTAAGACAAACACTGGAGCTTTCCTTAAAAATTTCGGTCAGCTCAACGAAAGCAGTCAGCAAATGATCATCGAGTCGACGAAAAAAAAGATAGCGGTATACGATGGCAATTTTATTCAGCGTTACATTAAGAAATACGTGGAGGATCGTCAAACCTTACGCAATATCAAATCTATTCTCAAAAAAGACAATCTATCCCATCAGGATTATAAAAAGATAATTACCCTTGTAAAAAATGAGATGTCGATTAACCGCAAGATTGACAGGTTGGTCACCATGCAAAATATGCTGAAATACTGGCACGTGGCACACCTTCCCTTCGCGCTGGTTATGCTGATCATCATGATCATACATGTAGGAATTACAATGACCTTCGGATACAAATGGATCTTTTAAATTATGGATCTTTTTTTTGAAAAAATTATCACATACGCCTTAGCAGGCTTGCTTTGCCTTGTAGTCATCATTATTTACCTGGCACGGCAGAAGAAAAGCTCCAGGATTACTGAAGCTAAAATAGCAAAAGCCAAGGCAGAAGGTCTTTATGAGCCTGTCTCCTTGCATCCTGTAGTGGACCCCAATTCCTGTATAAAGACAGGGGCTTGCATTGCAGCTTGCCCAGAGAAGGATATCCTGGGGATTTTAAATGGAAAAGCCACAACTATTAATGCCTCTCATTGTGTGGGACACGGAGCTTGTTTTCATGCCTGCCCAACGCAAGCGATAACCTTATGCATTGGAACAGAGCGAAGGGGTGTGGAACTCCCTCACGTCAACCAGCTTTTTGAAAGCAACGTGCCCGGGATTTTTATTGCCGGAGAACTGGGTGGCATGGGACTTATAAAAAACGCTGTTGAACAGGGGAAACAGGCTGTTGACAACATGATAAAGTATCGAAAAAAGCCACACAATGCTGATTATGACCTGATTATTGTAGGAGCAGGCCCCGCAGGGATATCAGCCTCACTTAGCGCTAAAAAGCATGGAATTAAATTCCTGACTGTTGAACAGGATACGCTCGGTGGGACTGTTTTTACATTCCCAAGATCTAAGATCGTCATGACTTCGACTATGGATCTGCCTTTAGTAGGGAAAATCAAACTCTACGAAACAAGTAAGCAAGAATTGCTTGACCTTTGGATTTCGGCCTTGTCAAAAAATGAAATAAGTGTTATGGAGAACACAAAAATTGACAGTATTCAGGCCAGCCATGACCTATTCACAGTAAGCACAGCAAAAGGGGAATTTTTTACGGCACATAGTATTCTTTTGGCTATTGGAAGAAGAGGATCCCCCCGAAAACTTGGCGTTAAGGGCGAGAATACTGAAAAAGTTGCCTATAAATTGCTTGAACCTGAATTAATTCTTGACAAAGACATCATGGTTATAGGAGGTGGAGATTCAGCAGTAGAATCGGCCTTATTGCTGGCAGGCAATAACAGGGTGATTCTTTCTTACAGGGGAGAGTCTTTCAGCCGTCTGAAGCCTGCCAATAATGACAGGTTAAAAGTCGCTGCAGATAAGAATATTGTTGATATTCGCCTTAACACCAACCTAAGCGAAATACGGGAAAAAGATGTCGTATTGATTACGCAGGATGGTGAGAAAATCATTAAAAACGAACTGGTATATATCTTTGCCGGTGGTGAATTGCCTACTCAGTTCCTACAGAAAGCCGGGATAGATATCACTAAGAAATATGGAGAAGCTATTTTAAAACATTAGAGAAACTTAACAAATCACTCACAAATACCAATAAAATTGCGACACCTTATAATTTCATTCTTTTTACTAAGTCTTCTGGCTGTGAGATTGAATGCTCAAATATCACCGGGTGAGCTTTCGGAATTCCACGCGCACCTGGAAGGTATGAAGAACTGCACGCAATGCCATATTCTTGGAGAAAAAATCTCCAATGACAAGTGTTTGGAATGCCATAAAGAGCTTAAATCCAGGATTACCGCGCAAAAAGGATATCATGTTTCGTCTCAGGTCAGAGGAAAAAATTGCAGTATGTGCCATAATGACCATCATGGCAAAACATTTAAAATTATCAAGTTTGATCCGGAAAAGTTTGACCATAGTTTGACTGGCTACAAATTAGAAGGAGCTCATGCAAAAAAAGCCTGCAAAGACTGTCATAAGGCGGAATTCATCAAAAAGCAGGAAATAAAAAAAAAGAAATTCTCTTATTTGGGATTAGAAACAGAATGCACTGCCTGCCATATTGATTATCATCAGAAAACATTATCATTAAACTGTGAGAATTGCCATAATAATACCGCATTCAAACCCGCATCACAGTTCAGTCACAACAAAACGAAATTCCCACTAAACGGGAAACATCTCGATGTTCAATGTGTCAAATGCCACAAACTGGAAACCTTAGCAGGTAAAAAATTCCAGGAATTTAAGGGCATTAAGTATGACAACTGCAACAGCTGCCACAAAGATATTCACGACAATAAATTTGGTCCGAATTGCAAGCAATGTCATAGTGAGACGAGCTTTCGCTCCATCAAACAAACAGGTGGATTTGATCATAATAAAACTGACTACAAACTCGAGGGTAAACACCAGTCTGTTGACTGTAAGAAATGCCATAAGAATAAGGTAACTGACCCGCTTTCCTTCAAATTATGTAAGGATTGTCATGAGGACTATCATGAAAAGCAGTTTATCACTGATGGATTAAATAGCGACTGTGACAAATGTCATGATGTCCAGGGCTTTGCCAACAGCGGTTTTTCGCTTGAAAAACACAATGAAGGGCAATTCAAATTAAGCGGCGCTCACATCGCAACACCTTGTTTTTCCTGCCACAAAAAGACGGAAAAATGGAGTTTCCGGAAAATAGGGATCAATTGTGCTGATTGCCATGAGAATATTCATGAAGCAAAAACAGAAATTTCCCAACAGAAATTTTCCGAATGTAAAACCTGTCATGATATGGCAAAGTGGAGTGATGTTAACTATGATCACAGCAAAACAAAATTTCCTTTATCCGGTATCCATGCACATCAAAACTGCCGAAAATGTCATTTTAAAGAATCCAAAAACGAAAAGACCGATCTTAATTTCTCGGGACTAAAAACGATATGTACAGAATGCCATAAAGACACTCATAACAAACAATTTGAGAGACTTGGAGCGACTGACTGCAGTCGTTGCCATACTTTTAATGACTGGAAAATCAGCGTTTTTGATCATAACAAGACTGATTTTAAGCTCGATGGCAAACATAAGAACCTTGCTTGTATTAAATGTCATAACGTAGTCCAGGAATCGTCAGAAAAATATGTTCTTTATAAAATAAAAAAAACAAAATGCGAAGACTGTCATTAGGAATTCCGCTCTTATTAATCCTTCTGTTTTCGAGGACATCAGATTCGCCACATGGCAATGACTTTAAGATGAGCTGCACAGTTTGTCACAGCTCGGAAGGATGGAAATACGATGCATCTAAGTCAAGCTTTAATCACAGCAAGACCTCATTCGCTTTGAGCGGGCAGCATGCGGTATTAAACTGCAGAAGTTGTCATGTCAGTCTTGTTTTTACCGGCAGCAAGACGGCTTGCGCGTCATGCCACAAAGACATTCACGAGCAGACAGTTGGCGACAACTGTGCCCGATGTCATACCACACAATCGTGGCTGGTGAGTAACATCAGTGCTTTGCACCGGCAGGGACGTTTTCCGCTTGTGGGAGCCCATTCGATGGCTGATTGCCAGCAATGTCACAAATCAACTAGTCTTCTGCGCTTTGATCCTTTAGGGGTTCAATGCATCGACTGTCACCAAAGCACCTATAACAGTACAAGCAAACCCAACCATATCAGTTCCGGATTTTCTACATCCTGCGAACAGTGTCATAAAGTTAATGCATATTTATGGGATGCCAAAGGCTTCAATCATGATTTCTTTCCACTTACACTTGGACATAACATCAATGAATGTTCAAAATGCCATACAAATGGAACATTCTCAGGCTTATCCCCTATTTGTTTAAGCTGTCACCAGCAAACATATAATACTACCAATAACCCTAACCATGCCTCCGCTAATTTCTCTACTGACTGTAAACAATGTCATACAACAAACCCGGGCTGGACACCCGCAAACTTTGACCACAGTCTGTTTCCACTTACTGGAGGCCATAATATTGCGGATTGTTCCAAGTGTCATATCAACGGCAATTACACAAATACGCCTACCAATTGTGTTGCATGTCATCAGACAAATTACAACAACACGCACAATCCCAACCATGCTACTGCAGGGTTTTCAACTGATTGTAAACTATGCCACACAACCAATCTTGGCTGGTCGCCTGCAACTATTGACCATAGCTTCTTTCCACTGACATTAGGACATAACATCGATTGTTCCAAATGCCATATAAACGGGAACTATACGAATACACCGACTGCATGTGTTGCCTGTCATCAGACAGATTTCAATAACACAACTAACCCCAATCATAGTGCAGCAGGGTACGGTACTGATTGCAAAATCTGTCATTTAAGCACAACCCCAGGATGGCCCGCCACCTTCAATCATACATGGTTCCCAATATACAGCGGTAAGCACAAAAAAGGGGTCTGGAATACTTGTGCTGATTGCCATACTAATTCCTCAAATTACGCCGTTTTTACCTGCATAACCTGCCATACGAAGAACTCAACTGATAACAATCATAACGGGGTCAGTGGATATCAGTATAACAGCAACGCTTGTTATTCATGTCATCCAAATGGTGGAGGCGGAAAAAAATAAACATGAAATCAAGATTTCTTTTTATTTTCCTGTACTTTATTTCGCTAAGTGTTTTAACCATGGCGCAATCAGGCGGAGGGCTTACCGAAGGGAAGGTTACGTATATAAGCTCCCAGAATATATATGTAAGGTTCAATACCACTGAGGGATTGAAAGACGGAGATACACTCTTTACAGGAAATGCACAATCTCTGCTGCCTGCCCTGAAGATCCTCAGCCTTTCATCTACTTCTTGCGTATGTGTGCCTTTAGAAAATGGGAAATTCACTGTTTCGCAGCCAATTCTTTCAAATCGGATTAAAAAAAGCGAGAAACAGACCGAAATTGCTGCCTCGATACCTGCAGCCAAAAATAATGACAGCCTTAGGGTACCGGACACTTCAAATGTTTTAGAAAAAGCAAAAAAGATCGAAAAAAAGCGAAAGCAACTCATCCGTGGGAGCGTAAATGCTTCCTCTTATTCCGATCTTTCAAATATGACACAGGATTTACAAAGAATGCGTTATCGTTTATCGTTAACAATGACAAACATACACAACTCCCGTTTCTCGGCTGAGACTTATATGAGTTACAATACGACAAACCAGGTATGGACAGCCACTCAGAATAAAATGTTCGACGGACTGAAGATTTACAATCTTGCTGTCAAATATGAATTCAGCGATAACTTTATGTTATGGGCCGGACGCAGATTTAATCAACGGATTTCAAACATGGGTGCCATTGATGGTTTGCAAGGGGAATACAAACACAAAGCTTTAACCTATGGACTTATTCTTGGATACCGGCCTGATCTGATTAATTATAGTTTTAACGCCAATCTATTTCAGGCTGGGGCGTACGTCAGTCATGATTATCAGCACGGTAAGAATTTTGTGCAGAATACGCTTGCATTTGCAGAACAGCAAAACTCGGGAAAAACGGACCGGAGATTTTTTTACTATCAGCTCACCAGCAGTCTTTTCAAAGGAATGTTTTTCTTTGGGTCAGCTGATATTGACATTTATAAAAACGTCGGTGATACGATAAGTAATAGTCCCAAATTAACCAATCTGTATCTTTCATTCCGTTATAATTTAAGTTCACAACTTGGACTATCACTGGCATATAGTGAAAGACAAAACATTATTTACTACGAATCCTACAAAAACATCATAGATCAATTGCTTCAGGCCGAGTCTACCAAAGGGTTCTTGTTTAATGCCAATTACCGACCCGGGAAAAAAATCACCTTTGGATTGAACTCTGGGTATCACTTACAAAACAGTGATATAAACCCTTCGTGGAACGCGAATACTTATATTACCTATAACGATATCCCCTTAATCAAAGCTGCAGCCACATTTTCATATACGGCACTCGAATCAAGCTATATGTCTGGCAAAATTTACAGTTTGGGTTTATCGCGAGATATTATTCCGGGCAAATTAAACCTTGACATCGTTTACAGAATGATTGACTATTCCTATAAACCTAAAAACATCGCAGAGATACAGAATATTGCTGAGGTTAACTTTGACATAAAGCTCTACAAAAAACTTTCCATGGGATTAAACTATGAGGGGATATCCATCGGTAAAGATCTGCATAACCGGATCTATATTCAATTAAGCCAGCGGTTCTAAGGTTTCGAATAAATCAGGACAAAAGGCCAATATACAATTATTCAACATACAAACATATCAATTGAAGGTTGCATGTATTATTATGTTTAAATGTTACTGTTCAGGGGGTAGACAGCTGAAAATCTACAGGGCTACCTTCGAGTGC
>JBAXPV010000043.1:0-31242 GCA_037132075.1 Bacteroidota bacterium
CAACCTCAAAGGCTATGAAGACTTTGCTAAAAAAGCCAGCCCGGGTGATATTATAATGACTTCCAAGAACTTTGGGGCAGGCAGTTCCAGGCAACAAGCCGTTGATTGCTTTATTTCAATCGGAATTCAGTGTATTCTCGCAGAATCCTATGGTGCTATTTATGAACGAAATGCGATCAATGCAGCCTTCCCGATTTTAACCTACAAACCAGAAGTGATCTCTGAAATAGATATTAAAGATGGTGACAGGATTAAAGTGGATATGATTCAGGGAACCATGACAAATCTTTCGAATGGGAAAAGCAGCAACATCGATAAATTCACCGATGTTCAAATCTCGATTTATCAAAAAGGTGGGCTCTTAGGTTAGTTGCTTCTACTGCGTAAGGCTCCTTCAGAGGCGCGGGGGCGCGGAGGATCGCAGGTTTTTTTTAATTTATTAGTAAACGTTGTGAATATTAATTCAGCGCAACTCTGCGTCTTTGCGGCTCTGCGGTGGGCTCCACGCAGTGTTGAAAAATTTTCTTGCGTTTTGGTTTCGTTTATAATAATTTTGAACGATTCTAAATAAGCATCTGTAAATAAAACTACTTTCCCCCTAATAACCTTGATATTATTGGTATTCGGGTTAATGAACCATGGTTTTGCCCAGTCCCCTCAAGTTCGTGATTGCGGCACCATGCAACATCTGGGGTGATGATGGCACAGCATGTACAGGCACCGACAATTGTACTGATACACCAAACCAGGCTGGTGCCAACACCGGCTGCCCGGCATACCCTCATGTAACTTGCAGTAATTCTCCAACAGGTGATATGTTTATGAACTTCATGGATTACAGCAACACAGGCAGCCAGAAGAAAATAAAAATTACATTAACGAACCTAGTGGCTGATTATGACCTAAGCTTATACAAATCCAACGGAAGCCTGGTCAGCACTTCTCAAAACGGAGGCTCCACCAGTGAAAGTATTGTTTACAACAATGGCGCCGTTGGCACATACTATATTAAGGTATATGGATATAACGGAATTTTTAATGCCTCAAACTGTTATACCCTTCGTGCATCGATTCAGGGAAATAATTTCAAAGGAATGGACCCTGACTGGTCTTCAGAAACCGACACACCCATGGGAATGACGCTTTTTCCAAATCCTTCATAATGACAAAATTGCCAAAGGACTTTACCTTATTGAAGCCAAAGGAAAGAACAATATGTTCCAGCAAAAACTGATCATGGAATAGCAATAATTTATTCGTCAAAAAAGGGCTGTACCACGATCTGGTGCAGCCTTTTTTATTATCTTTGCACAGCTTTTTACACCCCCAATATAGTCATCAAAGCATCCTGAAACAATGAAAAAATTCTTACTAATCCTGATTGCTGTTATCCTTGGCTTCAACTTTTCGTATGCCCAACGTAAATGTGGAACGATGGCGTATTGGGAACAACAAAGAGCGCAAGACCCAACACTTGAAAGTAAGAGAATCGCCCTGGAGACATGGACCCAGGAAATGATCCTGGCTAAAAAGCTAAGTCTGGATACGGTGAGCAATACAATTTATATCCCCATTGTTTTCCATATTGTCTATAAAACTGCTGCACAAAATGTCTCTGATGCCAGGGTCCAAGAGCAGTTGGATTATATGAATACTGATTATGCTGGTCTTAATCCGCATACCATGTACTTGTTTGCCGCAAATCTGAAAGCAAACACCAAAATTCAATTTTGTCTTGCCCAACGCAAACCTAACGGGACCGCAACTAATGGGATCGAGAGAAGGCTTACAACTGTTTCTTCCTTTAATACCAATAACAACGTAAAAAAATACACTACAGGTGGACTGGATGCCTGGGATGTTTCAAAATATATGAATGTCTGGGTATGTAATGAATCCGGTGGTATCCTGGGTTACGGACAGTTTCCTTCCAGTGGAATCAATTCTACCTATGGTCTTGTTTTACATTTTGAAGCCTTTGGCCATACAGGAGCAATAGCTCCTTACGATTACGGTGGAACAGGTTCCCACGAATTTGGACATTGCTTTAACCTATATCACATCTGGGGTGATGACAACGGAGCCTGCACCGGGACCGATTATTGTGCTGACACGCCAAACCAGGCAAGTGAAAATTATGGTATGCCTACATTCCCTCATGTTACTTGCAGCAATGGCCCTCTTGGCGACATGTTAATGAACTTTATGGATTATTCTGATGACCTCGCCTATGCGAACTTCACCCCAAACCAGGTTGATCGGATCGCTGCTTTGTTTTTACCAGGTGGTCCCTTATTTTCACTGACCACTTCTAACGGTTGCCTGCCTCCCTCATGCGATGTTCCTTCCGGAATCAACACAACTCCATTTGGCTTTACCAATGCCATTCTGGCCTGGACCCCTACTGCCCTTCAAACAAGTGTTCTTATTCAATATCATATCCAGGGTGATACAAACTGGACTGACACAACGCTCACTGGCGCAAGTGTAAATTCTCTCACTCTGAACAACTTACAAGGTGGTGTTTATTATGAATGGCAGATAAGCAGTTTTTGCTCTACCGACACTAGTGCCTTCTCTTCACCTTCTGTATTTTTTACTGCACAGTGTGTTGATACCTATGAGCCAAATAACTTAATGTCCTTAGCCAATCTAATCGGCATCAATGAAACCAATGACACCATCAATGCCTTGTTGAATACACATACCGACATCGACTGGTACCGTTTCGGGATGACCAACTTTAAAAATGTACATATTCGTCTGGAAAGTCTCCCTGGTAATTATGACCTAAGGGTATACCGCAGTAATGGAGTTCTTTTAATCAAATCAACACTTCCAGGAAATGCAAATGAAGAAGTAGTTTTACACAACCTGAAAAACGGTAATTATTACATTCGGATCAGTGGTGCAGACAGTTCAAATGTTGCCTGCTATTCATTGTTCCTTGAAAGAAACAACACCCCCGTTCCTGTTGATCATCGTTCTTATAACCTGGAAACACCAGGGACAGGAAATGCACGTATCGGCACTCCAGCCTTGGGAATCTATCCGAATCCAGCCAAGAATGAAGTGAGTATATCTATGTATAGTGAATCAAACACTACAGCGCTTGTGAACCTACTCGACCTGACAGGCAGAGAATGTTTGGCCAAATCATTCACTCTTACTGAAGGAGGCAACATCATGAAACTGGATCTTTCATCTATGGTTGCAGGATTATACCTGGTGAAGCTTACTCAAAACGGTCAGATTTCTTATAATCGCCTCGTTGTAAAATAAAGGACAAGAAAGCTGGTCTTTTAATGTAATTATCTATTCTCTTTCGGAAGCCTTATACAAACCAAAGGAAGAAATTCCTGGCGCTGCCCTCAAGCCATTGATAACAATTTTAACCTGGTTTGTTTCAACAGCAGGAATACGGATTAGTCTTTTATACCCTATCGTAGTCCCTTCTGAAATTGATTTCCATTCATCCTTGATCTTCGCATAAATTACGAAAGAAGAAATCCGTTGGCCGAGTCGAATCGGCTCCTGGAGCATAATACGATTAAAACATTTCCTACCCTTAAGAGAAACAATAATTTCTGCAGTATTTTTTTTGTCCTCGGAAATCCAGAAAGTTGCATTGTCTGCATCAAGAATGTCTTCTATGTTTCTCACTGATTTTGTGGCAGTTATAGCCATTGCATCCTTAACCAGGTTATGCTGAAAAGTCTCGTCCAGGATGCGTCTGAACTCAATGAGATTTCGTTTATCGCGTTCGCCTATACATCCGTGCTGGTCTGGCGGAATGTTAAGAAGCAATAATGCATTCCTTCCAACTGATTTATAATACAGATCAACCAGCTCCCTGGCAGTCTTCACCAGGGTATCTTCCAGCTGGTGATAAAACCATCCCGGCCTGACAGACACGTCGCATTGACCAATCACCCATTGCTTCCCGGCACTGTCACCCTGATTCAAATATTTTGTGTCGGAAGCTCCAATCACAAGTTTGTTCGTATTAATGGTCGACCAAAATGTCTCCCCTGCATAACCGTTTTCATTTCCTATCCAATGGATGTCGGGACCGGCATCCGAAAAAATCATAATCTTTGGCTGAAGATGTTTTGCAATACCAATGGTTTTATCCCATTCATAATAAGTTGCCGGATCAATTTTCCGCTCATCTTTAGCACCACCATAAAAACCACTACCTCCATTGGCACCGTCGAGCCAAAGCTCATTCACATCACCATAGTTTGTCAAAAGCTCTGTTAACTGATTCCGGTAATAATTGAGATATTCCTTTGTCCCATAATCCTTATGATTTCGATCCCAAGGCGACAAATACAATCCGACTTTAAGATTTTGCTTCCGACAGGAATTCACAAACTCCTTTACAATATCACCCTTACCATTTTTATAAGGACTGTTTTTTATACAATGATCTGTAAATTGACTTGGCCAAAGGCAAAATCCATCATGATGCTTGGCAGTCAATATCAATTCTCCAAGACCTGCCTGTTTCGCAACCGACGCCCATTGATCCGTGCTCAAGTTCGTTGGCGAAAACAGGATCGGATCTTCATCGCCAACCCCCCATTCCTTATCAGTGAATGTATTCATATTAAAATGGAGGAATCCAATCACTTCCATTTCCTGATACCTCTGCTGTGCCTCACTTGGCAGCACAAGATTCTCTTCACTGTTATTTACCTTGTCATCACTCACAAATAGAAATGAAGACAATAAAACAACACTAATAATTAAAAATAATATTTTCATCTATCAATGTTTAAAAAAATGGCCATGGATCAGCAAGGGAACATATTACAAATAACAAATACTAAGGTAATTTATGACTTCCATCACAAAAAGGCGCATTCTTTGTATGGGTGCACATACATAAAGTGTACAATCCTTCCGCTTCTACCTGGTAGCGGACGGGCTCAACGTCACTCATCACATGTGAATTATCGCAATATGGAGAATCATCAGATAAGCCACAGGCGCACCACATCAGTCTTTGACCTTTTAAAAGTGTCAAGGTCTTTGGCCCGTTTGAAGCCTTTTTTTCATTTTCCATAGTACAATCAATCAGTTATAATAACTATTTAATTACTTATAGTATCATTAATTTTAAATATCATAAAATTATCTATTCCAAGATTCTTAAACACATAATCATTCCATATCTTTAATTCCGCAAAATTATCACCCGACTGCGTTTTCTTCAGATATAGGGCTGTCTGTGCCTCGATGGTCTCAATAGTCAATTTATAGATTAAATCTATTTGTTCTTTATTATGGGAAGACTCACGAAGCTTTTTATCCATATTTCGTCTTTCAATTTCGTAAATATCAAAGAATATATTCAGGAAACAATTGCTTGTTTTTTCTTCTGTAAGTTTATAAAATGAATCAAAAACATCGAAAACTGTTGCTGAAAAACAATGCAAAGAATCCCCGATTTCGTTGACATCAAGAAACACCTGAGCCTTAAATTGGTACAAATCAGCTTTTACCTTTTGAACATTTAGATTGACTAATGAATCCTTACAAATACTATTTTTCTTCAGCGAGAGCCTACTTGTGTCAGACCAATAGACATAATTATCTTCAAAGAACTTTCCATGGACCAGGTTCAATTTGTTGATTGGAAGATCAGCATCCAATTTATGGTTATAGTTTAACAAAAGGCCATTTTTTTTAAGAAAACTTAGATTTTCCGATTGTTTACGGGTGTTAAGCAAACCATTACTATGATTCCAAAAGCTCGCATTATATGGGAAAAAGGTGATTTTTCTGTAATCAGATTGTGTTACATCATAATCAAAATAGGGTAAAATGAAAGGCTTTTCCAAATCATAAAAATACATCACACCTTTAGTTTTGACATCCCGTTGAAATTCCTTTTTCTTGAATATAAGACTATAGCTAAAGTTCAAGTCATGAAGGATACCGGCCTTATCATTCAGTTCATATGTCTGCATGATACTTATGGAGACACTATCAATAGAAGTTTTGGGCCACATCGGCAGAAAAGGATGTGTTTTAAGATTTTCTCCGGATAATGTTACTTTCAATAACGTATAAGTAGATTTGTCGATCCAAACCTCCCCATGAAACGAATTGCCATCATTGATCCTGGGCGAGAAAGCAATATGATAAACGGGGCTTCCACTTTCATAAACCGCAATCATCTTCAACAAAAAGTGATGTCGCATTTTATTTTTTGAGAATTGAAAAGGGATTTTGGGCAGGTATTCATTGTTGTGAGTCAGGTTGAGATAGGTAATTGCTCTTGATGTATTCATGCTCACGAAATATGAGCTATCGCTTGTTACAGCAAGTCCGATGCGCCCGTTTTTTAAATTAAGTTCTTCAATAGAATTTCCGTTGAAAGTGGCGTTATAATAACACGCTAACATTTCAACGATTTGTTTTTGATATTCTGTTTCCAGGTTGAAATAAGCTTTTGCCTGGTGCGACAGGCTTCTATTGATACGCTCTCTGCATTCTTGCATAATGTCGAAAAGGTAATCGTCATCAGCATGTATAACGACTTCATCAATTAAAATATCTTTTGGTTCAAGAAAAATAAGCGGTCTGTTTAAGATGGAGGAAGCGACCAATGTCTTCGACTTATAACCCAGGAAAGATATAACGATGGAATCTTTCTCCGAATTTACGTTGATGCGAAATCCCCCATCTTCATTGGCGATACAGCTCGTCTTCGTTGATTTCAGGGTAATACCGCAAAATGACAATGGTGCTTTTCTTTTCGAATCCCTTACAGTGCCCTGAATGCTTATCTGGGCGAAACCAGAAAGAGAATAGAAAAATAAAACGACGAATATTGTCCGCAAGTTTTTATTTATTTATCAGTAATTTCTCAGTGGCGACAAGAGTTCTTGATGTTACTTGCAAGAAATATACCCCAGCTTCCTGGTTTGTTAGGTCAAGTGTATAATTGCCATGAATTTGAGCTGTTCTTTTAAACACCTGACGTCCTGAAACATCACTTACTATAAGTTCAACATCAGTTTCTGAATTTATGCTGAGATTGAAGATCCCGACACTTGGATTTGGGGCCACTTCGATCATTTTCCGATTTGAGGTCTCATCAATGCCAACACCACCCAGGCAGGTCACGATGGCTTTCCATCCTTCACCGGTGACTCCTTCGTCCGAATGAAATTGTAAACACAAGGCACCAGAGGGATGCGTTGAGGTGACAGTCCCTGGAGAGTTCGTTCCGCAGAAAGTCCCGATCAGTGGATAAGACATAGATGGGCCGTCGTATATATTGAGATAGTCATAGGCACAACTGGGTTCATCTTCAAGATCAAAACTTTGAAATTCAATACGCACCGGGTGATTGGAAGCAGCTGCATAAAATCTAATAAAGTAGGTTGTATTGTTGGCGTAATTTCCAAAAGCGCCCCCTGCATCATAGAACACTGCTGAACAAGTTGTTACATTAGTATTTGTCATAAAGATCTGCTCTCCAACAACTATTTTTTTGCTGATATAATTAGCATATGTACCATCACTAACCATAAACTTAAATTCTAAAACAGTTCCAACAGGAGTCGCCGGGTCAAGACTTATATTATGTATTTCCATGACATATTGAGAAAGACCGATAACGCCCCCCACTAATACAGGATTGTTTATAGTTACATATCCTGCAGTCGACCCAATAGCAGTACAAGTCATCGTTACTGCCGCTGAACTTAGCTGACCATAATTACTTACCTTGACATTAAGATCTCCGGATTCCCCTGGTTCAAGAAAACCATTCCCATTATTATCTCCACTAACATTGATATAGGACAGGAAGAAACTGGGAGCAGCTACACCAGCGCCGAGTTTATAATTCATAATATTATTCACTGAACCAATATCCCAAACGCGCAAACCACTAGGGTCCCCATTAAACTGTAATGAATTGGGTGTTGTAGAAATCGAATATTCATTATTAAACCCTGCTTTAAAACAAGCTGCACTATGATCGGTGATGTCGTTGTTCGCATGAACCAGGTAAACTTCGTGATGCATGGTCTGATTATCACCATTACGGTCAATGTGCCAGATCGTTAAACCCTGATCTTCAATCATAAAACTTCTTCCGCTCTGCGCCCTGTTCTCCAGGAGAAAAAACTCATTGGTATCATTCAGGTTGCGATATTTATAACAAGTCAGTGAATTGGCTGTGTCGATGTTCAAACCATTAGTAAAAGTCACATCCACCACTTTACCCCAGCCGGCATTGCTTCTGAAATGAGGGTTGGGAGGAACTGGATTTGTAGAACTTCCATACCAGCACATCAGGTCAAAAGCACCGATGCCATCAGGCCCGGTATTGTTGTTATATTTATAGGTATCAGGCCATTTCCCAATCATGTGACCATTCTCATGACATACCGTTGCTATGGTAAGCGGGTCATTGGCCGGAGAACAGTTGTAGTCACCTGAATGAACACCGTCAGCAGAGAAATTGCCATAATATCCCTGGTGCCACCACATTCCTTGTGCCCAGTTTTGGGCGTCACCCGTGTACATAAGGTTGATGGCCATGATACTGTTGTCAGGATTCAAGCTTAAAGTTGAAAAATCAAATCCAATAGAGTCGATCCAATGTAAAGCCAGTCCTAGGATCTGCTGTGCGCCCTGAGCATAAGGCATTTGCTCATAATCGGCAAATGTAAGTGGTGCCCGAAAATATCCGTAAACTACATTTTCATAATCAAGGAGGCCGCCCGAAATATCATAGTAAAACTTCCTGAGAGACCCATTATTACCATAATGACTGTAATTCATACTATCACAGAAACTTACGAACTCACCAATTGGAACATTTGCCGGTTCATCGCTAAAGTCTACAACTATGCATATGCCTTTAATATTTCCGGATACCGGATGAAAAGCTGTTTTCGAAGCATTTCCGGGTTCCGGACTTAATCCTGTCCTGGTACGGTTTTTCCGAATAGCTTTTTCTCGTGATTTCCCACTAACGTCGAGGTGTTTGAGAAGATCTGTACTGTCTGATTGTATCTTTACTTTCCCTGAAATTCCCTTATAAATGATGCCGCTTGAAATCAATGTTGAACCATCTGCCGATAGCTTTGCATAGCAAATCCAGTGTGTATTCACATCCCTGATCAAAGTATAGCCATCAAGGCTTTCGGCACGCATATAGTATTCAGTGCCAAACAATCTGAGCTCAACAGTTGATCCGTCGGGTTGATTGAATTTTTTAATTTGTCCGTTGTAGGGTGCCGCCACAAGGTTTAAGGAAATCAGCAGCAGGAAGCAAACCAGAACTTTATTCATAGATTTGAGGAGTAAGATTAAGTATGCAAAATTAAGGAAATCGTGGATTGGAAAAGCATGCGATCTTAAACACTGGTGGATTTTATTATTGAGTTAAGCCTGGCATATACAACAAAATTCACCAGGTTTCTCATGTTGGTCCTGGTATCCAAAAGCCTGCGGGCAATAGAGGAATAACTGTAAAAATCCTTATTGGCCTTTATCGTGGCTTCACTCAGGGCTTCCGGACTCATCAGACGCGGAATAAATGTTGCTGCATTATACTTAAAATCAGGATGATTCCACCATTTCCCATCATATAAAAGTCGATTCTCTTCCTTGAATTGCCGGTAGATCTCTGTGCCCGGATAAGGCATCAATACATGAAAAAATGCCAGCGTTAGTTTGCTTTTTATTGCAAACTCAACCGTTTGCGAGATGGTGTCAAGGTCGTCGTAATCATTTCCAAACATAAAGCTTCCCCAGCTTAAAAAGCCGTAGTCTCGCATAATATTCATAGCCTCACGGTAATGATCAAAATGCCTGAGATTGGGTGATTTGTTGAACCACTTCAAGGTGTTGACATTAATTGACTCAAAACCAATCAGATGACCAATACAACCGCTCCTGGCCATGAGCTCCATCAGCTCAATGTCGTGAACCATATCGATACTCGACTGACTGGCCCACCTGACTTTGAGCGGAATCAATTCGTGGAGAAATTCTTTCAGCAGGCTGCGATTTGATACCATATTATCATCCACAAACAAAATCGTCCTTAATTTATCTTTCTCAATTTCGTGGATGACATCCTCAATTTTACGGCATTGGTGAGATTGTTTAAAAAAACTTGACACTGAACAAAACGAACAATGAAAATTACATCCCCTGCTGAATTGAACCAGTGATACAGGCAAATAGCCTTTTCCTTTTAAAATCTCACGATCAGGAAATACGCCCTGCTGGGGATTGTCATAGGTCCCCTGGTAAACTTTCTGTAAATTATTTTGAGCCAAGTCATTTAGTAGTTGTTTCCAGACATTTTCTGCATCGCCAATCACAATTACATCGGCATGATCAGCGGCCTCTTCGGGTAAAAGAGTGACATGAATTCCGCCCAACACAACCCTGATGCCCCTTTCGCGGAATTTTGCTGAAATCTGGTATGCCCTGAAGGCATTGAAGGAATCCACTGTAATTGCCACGAGGTCGGTGGCTTCATCAAAAGGGATGGCCTCTACCCTGTCATCATAGAGACATACAGTATCATTGTCACCAACCATGGCCGCTAAAATAGCCAGTTGCAAGGGTTCCATGCGACCATCGTCGATGTTATAACCTTCGATGACGGCTCCCATGCCGGGTTTAATCAGGGTGATTTTCATTCTGGCATAATATTAAACGCTAAAATATGTTGGGAGCGACATTCTTCATCACATAAGATCGATAATGCAAATTTATACCAATAGCAAACAACAGCATCCCGGGATTTCTCCATAGTGTCCTGTTAAGAACTGTCCTGTAAAAAATACTATATCGGGAAAATACAATCTTATTGAGAATCCAATATTGCTCTGTCAGCTTCTGAGGGGCAATATTATCTGGAAAATGAACACAAGTTGAGGCATTATATTCATTTAAATCTTCCGTCACGAGTCGTCCCTCTTCCTTTAAGCGATTATACAAATCCGAACCTGGGATCGGAGTCAGGACATATATTCTTGGTATCGGAATGCGGTTCTTGTGAATGAAGTGAAAGGTATCTCTTACCGATGCTTCAGTGTCACCATCCATGCCAACAATCATTTCTGTGCTGACCATGATCCCGGCTTGGGAAAGGATGCTGATGTATTCCTCGTGCTTATCAGCCCGAAGCCAGGGTTTGTCGATTGAATCAATTGCTGCCTGGCTCGTACTTTCCACACCAAAACTCATCATATCACAGCCTGAATCAACGACTGCTTTTAACAACTCTTTATTTGCAGCAAGATGCAATGCACACTGACTTGCCCATTTCATCTTTAGCGGTTGAATCTGTTTGCACAATTCAAGAAGATACTTTGGATTGGAAACAATATTGTCATCAATGAGATAAAATCGCTTATAACCAAGTGCCCTGATGGCTTTGATGTCGCGGATCACCTCATCAACCGGCCTGAAGAGGTATCTTCCTTTGTACAAACAGGCGATGGAACAAAAAGAACAGGTATGCGGACAACCGCGCCCGGCTTGTACCGGAAGCATCACCCCAATTCGCTTTTTTGTCAACAGCTCGTAACGAGGCAAAGGAAGGCCCTTCAACTGGGTGACTGGATTGTTGTATATGGGTTTCAGGCGACCGCTATCTTCAAAGTCCTTAAGCATCAGCGGGTATGAGATCTCTGCATCACCAACCACAACAGAATCAACATATTGCAATGCCTGCTCAGGAACCATCGAAGCCATATATCCGCCCATGACAACAGTTTTCCCTCTTTTCCTGAATTCTGTGGCTATCTCTATTCCCCGAAAAATAGCATGACCCATCGTACCAATAGCAACAATATCTGCATCTGACTCAAAATCAACATTATCGACTACTTCCAATACGATCTCAACATCCCAGTTCGCTGGTGTATAGGCAGCAAGCAAAGGGAAAACCAAGCCGGGAAGATTGATCTTCCTTTGCTTGCAAAGCTTTCCATTTTCAGCATACTGGGTCGGTTGTATGAAAAGGATTTTGGGCATAGATTACACATTCATTAATATAGTAAGCCAAAAACCAGATTGGGATCTTATTTTGGTATCCGAATTCCATCTCATCTGCCACAATATAGGCATTTTCATGCCCGGCAATTTGTGCCCGTGATTTTCCTTTACCACCAATCTCAAAAAGGTATTTATCATCTACGATAAAATCAGCTTGTGTAAACAAGGCAATCCTATGTTGATTTAAAATCTGACTGACAAAAAATAATTCCCTGACACTACCAGCATTGGGGCCTTCTGGTAATAATGCGTAAGCGAGATTAGGCTAATCATAATGTAGATTTTATCATAATAAAAGCTCTTTCCATAGCTATAAAAAAAACATAGAAACCCATCTGACTACCTCCTAAAAACATTAAATCTCGGAAGATCAATGTTATATTCCAGCAATTTCTTACCGTAATATAAAATGCGATTAAAAATTAAATTGCTATGCCTTGCTTCCATTTTTAAATCAATCCTTTCCCCACCCATTCTCATTTTAGGAATTTCAGCTGTTTGTCCTAACTCAATGTACGCTGCTTTATTTTCAATACCCTCTTTCACAATATTTGCCAACAAGCGAAGGTAGGTCGAATTGTCATTATTGTAATGATAATCAATTCCTCCAAGGAAGAAATAATGGATATCACCTTCACAAATAGTAATATTCCATCCAAGAACGTTACTGTTTAAAAGACAGACATTCAATTTGAAGGATTCCGGGAGGTACTTGAAAAAGTCATAACTGAGTTTTTCCAATTTGGCTTTACTTCGTTGAAAAACCTGAAGGTATTGCTTATACATTTCGTCTGAGAACTCACTACATTTCATAGTTTTGATCTGCAAACCTGTTTCGGCGTGAGTAATATGATTCAATCTACGGCGATAGTCGGAACGTAAGGCCGACAGATAAATTTCCCAGGACTCAAAGCGGTTTTGCATCACGATAGTTGGCAAAGTCGTTCCGCTGGCATGATTACAGTTTTCAGTATTTACCTGAAGATTTAATGCCAAAACAAAGCCTTTTTCTCTTTGAAAGATGTATGACTTCAACGCAATAATTCCATCTGAATCCCCAATAATTCCCTGGCTTGATACTGAACAGGGTACCCCAATAATATGCATCTTGATCGGACTCTTGATCTTTAGAAAAGTCAATAAATTAAGTCGAATTGTATAAACGGTTGCTGCTGCTAAAAGAATATTATCCTGATAACAAAGATAATAACGCTGATTACAAGGGTTATAAATTTCTATATGTCTTAAAAATTCAATCTTTTGAAAATAGAACTCAGTAAGCATATCCCAATCAGATGGAATTTCTTTTGTACTCTTTACGATTTCAAACCTCATGCTCATAAATGGGTTTCATAGACGGCATAAGTCCTGTAAGGCTCAGGATTTTGGCCGAAACAACGTCGTAAAATCCCTTTGACAAAAGCCATTGATCTAATGTTCTCCTCAAAAATAAACCCACCTTCACAATATGTATACCCACCTTGGAGAATAGACGGTAATGCCTTATCAATCAGTGCATAGCCTACCGCCGTATTTTGGTACTCAGGCAGAATACCTATTTCAGTAAAACGGATGGTGTCGATTGGATTGAAAAGTCTGTATTTCATAACATCCAAAGGATTAAAATCACGCCTAGTAGTGATGAGTTGATTAAAATCAGGATACCATAAATAGAATCCAACTGGTTTTCCCTGATCTTCAGCAATAATAAGGTTTTCATCCTTTAGGAAAAAGCGAAAAGGACTAAACAATTCAAAGTCGTCTGCTTCTTCTCGTCTAGCCCAATAAGGATGGTTTAGAAAGGCATCATTGTTGAGTTGTGTGTAAATTGCGATCTCTTTGCGTATGCTTGCCTTATGCATATACCTAACATTCAGGCCTTTCATTGATCGCTTTGCATCATAGGTATTGGCCCAGGCAGCATACCCCTCCAATGGAAAACGAAAGGAATGCATTCTTTTTTCTGTCAGCTCCCTGAAATATTCCGGATAGTAAGGCTGGGTATAGGGAAGGCCAAAAACTGGTGCTTCTTCAAATCGTGTCAACAGAAAACCAGCACCATAATTCAAATGGCCATTCAATCCCACGATCACCTTAGCATAAGCAGGAAAATGCCGCGCAATTTCCTTCCGTATCAAGCCAAAAACATCTATTAAACCTGCCTGTGCCTCAAAAAAAGACACCTGCACATAATCGGGAAGATACTTATCCTGGATTAAAGCGAATCGGCCGACAAGATTATTTCCATCGCGGATGGCAAACATGATAACCGTGGCGTGCCGGGAAAAAGCGGTTTGCTCTGACAGTACAAGTCGTTCAACACCTGCTTCTGTCCCGCGGTGAAAGGGATTTCCACAATAAACCTGTCGTCCTATCGCCCTGAAAACCTTATACCCGGACTTCCCTTCAAGCAGTACCGTATTCATATAAAAACCTCCGCTGCTGGTGGAAAACCAAGGAAAGAAGTATGGGATGAAGCGGAATAAGAACCCGCATTGCCAAGGATCACAACATCCCCTATCGCCGGAAACGGAATCCGGACTTCTCTCGCAAGAAAATCCCTGGAATATGTCGAACATCCATATATGGACGCCTGGTAAGCCATGCCTGTAATTTCAAGCATGTCACCGTTCCGCATCAATATTACGGGATGACGAGCGATTTCAGGATAAAACAACGGCCTAGGAAACTGGGTTGAAGATGCATTTACTCCAAGCAGAAACTGGCCATTTCGCTCTTTAATATCTGTTACTCTGCATACAAAATACCCGGCTTCTCCCCCAATAATCCTTCCAGGCTCCAAGATCAAACGGATTGATTTCCCATGCTTTATAGACATTTCACGCATCAGTTCACCCAATTGATGGCCATAAAAATGAAAATCAAAATGCCTGTCCCCGCTTTCTGCTACACCAAAACCTCCGCCAAAATTCAGGGTTTCCAGACCAGGAAAAACTAAAGACAGCTCACATAACTGTCGATAACAATGAAGAAAGTAATTTACATCAAAGATATCAGTCCCAATATACAAGTGAAGTCCACTTATCATTGGATTCCCAGCCAGAGAACGAACTTCATCGAGACACAACCCAAGGCGGCTTTCTCTTCCAATAAAATAGCCGGCATGGGTTGGAAAAGCTTCTGCCATCTCACCAATATTACATCGAATCCCGACTTTTGAACCTGGAAACAAAGTTTGCCATTGACGGAATTGCTCCAGGGAGTCCAGATATACACAAACCTTATCCTCATGTAAAACTTTCATGATTTCTCTGTCAAGTGCAGATGCCGTGAAAATAATCTCTTGTCTCCGAAACCCAGCATCATGTGCTTTTTTTAAATGCTCAACTGAATTAACAAACACATTGATTCCTTCTAACCTGACCAAGCCCAGGAACCTGTGATGAATATTGGCCATGGAAGCAAAATGAATGGCTTTGTTTTGATAGGATATGTCGTGAAAAACTTTGCACTGAGCCCGAATCATTTCTGAGTCATACAGATAGAATGGCGAAAAAGGAGTCTGGATCATACTTCTGATTTGATCCAGTAAGGGTTTGCTTATTCTCATGAATCTCTGTTTAGCTGCAGCTTTGACAACAAACAAAGGTGAAAGAATATTTGCATAATTACAAATACAAATTGCCCAATTATCACAGATGAGAACATATTAAATTTCAAAAAAAATGTTAAATATTTCATTTCTGGCCTGCTATTTGAAATGAATTCTTTCAATTAAAAACAGGAAATACTAACCCTTAAACAAAATAATAAATGAAAAAGTTAATTGCAATCATCGCATTGGTGGGCTTCAGTGCTACCATGGTTTTAGCTCAAAACCAAACAACTAAAACAGACCCTACCAAGAAAGCTGCTAAAACAGAGACCAAAGCTTCTGAAAAACAAGTAAAAGCTGATACAAAAGCCGCCAAGACTGAAGTAAAGAACGAACAAAAAGTAGTAAAAGCTGAAGTAAAAGCTGAGCAAAAAGTGGTAAAGGCTGAAGTAAAAGGTGAGCAAAAAGTGGTAAAAGCTGAAGTAAAAGCTGTAAAATCAGATGTAAAGGCTGAAACTAAAGCTGCTAAAAAATAAATAAACGCTGCTGAAACCAAAACTCCGGCAACACCAGTTAAAAAGCCATTCGCATCGATTGATGCTAAGGAAAGCCACTCAGATTTGAGTGGCTTTTTTATTTTATTCTAATGATTTTTGATCTGATAGCAATTTTATCAATAACATTTTAATGCCTGAACGTAGCCTAAGTCCTCCACGATCTGTAGAGGGTAAGCTGGGGGCAAAAAAAAAGAGCGCCCAATACTGAGCGCCCTTTTAATATTATTTAGAATTTAATCTATTCTTCAGCTTTTTCAGCCTCAGGAGTTTCAACTTCAGGCTCAGCAACTTCTTCAGAAACAGCTTCTGCTGCAACTTCAGGTGCAGCTTCAGGACTTGCACCAGCTTCGGCATCAGCCTTAGCTTTAGCAACTTCAGCTTTCTTTGCAGCTGACTTCTTGAAGGCTTTTAATTCGCTTTCTTCCATCGAGGTCTTCAGACTTGAAAGGGCCTCGAGATCACCTAATGTGGTTTTTTCGTTGCTTTCTTTCAGCTTTTTGACAGCACGCTTGGTATCAGCATCTTCTTTCTCAGCCTGTTTTGATTCTTTTACCTTTTCAGCATTGGCGAGATCCTGGTGAATCTTGCTGTGTGAAAGCATGATCTTCTTATTCTCCTTAGAGAATTCGATGACCTTGAAGTCAAGGTTCTCGTCGATTCTTGCCATGCTGTTGTCTTCTTTCTGAAGATGACGTGAAGGAGCAAAACCCTCAACACCATAAGGTAGTGTTACAACAACACCTTTATCGGTTTGGCTGATGATTGTTCCTTTATGAACACTGCCAACTTCAAATACAGATTCGAAGATATCCCATGGATTTTCTTCCAATTGTTTGTGGCCGAGGCTCAAACGACGGTTTTCTACATCAATATCGAGAACGATAACTTCGATGCTTTCCCCGATCTTGGTAAATTCTGCAGGATGTTTGATTTTTTTTGACCAACTTAAGTCAGAGATATGGATCAGACCGTCAACACCTTCTTCCAGTTCAACAAAGATGCCGAAGTTGGTGAAATTCCTAACTACTGCATTGTGTTTTGACTTGATTGGATATTTCTGAACGATATTGGTCCATGGATCCGGTATCAATTGTTTGATACCCAATGACATTTTGCGCTCCTCGCGATCAAGGGTCAAAACAACAGCTTCGATGTTGTCACCAACTTTCAGGAAGTCGTGAGCAGTACGTAAGTGCTGTGACCATGACATTTCAGAAACGTGGATAAGACCTTCAACGCCAGCTGCGATTTCGACGAAAGCGCCATAATCGGCAATTACGACGACTTTACCACTAACTTTATCACCAACTTTGATGCTATCATCAAGTGAAGCCCATGGGTGAGGTGTCAATTGCTTCAGACCAAGTGCGATACGTTTTTTATTCTCATCGAAGTCGAGGATAACAACTTTGATCTTGCCATCAAGCTGAACGAGTTCTTCAGGATGGTTGATACGTCCCCAGCTAAGGTCGGTGATGTGGATGAGACCGTCAACACCGCCGAGGTCAACAAAGACACCGTATGAAGTGATGTTCTTGACAGTTCCTTCCAGAACCTGACCTTTTTCGAGACGGCTGATGATTTCAGCTTTCTGGGCTTCCAGTTCTTCCTCGATGAGGGCTTTGTGAGAAACAACAACATTTTTATATTCATGATTGATCTTAACCACTTTGAATTCCATGGTTTTGTCAACATAAATATCATAGTCGCGAATCGGTTTCACATCGATTTGTGAACCTGGTAAGAATGCCTCAATGCCGAATACGTCGACAATAAGCCCGCCTTTGGTACGACATTTTACATAACCATTGATAATTTCCTGAGTTTCAAAGGCCTGGTTGATACGCTCCCATGAACGGAGGATCCGGGCTTTCTTGTGAGATAAGATCAGCTGACCCGTGATATCTTCCTGACTTTCAACATATACCTCGACAGTATCACCGATTTTCAAATTCGGGTTATAGCGAAATTCCGAAACAGGAACGACAGCATCGGATTTAAAACCAATGTTAATCACAACTTCTCGTGAACTACGGGCAACTACAGTTCCGTCAATCACTTCATGCTCAACGATAGAGCTGAGTGTTTTTTCATAAACCTCTTCCAGTTTTTCTTTTTCTTTGTCGGAATAAGACTGGTGTTTTTTCCCGATTGAATCCCAATCGAAAGTATCACGATCGATGGTTTCATAATCATTTTTAAAAGAAACAGGACCTCTTTTGGGCGCTGCTACTTCTTCAGCAACAACAGGAGCTGCTACTTCTTCAGCAGCAACAGGAGCTGCTTCTTCTTCGACAACTTCAGGAGCTGCTTCTTCTTCGACAATAGGAGTTGTCTCTTCAACAACTTCTGCAACAGGGGTGTCGTCGCCTTCATCGATTACTTCAAAAGCATGAATCTCTTCTGTATTTTCTGATGATGTGGGTGTTTCGGCTGCGGTCTCCGCTGCCAATTCTGCCGGGTTCTCGAGTGTGTTTTCCGGCTCGTTTAGATTATCTGAATTACTCATTAAAAGAGCTTTGTGGTTCCGTTTGCAGGAACCGGGTTAAACAATAAAGCGTTTTCTGCCCAAAATTGGGGCTGCAAAGGTATGAAAAATGCTGATAATAAAAGCAATATGCCATTTTTTTTCAAAAATGGCATTCGTGAATGATTAGATTTTCACAAGCTTTTTAAGAAAGGTCTTTTTTGCTGTACTAATTCTTAGGAAATAAAGGCCATGTGTCAGATCAACAGGTAGTTGCAGATTAATATCCTGAGCACCACTAATAGAAGGAAATACCTGAGTATCCATTACCTGCTTGCCTTGCAAATCGAGCATTGTGATAACAACATCCTGAGTGTCTGAACTTGAGAATGAAATTTTAACTATGTCAGTTGCAGGATTTGGAATAATTCTGGGTTCAAGACCTGCATCAAGGTTTGGAGGAATACTTGCCTCCAGAATTAGATTGGCAATAGCAAAATTGGGAATCCCATATCCATATAAACTGTCGGGGTTGTTATAGTGATCTGCACTTTGCTCAATGGCTTTAATAAGTTGCATATTTGGCATAGACGGGAATGCCTGGCGCAGACAAGCAGTGGCACCCGCAATTACAGGAGATGAGAAAGAGGTCCCATTGCCGGGGTAAATCATTCCGTAGGGAGAGGCAACAATAGTCCCCTGCCCTTGCGCACAAACATTGGGTTTCAGGCGACCATCAGCAGTTGGGCCTGTAGAAGAAAATGATGCATAAATTCCGAGGTCATCAACAGCACCAATAGTAAAAACACTGTCACCATCCGCCGGAGAACTCACATACTGCCAAGCTGAACCGCCTGAATTCCCAGCGCTTATACAGACTACGATTCCCTTTTGTGCGGCAAAATCTGCGGCGATGGTACATCTGGCAGTGTTCCCGTTCATGTCGGCGTAGGGATGATCCATAATTGGATCATTATAGACACTGTAACCCAAGGAAGAATTGATCACATCAACGCCGGCACTGTCGGCGTATTCCGCAGCGCTGGCCCAATTATCTTCTTCGATTTTAAATTCAGTATCAACATCTTCTGACCGTAGCAGTATATATTTCGCTCTTGGAGCTGTTCCAACCATCTGCCCAGGCAGATTAGCCCCCATAATTGAAAGGACCATTGTACCGTGAGAGGCTGAACCATAGATATTTGGATGTTGCGGAGCCACAAAATCCTTTGAAGCAATAATTTGGTTGTTCAGCCAAAGACTGTCTAATGCTGCAATCGTATCCGCATGAAGGAAACCGCCATCAAGCACCGCAATAATGACTCCATCTCCTTTCAATCCAATATCGTGTAAGGCATCAAGGTTAATCTGGTGAACCTGATTGTATGCCTGGCCATAGTTAACGCTCTGAGATGATTTTGGATGATGTTCCAACCCGCCGGTATGCTCAGTGACCACAGGGGAGCCAAACGTAGGAAAATTCCATTTTCCTTTGTCAGCAGACATTCTCATTGGCGGGATGGCCCCAGGCTTGGTATAATCTGTTCCGGCAACACAGGCAAGTGCCTGAATCTGCTGTAGAACTGAATCTGAGGATACATTAACAGTAATAGAGTTCAACCATTTAGAGCTTGAGTGCAAAACGGCACCAGTAGCAAGAACAGCATTGACATATATCGCATTAAGGGGTAAATCAGTGGAATCAATTGCGATTCCTTGCTGGCTCCTTCGGGTAATGGCCCTGGCCGACAAATAGGCAGACGGGTTGCTGATTGAATAGCTGGAATTATTTTTATTTTTAAAATGAACCCAATAGTAGGCAGGAAAAACCTGTCCCAGCAAAAATAACGGACTAATTAGCAGTAGAACAATTAGTTTGAATGACTTCATCCTCAGAAAATATTGACTTTATTGATTTTATTGACACGCAAATGTACCATAAACCACTGCAAAAACCTGGCCACAGCAAAGATTCCCACAAAACAGCAAATAATCACAGGCCCGGATGGCAGATTTAAGTAGTACGAAACAATTAGGCCACCCACAGAACCAAGGATGGCAACGAGAATTGAATAAAAAATGAGTTTGCGAAAATTCTGTGTAAATGTATTGGCCGTGATCTGAGGTAATGTCAAGAATGAGATGACAAGAATCACCCCAACAGTGCGGATGTTTAACACAATTGTCAAAGCCACAAGACTTAGCATGAGGTAATTTAAAAAGGTCACCGGTAATCGTTTTGTGCGCGCATATTCCTCATCATATGCTACATATAATATTGTCCTGAAGAATAAAAGAAAAAACAAACCGACAACAGCTGCCAGAAGTAACATCAACCACAAATCCAGGGAGTTAACGGTAAGAATGCTACCAAAAAGATAGCTCATGAGGTTTGGAGAATAACCTGCAGAGAGATAAATGAAAATAATACCCACTGCCATGCCCAGCGACCAGAATACGCCGATCGCGGAATCCTGCCTGATCTCGATTCTGCCGGAAAGAAATTCAATCCCAAAAGCCGACAACAAGGCAAAAATTGCGGCACCGATGATTGGGTCAAAGCCCAGGAAATAAGCCATCCCGATTCCTCCAAAAGATGCATGGGTAATGCCACCGCTGATAAAAACCAATCTTTTAGCAACGATATAGGTGCCAATAATTCCGCAGACAATGCTACTCAGGATCGCCGCCAGGATCGCATTTCTAAAAAAGTCATAGCAAAAAAGCTCAGTGATGGTCGTGATCATGGTGGCTGTGTTCTTTCAGAATTCGATGTGGCAATTCGCCATGGGCAATGAGGTCTATCGGGCAATTGTAGGCATTCATCAGTTCCTCAGTAATTATATTAGAATGATGATAGTGAAGGCCGCGATTGACACAGGCTATCGTCTTTACATAGGATGAAACCATGCCAAGATCATGAGATACAACAATAATCGCCATCTCTTTGTTAAATTCCAGCAGCAATTCGTAAAGATCTTTTTCAAAGTTACTGTCGACATACGTATTTGGCTCATCCAAAACCAGGAGGTAAGGTGATGAAATGATTGCCCTGGCCAGGAATGCCCGCTGCATTTGGCCACCTGATAATTCACCAATCACCTTATCCTTCAGGTGATAAATGCCTGTCTTCTCCATCATCGCAATAGCGATCTCTTTTTCTTTCCTGGATGGAATATTGATCCAGCTATCTTCTTTCGTAAGCCCCGAGAGAACAACTTCCGAAACTGTGATCGGGAATTTATTATCACTTTTGCTGAGTTGCGGCAAATAACCGAATAGATTCCTGAGTCCCTGGCGCGCAGCCCCTGGGAAATTAACACTTCCTTTAACAGGTTTTATCAGCCCCATCATAACCTTAAGCAAAGTGGTTTTTCCACCACCATTTGGCCCAATGATGCCAACGAAGTCATGAGATAAAATATCCAGTGTGACATCTTTTAGAACGATCTCATCGGCGTATCCGGCACTGACTGATTCCAAAGATAATATCTTATTCATGTAAAGACTTATCAATTAAGTTCGTCATTTTGTACATATTATTTAACCAGTCAGGAGAAAGATTGTCAATGGGAATGAGTTCGGCGCCAAGCTCCCTGGCAAAAGACTCAGTTATTTGTTTGTCAAACTGTTGCTGTATAAAAACCGCATTAATATTATTTTTCCGTGACTTATCAATTAGCTCCCGCATATGAACTGTCGAAGGCTGCTTTCCTTCTGATTCAAGGGAAAGCTGCACAAGCTTGTAATCCCTTGCAAAGTATGACAATCCAGGGTGATACATGACGAAATATCGTTGTTTTTTTTGATCCAGTCTCAAATGGATATAATGATCGAGACTGTCGATCTCTTTCAGGCAATTGTGATAATTCGCTGCATAGATTTCCTTTTTCTCAGGAGAAAAACTGCGAAGCGATTCATAAACATGAAGTGCAATGACTCGGGCTTCAACTGGGGACAGCCAATAATGAGGGTCTATTCCTTGCATATGCACGTGACCGCCATGATGCTCCTGTGGACTCTTGATCAGGTTTACACCTTTTGAAAGATCAACAAATACGGGTCCCTTGCCTGCAAGTTTATGAGTGAGTACGACCTCGAATTCAAGGTAGCCGGTATACATGAAAAAATTTGAATTCGTGAGACTGGCCATGTCCTTGGGTGAAGGCTCCCAGGTTTCAGGGCCGGCACCAGGTGGGACGAGTACATTGACAACGAAGTCCTTCCCCCCAATCTTCTCAACGAAATACTTCAACGGAAGAATGCTTACCGTAACACTTTTTGTATTGTTTTTACCATTAGGCGCTTTGCATCCGCAAAAACATGCCAGGCATAGAAATAAAATCAATGTTTTTTCAAGGGCTTTCATTGCTCAAAATTACGCATTTCTTTGTATTACGGTCAGCAGCCTTATATTTGCAGTAAATTCGCATTTTAACACCATGAAGCTCAGTATCATCATTGTCAACTATAACGTCAGGTATTTCCTGGAGCAGTGTCTTCATTCAGTAATGAAGGCTTGCCAGGATATTCCTTCTGAGGTTTTTGTGGTTGATAACAACTCAGTTGATGGCTCCTGTGCCATGGTAAAGGAAAAATTCCCAGGGGTCGTTCTGATTGAGAACGCTGAAAACATGGGTTTTTCCAGGGCAAACAACCTGGCGATAAAGCGTTCACAAGGGGAATATGTGCTTTTGCTTAACCCGGATACTATTGTTGAGCAAGATACTTTTAACCGTACCATTGACTTCATGGACACACACGCGGAGGCAGGTGCTCTGGGGGTTAAGATGATTGACGGGAAAGGGCGTTTTTTACCTGAATCCAAACGTGGACTACCAACACCTCTGGTTGCATTTTACAAGATATTCGGACTTTCAGCACTTTTCCCCAAGTCAAAAACTTTTGGCAAATACCACCTGGGATATCTAAACGACAATGAAACCCATGAAGTTGAGATCCTGGCCGGTGCTTTTATGATGTTAAGAAAGTCAGCTTTGGAACAAACAGGACTCCTTGATGAAACCTTTTTTATGTATGGGGAGGACATCGACCTCAGTTACAGAATCCTCAAGGCCGGGTTTAAAAACTATTACTTTTCAGAAACCCGTATTGTCCATTACAAAGGGGAAAGCACGAAGAAAAGTAGCATAAACTACGTTTTCGTCTTCTACCGTGCCATGATTATTTTTGCGCAAAAGCATTTTTCGCAACAGCATGCATGGGTCTTTTCATTGATGATCCATATGGCAATTTACCTGAGAGCTTTTGTAGCCGTAGTTTCAAGAATGCTCGATCATTTATTGCTACCACTTCTGGATGCTACGATATTTTTTGCCGGAATTTTTTTAATGAAAGAAATTTGGGAGATCCAGATTTTTGGTGCCGGAGGTAGTTATCCGTCGTTGTTTCTTTTTGCGGAAGTACCTGCCTTCATCTTTTTCTGGATTTTCACAGTTTGGATCACAGGAGGCTATGACAAACCGGTAAGTATAGGAAAAATCATCAAAGGTCTTTCGCTGGGAACACTGATTATACTGGTGTTATACTCTTTATTGCCAGAAACGCTGCGGTTTTCACGGGCTTTGATTTTATTTGGTTTTGCATGGTGCCTACTTGTGGCTCCTTCTCTTCGCTTATTCCTATATCATGGTTTAAAGATTACAAGTTTGCGTCTCGACAGCGGTCTAAACAGAAGGATTATTATCATCGGGGAAAAAGATGAAGCTGGCCGGGTTGCCAGTCTGGTTAGAAACGCGATGCCTGGAACAGGATTTATCGGCTTAGTCTCCCCTGACGCCAAGGTGAACCTTGAAGAAGGCTTTATTGGACAAGTCCATCAAATCCATGAGATTATCGAAATATACAGGATCGACGAAGTTATTTTTTGTGGAAAAGATATCCCGGCTCGGCTAATCATCGACAAAATGTCTGAACTTCAGGATCTGCGGGTTGAACTCAAAATTGCTCCGCCTGAAAGCCTGTCAATCATCGGCAGTAAGAGTATCAATACTGCCGGAGATCTTTATATTGTGGATATCGACTCTATCAACAGAATAGAAAACCGACGAAAAAAGCTACTGATGGACCTGATTCTCAGTGTCATACTCCTGGCCTTCTCGCCTTTACTAATATTGTTTATCAAAAATCCACTCGGCTTATTTAAGAATATAATACTCACATTATTCCAGCGGAGATCATGGGTAGGTTTTTATCTTGGGGATACTGAGGACCCTTTAAAATTGCCAAATCTTCGCAAAGGAGTGCTAAACCCACTTGATGCCTTCCCTGGAAAAAATATCAACAGCGAAACAATAGACAAGCTCAATCTGTTGTATTCACGAGATTATAAAATCAGCAATGATTTTTATATCTTTAGAAAAGGTTTCCGCGAACTGGGTCGATAAGCCTCTTTTCACTACCTTTGCAAAAAATTGTATCAGTCACTAAATCAATATATTCATGGCAAAATTTGAAATTGTCATGCCCAAATTGGGCGAAAGTATCATAGAAGCCACTATTATCCGCTGGCTCAAAAAAGAGGGTGAGCAGATCAATGAGGATGATCCTATTGTTGAAATTGCCACGGACAAAGTAGATTCTGAAATTCCTTCACCGGTAGAAGGGACATTGACCAAACTCCTGTTTCAGGAAGGGGATGTTGTTCCCGTTGGTGCTATTATTGCTATCATTGATTTAGAAGGAGGCGCTGCTGGCTCAGATTCCGACTCAACAATTGCTACTTCGATAGCTCCTGCTGCTAAAGCTGCTGATACCGTTGAAGCCAAAAAATCAGTTGCTGAACCAATTGAAACAAAAAATTACGAATCAAAGCGCTTTTATTCCCCCCTGATCCGTAGCATTGCAAAAAAAGAAAATATTTCAATTCAAGAACTGGATTCCTTACCCGGAAGTGGCAAAGACGGCCGTCTCAACAAAGAAGACCTGCTTGCGTTCCTATCTTCGCCCAGTCGCCCAGTCGCTAAGTCGCCATCCTTCGACTCCGCTCAGGATGACAAGGTCGCCCTGTCGCCCAGTCGCCCAGTCGCCTCCATTCCCGCCGCCGGAGATCGCATCATCGAAATGGACAGAATGCGCAAAATCATTGCAGATCACATGGTTGCATCTGTCGCTACCTCTCCCCATGTCACCTCGTTTGTGGAAGTGGATATGACGCGTATCGTAAAATGGAGAGACAAAGTAAAAGACAGCCTTTTGAAACGTGAGAATGAGAAACTAACATTCACACATATATTTATCGATGCCATTGCACGAACCATCAAGGAATTCCCTATGACGAACGCTTCGGTTGATGGCAATAAAATCATCCTGAAGAAAAATGTCAATATCGGCATGGCAGTTGCCCTACCAACAGGAAACCTGATTGTTCCTGTCATCCGAAATGCAGACCAAAAGAGTTTATTGGGCATCGTAAAAGATGTCAATGAGATCGCCGACAAGGCACGAAACAACAAATTACAACCTGATGATATTTCCGGCGGCACAATTACACTCACCAACCTGGGTTCTTTTGGCACGGTCTTCGGCACCCCAATCATCAACCAGCCTCAACTGGCGATAGTCGCAGTTGGCGCTATCACGAAAAGACCCGTTGTGATTGAAACAGAAGAAGGAGATACCATCGGTATTCGCCAGATGATGTACTTGTCATTATCCTATGACCATAGAGTTATCGATGGTGCCATGGGCGGAAAATTCATATACCGCATGAAAGAATTGCTGGAAAACTTCGACATCTTACAAAACATCTGACATCCAATATACGCTGAATGGAACTGAAACTTGATAAGCCTATAATATTCTTTGACCTCGAAACCACTGGGATCAATTTCGTTAACGATCGCATTGTTGAATTTTGTTTTCTACGGATCAACCCGGATGGAACTCAGAAGGTATGGACGCAACGGATCAATCCCGGCATGCCCATCCCTAAAGAAGCAACAGCAATACATCACATTACTGATGAGGATGTTAAAGATATGCCATCATTTAAATCCGTGGCGCATGAAGTCAGTCAGTTCCTTGCCGGATGCGACCTTGGAGGCTTTAACAATATTAAATTCGATATTCCATTTATTGCAGAAGAATTCTTGCGGGCTGAAGTCGATTTCGATTTGAAGGGAAAACGTTTTGTTGATGTGCTCAACATCTTCCATAAAATGGAACAAAGAAACCTGAAAGCTGCCTATCGTTTTTACTGTAATCAGGAATTAGATGGCGCTCACAGTGCTGAAGCGGACACCCTTGCAACTTATGAAATTCTTAAATCTCAGCTCGATCGTTATGTCGGCGTTGAATATGAAGATAAATTCGGAAGCAAACAGATTCCTATTCACAATGACATGCAGGCTTTGCATGATTTTTCCTATCACAATCGCTCAGCTGATCTTGCCGGACAACTGATTTTCAATGACAAAAACCAGGAGATATTTAATTTCGGGAAGTACAAAGGAATGACTGTCGAATCTGTCTTTAGTAGGGAGCCCTCCTATTATGACTGGATGATGAAGGCGGATTTTCCGCTGTATACGAAGAAGGTTATTACAGCAATTAAGCTGAGGAACTTTAATCAGAAATAGTCTGTTAGGCTGAGGGCTGAAGGCTGTTAGGCTAAAGTCATCCTGAGCGGAGTCGAAGGATGTTGGTTATCCGATCAGGAGGCCTTCAATTCTGACTTTAAAGCTTCCGTCGGGGAGTTTCGTTACCAGGGTCGGATTGTAGGGCAAAATAGTTTCTTTGGGACCCGGTTCATTTGGAAAACAATCCAGAATAAAATCAAAATCTCTTTTCAGATTATCCTTCCAGCCCAGTTTGTCACCCATTCCGGATCCTTGTTTGGCACAAATAAAGCAATCCTTAGCTTCTGCCTTACTTGCCACTTTATCAGCAACATGAATGCACTTATCCAGGATATCTTTGCCATTGTCAATACTGATGGCAAAGTCGATGCACGTTTTGTAACCGCATGCACCACAATCTAATTTAGGAAGCAATTCCATCGTTTTAGATTGCACTTCCAATGTTGTTGTCATAGTTTCCATTGATTTATTTATGTAAAAATTGGTTTTAAGCGGAGTATTTCTTCGCGTAATATTTTAAGAAAAAAATGCAGATCATCATTCGTATTAAATCTTCCCAGGCTTATCCTGATAGCGCCTCTCGCCTCAAATGGGTCACGGCCCAAAGCCTGTAAAACATGGGATGCACTTTTTGTCGTATCATTATTGGAACATGCTGACCCGGCTGACACAGCGATGCCTTTCTCATCAAGTCTTAACAGGAGTCGTATCGTCTCGCCCTCCAAACCACTGATCCCAAAATTCAAATTATTGGGCAACCGCTGTGTCATACTTCCATTGACATAAAAACCCATAAAACTCGTTTGCAAAGAAGTTACCAGGTCATTTCTCAGACCTGACAATCGGGTCAATACCGATACCATACAAGGCATTACTTTCAACGACTTTGATTTCTTTTGCGGCTTCAAGGATACGATATCTGAATACTTCACGCTCAGCCTGTGAAACCAAATCAATTTTGGTAATAACACTGATATCAGCAAGCGTAAGCATGGGCCCGATTTTGCGGGGCAGGTTCATCCCGCTGGTGGCTTCAAGTACCACAATACCCAGTGAATTTTCAACATAGGGCGAACAGCGCAAACAAAGCCCTGCCGTCTCAACGAACAGATATTCAGCCCCTTGCTCTTCAGCCCATTCAACGACCTCATCCAATACAACTACGTTGCAGTGGTCAGGACAGAGCTCCCCTGAGTATATTTTTTTAGTGGGAATACCAATTCACGGTTAAACTGCACATCCTCATCAGCATACAGCACGTCAATTTTCAGATAGGCAGGTTTCAGTCCCTTTTTCAGGATCCTGCGTATTACCTGCTTTATTACTGTTGTTTTGCCACAAGTTGGCGGTCCTGCAAAGATGATTAGTTTCATGCGCTTTTTCTTTTTAAATATATTTGATAACTGGCAGCCAGATCTTCAATCTGCTCAGTAAAAACCTGATCCGTTATTTCTTCTCCTGCCCTGATTCGTTTTCTGAATTCAAGCATCACATCGTCAATTTTCTTGAGCCCTATCGCTGCGACTTTTTCTTCTGAATTCGTCCGTATCAGTTTTACCATAGCACCATTTTTCATGATGATCCTGAAGTCTGATAACAAAGCAATCCTTGGGTCATGGGTGACAAATACGAAAATCTTATCATATTTTTTCAGAAGTTTCAAGGCTTTCGTCCTGTGTATCCCGGCATTCTCAATTTCATCAAGCAGAATAATCGGGGAATTGGCTTGTCATTGATCAATACAATCCTTTCAGACGGTGTGTTAAGGTTTGCAAACAATTCAATATCATTGATCAATGTTGTCTTACCGCATCTTGTTGGCCCGACAATACTGATGATATCCCCCATTTTCAGATCAAAACGCTCAACTTTTTCAGTCTTACCGTCTTTCCCGATACCGCCAATAATTGTTATTTTATTTATTTCCATGACCTTTATTTTTAAGTAAACTATCAGATTCAAAATTATCTACAATGTCTATTGACTTAGTGTATATTGGCATTGAAGTTTTGATGGTTGAAGATCTAATGTTTAATACTTTGTAGTATAATAATAGAGATTTCTGTCATATAGCATTGATTTTTATGGAAATAGAGAAAAATTCTCCCTACAGCAGCTTTTTAAGAAAGATCTCTTTGCAGTTCATCTCTGAAAAAGAATTTGAACGGATAGAAAAGACTTCGGTCAATTTGAAATTTAAAAAAGGAGAGACCATATTAAAGCAAGGGAACCAACCCACGCATATTGCTTTTCTTCAAAAGGGTATTGTAAAATTCAATTTTGAAAATGAATGGGGTAAGAATACCATCCTTTCACTGGTAGCTGCGCCTAAGATTCTTGGAGGTGCCAACCTCTTTTACAAAGACAACAACCTGTTTTCCATTATTGCAGTGGAAGATTGTGAAGTAATCCTGATCGACTCTAATGTTCTGCTGTACCTGTTAACCAGCAACGGGAAATTTGCTGTGGCACTGTTCCAGATCGCATCAGATATGTTTAAAAAATCTATTTTAAATTTTGTCAGCCTGGCTAATAAGCAGAAAGAAGGCAGGATTGCTGACATCATCCTTTACTTGTCGGAGAATGTTTATTACTCCAATACTTTTCATTTATCGCTCACCCGTAAAGAACTGTCAGAATTTGCCTGCTGCTCCTCAGAAAATGTTATTATGACTTTGTCAAAATGGCAAGCTGAGAAAATTATTGAGATGAATGGAAAGGCATTGGAGATCAAGGACATCGATAAGCTGAAACATATTAGTAAAATAGGATAATGATGCTGACACAGAAAACAAGATATTCTATGTTAGCACTTACGAGGTTAGCGAGGGAATATGGAAAAGAAACGATATCAATCAACGACATCGCAGAAAGTGAAAAAATCCCGAAGCGCTTTCTTGAGTCAATTTTATTGGAATTAAAGAAGAGCGGATACCTGGGGAGCAAATTGGGAAAAAAGGGTGGTTATTTCCTGATCAAGTCACCTGAAAAAGTCAGTCTGCTCGAGATTATCCGACTTTTTGAAGGCACCATTGCTTTGCTGGCTTGCACTTCTGAGAAATATTATCAGCCCTGCGAACACTGTAAAGATGAGGCTACTTGCAGCATCCGTCACACTTTCAAGGACATCCGGGACTATACATTTCAAAAGCTGGCGAATACGACACTGGCGTCTTTGGTTTGAATTTATTTCTACTTTTACGATAGTTTTGACAGTTAGCACGCCATCCTTCGACTCCGCTCAGGATGACTTCAGCCTAATTGCCCTCAGCCTAATAGCCCTCAGCCTAATAGCCTAAAAATGAAAATCATCTGCATCGGCCGCAACTATGTCGACCACGCCAAAGAACTCAACAACCCGCTTCCAAAAGAACCGATGTTTTTTATGAAGCCCGACAGTGCCCTCCTCAGGAACAATGCGCCATTTTTCTATCCGGATTTCTCAAAGGATATTCATTATGAAACTGAGCTGGTTGTAAGAATCTGTAAGGTTGGCAAAGCGATCCGGGAAAAATTCGCCCATACCTATTATGATGCCGTTTGCCTGGGCATCGACTTCACTGCCCGCGACCTTCAGCAAGTATGTAAAGACAAAGGCCACCCCTGGGAAATCGCAAAAGCTTTTGATGGCGCTGCTCCCATCAGCAAGTTTCTGAGCCTGGCAGAAATCGGGGATCCGCAAAACCTGGAACTACGACTTGACATCAACGGGAAAACGGTCCAAAAAGGAAACACTGCCGACATGATCTTTAAAATTGACCGACTGATATCACATGTTTCTCAGTTTCTTACCTTAAAAACCGGTGACCTCATCTATACCGGTACTCCGGCTGGTGTTGGACCTGTTAAAATCAACGATCATCTGGAGGGATGGATTGGGGAAAGGAAGATGTTGAGTTTTGATATTAAATGATGTGGCCATTATAGCAATGTATCGGTGTACCGATTTACCGGTGTACCGGTGTACCGGTGTACCGGTGTACCGGTGTACCGGTGTACCGGTGTACCGGT
>JBAXPV010000044.1:0-28198 GCA_037132075.1 Bacteroidota bacterium
CAGCCAGTTCGGCTTCGGGTATTGGCTGCACGGCGTTCACTGCCAATTGGAGCTCATCATCAGGAGCAAGCTCCTATTTTTTGGATGTAGCCACCAATTCCGGTTTTACGGCAATGGTCCCGGCTTATCTGAACCTGAACATAGGCAATACCACTTCCTATGATGTGTCGGGACTCACCGCCGGAACCACCTATTATTATCGGGTACGTGCAGCAACAGCCTGCGTGAGCGGTAACTCGAACACGATTTCGCTCACCACCAATGCTTTGCCGGCTCAACCGAGTGCCATTACAGGAACAGCTGCCGTTTGCCAGGGAGCCAGTGGCGTGGCATATTCGGTTACCAATGTGAGTGGCATTACATACACCTGGACGTATTCGGGAACAGGATTAACCTTAGCCTCCGGTTCGGGAACCAACGCTATTACAGCTAACCTCTCAGCTTCGGCCACTTCGGGCACATTGAGCGTTACACCAGCTAACAGCTGCGGAACCGGAACTGCACAAACCTTTGCTATTACCCTGAGTGGCCTGCCTGCTCAACCCACTGCAGCTTCGCATACCGCAGCGTATAACCAGGTTGTCTGGAACTGGAACACCGCTTCAGGTGCAACTGGTTATAAATGGGGAACCACCAATGTTTATGCGAATGCAACAGATATGGGAACTGCTACAACTAAAACCGAAGGTTTAAGCTGCAATACAGGCTATACCCGCTATGTATGGGCATACAATGCTTCGGGTTGCTTTTCGGCATACACAACACTTGCGCAAACAACCTCGGCCTGCCCGCTTGCTATAGGCGATACCTATCAGGGTGGAAAAATATTTTATTTGACAGGTACTTACCCAAATCAGCATGGATTAGTCGTTAGCAGTACTGACATGGGTTCAGGATGGGGCTGGACTAACATAACAACAGGTGCAACCGGAACTGCTATTGGCACAGGGTTAAACAATACGACTACAATTGTTAATACCAATACAGGAGGCGACTCTTTCCCAACCTCAGGAGCACTTCTTTGTTATAATCTTGTTGAAGGTGGATATAGCGACTGGTATTTGCCAAGCAAAGATGAATTATACCAAATTTACTTAAACAAAACAATTTTCGGAATGACATACCCTGGCTATCAGAGTTCTACTGAGAACGATAATAGTACGGCATGGGGAATTTGGTTTACGTCGACAGGCGGCTACAATGCTGGTCAAACACAGATATTTGGAAAAGGTTCGATGGGACCTTGCCGGGCAATCCGGAATTTTTAAAAATCGGGTTTCATACAGAACGATCTAAAATTTAGTAAATAAGCAAAATGAATACTCTCAAAGCACTTCTTTTCGCAGCCATCATTTTTTCCCTGGCAGCAATAGCAAACGCCCAAAGTGTTGGTATCAACTCCGATGGCTCAACGCCAGCTGCATCGGCTATGCTCGATGTGAGTTCAACCACCAAAGGCTTTCTGGCGCCACGCATGTCCGAAGCTCAGCGTACAGCCATCGACCCTGCTGCCACAGGCTTATTGGTTTACCAAACCGATGGCACTTCCGGGTTTTACTATTGGAATGGCTCGGCATGGACCATAGTGGGTAGCGGCTCCGGAAGCGGTTCTGTTACAAGCGTAGCCACAGGCACCGGCCTCGAAGGCGGACCTGTTACCACCACCGGAACCATTTCGCTGGCCAATACCACCGTTACCGCCGGAAGCTACACCCGTGCTACCATCACCGTGGATGCACAGGGACGCATCACTGCGGCGGGCAATGGCGCTGCGGTAAGTCTTACAGGCGAAGTAAGCGGCATTTTACCCATAGCCAATGGCGGAACCAATGCGGCTACGGCTGCCGATGCCCGCACCAACTTAGGCTTGGGAACTGGGGCTGTTGCCACTACCGGAACTGCTTCGGGCAATGTGCCTGTACTCGATGGGTCGGGAAAAATACCCGCATCGATGCTGACCGTTTCCGGGCTTACTTACCTGGGCAGTATTAGTTTAACAAATGGACAATTGATTACGCCATTAACTTCAGGCAATTATTACATTGTGGCGAATAGTGCCAGTATTCCTGAAAATGGTGTATCAGGCGGTACTTCAATATCCTTTTCATCGGGCGACTGGATGATATCGAGCGGCACGGTATGGCAAAAGATAACCAACAGCGCCGAAGTAAGCAGCGTAGCCGGAAAAATTGGGGCGGTAACACTTAGCAGCGGTGATTTAACCGATGTAAGCCTGACTGGCAATGCAACAGGCAAAGTGCTGGCTTGGAATGGTTCGCAATGGGCTCCTTCCACAGCGAGTACAGGTTCTGTAAGCAGCGTGGCTCTTTCGGGTGGTACTACCGGACTGACTACCAGTGGAGGACCCGTTACCGGCAGCGGCACCATAACATTAGGTGGCACCCTGGCTATGGCCAACGGAGGCACCGGCACCACTAACGGTTCAATCACCGGAACAACAGCTTTAACCTTTGCCGCAGGTGGCTCCAACCAAAATGTAATGCTTACCCCAAGCGGAACGGGATATACTGTATTGAATGGCAATGTGGGTATTGGAACGACTACACCTGAGACTAAGTTATCGGTTTTGACTACAACGGAATGGGGCGGAATGACGGTTAAGGGTGGAACAACCGCAGACGGAGCAACTATTGGATTATCTAACTCAAATGGACTCGGAAATTATTCTCTGGGTGTGTACGGTAGTGCCAACACAGGATCAATAGCCAACAATTTTTATGTATATGATAACGTTGCTTCGGCTGTCAGGATGACGGTCGCTTCAACAACCGGCAACGTCGGTATCGGAACAACTACACCCTTAAGTAAATTACAGGTTTATGGCACCGAAACTGGGGCAAATTGGGCCGGAATGGGTGCATTTGGAGGATCAAGTAATGCAGTTGTACTTGGGCAATATAACAATAAAGCATATTTGGGAGCACACAATGCTGCCTTAGATACCTGGGCCAACTTAGCAATTAATCCCGGTGGTGGCAACGTAGGCATCGGAACAACTTCACCGGCCGAAAAATTAGATATAAATGGGAATATTCGTATTCCAAATAACTCATCTTTTGTTGGAGCCAGTGGTTCAGGTGATGTTTTTGCATATAACAACGGAACATTTAATGGCAATCTTCCAAGGTATTCTATTAGTTGGGTAAACCTTGGTTCTACAGCAGAGGCTATTCTGTCAAGTGTTGGCGGAATTAAATTATTAGTAGGTGCAGCTAATACAGGTGCGTATGTTGATGGTACAGGTATTCATAGTTACTCTGATTTACGTCTGAAAAACAATATAGTGCCAATGAGAAATATATTAGAAAAAGTATTACAAATGCAAGGTGTAACTTTCAATCTCAAGGTAAATAATCAAGCATCTTTTGGTTTTATTGCACAGGATTTAGAAAAAGAATTTCCATTGGCAGTTAACACAGGTTCCGATGGTTACAAATCGGTTAATTATGCTGCTATGACTTCTGTATTAGTAGAAGCGATAAAAGAACTCAATGCTAAAGTTGAAAAACTTGAGACAGAAAATACCAATTTGAAATCGCAGGTAAATTATTTTGGACAACTGAAAGCAGAAGTAGAGAATCTGAAGAAAGCTGTTTTTGGAAGTACCACTGTCCAAAAATAAATTAAACGCAATGAACAACAAATCAACTCCTCAGCCCACTACTAAAAAAACGGTGAACCCTGCAGAAAAATAGTAAATCAAATAAATTTAAACGATATGAAAAAAATAGTCTTAATCATCACAGCCATCCTGATATCGTTTGCTTCTCAGGCACAGGGTATTTACAACAGCAATGCCCGTATTGTAAGCGAAAGCGGGAGCAGCTGGGTAATTTCGGGCGGAACAATTACGCTTACCAGCGAAAATGCTACCTATCCAACCTCAGTTTCCAACCTTAAAATTGAAAGCGGAGCCACGCTTAGCCTCGCTTCGGCGAGTTACCTTACCGTTGGTGGAGCCTTGCACAACAGCGGGACCCTGGCCGGAAATGCCAGCAGTACGGTAAAGTTCAGCGACCCTTCGTCACAGGCCATCACCGGAACCGGCACAACGACCTTTGGCAACCTTACGATCGACAACAATGGCGGCCTTACGCTTACAAATGCCGGTATCACTGTGAATGGAATACTTGACTTTCAGAACGGTATCCTTACAAGCGGTACCAATACTGCAACAATCGGAGCATCCGGAAGTATCACAAACGCCGGTTCTTCGAAATATGTGAACGGGAAACTCGCGCAGACCTATAGCAGCACGGGTTCTAAAGTGTTTCCCATCGGGAAAGGCGGCAATTACCGTCCGCTGAGCTTTAACTATACCGCCGTAACAGGAACCAGCGTGGTAACTGCCGAACAAACCGAAACCGGGATGACCGGCACGATGCCTGCCAATGCTACTTTGCTCACCTCCGGTCGCTATTGGACTGTCACCCAAAGCGGAGGGACGGACCTGCAGTATTTCGTTACTCTTGATGGCACGGATTATACGGCTTCTAACACGGTTGTATTGCTACAAAAGGATGCCGGGACTATTTTTTCCCGTGCCACCACTACTCCCAATTATACCAATGCCTCAGCCCTGACTTCCCTCAGTGATTTTGCCCTGGGGCAATTAAACTACCTGAACTATGACAGGCCAGCCCCTACTTTAAACGACTTGATTGTCAAGGCCCCGGCAGGAGCAGTGATTAAATGGTATGATGCCGAAACCGGAGGAACACTACTGGATGGAAGCACGCAGCTGACCAATGCCACCAATTATTGGGCAAGTCAAACCGTGAATGGTTGCGAAAGCCCTGTAAGATTTAAAGAAACGGCGATTGTAGGCGATTGTTACATCTCTGTGACCACGACTGCAGTAAGCAGTATTTCGACAAGCGGCGCCACAAGCGGGGGAACCATCAGCAACATCTGTGGAGGAGCAGTAACCGCCAGTGGTGTTTGCTGGAGTACCTCACCAGGCCCGCTAGCTACCGGAAGCCATACTGCCGGAGTTACTGCTTTTGATTCGTTTACCAGCAGTGTCAGTGAACTTTCTTCCGGTATAACATATTATGTAAGAGCCTACTTAACAACCAGTTCGGGGACGGCTTATGGAAATGAAGTGAGTTTTACGACCCCATAAAAATAGTTAAAGGGTTTACTGCAGAAAATCAATCAGGACTTTCGCAGCGCGTCTTAAAAATCTTTCTTCCTATACCTATAGATTTAAATTATCTTTATTTTTTCAGGGTTTTGTCTGCAATCAAAGACAGCAGCTATTGTTATGAGAGATTCCGATGTCCAATAGATAATTTTGTAGTTGCCCTCTACAAGGTATCTAAAATCCAGATGGTAATGGCACAACAGTTCTTCTTTTTGACCTAAGCCCGGCTGACTTTCAAGGATAGATACCCTATCAATTATTCTGTTAATAATTTTTCTTGCGATTTTAGAACTAACTTCAATTGAATAGTAATCAAATATGTCTTTGAGTTGTCTTTCTGACAGTTCCGACCATTCAATTCTCATTTCCATGCCTTAACCTTCTTCATTAATTCATTGTGAGAAACAACTTTGCCTGCAGCACTATCCTGGATTGCCTGGTCTATCATTTCATTGAATTCGGAAATTGACATAGGGATCAAATTCCTTTCATGAGTAATTTTCTTCTCTTGTTTGATAAATGTTTCAAGTTTGGTAATAAGGCTTTCGTCGTTAATCCGAAGAAATTCTTCGATTAGATCCAATTTTCTTGCTTGAATATTCATGTTTATTTCTTCTTTCAACAAAGATAAATATTTTCAATTGGAATTGTTTCTGCTTTTTCGGGAAAACGTTCATGAAGAAAGAATTGTGGACCTGGAGAAAAATATCATATTTAAAAAGGGAACAATTGTTTCTTTAGTATATTTACAGAACCAAATAGTGCAATAGCCTCTTGAATTCACGACATCAATTATTAACTCCAGTCCAGAACCTGGACCCGGGCTTCGCAGCAAGAGGAATTTCGCAGCCCGGGGAATTAAAAGGGAGAATTCGTATGCGTAACATGAAATCTTCGGGAGCAGTCATCCTGATAGGTTTATTTGTGGCAATGTTGGTGAGTTGCACCAAGGACAGTTCTGTGTTATATTTGGGTTCATTGGACAGGCTAAACTGGTCGAAAAAGAACTATGAAGTTCTGGATCATATGATTAACGAATATGGTAAAGGTGGAGATTCTTATGCTAAAAACAAAGCCCCCTATGCCGTTCTGGATTGGGATCAGACCTGCGCTCATTTTGATATGGAAGAAGCAGTTTTGCGGTATCAGCTGACCAACCTCCGGTTTGCTATGACTAAGGATCAGTTTAAATATGATTTATTAAAAGATACGATTAATGGTGTGACAAAATTGTCGGAATCTTTCCAAAATATGCTGCTTTCCGACATTAATAAAGACCTCATAAATGAATACGATTTTATTTATGACAATTACTTAGCGGCAGGTGCCGCGATGTCGCTTAACCAAGTTCAACAGACACCCCAATACAAAGATTTCATTGTAAAAGTTGGGTATTTATATAATGGATATTGCGATACTCCTGGTATTGGCGCGGATTATGGATATCCCTGGGTATTATATTTATTCGCAGGCTTCACAATAGAGGAAGTGAAATCCTTGGCAAAACAGGCAATTTCGTATGAGCTCGGCAACCAATTAAGCAAACAAAGCTGGCAATCACCGGCCGGTTTTGTCACGAATGCCGGAGAAGTGAGCTTTTCTTATAAAACGGGCTTGCGGATTCTTCCAGAAATGCAAAGCCTGATTTCTGTTTGTGAAAACCGGGGAATTCAGGTCTACATTGTTTCTGCAAGTTATAAGCCCGTTGTGGAAGTCTTTAGTGGATTTGAGTGCTTTGGCTATAATGTCCCTGATGATAATGTGATTGCAATGGAACTTGCCACCGATGCCAATGGCAAGATTCTTCCTGAATATAAAGCAGGATGGTTTAAAACACAAAGACAGGGAAAAGTGGATGCCATTAACAGAGTGATAAAGGAGGAACAGGGAAAAAACTGGGATCCTTTATTTTCAGCGGGTGACAGTGACGGTGATTATGAAATGTCAACAGCTTTTCCGGAGATGAAACTCACGCTGATCTGGAACAGGGTCAAAGGCGGTGACATTGGAAAACTTTGCAAGCAAGCCGTCGATGAAGTCAGCAGCCCATTCCCGCGATATATTCTCCAGGGAAGAAATGAAAATACCGGCATTGCAATGCCTTGTTCTGAATCCATTCTATTGGGAAGTACTGTTCCACAATTGCTTTACTAAAGATGTAAAATAGCGTAAGGTCATATTATTACCAGGGCAAATATGGTAAGATGTTACTAAGAATCTTTATCACGATGAATAATGCTATTGAAAGAATCGAAATATTTCTTCCTTCAACTGAGGCAGGTCATTAATAATTACACCCCACACTAATTCGTCAGAGATGACATCGTAACCGTGGATAATTCTATTTCTGAGACTAATTATTTTTCTTGAATGTTTGATCTCAACAGTAAGATCTTTATCAATAATTCTTTTTACAGCTTCCCCAATAATCTCAAGATTTCGTTCAATGGCTCTCCTGGTTTTCAGGTCAGCTTTATAATTTTCAAATACCCTGTTCCCTTCAGGAAGAAATTGGTCTATCTCCTCAATAGCAGTCTGGATATCAAAAAGCCAGGTATAAATTTCGCTATCCATAAATTAATTTCTTAGAGGAATCTATGTTCTCAAGAAAGTATGGATTTTTAAGCGATTGTTCCTCCAATAGGTCAATTGGTCTTTTCAAGAGTTCCTCCAGGGAAAATTTTAAGTCAAAGTAGTTATCTGCGTACTGAAGAACGTCTAAATTCTGGAACCTGACGATAAGATCTATGTCACTATTATCTGAATATGTATCGCCTGACATTGAGCCAAACAGGTACAGCTTATCCACCTTGTGATTCTCGCACAGATGTTTAATATTACCAATATTATTGTCAATGACATTCATAAAAGCAAATTTAGTAAAAACATAACTAAGCGCAAGCTTTCAATATACCTTGTTATTACTAGGACATGAGTTGTTTAAGTTTAATTAATACTTACTCTTTCAGAAATTTGATAAAATAAGGCTTGTCATTAACTGTCAGCCTCATGAGATAAATTCCTTTCGCCAGCGTATTGCAATCCATTGCAATCATGTGTTGACCGGCTGGAAGCCGGGTGGGTTCCAGGTTCAATACATTTTTACCGGTAATTTCAAAAATGGTGACAGTAACATTCGACATTTCATCAAGTTGAAAATTCAGACTTGCCGTTTGATTTACCGGATTCGGAACAACAACTGCCTGACTGAGCCGGGTTGGGATATCAGTAATTCCCGCACTAACCACGTTGTAAATTGCTGAAATGGCATGACATCCTGCTGTCGTGGTGACTTTCACCCGATAGGCTCCGTTTTGGGTAAAAATGTAGTTCTGACTGATTGCCCCGGCAATCGGATTCCCGTTCAGATACCACTGATTCCCCGTTTGAGCGCTTGAGATTAAAGTATTAAAGTTTTGTACAATCGTCGGGATGGGTGGATTTAAATTTATTGTGATGGCCATCTGAATGGGGGCACTTGATCCGCAGACGCTTGAATCTGCCACAGTAACAGTGCCAGCGATGATGCTGAAAACAACTTTGATCAGCGTATCGCCTTGTCCTGATATAATGTTTGAGTTCGGTGGAACGTGCCAATTATAATAGGTAGTTCCCGGGACAGGAATAACATGATACGTCAAGGTGTCATAAGCACAAACCGACGAACTTCCAATAATGGCTGCCGGCTGTAAGGGAATGCAATTGGTCGTATAACGCAGGATATTTCCACTGGCCCCGCAGGCGAAAACGGTATCCTTATTGACAACAAAGATAGAAAGGACTCCCAGGGTGTTAATTCCCTCACTGATCCAGCTGGTACCGCCATTATAGGTATAATAAATCATCCCGAGGTCTCCGACTACATAAGCGGTATCCGGAGAGACATAAGCGGCACTTCTGAAATGATTGGCAGTCGTGGAAGGCGCGTTGACCTGTGTCCAGCTTGTACCGCCATCACTGGATTTGACAATGGTCTGATATCCACCACCCGCATAAACCTTATTGTTTATTACAGTAAGTCCCAGCAAGCCGTTGGTGTTGTTATAAACAGTACTCCAGCTAGTTCCGCCGTTCGTCGTTTTTAAAATCAAGCCATTGGTAAAAGTCGACAAACTTGATGCGGCATAACCGTTGTTGGTATCTGTAAAGCGTATGTTGATCAGATCCTGGGTAGTTCCGCTGCTCTGCTGTACCCAGTCGTTACCGCCATTGGTCGTTTTAAGGATTACGCCAGCGCCACCACAGGCATATCCAACAGAACTACTGACAAAATAAACAGAACGCAAAAGGTTTGTCACACCGCTGGTCTCTGCGGTCCAGTTCAGGCCGCCATCGTCGGTTTTTCTTATTGTTCCATGAGCACCCACGATAAAGCCGGTATTCTGGTTGACAAAAAACAGGGAACGCAAAGTATCTGAGATGCCGGTAGAGATACTAAACCATGACTGTCCTGAATTCGTGGTCTTCAGCATAATTCCATCGGAGCCAACGATATACCCGACCTGGGATGAAGTCATATGAATCCCTCTCGCCTCAAAAACTAAGGGACTGGTTTGAACGACCCATTGCGCATAGGATTGAAAACAAACAAAACCACCAAAAAACAGGAAAAGGAGAAATCTCTTCATAACAGGAGTTTAAAAGTGAATACCAGAATTCGAAGCACGACTCAAGGCCAAGGCCTTGCAGGGCTCACAAATATACATCCAAAAAATTAGTTTCGTTTATATGAAACACAAACATTTCTTCAGGCTTTTTATGAGGATAGCCTGAACTCACGACACAGGGAGGGCATTTGAATAAGAAATTGTAATTTTGGGATTTTAAAAAACGATCGTAAATGAAAAACAAAACTATCGCATTGATCGCCCACGACAGGAGAAAAGAAGATATGATTCAGTGGGTAAAATATAACTCAGAAACACTGTCAAAAAATACATTGGTTTGCACGGGCACTACCGGGGGCTTGGTCGAGAAAGCCCTCAAAGAGGAAGGCGTTGAGCCCGAGATAATAAAAATGAAATCGGGTCCTATGGGTGGTGATGCGCAAATTGCCTCTTTGGTTGTGGAAGGGAAAATTGATTTATGTGTCTTTTTAATTGATGATCTTTCAGCGAATCCCCATGAGGCAGATATTCAGATGTTGCTACGGCAGTGCAGACTTCACAATATTCCTGTAGCCTGCAACAGGCATTCCGCAGATTTAATGATCACCTCTGATCTTTGGGGGACTGACTATATCCCGTCGATCCCGACTTACCAGGTGTTTGACCGTCCGATTGGGTAAAGGGCTTGTTTAGACAAACATGGGATTCTCCCAATTAGCCGGCAGCCTGAAACATTTCTTTCAGAATCCTGACTGTTTCCACGGCTGCAATTTCAGGGTTTAAAGCAGTATCAGAAATCCCGGATACGACTTTCGAATGGTTGTGATCCAGCGTGCCTTTTTGATTCCAGGTTCTGATTAATGGAGCGGAGAGATACGCTGAGAAATTGTGATGTTGTGTGCCGGGACGCTCGCCGATTACATGAACAATCGCTTTGGCTTTGTCTTCTGCAGCAGCTTGTCCGAATAAATATTCTCCGCAACGGTATCCTGCCCTCACTCTGCCATAATGGATCACAATATTGTCATCAGAAACGCGATATCCGGCTTTTTTAAGTTCAATCCTCAACTTTTCAATATAAGGCATTAAATGGCCCTGGTCTGTTATCGCGCTGACATTCAGTCCGTCAGAAATGATGATCTGCACATCGGGAACACCATCCTTCCATTTCTTACGGAAGTTCTTCAGTTTTGCAATCGAATCCGGATGAATGATCTCTCCGGTAGGGGGGTGGTAGATATAATCTTTCCGGCCTTCAGAGGTGCTTTTAATATTCAGCTGATTCGGCACGAAAGGCAGCACTCCTTGCGGCATGTCTTTCCACAGGCAGGTTTTGGAATCCTCATATAAGGCGACAATTTTTTTCTCCAGCTCGGGTTCCAGATCCCAGATATTTTTTCCATAGGATTTCGAGATTAATACACCTCTGTCTTCGACTTCTGCAATAATTCTTTTCCCCTCGGAATAAATTTCCTGCTGACTTCTCGTATCGTTTTTCGCCAAACGGTATTGATAAAATACCCAAAGAGGATCGCCGAAATGTTGTGTAATATTCCCCGTGGCATCGATGATTTGGATCTTTTTAAAGAAATCCCACATCGCATCGTTCACTTTGTAGCCAAATTTTGAACGGATCCTGACATGGTCATTAAAACCCGTCGTAAGATAACTCAGCATGGGGTCATTCTTGGTAGGTAGGGCCATCAAATAAGCAGGATTCGCAGGCATTATCTCATCAATACACCACACCAGGTCATCCAGAGAAATATCCATGTGTAAGGTGGTGCAAATGTCAAGTCCTATGGTCAAACCATGCAATTTCCCCATCACGGTATCTTCCAAACAGCAACGGACTAACTGTTCTTTTGTCTTAAAGACTTCCGGGCCGATAAAACCGGCGACATCATTAACATGAACCCAGGGGCCCGGGAACGAGTCGGGTTGAACTTCAGCAATACGTGAACGCAACGCCCGCACAAATCCATATTTCCGGGATTCATGGACAACCATATCGAAACCCTCGCCATTCCCGTTGGTGCCGTCAGCGCCCTGACCTGTTTCGATATACAAACCATATTTCCCTTTCCGCTCCGATGCATAATTCAGCATCTTTTCGAGGGTGAGGTCAAAAGTCCGGTTGGCATTCACCGTCCCTCCCAGGCTTTGAAACCAGATTCCTGTCGTGCCGGGCTTACGTTTCTCTGCCGCAGCTTGTACGTCGATATGCGACAGCACTGAATGGGGTAGTGTGTTTTCGAGCCCAAAAGCCCTGATAATGTCAAAAAGAATCTCTTCAATCCCTGCAACAGAATCAATGGCCCCGGAAACCGGATTTGTGCCCAAAACGACATCACCCACGGCATAGGAAAAGCCATCAAATACCTGCATCATGATGTCATCAGGATGATCGGTAGGGGAATTGGGTTGAATCCGGGCGCCCAAATATCCTTTCGCCCCGATATTGCTTCCGGGAAGCGGATTAAATATTTTTTGTCCTGTCTGAATGAGTTCCTGATTGTTCATCAGCTTCACAAGGCAGCCGATAATATCGCTGCTTAGTCCAGGCATTATGGATTTTATCTCCTGCTCAGCCTTGTTTAAGATGAAGGATTTCAGGACACCCATCGTCCAATTTTCAATCTTACGATATTGAATCTGATCTGTCGTGTTTTGGATCAATTGAAACAATTCGTCTTCAAACAAAGGATGCTCACAGATGTCTTTGATTAAAGTATTTCTGAGGAGTTCCCTGGCATTTTCTCTTGATTTTTCATCAGTGGCAGCGATATTCTGTGCAGCATCGCCTTCTTTATAGGGATTTGCTGAGCCGATGATCTGGCGGTAAAGCTTCAGGTCAAATGAACCCTTTACTCTATGGATGTAGGCAAAAATATCCTCAGCGGGCAATATTGAAGAAATCTCAGGGAATGGCTCCGTGGCAAAATAGTTTTCAGAAAATGAGAATTGATAGGGAAACAGGATCAGTGAACCTGTGCTTAATCCGAATTTCAGTAAAAAATCTCTTCTGCTAAGCATGCCTTATAAATTAAAATCTTGTTCTCTTTAAAGCGGTGGCGCTGCCACTTTTCCCATCTGAAAAGTGGTGACAGTTCCATTTTGCCTTATGCCCGTCCACGACATTGTGTCCCCCTGGATGTTTATTTTCCAGCATTCATAAGCCTTAGCTGTTCCACCTGTAATTAGGTCGTTGGTGTAGTTAGATGCCATCAGGTCTCCGTAAAGGAAATACTTACCGTTATTGTCGGGTTTGTTGATCCATGTTCCGGTAGAGTCCTGATAAAAGTAATGAAAATTTCCGTCCGGAAAATATTGCCAATAATGAGACGTCGTATCCGGACTGGCTGGTGTCGTGGATTTTCCGTACCATGTACTGACAAACTTATCAGCAAGATCCGTATTTATTTTTTTATTGGTGTAAATTTTAGAGTCGGGATATTCCACATTGTCAACGGTAAATTTAGAAACTGAATAGCTTAGTGTTTGCCGATCGGCTTTAAGGATTTTAAACTCCATGTGGAAGTTGTTTCCCAGGTCATTAAACCCATCGATGATAATCATGTCTTCTTTGACACTGTAAGTATAGTTGTGGTTTTCAATCCAGGATTTGTTGTTGGCATCCAAAACGAAACCGGAGGCATAGGTCTCAGTTTTGTCTGCTTTGAACTCCAGGACGAATGTGGCATCAGTAAGCACAAGCTGATTGTCAACTTCTGTATTGATCCATTTTCCCAGAACTAAAGAGGCATAGTCGATTTTATCATCTTTTTTGCAGCCCCACAGCAATACAGACAAGAACATTCCGGCAAATAGAACAATCTTCATTGAGCATCTTTCTGATATCATATGCAATCTTTCGTATATTTGGTCTTTTCAGATATCAAAAATACGAAAGATTCGGGCATCATGATGTCTAACATAAACAATATGTTATTATTGCTTGTTTAATAAACAGTACTTAAAATAAAACAAAAAATGATATTAGTTACAGGAGCAACAGGACATTTCGGTGGAGCAACGATCGATTTTTTATTAAAGAAAATGCCAGCCGGGGAAATTGCTGCCTTGGTAAGGGATGAGAATAAAGCTACTGAGTTAAAAGCCAAAGGTGTTGATGTCAGAGTTGGGAATTATGATGACACCGCCTCTTTAATTCAAGCGTTCCAGGGGGTCGACAAATTGTTGTTGGTGTCAGGAAGTGATATCATGAACCGGCAAAAGCAGCATGTCGCAGCAATCGATGCTGCAAAGCAAGCAGGAGTGAAGCATATCGTTTACACCAGTTTCTCACGGAAAAATGAAACAGAAACCTCCCCGATTGGAATTGTGGCAACAGCACATATTGAAACAGATAAGTATATTAAAAAAAGCGGGATTCCATATACCCTCATGCTTAATGGCTTATATGCTGATGTTTTGCCTATGTTTTTTGGTGAGAAAGTGATGGAGACAGGTGTTTTTTTACCAGCCGGTGATGGAAAGGTATCCTATATGACGCGGCGTGAGATGGCAGAAGCAGCAGCGAATATTCTTAGCAGTGAAGGTCATGCAAACAAGACTTATGTGATTTCGAATACTGAGAATTATTCACTTTTTGAAGCAGCTGATATTTTATCGGAAATTGCAGGCAAAAAAGTGACTTATCTAAACCCGTCTGCAGAAAGGTTTATAGAAGCGATGACAAATATGGGTGTGCCTCAGGATGGGATCATGGCCATGTCGAGCTTCAGCGAAGCAATCAGGGTCGGTGAATTTGAGACTTCGCATACTGACATTATTCAGCTGCTTGGCAGAGCCCCGCTTTCGCTGAAAGAATATCTGGGGACAGTATATTTGACTTAGAATAAGGCTTGTCAATTTGTAAATGTGAATTTCATTAAAAATTTCTTTACAAAAATTCCACCCTGATTAACGAGAGGTCGTCTATAAAATCTTCTTTCCCCTGGATTTGTTGCAGTTTTATGATTAGCTGGTCAAGATCACAAGGGCTTGTTTTGTCCTCTACAGCCAGCATCTGGTAGAAATCGTCCAGACTCATCATTTTGTCGTCCTGTTTTTCTATTTCGTATGCGCCGTCAGAGAATAAGTACATACGGCTACCTGCTTGCATCGTCAGGCTTTCCTCTACATATTTATGGCCAGTCCTCCAACCAAGCGGGATGTTTTGACGGGAGGAAAAGGGGACAGGAGATTCCCCGCTGATGATCAGGGGTAAGGGATGGCCTGCGCAAACGTAGTTGAGTTCTTTGGTTTCCCAATGATAGACTCCATACCACATTGAGAAGAAAAGCTCCCCGTGGTCTTCCATCAGAAATGCCTCATTCAGAGCTGTCATGACTTCTTTAGGCTGTTGTCAATAGCAATAAATGTCAGTTATTGAAATAGGGTGACCATTTTTTTATCAAACTATTTTACAGACGGTTATGAGAAAGTGCCGAGAAACGAATTGTTGGAAAATTTGATTCCAGGACTAAGACTATGGAAAAAAATTATGGGTGGTACCAGGTGTCAAGCTGGCTCTGGACATAGGCTGCTGCCGTTGCCGGCGTATAAGTCCCTAGCATCATCCCATTGAGTGCTGTTCCCATGAGGGTATTCCCTGCGGGCTCCTGGGCGCTTAACTTTTCACACATGGTTCGAACGGTGAGGTTGGCCCCGGCAGAAGCATCATACATTTCTTTAGCAAGCGGATTGCTGATGGCATAGCTTCCTGGCGTATAAGAGAAGAATCCGGGAAGCTCTGACATCAGTGCCTGTGCATATTCTGACCCGGAAAGCCATTTGAGATATTCCAGGGCTGCGCTTAGGTTCTTCGAGTTTTTGTTTACCCCGATGCCGCCATCTACATGAAAGCAATATTGCAGATTTGCCCCGGTCACGGCCACTGGTGGAGCAAACCAGCCAATTTTGTCGCTGGTAGCACCTAAATTGTTGAAGACGCTGATCTCCCATGAGCCGCCAATAAACATGGCTGCATTGCCACTTCCAAAGAGTTGTCGCATCTCTTCATAGCTTTTCGTCTCGTAGCCTGGTGCTAAGAATGGCTTCAAAGAGTTCACCATGGCAAAAGCAGCCAGGAAATTGTCATCCGTTAACTTCATGGTCCCTGCCATCAGCCCTTGACGTGCAGGTTCCCCACCGTAAAAGTTAGCCCCCAATCCGGAGAAAACTACCTCATACATGGTCCAGCTATCTGTTACACCTTGTGCGATAACATTTTCTCCGCCTTGTTTCAGCGTTTGGCAAACTGCCATAAATTCGGTCCAGTTGGTGGGCTCTGATAATCCGTATTTGTCAAAGATGGCCTTTTGATAATAAATGCCATGGGTAACACCTACTGACGGTAAGCCATAAGTGATCCCTTGATCCGTTGACCAGGCATGAACAACCACCGGTGAAAATGAAGAAAGATTTGGAATCGTATTGCTAAGATCATAAAGATAAGACTGATCGTAGAACTTACGGCCAACCTCGTAAGGACGAAGGAAAATAAGATCAGCACCGATCCCTTTGGCGTAACGATCATGGCTTATGCTGTCATATGTTTCCGTTGGATAAGGCTGAAATTTAATATGGATATTCGGATGAGCTTTTGTGTATAAGGCATTAATCCGGTCCATCTGGTCAACATCATCGGTCCTCCAGCTTGTAAAGGTGAGTGTCACCGATTCATCTTTTTTCTCTTTTTTACAAGAGACGAATCCTGAAATTAGTAGTACAGAAATACAAAAGGCTGAAACAAAAATCAGCAGGCGATTCATAGGAATTCTAGTCATTATTGTATGTTTTATTTATTAATAGATCACCATTAATCCAACCTGCCGCAGGCAATATTTTGCGCACGTAAAAATAGGTTAAATTCAGCTTGCCCAAGCAAATCTTCCAGGTTCAGGTGCATTCTGTATCTCCAGTAATGATTGGGGTTTCCCGGGTCGTTGATGCGTTCGGCATGTGGATTGTCAAGCCTGAGTTTGGGGTTCATGCCGAGTAAGTCCTGTAAGGGGAAAATGGCCCACATGCTGGGAGAATAAAGATGTTGAAGGATAATTTGTTTCACAATCTCAGGATTACAATCTCCGGGTGCTTCGCCAAAGTGGCCCAGGTTCTCATTGTAGAACTTCTGGGTCTTTCGTTTGTCTTCTTCCCACCACCCACGGATTGTAGCGGTGTCGTGCGAAGAGGGCGTGCATACCGACAAATATGGGTATTGGTCAGGATGCCCGAATGTGATTTTTGGATCTTTTGGCATTCGCTGGACTTCCAGGCTCAGTATCCCTAAGGCTGACATCACTTCCGGTACGCAGGCAGGCACCATGCCCAGATCTTCGCCACACAACAACATATTTGTGGCTTTCTTAATCAGCGGGAGCTTCGTCAAGGCATTGGCCCGCCAGAATGCTTCATTCCGCTGATAGAAATAATCCAGGTAGAGCTCATTGATGATATGCTTGGCGTGATCATCCAACTCCCGGTAGGAATGGGTGAAATGTAAAGCATTTCTTGGAAAAAAACCTTGTCCGCCAGTGCCCGGCGCGTATAAAAATAAAACTTCTGAGATCAGGGCATTGAGGCCTTTGGAGATGCGGTTAAGCCGGTCACGGGCATCGGTCGGACTGTCGGGGGAGGGGGTGAGCTTTTCTTCAATTTTTTGCTGTGTGTCGTAATCCGGATGTAGCTTAAAGCAGCCTGGCGCATCTTCCACCAGGTATGTAGACTTGACTTCATCGCTCAAGTCTCCGAAAAAGTCCCAAAGAAAATGTTCCCGGATATACGGTTTGCACATCCGATCATCATCCATCCAAAGTCCTTTGTGCTGTAGTTCATCCCTGTAAAAGGGGAGGCTCGGGTTAAAATATCCCAACAAACCTTCCGTTTGTGTGGAAGGGATTTCCCAGATCCGGAAGAATCCAAGGATATGATCAATCCTGAATGCATCAAAATAAGCTGAAAGCTGTTTTAGGCGGTCTTGCCACCACGCATAATTGTCTTTGGCCATCTCTGCCCAGTTGTAGGTTGGGAAGCGCCAGTTCTGTCCTTTGGAGGAGAAGTCATCAGGTGGAGCGCCAGCCTGGCAATCAAGATTATAAAGCTGAGGACTTATCCAGGCGTCGACACTGTTTCTAAAAATGCCAATCGGGATATCGCCTTTTAAAGCAATCCCTTTTGAGCGGGCATAATTACTGGCATCAAGCAGCTGGATGTGCGCATGATATTGCTGAAAATAGTGTACTGCAATATCATCAAAATGGGGTGAGTTTTCTGAAGTGAGTTGGCTCAGGAGTTCTTCGCCAGGCTGGCTGTATTCACCCCAGCGACTGAAATCAGTGGTGTTGAACAGGTCACGCAGGTAAGAAAAGGCGGCATAGGGCTTGAGCCAGTATTCATTTTTCTTAAAGAATGCCAGGTAAGCAGGGTCTTGCAGGAAATCCTTTTTTTTCTGATCATAGATCAGTTTGAAGAAGCGGGCTTTCAACACCATCACGGCTTCATAATCTACTTTCTCGAGTGAATTCAGATAGGCGCCCTGGGTTTCGATGATCTGTTGGCTGATATCTGCTTCCAATGTGCCAATCTCAAGTAGATTGATATAAATAGGATGTAAGGCATATACCGAAATCGCGGCATAAGGGTAGGAGTCCTGCCAGGCATGCTTTGCGATGGTGTCATTGACAGGTAAGATTTGCAGGAGGCGTATCCCGGCTTCGACAGCCCAGTCGACCAATAATTTAAGGTCGGTAAACTCTCCGACGCCAAAGCCATTTTCGCGACGGAGGGAAAATACCGGAACAGCGACACCTGTTCCTTTCCAGGGATAAGCCGGGAATGCGAATTTCTCATCATTGATTTCGATTACATCCGGGATCGATCCCTCTGGCAGATTGATGGTGTGATTGATTGAATTTTCCCAAAAAACAAGATTGTGGTTTTCTTCACGAACCAGGTATTTATATTCAATCGGGAATTCACTCACATCAATGCATGTTTCACCACACCAGAGAGGATGCTCTGAATTGCCCAGTCCCAGTGCATTTTTCTCATCCCAGGCTCCGAGCGCTGCTGTATTCCCTGATACAGCCACTTGATGGTTTGCCTTGATCCGCGCCACAAGTGGCTTAAACCGAATGATGACAGACTTTTTGTTTTTTGAGACAGTCGATTCAGGCTCAGGGAATCGTTTTCCGGGTTTTAAGATCGCGTTGACAAAGGCAGACGAATGCAAGCTAAAGTCAGGATCGGATTCGGGTCTCCAACGGTCGAGCAGGAGAACCCCTGAATTGTCATTATTCCCGACCTGGAAGTTTCGGTCAGGACCCCATTCCTCAATAAAGGTTTTAAAGTTATCGTCGTTGACAATATATCGATAAGAAAATCCGCTCAGTTCTTCAAGGCTTAGTTCAAATGTCCACAGGCCGGTAAGCGCATCTGCCAGTGTCATTAATGCAGCCTTTTCCCGCATTTTATCTCCAAGCTGGGCATTCGACCCCGAAAGCATCATTTGCTGTCCTGGAAAGGTCTTATATTCTATCTGAAAACGGATATGCATAGTCTCTTATAGGTTAAGCCAAAATATAAAAGGATTAGGAATGTAAAATAAGAGGATATAAATTGTTTTTATTTCTGGCTGATTTCGCTAAAAAAGGTCGCATTGTCAGTTAATCTATTTACCGTAAGCTGGGAGTTTTGCTTTATCACGAATTCCGACATTCCTATTTCTGTGCCGCATCCGCACCAGTCATAAGTATAACCGAGCCGGGTCCAGGGAAAGGACATCGGGTAATAGGAATAGATAATGTTTCCATTGAACCAGGCTTTATAGGCAGAGTCGACACCGGGAGGGAAATTAAGCTGAGCAGTGTTATCAGTGATTTCATTATCAGGAGAAGGTCGGTACAGGTCCTGGGGTTTTACCCATAATTCAGCAAAGTGCGTGTATCCGCGATTTTTAGACAATCCCATCAATTGTTCGGTACGAAGGATGAAATCAGTTCCTGCGGGATAGTTATGCTTTTTATACCAGTCTTTAATTTCAGGGACAACAGTAACCCAGATGGTTCCCCAGCTGTTGGTGATGGTCGTTCCGACAGGAAAGCTGCCCGGGTATTTTGTCCAGGTCACGACCAGCACTTTCTTGTCGGTTCCTGTGCCTGTCCATGACAGGTAGTTGTTACTGTCGTTTATCGCAATCAGATTATGGCTGATCTCACTTTCCTCTGCGACCATAGCATCTTTGATGGCATTGGTATATTTAATGTCATCCGGAATTACGGGTGCAGGATCATTGTTTTTTTTACAGGAGCTTAAGGTCAGGAGAATACTGACGAGAGAGATGCCAATTACAAAATAAAATTTTCTCATATTTTCAAGGATATTCAGTTGTTTCAAATATATGAAAAAAACATCTGCAAAGCCTCGCTCGTGTCCAAAAAACATCAAAAATGATTTCGAATGCCAAATTTCCCCCGAATGGCAAAATGCCCTTAGGATGGTAAGAGTGTTTGATTACTTTTGCGGTGCACAAATTTAATAAACACTTAACATATGACTGCAATCCTCGGAATGGGAAATGCCCTTGTCGACATCCTTGTCACCCTTGAAAATGATGACCTCCTAAAAACGTTTAAGTTGCCCAAAGGCAGTATGCAGCTGGTCGACAGAGAATTTTCCGCAACGGTACTGGAAGGTACTGCCCATCTCCCTAAAGCTTTTGCTTCCGGAGGTTCCGCAGCCAATACCATTCATGGTCTGGCTGGCTTGGGTGTTACGACTGCTTTTCTTGGGGAAGTCGGGCAGGATGAGTATGGCAAATTTTTCCATAAAGATCTTACTGACAGTAATATAAAACCTATTCTGCTGCAGAGCACTACAGAATCAGGTCGTGTTGTTGCCCTAATCAGTCCTGATTCTGAGCGGACATTTGCCACCTATCTTGGGGCAGCGGTAGAGCTTAGCGGTGATGGGATCGATCCACAACAATTTGAGGGCTATGAGATTTTTCATATAGAAGGATATCTCGTTTATAACCATGATCTTATGTTAAAGGCGATGCAGATTGCCAGGGCCAAAGGGCTGAAGATCTCGCTGGATTTGGCGAGTTACAATGTTGTTGAAGACAATCTTGAATTTCTGCAGGAAGTGATCAGGGAGTATGTCGACATTGTCTTTGCCAATGAAGAAGAAGCCAAAGCCTTCACCGGAAAAAGCCCGGAGGAGTCGTTGGATGAGATTGCAGGCATGTGCGAAATCGCGGTGGTGAAGGTAGGCCGCAAGGGCTCTTATGTGAAACGCGGGAATGAGAAGCATTATGTCGGGGTGATCCCGGTGAAGAGTGTTGACACGACGGGAGCCGGCGACTTGTATGCAGCAGGATTCCTTTATGGGCTTGTCAATAATAAGCCTCTTGACCAATGTGGGGAAATCGGTGCATTGCTTGCTGGTACTGTGATTCAGGGGATCGGGGCTAAGATTGGGGAAGCCGGCTGGAATAGCATCAGGGAAAAGCTGAAAATGATGTGATACCCCTTTGTTTCTACCTTAATTAATAATATTTTTGCAGTCCTTAATTCAAAATGTAGACGCAAAATGAAGTTTTGTGAGCATGCTCACACCAATGTTGAAAATAAACGAAGATTCCATATATCTGACTATTTAAATCAATATTACTAACAAATGAAAGTTTACCAGACGAAAGACATCAGGAATATTGCGCTTGTCGGTGGAGCTAAATCAGGCAAGACTACTTTTGCCGAAGCCATGCTTTTCAATGCCGGCCTTATCAACCGCAGAGGTTCCGTAGATGAAAAAAACAGTGTTTCGGATTACCGTGAGATCGAGATTGAACGTCACAACTCCGTTTCTTCCACTATGCTTTATGTAGAGTTCGGAGGAAAGAAAATCAATATTATTGACTGTCCTGGCTTCGATGACTTCTTTGGAGAGGTCGTTGCCGCGATGAATGTAGTAGATACGGGTCTAATGATGGTGAATGCCCAGACAGGCGTTGAGGTTGGGAATGAGATTTCCTGGCGTCAGGCCAATACGCTTCAACTGCCGCTCGTTTTCCTCATCAACCACCTCGAGCATGAAAACTCAAATTTTGATGAGACGGTACGCCAGATAAAATCAGATTTCAGTAATGGTGCTGTCGTTCTTCAATATCCTGTAAACCAGGGTAGTGGATTCAATACTGTGATTGATCTGCTAAAGATGAAAATGTTGAAATTCAGCGATGGCAAATACGAAGCCCTTGATATTCCTGACAGTGAAAAAGCCAAAGCAGAATCACTGTTCAATTCGTTAATGGAGACTGCTGCTGAGAGCGATGAGAGCCTGATGGAGGTTTTCTTCGAAAATGGCACACTTACTGAGGAAGAGCTTCAGAAAGGGATTAAATTAGGAATCATGAACAGAGGCATGTTCCCGATTTTCTGTATTTCTTCGAAACCCAATTACGGGATCAACCGCATTATGGAGTTTGTCACTACTTCATTACCTGATCCTTCAGAGATGCCAGGTCGTAAAACCGTAGGCGGAAAAGTGATGAAATGCAATTCAGCAGAGCCTTGTTCAGCATTTGTCTTTAAGACTTCTATTGAACAGCATCTGGGCCAGATGTCATTTTTCAAAGTATTTAACGGAGAGATGACAGAGGCAATGGATATGGTGAATGCCAATACCGGTTCCAAGGAAAGACTGACTCAGATCTTTGTTGTTGCCGGAAAGCAACGTGAGAAAGTAGAAAAAGTGTGTTCTGGTGACTTCGGTGCTGCAATCAAACTGAAAGACACCTTCACCAACCATACCCTCAATGCCGGTAAGAACACAGAAGATAAAATCGAAAAACTCGTCTTCCCGAATCCTAAATACCGTGTTGCTGTCAGGGCTAAAAACCAGGCTGACGAAGAAAAACTCGGCTCATTGTTGTTTGAGTTCCACGCCGTTGACCCAACCTTATTGGTTGAATACAGCAAAGAGCTGAAACAGCTGATCATCCAGGGATATGGCGAACTTCACCTGAATATCGTGAAGTGGTATTTAGAAAAACTGAATAAAATTGAAGTTGAATACCTCCCACCAAGAATTCCTTATCGCGAAACCATCACCAAATCAGCCAAAGAGACTTATCGTCACAAGAAACAATCCGGTGGTGCAGGACAGTTTGGTGAAGTTCATATGCTGATCGAGCCTTTTATCGAAGGTATGAGTATCCAAACTGAGTTCCCTGTTCGTGGTACACCGCACGTTGAGGCACTTCCATGGGGCGGAAAGCTGGTATTTAACAATTGTATTGTAGGAGGAGCTATCTCTTCGAACTTCATGCCCGCTATCATCAAAGGGATCATGGAGAAGCTGGAAGAAGGTCCATTGACCGGTTCTTATGCCCGTGATATCTGTGTCTATATCTATGATGGTAAGATGCACCCGGTTGATTCCAACGAAATCTCCTTCAGACTTGCTGGCCGTAATGCGTTCAGAGAAGCGTTCAAGAAAGCCGGTCCTAAGATCCTGGAGCCAGTATATGATGTTGAAGTATTCGTTCCTGAAGACAGGATGGGTGATGTGATGACCGACTTACAAGGTCGTCGTGCCGTCATCATGGGAATGGACAGCGAAGGTGCTTTCCAGAAGATCAAGGCAAAAGTGCCACTGGCTGAGATCTCACGTTATGCTACAGCCCTGAGCTCACTCACTTCCGGCAGGGCAACCTACGGGATGAAATTTGCAGAGTATGTCCAGGTTCCGCCTGATGTTCAGACTGCACTTCTCAAAGCTTACGAAGAGCAGGAGAAGGAGGAGGAATAGTTTCTTCTATCATGACTTTTTTAAACGAGGCTTGCCGGTTGGTTGGCCTCGTTTTTTTTGCCCAGGGGAGTGGGGGACTTGGGGACTAGGGGATTGGGGGACGTGGCCCCTGAGCCTGTCGGGCTTGGGGGATGAGGTGCCATGACAATAGAATAATAATTACATTAGTGCCCAATAATGAAACGTAATGATTGAAATAATCCGCTTTGATTTTGGAGACGAATTGCACAGGGCTCAGGCATTTTCTATCCGCCAAAAGGTTTTTGTGGTGGAGCAGTCTGTTGATCCTGCAGAAGAGTATGAGTTTGAGGAGGAGTCGCATCATTTTCTTCTTTTGAAGGATGGCACCCCAGCCATGACAGCCCGCTGGCGGGAGACTGAAAAAGGGATTAAACTGGAACGTTTCGCCATGCTTCAGGAATATCGAAACCAGGGTCTGGGAAGCGTATTATTGCAAGAGATTGTAAAGGATGTCATTCCTTTTAAAAAGAAGATCTATATGCATGCGCAGCTTAAGGCAGTTCCTTTTTATGAAAGAGCAGGCTTTGTGGCTGAAGGGGAGATCTTTGAGGAGTCGAAAATATTACACTACAAGATGGTGCTTAGATAATGTAACAATATACCAATTTTCAATATATCAATATACCAATTGTCCCGATAGGATGGTGTTCTGCTCATCACGCCATTCTTCGACTCCGCTCAGAATGACTTCATCACCCCATCACCCTAAAAAATCAGCGCCACAACCACAAGCGGCCTCAGATTACTCACCGTATACGTATTGGAGACTTTCCCGCGAATACCGGTAGTCCCATAAGCAGCAACCGTATATTCAAGTTCAAAGTCTAACTCCAGTTTGTTTTTCAGATAAGTGAAGCGAGGTGCCAGCCTGTAAACATAATCGACATCTTTTCCTCGCGAACAGAAAACCGGGGTATTGATGTCTTCTTTTGCGCCGAGATTTTTGGTATATCCCATGAAAAGTGCCACTTTATACATGGGGTTTGTATTTGAAACATCAAGCCATACCGTTGAGGTGCTGATATTTGTCCATGCACGAGCCCCTGTTACTGAATCAGTGATGTTACTACAGGCATATCCCCCGATTCCGACCATGTCCGCAGCATTCTCCGACATATAGGCAGCAGCACGGATCAAGACCGCTTTTGTAATAATCTTGGTGAAAACAGAATAAGATATTGAGGAAATCGTAGTGCTGCTCTTGTATTTCATTCCACCGGCACCTGTTGTAAATAGCTCTGGTAACAGTGTTTTATGATCAATTCCGGCGCCGATAATAAAATGACTTCCTTCCGGCCTGTAATGCAGCTGAAGGTTAAGGGCCGGTATGGCTGCATTCTTCATATAAACCCCGCTGGCAACAGGTTTTGTGACATCCGCGTAATTGGGCCCGAAAGAGGTATGATCTCTTTCGGTATAGACCATTGCCAGAATCCTGAAATGTGCCATTTCATGCGAGATCCTGATTTGAGGAAATCGCGAGACTGGCTGAAAAGGAGCTCCGGTGTTGAATGAAATGGGAATGACTGCAGCGTCCGGAACGAACAAAGGATGCCAGTACTGACCCATGATGAGTTCAGTTTTGGGCCATTTCATTTTGACATAGGCAAGCCTGAGTCTGAAGCCATTGATATCAGCATCAGAATGACCGAAAAACTCGCCTTCAAAGTCAGCGCTGATTTTTGCACCCAATACATCCGGTGCTGTGATGCTGGCATGCAAACGTGTACAGATTGCCAGGAAATTCAGGCTGGACTTTGCATTAATGTCGTTCCCGTTTTTGTCTTTTAAGATGGGTTCAGGGCAGATCAGGAAATTCCCTTCACGGGCGGCAGCAACCTGGCGTGTGTCATAGAAAAAGTCTGAACGAACGAATCCGGAGAAAACGATGCCGTAATTGTTGGGTTTGGGTTCTTGTGCTTTAAGCTGAATTGTCAGTAAAACGATTAAGAATGTCAGTATTGATTTATGTTTCATCAGTATATTTAAATCCTCGCTCCTATAGGTAAAATCACTTTGCCTCTTGTTTCATTAAGTACTTCTGCCATGGCAAGATAAAAGGCAGAGGCCCCACAAAGAATGCCTTCATAGCCGGCAATAATGCCCAAAACGGGCATGCCCAGCCAATCGCGCAAAGTCAGTAAGAAGTAGAGAATCCAAAGACTCAGGAAAACGAATTGTATCACACGGTTTTTTCCAAAAGTGCCGATCCACATAAAGAATGAAAAAACACCCCATAAAAAGAGAAACCATCCCATAAACCCTTCTGATGTGGCAATCCCTTTAGCCCAGCCGGCTTCCGGAATGACCCAGATCCCGACCAGGACGATCCAAAATGTACCATAAGAGGTAAAGGCAAGGTGTCCAAAGGTGTTTCCTTTTTTAAACTCCAGGATACCTGCAATGATTTGAGTAATGCCCCCAAAGAGCAAGCCCATGGCAAGGATCACTGAGGTGACAGGAAAAAATCCTGCATTGTGGATATTCAACAATATCGTAGTCATCCCAAATCCCAACAGCCCTATCGGCGCGGGATTCGCTAATTTCTGTTCCATAAAATATTTATTAGTTTACCAGTTATCGGTATATCGGTATACCGGTATACCGCTACACCGATTTAGTTTCCATACATCGCAATAATCTCCGCTTTCGTCTTGCCGAGTATGTCATATTTTTTCCCAACCTTCTGAAAAGCATCCAGCGCTTTTTCCAGGTGATAGATCTCATGACCTGCAGAGATCTGGGTCCGGATCCTGGCAGCACCTTGAGGGACGACAGGAAAGAAGAATCCGATGGCATAAATGCCTTCCTGGTACAGGTCGCGACTGACATCCTGTGCAAGTTTTGCGTTGAATAACATCACAGGTACAATGGGTGTATCGCCTTCTTTGATGATGATCCCCAGGTCTGTCAAGCCTTTGCGCCAGAAGTCAGTATTGAATTCGAGCTTGTCTCTTCTTTCGGTATTGCCTGAGATGAGGTCCATGACTTTCAGCACGCCAGCTACCACAACGGGAGCGATGGTGTTAGAGAAAAGGTAAGGACGGGCTTTTTGGCGGCACATCTCAACGATCTCTTTTCTTCCGGAGACACAACCGCCGGAAGCGCCCCCGAGGCCTTTGCCGAAGGTGGTGGTGATGACATCGATTTTGCCCATCACGCCATATTTCTCGTGGGTTCCACGACCTGTTTTTCCGATAAATCCGGAAGCATGGGACTCATCCACCAGGATCATGGCATTGTATTTCTCGCAAAGAGCGACCATCTTATCCAGTTTGGCTGTGTCGCCATCCATGGAGAATACACCGTCGCAAATCACCAGGCGGATTCTCTTGTCGGCATGCAACTGCAGCTTCTCTTCCAGGTGTGCCATGTCATTATGCTTGAAGGTGTCCTGCATGGCACTGCATAGGCGCATCCCATCGATCAGGGAAGCATGAACCAGGCGGTCGGAGATCATGACATCCTCTTTGGTGAGGATGGCTTCGAATACGCCTGCGTTGGCATCCATACAGGAAGGGAAGAGGATGGTATCTTCGGTTCCCAGGAAAGACGTGATTTTTTGTTCGAGTTCCCGGTGAATGTCTTGTGTACCGCAGATAAAACGTACAGAGGACATGCCATAACCACGGGTGTCGAGCCCTTCATGTGCAGCCTTGATGACATCAGGATGGCTGGAAAGTCCAAGATAGTTATTTGCGCAGATATTGATGACTTTTTTAAGTTCAGCACCGTTTGGGAACTCTACTTCAATGTCGGCAGCCTGGGGAGAATGGATATAGCGTTCCTGTTTGAACAAACCGGCATCTTTCAGCCCGCTCAGGGTATCCTGGTAGATTTTTTGAGTATTGTTTGAGTAAGCCATGACTTTACATTATTTGGAGAATTTTTCAATCAAAACACAGATTTTGGTGACAGAATCAAAAGCCTCTGGTGTGGCTTCAGCATCAGGAATACTGATATTGTATTTGTTTTCGAGGAAGCGTTTGAGGGAAACCATCGAAAAGGAGTCCACGATGCCACCGGAAATCAAGGGGCTGTCATAGGTAAGGGTTTCACTGTCATCTTCCAGGTATTCATTGATAACGTACTGTAATACAGTGTCTTTCATTTCGCTCATGGCTTAAGTATTTTTAAGGTTTAAGGCTTGTTTTTTTGATAAAATCCATGTCTGATTTCTTTGTTAAAAGTATAACAATTTTCAATTTCTTCATGAATAAATCAGCAGGTCTATTGCTGAAAAATGAAAAAGGGCCGCTCACAATGAGCCGCCCTTTTTCAAAGAAATGAATTGATGGTTTATCGGTTAATGACCAATCGGCCTGTCAACAGACTTGTTTGGGTTCCTGTCACCATCATCTTATACGTGTAGACTCCTTGCGACAATGCAGAAGCATCGACTTCAATAGTGTGGCTGCCAGCTGGCAATGTCTCATCAATGATTTTGCTCATTACTTCCTTGCCGAGGAGGTCATAGATCCTGATATCAAGTTTGGCGTCTTCGTTCAGATTCAGTGCGAAATTCGTCCGACCGGATGAAGGGTTGGGGAACACATCCAAACTGAGGCTTGATTCCAAAGGAATC
>JBAXPV010000045.1:0-27275 GCA_037132075.1 Bacteroidota bacterium
GATCATGGCGTCAGGGTTTCAGCAGGGGCCGGGGAGAAAGTGGAAAGCGGGAAAAACAAAAACACAGGAATCCCTATTGTCTCATTGGATGGGAAACAAATGAAGCCAACAGCGGCACAGATGGCCGGGATCGATGTTGTCGTTTTCGACATCCAGGATGTTGGCGTTCGCTTTTATACCTATGCCTCCACCTTGCAATATATGATGGAAGCATGCGCAGATGCCAATATCCCCATGATCGTGCTCGACAGGCCTAACCCGAACGGCTACTTTGTCGATGGTCCGGTGATGGAGAAAAAACAGGCTTCCTTTGTAGGCTTAAACCCAATTCCCCTCGTACATGGCCTCACTCTTGGCGAATATGCCGACATGATTAATGGCGAAGGCTGGCTTAACAACGCTAAGAAATGTGAACTGACGGTCATCCCCATGCTGAATTACAACCACAGCCTATACTACCATCTCCCATTCCCGCCTTCACCCAACCTCCCGAATATGTCCTCAGTCTATCTTTATCCCTCACTTGGCTTGTTTGAAGGAACAGTCGTCAGCGTGGGAAGAGGCACATCCAAACCCTTCCAGTTGTTCGGATATCCTGGGATGACAGACGGTGTCAACACCTTTGTCCCCACCAGTATGCCTGGCTTCAGCCTCGATCCTCCCTACAAAAACAAAGAATGTAAAGGAATCGACCTCACCGACTTTGGAGAAAACCTGATGCGTGATTTCAAAAAGATATATCTGTTCTGGCTCCTGGAAACCTATAAAAACTATCCCGACAAAAAGACTTTCTTTAATCCATTTTTCGACAAACTTGCCGGAACCTCTAAGCTTCGGGAAATGATACAAGCAGGAAAAACGGAAGAAGAAATCAGGGCATCATGGCAAGAAGACATTCAAAAATATAAAAAGATCAGAAAAAAATATCTTTTGTATCCCGACTTTGAATAACAATGTAAAACCCTTTCAGAAGCTTAAGCCTTGAGAAGACCGAACCGCCCACCAGCCAAAGCCCTTGTCACGCCAGCTAAAACAGAGTCGATCCCCATGTCACCTGAGAAGCTGGCACGGAGTAATTTCACGATGGAGATTTTTATCCTGCTATTCAGCATAGCTTTGTATGCCAACACTTTATGGTCGAGCTATACACTGGATGATGCCCTGATGATCACCCAGAATGCTTATACAAAACAGGGGCTTTCGGGGATAAAATCCATCATGACTCATGATGCGTTCACCGGTTTTTTCGGGGAACAAAAACAATTGGTGGCAGGAGGGCGTTACCGTCCACTATCGCAGGTCATCTTCGCCATGGAATATCAACTTGGTGGTCTGAGTCCTTTTACCGGGCACCTGGTCAACCTCCTTGCTTATGCCTTTATTGCCCTGCTTCTCTTTCGTATCCTGAGAAAGCTGATCCCAGAATACCATCATGGGAATTGGCAACGATCGGTTCCGTTTCTGGCCACAGCGCTTTTTGTAGCACATCCTTTACATACGGAAGTCGTTGCCAATATCAAAGGCCTGGATGAGCTGATGTCACTGGGATTTTCATTGCTTCTGCTGCATTTTTCACTAAGGTTTATCGATAAGAAAAACACAGGAAACCTCGCGGCAAGTGCGCTATTCTTTTTATTGGCCCTGCTTTCCAAGGAAAACGCCATCACCTTTGTGGCCGTAGTTTTTTTATGTATCTATTTTTTCCGGAAACCATCTGTAAAAGACTATCTGCTGAGCATGCTGCCGTTTATCGCAGCCTTTCCTTTTTACCTGATCTTGCGTATCAACGCTCTCGGCTATCTTACGAGTACTGTCGCGGTAAAAGAAGTACTCAACGACCCTTATCTTGATGCGACAACAGCACAACACTGGGCAACCAACATCTTCACCTGGGGCAAATACCTGATGCTGCTGGTGTTTCCGCATCCCCTGACCCACGATTATTATCCCTGGCATATTACACTCCGTGGCTGGAGTGATCCCGGCAGCCTTCTGAGCCTTTTGGCTTATGCCGCTATGATCTTCTTTGCCCTCCTTGGATTAAAACAAAAGAAACTCTGGTCCTTTGCCATCCTGCTTTTCCTGATCACATTCTCCATCTCCTCCAACGTCGCATTCAACATTGGAACATTTATGAATGAACGTTTTATGTTTGTTCCTTCCCTTGGATTTACAATCATTCTGGCGATGCTATTCACCAATAAATTAACAGCAAAAAAGAAAGCAACCTTAAATCATGGCAAAGGACTCATTTACATATCTATAATATTACTCTGTCTTTACTCTGTAAAGACCTTTACCCGGAATTTTGCCTGGAAAAATGACTATAGCCTTTTTACCACTGATGTGAAGACATCAGAAAACAGTACAAAATGTAATGTTTCTGCTGGCGGTGTATTGATCGACAAAGCCAGGAGCTATAAGACAATGACAGAAAAAGAGCCTTATCTGCAGCAAGCGGAAACCTATCTGCGGAAGGCGGTTGAGATCTATCCCGGGAATTTTGCAGGATGGGTTTTGCTCGGGAATGTCTACCTTGAAAGGAAAGACTATTCGAAGGCCAAAGAATATTACCTGCGCTGTCTTTCTGTAAACAACGAACTTCCGGAAGCATTGACAAAACTTAACTATGTCGGGTATAGACTCAGTGAGAAAGGTGACCAGGCAGGAAGCATGGAAGCCTTCAAGGCCCTGAGCCTCATTCAGCCTAAAGAAAGAAAGCACCTGATTCAGATTGCGGATGCCCTGTCAAAGTCAGGCAAAACAGATACTGCCATGGTTGTTTTAAAAAACCTGCTGGCAAGCGACAGTAGTTTTGCCGATGCCTGGTCGAAAATGGGAGAAATCTATGGTCGGGTGTTTAACAACATTGCCCTTTCAGAATATTACCTGATGAAAGCCTACCGACTCGACTCCACCAGCCTCACCACCTGCGAAAACCTGGGCATCGTCAAAGGAATGAAAAAGGAATATGCGCTTTCCCTTCGTTTTCTGAACAAAGCGCTTTCCCTGGACAGTGCGAACCCCAGGATCATGAACAACATCGCCAGCACTTATTTTATGATGGGTCAGAAGGCAGAGGCAGAGGCTTATGGGAAAAAAGCAAAAGAAGCTACGGCTAAAGAAAACAACAAATAAGAAGTCCTGACATTATGGTTGACCTGAAAAAAAGAAGCGGGATCCAACAAAGGCAAGCGACGCCCCGACCAAAACCAGTGGTAGATAAACGGCCCAGGTTCAGTGTTTTTTATAAGCAAGGCCTATTCCTTTTCATCGTCACCTTGCTGGTAAACTTCAACACCCTTACCTTAGGCTATGCCTTGGATGACACCCTGATGATCACGCAAAACAAGATCACGCAAAAAGGGATCTCCGGAATTCCGGAGATCTGGAGTCATGACCTCTTCCTGGGATATTTCGGGAAAAGCGGTGTAGAAGCGGGCGGCAGGTTCAGGCCTATGTCGCAGACAATCTTCGCCTTGCAGGTTCAGTTCTTTGGATCCAAACCGGCGGTGGGTCATTTCTTCAACGTCTTGTTTTACACGATTACCTGCCTGATGTTGTTTTTCTTGCTAAGCAAGATTTTCCCACCGGACGAAAAAAAATCATTCATCTACTCTTTACCTTTTGTGAGTGCGCTTTTGTATGCACTTCATCCCCTTCATGTAGAAGCGGTTGCCAATATTAAGAGCCTGGATGAGGTGCTTGCCATGTTTTTTTCCCTGGCCACCACATTGTGGATCATCAAATATTACGACCGCAAAAGGATATTAAACCTGGTACTGGGTGGACTGGCCTTTTTCCTGGCGCTTACTTCGAAAGAAAACGCACTGACATTCCTCGCAGTCATCCCGCTAAGCTTGTTTTATCTTAAGAAAGACACCAAACAGATCTTGATCGGAACCATTCCCCTTTTGGTTGTAGCGGTCATTTATTACCTGATCCGTTCCGCCGCCTTAGGACCCGTGCAACAAATTGCCCCGGTCGACAATTTCCTCACCAATCCGTTTTTTGGCGCAAGTTTTATGGAAAAGATGGCGACAATCCTGATGAGCTGGCTGAAGTACATGCAACTGATGGTGTTTCCCTATCCTTTAACCACAGACTATTACCCGGCGATGATCCCGGTCACCAATTGGATGAACCTTTGGGTCAGCTTGTCGTTCCTCTTTTATTCAGGCCTTGGCATTTTCGCCTTATGGAAGCTCCCAAAGCGAAACCAGGCAGCCTTTGGGATCTTATTTTTCTTCATCACTTTCTCAGTGGTCTCCAACCTCTTTGTCAACCTGGGAACGCCGGTTAATGACAGGTTTGTGTTCATGCCACTGGCCGGATTTTGCCTGGCATTCGCTTACCTGCTGACGGTTGTTTTGCCTTCTAAAATAAAGCCTGCCTCTCAGAAAAATGTTGTCATGATCGTTTTGGTGGTGTTCGGACTGGGCTTTGCCATGCAGACATTTAGCCGAAACCTCGACTGGAAAGATGACTTTACTCTTTTTAAACACGACATCACCGTATCAGAAAACAGTGCCCGTTGTAATGTAATGACTGGCAAAACCTATTATGAGGAGGCCGGCAACCTGAAAGATTCCCTTCAAAAGAAAGAATTTCTTGACAAGGCTGTGGTTTACTTAAACCAGGGATTAAAAATTTACCAGGGATATTACCTGGCCTGGGGACTGCTGGGCGTGATCGAAATGGACAAGCAGAATTACCGTACCTCCCTTGATTATTTCGTAAAATGCCTGGAGATTGAACCCACACAAAGCGTCGCTTTGGCCAACCTAAGCTTTATCGGCCGCAAGATGCTTGAGAAAAACGATAGGGAAGGCTGTGTGCAGTCCTTCAGGCAACTGCGGCATTTTGCCCCAAAAAACCCTGACTCATACCTTGTTATGGCAGAAGTCTTTTACAAACACAACAAAGCAGATTCAGCCATTATTTTAGTGGACCAGCTTTTGAAAATTGATGCAAAGAATGCAGTGGCATGGCGGATGAAAGGTGAGATCAATGCAAACTTCTTTCATGACGAGCTAACTGCCGAGGCCTGCTTTTTAAAATCCTTTGAGATCGACCCCAATGATGTAGCTGTGCTGGACAACCTGGGCGTCAATGCTTTTCACAAGAAAGACTTTAGCAAATCGCTGTTGTATTTCAACAAAGCGGTGAGCCTAGACCCTGCCAATCCCCATTTTCTGCAGAATGTTGCCAGTACTTACAGTGCCATGGGAAATGCGGAAAAGATGAATGAATATCTCCAGCGAGCCCAGCAGGCACAGGCGATGAAGAAATAGTAAAAGCGTTTTGTTATAGAAATGGAACGATAAAGCGGACTAATTCTTCAAACACCTTACCGAATAGGCAAAATCCTTATGAACATATTGCCCGCCAATAGATTCATACGAGGTGCGGACCTCAGGGTAAGTACCACCCATGGTATCCGGGAAATACACTTTATGGTTATTAAGATAATGATAAAGAGTAAAGAATAGTTTTTCATCATTTGCAAATGCATTGGGGAATGAAGAAGAAAGATCAGCGGGTCACCCCGCTCCCTTCGGGAGAGCCGGGGGTGAGGGCAATTGATAAAGGGAAGGTGAATCAAAAGCACCAAGTGAAGAATCGAAGACCACATTAATGTTTGATCGAAGCCAAAGTCCTCCCCGATTTGGGGAGGATTTAGGTGGGGCTATTTCCTGCCCGGATAAACCTTCAGCGCTTCAGCCAGACATTCCATCGCCCCCTCAAGTTCTTTTACTTTTAGGACATAGCTGATCCGTATCTCATCTTTTCCTTTGCTGGGATCAGAATAAAATCCGGTAGCCGGTGCAAGCATCACTGTCGCTCCATTGTGATTGAAATCCTCCAGTAACCACTGGCAGAAATGATCGGCATCAGTGATCGGCAGACGAGCTACTACATAAAAAGCACCACTTGGGTTCGGACAGAAAGCGCCTGGAATTTTATTAAGTTCCTTGACGACGATGTCGCGGCGAAGATGATATTCTTCCAAAACTTCGACAAAATAAGAATCAGGGGTATCAACGGCAGCTTCTGCGGCAACCTGGCCCAGCGTAGGTGGACTCAGTCGGGCCTGGGCAAATTTCATTGCCGTAGCCATCACATCTTTGTTTTTCGAGATCATACATCCTACCCGAACACCACAGGCAGAATAACGCTTTGAAACACTGTCGAAAAGAATGACATGCTGGTCGAGCCCTTCCAGGTTCATGATTGAGAAATGTTGTTTTCCATCATATACAAATTCTCTATAAACCTCATCAACAAACAGATACAGATCATATTTCAAAGCCAGCTCCTTCAAAACGAGCAGTTCTTCCCTGGAATACAGATAACCTGTCGGATTGTTTGGGTTACACACCATAATGGCCTTGGTGCGCTTGTTGATGGCTTTTTCGAATTCAGGAATGGGAGGCAGGGCAAAACCATCTTCAATAAAAGAAGGTATCGGCCTAACTTCTACTCCGGAAGCGACAGAGAACCCATTATAATTGGCGTAGAATGGTTCAGGGATGATGATCTCATCACCGGGATCGAGACAGCTTTGCATGGCAAAAAGAATCGCTTCAGAAGCGCCATCGGTAACGATGATTTCCTCGGGGGTGATGCGAATCCCATGCTTCAGGTAATATTCACAAAGTTTCTTCCTGTAAGAAGGAATGCCGGCAGAATGACTGTATTCAATGACTTTCTGGTCGAAGTTGCGAATGGCATCCAGGGCGAGTTGCGTGGTATGAATATCAGGCTGGCCGATATTCAGGTGAAATACTTTAATTCCTCTTTTCTTGGCTTCTTCAGCGTAAGGGACGAGTTTCCGGATTGGAGAGGCAGGCATACGACCGCCTTTTGTGGAGATAGTTGGCATTGTTGTAGGTTTAGTATAAAAAAAAATCCCGGCAAGAGAGCTTGCCGGGACAAATTTACAAAAAACCTTTGTCGCTCAGGAATTAATGTGGAGCTGGAGCTGCAGTAGCTGGTTTCTCTGGAGAAGCTGGGTTTGAGTCAACAACTTCACCCTGGATGCGCAGAACAACAGAAGAGGTCTTAGCATTAGAGAGAACAGTAACAGTCTTGTTGATAGGTCCAACACGTTTGGTATCGTATTTTACTTTGATAGAACCTTTTTTGCCAGGAAGGATTGGCTCACGTGTCCATGAAGGAACGGTGCAACCACATGATGAACGGGCATCAGAAAGAACTAAAGGCTCTTTTCCAACATTTTGGAATTCGAATTCGCTCTCGCCATTGGCTTCTTTTTCGATCTTACCATAATCATGAACGAGTTTGGTGAATTTAATTTCGGCTTGATTTGGATTGTCAACTGCTGGAGTCTCAACAGGAGTAGTACCTTGAGCAAAACCTGCAACGGCTCCAAAAAGAACCAGGCAAACAGAAACGATTAATTTTTTCATATGAAATGATTATTTAGTGTGATTGATTTAATTTTGGGAAAAACAAACCAATAATTGTGCCACAATCCTGTTATTGATTTTCAATGAGATGCTATTCCAGTGAATTTAACTAATTTTAACTTAAAAATAATAAGGACTTATCTCCTCCTAAAAAAACACAACACAATATGAATCAAAAGATTGCAATAATAGTAATTATTTTTATTTCCCTGCTAAACATGGAATCTTGCAGCAAAAAGACACATTCTGCCAATGAGTCTCCAAAAGTGTCTCAGTCAAAAAGTGGTCCTCCAGTGATCATTTATAAAACCACGAAAGACTTTAGTCAGTATATTCCGGTGATCTTGTCAGAAGACAAAAAGACCATCACGTCATTTCCTGATGTAAAAGATGTGTTTTATAAAGGCGTCCTTGCCTACCCTAGCCCGCTGAAACAAGGCTACTGGCTCGACAACAGGGGAATCGGACCCCAGGTAGCTTTCCTGGATTATACCTATAAGATATATGCGAACTTCAAGACCACGCCCCCTGTGGAAGAACTTCAAAAACACATCCTCGACAAGGCCCCACTCACTGAGATGTATCATTGTGGCGTTCGTGGCGACTTCAGCGACCTCATACAGGAGCTGAACAAAGTCATTGATGCCGGGACTTTATATAAATTCCAGAAACTCTATTAGGCCACATGCTTGTCAATTCCGCCCGGGATACAAGAATTTCCTGGATACTCATCATCCTGATCATCCTTGTTTCCTTTTTTAACTTTTCGGAAGCTTTTTACCCATGGCTCAATGCAGATGCCGGGGTAAATATCCTGATGACTAGGACATTTAGTCTACCACATGATCTGTATTTCTGGGGACAGGACCGGGGTGGCAGCCTGGTCCCCATGATTGGACACATTTTTTATGCCCGATTGGGAATAGGCCTGATCATGTCTGTTTCACTTTCCCACTTTTTAATCCTGGCATCCGGATTTTTTGCACTTTGCGGGATGATTGAGAATAACAAAGTCAGGATCTTAGTGGCCTTGTTGTGGTTCCTTCCGCCCTGGCATCAGCAGTTTTTCCTGGTATATAATTTCCTGGCATTACAAATTAGCCTGACTGCCCTTGTGGTATATTTCCTGGCTCAATCCTTGAACTCAGCTACGTTTTTAAAAGGGCTGCCTCAGTTGGTTATCGCCGGACTTATTCTCATCCTGGGCTGCTGGGTCTCAGACTTATTTTTTCTGACCTACTGCATATTGTTCTTTTTCACACTAGCTGGCTGGAAAAACAAACAAAAAAAAATCAATATTTTTATTTTTGTTTTATTTGGATTCACGACTTTCTTCCTAATCCGTTGGGCCAAGACTTATGCCACGCCCATTCCCGGCTATTTGCAGAAGCTCATCGCGAGCCCGGAAATCATTCGCAGCAATGTCCTTATTTTTATTAAGTCACTGACTGACATTTTTTCATTCCGGTCAGAGACTTTCACTGAAAGTATCCATGCCTGGGTTCTTGTTTTCGGCGGAACTGTCTTCGTTATTGCAGTGCGCAAATCTCTCAGCTTTTTTCAAAAAAACAACAAAAAAACCTGGGTCGTTTTCTACCTGGTCAATGGCGTAGCAATTCTGACATTCCTTTTGTCTTCCAATTGGTTACATGCCAATGGCGTGGGAAGATGGTACTTTGTACCGGTTTATTATTCGCTGATGGCCGCATTTTTTTTAATAACGAATGCACTATCCCATCATTTGAAAAGGAGATCATGGGTAATGCTGTTCCTGATAGCACTGACTGCCTCTTTCAGTGGATTATACCCTTTGTATTTTCCACAAAAACGGCCGGCAAAACTGGGAAAATTATCAGATTTCAAAAAGCTGGGAGAAGCCGGGATCATTGCTGACTACTGGAATGCCTATGTCATTGCTTGTGTCAATCCTGCGCAACTAGTGGCGACACCTCACGACAGGGCTCAGGTGAGGAACACCGATTTTCCGGAACAGGTTTTACACAAACCTGCTATCTATCTTATTAAGGATCAGTGGATGGAGCAATTCCCTGACAGCCTTCAGCAGTTTGGCAGAAAACTTTACAAAGAGGGGAATGAATTTGTATTGGGAGATTGCAGTCTTTGCAGGTACAGACTCTAAAAATCTGATAGAATTCATTACTTTTGCACTCCATTTAACCACACCTTTAGATTTAAGAAATAAACCACACTCATGATCACCAACAACTTCATTCTCAGGCACAACGGACCAAGACCACAGGAAGTCACCCAAATGCTGGCTAGCCTTGGCCTTAACTCACTCGAAGAACTTATCAATCAAACCATCCCACCGGCAATCCGCCTGAAATCAGAGATTGAACTCGGCAAAGGGATGAATGAATATGAAGTCGTGAAACATCTTCGCGATATTGCTTCTAAAAACAAAGTATTTAAGACCTTTATCGGTGCCGGATATTACAATACGATCACACCCGGCGTGATCCTCAGGAACATCCTTGAAAACCCGGGTTGGTATACCTCTTATACACCTTACCAGGCTGAGATTTCCCAGGGCAGGCTCGAGGCTTTGTTGAATTATCAGACAATGGTTTCAGAATTGACCGCGCTGCCTATCGCCAATGCGTCACTCCTTGATGAAGGCACCGCAGCAGCAGAATCGATGATGATGCTGTATAACAGCCGTAGTCGTGAGAAAGTAAAATCAGGCGCCAACAAATTCTTTATCCACGAGAAAATCTTTCCTCATACCCTGGAGGTTGTTAAAAACAGGGCTTCAGCCCAGAATATCGAGCTGGTCATCAGTTGTCATGGTGAACTCTTAATGGATCAGAGTTTCTTCGGGGCTATTATTCAATACCCTGATCAATACGGAAGGGTAAAAGACATGCGTGCTTTTGTGGAATACGCACATTCTATCGGCGTTCCCGTTGCTGTTGCTGCCGACCTCCTTTCTCTGGCAATCCTCACCCCACCGGGTGAATGGGGTGCAGATATCGTTTTCGGATCGTCACAACGTTTTGGAATCCCGATGGGTTATGGGGGGCCCCATGCTGCTTTCTTTGCCACCACGGAAGCTTTCAAACGCAGCATCCCCGGTCGGATCATCGGAATCAGCGTAGATGCCGAAGGTAACCGTGCCTTGCGTATGGCTTTGCAGACCCGCGAGCAGCATATCAAACGCGAGCGTGCTACCTCTAATATCTGTACTGCCCAGGCGCTGCTGGCTATCATGGCCGGGATGTACGCTGCATGGCATGGACAGGAAGGCATCCGGAAAATTGCAAGACATATCAATATTTTAAGCGGGGTTCTTTCTAAAGAAGCTGGCAAGCTTGGTTTTAAACAGCTGAATGACTATTTCTTCGATACGCTATATTTTGAACTCCCATCAAATGTCAAGATGGAAAGTCTGAGAAACCTGACATTACAGCATGAAATGAACCTGCGTTATTTCGACGACATGCATTTTGGAATCAGCCTCGACGAAACGACCGAGCTGGCTGATGTCAACACCCTCTTACATATATTTTGCCAGGCTGCCGGACTCGAATTCAAAGCTTTTGTTTGTGTACCTGCTGAATGTGAGCTTATCACTACGATTCCATCAGAACTGATAAGGACCAGTCCTTTCCTCACCAATCCTGTCTTCAACACATACCACAGTGAGACTGAGATGATGCGTTATCTCAAGAAACTGGAAAACAGGGATCTGGCATTGAACCGTACGATGATCCCACTGGGCTCTTGTACCATGAAGCTGAATGCCGCAGCAGAGCTCTTTCACCTCAGCTGGCCTGAATTTGGAGCCATTCACCCCTTTGTGCCGCTTGACCAGGCTGAAGGCTATACATATCTTATCAATGAACTAGGCAATGACCTGAAAAAGATCACTGGTTTTTCCGATATCTCTTTACAGCCCAACTCAGGCGCTGCCGGCGAATATACTGGCCTGATGGTGATCCGTGAATACCACCTCCAAAGAGGAGACTCCAAGCGAACGGTATGCCTGATCCCCTCATCTGCCCATGGCACCAACCCTGCCAGCTCTGTGATGGCCGGTATGGAAGTGGTTGTGGTAAAATGTGACGAGAAAGGCAATATCGACCTTGCTGACCTTACAACGAAAGCTGAACAATACAAGGACACCCTGGCTGCAGTGATGATCACCTACCCTTCCACGCATGGTGTTTTCGAGGAAGCAATAATGGACATGACTGCTGTTATTCATAAAAACGGTGGATTGGTTTATATGGATGGTGCCAATATGAATGCCCAGGTGGGATATACCAACCCAGCCACCGTGGGTGCTGATGTGTGTCACCTGAACCTTCACAAGACCTTTGCCATTCCGCATGGTGGCGGTGGCCCAGGCATGGGCCCCATCTGCGTCAATGAAAAGCTGGCTCCATATCTGCCGGGCCACGTGAACCTGAAGACCGGCGGTGAGCAGGCTATTGATGCCGTCGCCTCTGCACCCTATGGAAGTGCTTTCATCCTCCCCGTCTCCTACGCTTACATTAAATTGCTGGGAGGCCAGGGGCTGAAAGAATCAACCGCCTATGCGATCCTGAACGCCAACTATCTAAAAACTGCACTGGAGCCTTACTTCCCGATCTTATATACCGGCAAGAATGGCAGGGTTGCACATGAGATGATCCTCGACTGTAACCCTGTCCATCATAGTGCTGACATCCAGGCCATCGACATCGCCAAGAGGCTGATGGACTATGGATTCCATGCGCCCACCGTCGCTTTCCCTGTTCACGGCACGCTCATGGTAGAACCTACGGAGAGTGAGCCTTTACATGAACTCGACCGCTTCATTGAAGCCATGAAGTCGATCAGGCAGGAAATCGCCGACATCGAAAGTGGCAAGGCTGACAGAGACAATAACCTCATCAAAAATGCGCCACATACCTGCAAAATGGTTACATCGGATCATTGGGACAAGCCTTATTCACGTGAACAGGCTGCTTTCCCGAAGCCATGGTGTAATGAAGACAAATATTGGCCATCCGTGACCCGTATCGACGATGCCTATGGCGACAGGAACCTGATGTGTACCTGCGCCCCTTTTATGTAATATCATTTAATACATAATATATGCCTGAACAGCTCTCCTTAGGTGTCGACATTGGCGGCACCAACACCGTGTTTGGCCTTGTTGACATCCAGGGTAAAATTCTGTACAAAGACAAACTCTCCACCCGGGCATATTCCAAGCCTGCTGAATTGGTAGACGCCATTTCGATAAACATCAAGGCGAATATGCCGGCGGGTTACAGTCTTAAAGGAATTGGGATTGGTGCGCCAAACGGTAATTATTATACAAGTTGTATCGAGTTTGCCCCTAACCTGCCCTGGGAAGGGACGATTCCGATGGCATACCTCTTTTCTTCTGTCCTCAATGCTCCGGCGATTCTCACCAACGACGCGAATGCCGCAGCTATGGGCGAGATGATTTATGGGGCTGCCCAGGGGATGCGCGATTTCATCGTCATCACCCTTGGAACCGGCCTTGGAAGCGGGATTGTGGTGAACGGCCAGGTTTTATACGGCAATGACGGGAATGCCGGGGAACTGGGACATGTTATCGTTTTTGATGAAGGTCGTGACTGTGGCTGTGGCCGCAAAGGATGCCTGGAGGCTTATGCCTCTGCAACTGGGATTACACGTACCGTCGTTGAGTTGCTGTCGCTGAGTACATCAACCAGTAGCCTTAGTAAAACGCCTGTTGCTGAGTTGAATTCAAAGATCATCTATGATGCTGCGCTTTTAGGCGACACCATTGCATTGGAAGCTTTCGATTATACAGCAAAGATCCTGGGAAAGGCCCTGGCCAATGCGGTTGCTTTTTCCTGTCCGGAGGCTATCATCCTTTTTGGAGGCCTGGCGCATGCAAAGGAATTCATCCTGGAACCCAGCAGGTTATATATGGAAGAATACATGCTGGGCATTTATAAAAACAAAGTAAAACTGCTTGCCTCAAATCTTCCGGAGAGTGATGCGGCGCTGCTGGGAGCTTCGGCATTGGCATGGAATGAAGCATAATAAGAGGCAATTCTGTGTATGAAAAAGATCACCCTCGAAATTTGTGCCGGCAGCCTGGCTGCTGCGCTGGAAGCCCAGGCCGGTGGCGCTGATCGAATCGAACTTTGCGAAAGTCTTGAACTGGGTGGCGTCACCCCCTCTCCTGGTACCCTCAGGCTTTGCAGAGAAAAGCTTTCTATCCCGATTCATGTGTTGATTCGGCCACGGGGCGGTGACTTTTTGTATTCTGCGCTTGAATTTGAGGTCATGAAACAGGACATCTTGTTCTGTAAAGACATTGGCATGAACGGTGTCGTGGTTGGCATCCTTAATTTGGATGGCAGCGTGGATCGCGAACGCTGTGCCGCGCTGAAAGTGCTCGCAAAGCCTATGAGTATCTCTTTTCACCGTGCATTTGACTTTTGCAGGGATCCTTTGGAAGCCCTCAATGACCTGATAGAACTGGGTTATGAGCGCATCCTGACCGCTGGACAACAAAATACCGTTCCCGAAGGAATCGAACTGATCACAAAGCTTGTTTCAGAAGCTGATGGAAGGATCATTATCATGCCAGGCTCAGGGGTACATGAGCAAAACATATCTGACATACTCTCGAAAACCAAGGCAAGTGAGATCCATACCACTGCCCGGATTTCGCAAGACGGCCCCATGGCATTCCGTAAAAATGACGTCGACCTCTCGATGAACCTTAATGAAAGCGGCTATGGAAGAGTTGGTACAGACCGCAATCGTGTGCGCCAGCTGATCCGGCTGATCAGCTGTATGATCGGGCTGTTTTTTTATCTCTCTGTTGCCAATGCCCAGCATATGACGATGGACCTCAACCAGAAATGGTCATTTAGATTAAGAAGCAGCACGATGTGGTTCGATGCCAGGGTGCCGGGAAACCTGCATACCGACCTTCGGCAAAACGGCCTTATCGCTGAACCTTATTATGGGACAGCAGAAAAGGAACTCCAGGCTCTTGAACAGGAGGGTGTTGAATATCTCGGAAAATTTGATTTAAAGCCAGATCTCTACAACCAAAAACATATTGAACTCTTATTTGAAGGCATCGACACCTATGCCAATGTGTGGCTGAACAACACAAGACTATTTACTGCCGACAATATGTTCCGCTCCTACCATATTGACATTAAAGCACTTGTGAAAACAAATTTCAATGAATTGGATGTCCTGATTGACCCTGCCGTCAGCAAGGGAAAAGAACTGGCAGCAGCAGCCCGGATTGTCCTTCCGGGAGAGGAGAAAGTGTATACCCGCAAAGCTGCCTATCAATACGGCTGGGACTGGGGACCCCGCTTTGTGACTGCCGGAATCTGGCGGCCGGTTAAAATTATTGCGTGGAATGACATCATAATCAGGGATGCCTTTATCCGTCAAAAATCTGTTACAAAAAAAGAAGCCTCACTCAATTTAAAAACTTCGATAGATTGTGACCATGACGGGGATTATACCATACTATTAAAAGACAAAATTTCAGGGAAGGTTTATATTAAAGAAACGCTACAACTGAAAAAAGGCTTTAATTCTCATCAAAAAGACTTCAGCATTAAAAACCCGAGACTCTGGTGGTGTAGTGGATTGGGTGAAGCTTACCTCTATCGTTTTACAGTGGAGATCCTCGATGGGAAAAATATTATTAGCCAGCAAGACCTTAAGCTTGGCGTTCGGACCATCGAAGTGGTGCAGGAGGCAGACAAAACACCCCAGAAAACCGATGGGCTGTCAGGAAGCAGTTTTTATTTCAAACTGAATGGAATCCCTGTCTTTATGAAGGGGGCCAATTATATCCCACCCACCAACTTCATGGGTAGCATGGATACCTTACAATATGCATCTATCCTCGACCAGGCCATAAAAAGCAATATGAATATGCTGCGTGTCTGGGGTGGCGGAAATTATGAAAGCTCTATTTTTTATGATCTCTGTGATGAAAAAGGCTTGCTGATCTGGCAGGATTTCATGTTTGCCTGTGCGATGTATCCCGGGGATTCTGCATTTTTAAAAAGTGTTCGCAAAGAAGCTTATGACAATGTGTTACGCTTAAGGCAACATCCCTGTATCGCGCTATGGTGTGGAAACAATGAGATAGATGAGGGCTGGAAGAATTGGGAATGGCAGAAACAATTCAAATATTCGGCAGCAGATTCAGCCAGTGTTTGGCATGATTACCAGAGTCTTTTCCACAAAACCTTGCCTGATGTTCTGTCAGAACTGGATCCTGACCGTTTTTACTGGTCCTCAAGTCCTTCTATTGGCTGGGGACATAAGGAAAGTCTGGCTTCCGGAGATTCCCATTACTGGGGTGTTTGGTGGGGATTGGAGCCTTTCAGTAATTATGAGCAGAAAGTGGGTCGTTTTGTATCTGAATATGGTTTCCAGGCATTTCCTGATTTGCAGACACTCAATGATTTTGCCCAGCCTGCCGACATAGTCCTTGGTTCTGAAGTGCTGAAATCACACCAAAAACACCCGGCCGGGTTTGAGACCATTCAAACTTATATGGACAGGGAATACAAAAAGCCAAAAGACTTTGAACAATATGTCTATGTTTCCCAGCTGCTTCAAGCCGGTGGAATCGGCCGGGCCATTGAAGCCCATCGTATTGCCCGACCCTGGTGCATGGGGAGCCTGTATTGGCAACTAAACGACTGCTGGCCTGTGATCTCCTGGTCAGGGATGGATTATAAAAACCGCTGGAAAGCCCTGCAGTACAAGGTGAGGGAAGACTTTGCACCTATGCTGATCAAAGCAAAATGGAAAGACAATCAACTGGATATTTATATCGACAACCAGGGCCTGCAATCGATAAAAGCAGGATTGTCAATGGAACTTTTTGACTTCAACGGTAAATTGATTAGCCGGTTCACGAAGGACAATCTTGTTATTCCTGCCAATAATCTGCTCAGCCTTTATGAGGACCAGCAACGACTTTTAATTCCGGAAGATACTTGTTCAAATTTCCTCTTAATAAAACTGATACAGCAGGAGAAATGCATTTTGCAGCAGACCTTGTATTTTTCAGAACCAAAATTCCTGAGACTGCCGGAAATCAAGTTGTTACCAAAAATAGATTCAATATCGGGTGGATTCATAGTCACTTTACTTTCTGACAAGCTTGCTAAAAATGTATGGCTCAGATTAAAAGATGGAGATTGTTTATTTGAGGAGAATTTCTTTGACCTCACCCCTGGTGAAGAGAAAATAATATTTTGTAAAACGAATTTAAAGACTGAAGAATTTAAAGCAAACCTGATGCTTAGCTCGTTGGTTGATAGTTATTAAAAGACTTTGCCGCCAATCCAGCTTTAAGTGAGCTTTTAAACACATACAATGAAATACAATATCCTATTTTTACTATTTTTATTGCTTTCTCTGAGTGTCATTGCTCAGCATCGGTCTGAGCTGGTAATCATGACTTATAACCTGCGTTATGACAACAACTGGGATAGCATAAACGCCTGGGATAACCGCAAGGAGCGCCTTTCAGACCAAATCATCCTTCAAAAGCCCGACATCCTTGACGTTCAGGAAGCGCTGATCTCACAGATGAATTACCTTAGCAGCCGCTTAGCCGGTTTTAAACACGTGGGCGTGGGTCGTGATGATGGCATAGAAAAAGGAGAATTTTCGGCAATTTTTTACAATAACAAGAAATATGAATTATTGGATCAAGGCAATTTCTGGCTGTCAGAAACGCCTGAAGTCCCTGGCAGCATGGGCTGGGATGCCGCCTGTACCCGAATCTGCAGCTGGGCAAAACTGAAAGACAGGAAGCAGAAAAATATTTTTTTTGTATTTAATACCCATTGGGATCATATTGGAATCAAAGCCAGGACCAACAGTGCTTCGCTGATCGCAGCCCGGATTCAAAAAATTGCCGGAACCCAGGATGTGATTCTCAGCGGGGACTTTAATTGCACGCTCGAATCACAAGAACTTAAAGAACTGCTTAAAGAAAAGCCTGTACTTACTTCAGTCCGTGCGAAATGCAAAGCTGAAGGTCCTGACTATAGCTACACCGGCTTTAAAGTCGGAGGAAGTGTGAAGCCTGAACTCATCGATTATATCTTTGTTGCAGAAAAAATCAAGGTAAGTTCTTGCCGTTTCCTCGATGACAGCTACCAGGGAAACTATCTCTCTGATCATCTTCCACTAGTGGCACATTTGAGCTTCCCATAAGACAAAACATTAAATAAGTACATACGATAAGCAAACATATCCCAATCACATGAAAAACAAACTGATCCTGATTTCTACGCTGCTTTTACTCATAGGTAATTGTGCTTTTAGCTATGCTCAGAAGGCTGACCTGGCTTCCTATGTGAATCCATTTGTCGGAACAGGTGGGCATGGCCATACCTACCCCGGGGCTGTTCTGCCCTTTGGCATGGTTCAGCTTAGTCCTGACACCCGCCTCACCGGCTGGGATGGATGTTCAGGATATCATTACAGTGACAGCATTGTTTACGGATTCTCACATACACACCTCAGTGGCACCGGCTGTTCCGACTATGGCGACATCCTGCTGATGCCGGTGACAGGGAAAGTCAGATTTAAAAACACAGACTATGCCAGCCCCTTCAGCCATTCGAAAGAGAAGGCGGAGCCAGGATATTATAGTGTCTTCCTTGAAAAGCCCAAAGTAAATGTGGAACTTACAGCCAGCTTACGTGCCGGGTTTCATAAATACACTTTCCCTGCCTCAAAAAGTGCCGGGATCCTGATCGACCTGATCCACCGCGATGAGGTATTGGAGTCATCACTGGAAATCGTTGGAAACAATGAAGTGAGAGGCTTGCGCAGATCCAAAGCCTGGGCCGATGACCAATGGGTTTATTTCGTAGCCCGCTTTTCAAAACCTTTTGATTCTTACGTCCTCAACGACAACAACTCAATCTCTTATAGCGCAAGTAAAGCAAACAGCAAGAGCTTACAGCTTGTAGTGAATTTTAACACCACCGACAAGGAAGTCATTATGGTGAAGGTGGGAATTTCGGCCGTGAGCATCGATGGGGCGCTAAAAAACCTTGAAGCGGAGATCCCGGACTGGAATTTTAACGGATGCCGAAAAGCTGCCAAAGAGGCTTGGAATAAAGAACTCCATAAAATCGAGGTCGAAAGCCGAGATGAGAAAGACATCGTTACATTTTATTCTGCGTTTTATCATACGATGCTAGCGCCCAATCTTTATATGGATGTTGACCACCAATACCGCGGGCGGGATAACAAAATCCACAAAGCAAACGGCTTCGACTATTATACCGTTTTTTCACTTTGGGATACTTACAGGGCTGAACATCCCCTATACAGCCTGATTGACCAGAAACGCACTTCGGATTTCATCAACACCTTTATTGCACAATATGAGCAGGGCGGACTATTGCCGGTATGGGAACTCAGCGCCAATGAAACATTTTGCATGATTGGCTATCATGCTGTTCCTGTAATCGCTGATGCCATAGAAAAAGGAGTCACCGGATTTGATATTAAAAAAGCTTATGAAGCTTGTGTTCACAGCGCAAACTACGACCGTTCGGGACTGGGTCTTTATATTAAGAATGGCTATGTACCTGGTGACCTTGAACATGAATCGGTTTCCAAGACCCTTGAATATGCCTATGACGATTGGTGTATTGCTCAAATCGCGCTAAAAGTCAACAAGATGGATGACTACAAAACTTATTTGCGACGGGCGCAATCTTATAAGAATGTCTTCAATCCTTCATTCTGGTTTATGGGAGCCCGGGTCAACGGTGGGTTTTATCTTCCTTTCGACCCGACAGAAGTTAACAACCACTATACTGAGGCAAATGCCTGGCAATATGCTTTTGCTGTTCCTCAGGACATCAGTGGCCTGGTGAAATGCATGAAGGGAAGAAACAACTTCATTTCCCGCCTCGACCAGCTCTTCAACCAAGCCAGTGTGGTCACCGGGAGGGAGCAATCTGATATCAGCGGACTCATCGGGCAATATGCCCATGGGAATGAACCCAGTCATCACATGGCTTATTTATATAATTATGTAGGTCAACCCTGGAAGACTCAAGAAATCGTTCATAAGATCATTCGTGAGTTTTACAGTCCTAATCCTGATGGCCTGATCGGAAACGAAGATTGCGGACAAATGTCTGCCTGGTATGTTCTCAGCAGTCTCGGGCTCTACCAGGTTTGCCCGGGTGACCTGAATTTTATGATTGGAACGCCCAATTTTCCAAAGGCTACGATTCACTTTGAAAACGGGAAGAAGTTCGAAATTCTCGCCAATGGCATCGACCCCAACAGCTTCTATGTTCAATCTGCAACAATTAACAACACACCTCACAGCAGAAATTATATCAACAGCAGCATTCTGACGGCTGGCGGACAAGTCGTTTATGAGCTGACGCCTGTTGCCAACCAAACCTGGGGAGCCAACCCCAATGAACTTCCTATATCGGAAATTCGTAGTGAGATAATCATGCCTGTACCATTTATCGCCGCAGAATCACGTACTTTCTCCGACAGCCTTGTGATTGCAATGAGTTGCCTGGAAAGTGCCCATTTATATTACACCCTCGACGGCAGTGAACCAGACAGCAGCAAGACCCGTTATATTAATCCCTTTGTCATCAAAAACAATACTGACATTAAAGTTATTGCCTACAACAAGACATTAGGGAAAAGCGTCCCGGTAGAAGGAAAATATTTAAAAACCATAGCCGGAAGGAGTATAAAACTCAATTCCGCATTCGAACATCAGTATACAGCTGGGGGGCCCAATGCCCTGATCGACGGAATCAAAGGCACGACGAATTGGCGACTGGGCGGTTGGCAGGGTTATCAGAAAGCAGATGTGGATGCGGTTGTCGATTTAGGCAAAGTACAAACAATCACAAAAATAAGTACCGGATTCCTGCAACAAACCGCTGCATGGATCGTCTTCCCTCCGGAAGTAGAGTACCTGGTGTCAAGCGATGGTGAACATTTCAGCTCATTGGGAATCCTCAAGCCGGGCATCGATATAAAAGACATGACCATCCAGACGCGTGAATTTGTAAAGAATTGTAATGAGAAAGCACGTTATGTAAGGGTAAAAGCAAAGAATTACGGCAAACTCCCCGCCTGGCACGAAAGCCCTGGAGGAGATGCGCATTTGTTCATTGATGAAATCTCTATAGAGTAATCTCTTTTTTCAGAGGACAACCAGGCATATGAATATCCGCAGCATGTTCCAAAAGGTCTTCCCTGCATAAGTCAGGATCACAGCAAGTGTTGCAGTTTCTTTTAAATGCGTGAAAGCTAAGAAGTTCTACGTCAGTTGACAGAAATCCTTCCTTCACGGGCTCTTCACGCATAAGGTCAGTGCTGAGGTATTTCTTATTGTCATCGGAGAAGATTGTCACTACAACAGCCTCTGGTCCAAGCTCTTCCACTATTTTCAAAGCGCCAAGAAAATTGGCACCTGAAGAAATCCCAACGCCGATACCTAACTCCCTGGCGAGTTTCTGGGCCATGATGATTGAATCACCATCGTCAACAGCAACTACATGATCCAATTCATCGAGTTTTAGAATATCTGGAATAAATTCATCAGAAATCCCCTGTACCCGATGTTTCCCTACTTTATAACCCGTAGTGAGTGTTGGAGAATTTGAAGGCTCCAGCGGATAGACACGAATGCCCGGATTTTGTTCCTTCAGATATTTCCCGGTACCCATGATGGTGCCGCCGGTACCAACACCCGCAACAAAGGCATCCGGCTGAAGACCACGCAGCTTCAGCTGCCAATAGATCTCCGGACCGGTAGTATTGTAATGAGCTTCGCAGTTGTGATCATTAGAAAATTGCCTGGGCAGAAATGAATTCTCAGTATCTGCTGCAAGCTTTTCTGCCATGGCAATGCTTCCCAAAAAGCCGCCTTCTTCTTTGCTGACAAGCGTAATATCTGCACCCAGGCCCCTGATCAGGTTTATACGTTCCTGGCTAAGCCAGTCGGGCATAAAAATCGTGACCGGATGCCCCAGGGCTTTGCCTATGGCCGAAAAAGCGATTCCTGTGTTGCCGCTTGTAGCTTCAATGATGAGTCCGTCAGTCTTCAATGCCTTGCGCTCATAGCCTTTCCGCAGGATATGAAAAGCCATACGGTCTTTGATGCTGCCAGTCATATTCATATGCTCAGCCTTTGCATAAATCGTGCGATTCTCGCCTTTATACAGAAACTCAATGCAGAGCATCGGGGTGTTCCCTATAAGACTTTGCAAGCCGCGGAACCTTTTCTCAATGAGGGTTTCGTCCATAAATCAAATTGGATTTATGCAAAAATAAGAATATTATGTATGTCAATTACACTGTCAGAAGGCAGTTATGACAAGAGTTTGTTGCTCTCCAGGCAGAAAAGGATTTTCTCCCAGGATCTTTCGATGTCATGATCGAGCCCAACTGAGAATCGAACCAGACCTTCCGACAAGCCCATCCCACGTTGTAATTCTTCAGGAATCTCAGAAGAAGTACTTTTTCCGGAATTGCTGAAAAGCGTCTTGAAATAACCCAGGCTCACTGCCAGGTAACCCACACCTTCTTTTTGCATGGCTTCCATAAAAGTACTTGCCCTTTCTGCAGTCTTCAAATCCAGGCCTAACATCCCACCAAAACCAAAACCAGGATTCATAATCTTTTTCAGGGTCTGGTGTCCCGGATGACTTGCTAAACCAGGATACATAACAGCCACGCCTGCTTCCGTGAAACGTTCAGCCAGGTACATCGCATTCTGACTGTGTTTCTGCATCCGGATATGGAGGGTATGCATATTTTTCAGGATGCTTGAGGAACGAAGCGGGTCAAGGACAGGCCCGAGCAACATCGCAGTTCCGTTGTTGACATCCACCAGGTCGCTGATAAACTGGTTGTCGCCGCAGATAGCCCCGGCAACGCAGTCGTTTTTGCCGTTGATAAATTTTGTCATGCTGTACAACACGACGTGAGCGCCATGTAAATACGGAGAAACGATCATGGGCGTAAAGGTGTTATCGACCAAAAGCCTAACATTGTGCTTGTTCGCAATACGACCCAATTCAGGAATGTCAGCAATCTGAAGCATCGGGTTGGTCATCGTCTCAGTATAGATGATCTTTGTATTGGGACGAATGGCTTTTTCTACCTGTTCAAGATTGGTGATGTCGACAAAAGTTACCTGGATGCTGAATTTCAGCAGGTAGTTTTTCAGGAAGGCGAAAGTGCCTCCATACACACTGGCAGAAGAAACAATATGATCACCACAAGAGATGTGTTGAAAGATAGCCGAGGTGATGGCTCCCATCCCTGAACCTGTAACCCAGGCAGCCTCAGTGCCTTCCATGGCAGAAAGTGCGTCGGATAAATATTTATTTGAGGGATTCCAATGACGTGAATACAGGTAACAACCTTCTTTGGTGCCGTCGAAAGTCTCAGTCATTGACCGTGCTTCGAGAAAGGTATAGGTTGCGGAATCGGTAATGGAAGGGTTTACGTCGCCAAATTCTCCAAAATGGAGCTGGTCCTGGATGCGGGAAGCTGGATCGAATTTCATGGTAGCAATTTTAGTATTAGAGCACGAAGGTAGTAAAAATTGCGGGATATAGACTCAAATCCCCTCGCTGCTTGCGCTCCACGGTTCCTCGACTTGCCGAGATGTAGGCGAATTAAAGTGTATTGAACATTTCTATCTGTCGCACTGTTAATTTTAAAAAAACTTCGATGTCAAAAAAAAGAAACCCTTTGCAAATGGGATAAAGACCAGATAAAGGAAGAATGGAATGCGCTTGTCGCAATAATTTCTGAACCAACTCATATTTGCAAAAAGTGTGCCCGGGCTGTCAATGATAAAGACCGCGTCTGCAAACCCGAAAAAATCAAATAATTCACCCCCATTTGCATAATAGCCTTTAGCCCAATCGCCTAGTAGCCCAGTCGCTCAATCACCCCCCTCAGCTCACTATAGTCCATAGCCACCGGAAAGCCCGGAAACTCCTCCCTTACCTTATCCGGCGGACGAAACAAAATCCCATGGTTCGCTTGTTGTATCATCCCCATATCGTTGTATGAGTCACCAATGGCGATCACTTGGTAGTTCAGCCCCTGGAAAGCCTTCACTGCCTGGGTTTTCTGATCTTGCTGACGAAGGGTATAACCGCAGATCATGCCCTGCTCATCTACATTCAGCTCATGGCAAAGGACGAGTGGATTGCCAAGTTTTTCGATAAAAGGCCCTGCAAACTGTACAAAAGAATCTGTCGTTATCACCACCTGGCATCGTGAACGGGCCCAGTCGAAAAACTCCTTTGCACCTTCCAGTAAAGGCAAGGTGGCTATGACATTTTGTATATCCTTCAGGCTGATTTGGTGTTCCCTGAGTATCACGATCCGCCAGTTCATGAGTTTATCATAATCAGGCTCATCTCTTGTCGTGCGGCAAAGTACTTCGATGCCAGTCTTTTTGGCGACATTCACCCAAATCTCAGGGGTAAAGACGCCTTCCATGTCAAAACAGATCAAATTCATGTTAATACAGAATAAATTATTGTTGGTTAATACCTTGCCCTTTTGGGGGCAATGAACAAGCACTTTATTAATCCGATTTCAAAAGATATTCTTTAAACCTGGCATAATTATTTTCCAAAAACGCGAATTCTTCATCACTTTGCTCCAGTTCTTTCAAACTTTCAGGCAGTTCCGGGTCAAAGCCCAGCAAATGTTGAATCTCTTCAGGGAATTTCGCAGGGTGCGCCGTCTCAATAGAGACACAGGCTGTATCATCAGGGTTTTCCTGAAGATATAGCTGCAATCCGGCCCAACCCACTGCCCCATGAGGCTCCAGCAACAAATGGTGATTGCCCCATGCATCCCTGATACATTGCCGGGTTTCTTCGTCCGTGAACTGACACTCCAGATTTGTTCCCGCATGGTTTTCATATTGGGAGGGATTGAAATATTGCCTTTTTCATCCATCACGCCACCATAAAAAGCCAGCAAACGTGCCAGGTTGCTGGGATGTCCGACGTTCATCGCGCTGGAAAGACAATTTCGTGAAGGCTCGTTTTTCCGATAAACACCGCTGTCAAGGAATTCCGGGAACTCATCATTTTCATTCACCGCAATAACAAAACGTTTCACAGGCAATCCCATCTTCATCGCGATCACCCCTCCCATCATATCCCCAAAGTTCCCCGATGGTACCGAGAAAATCACAGGCCTGACGGGTGACGCATGGCGGGCAATGCGTGAATAAGCCCAAAAGTAATACACCGCCTGCGGCACCAGCCTTCCAATATTGATAGAATTCGCCGAACTAAGGTTCAGCTTCAACAAATCAGGATCGGCAAAAGCCTGTTTCACCAAAGCCTGGCAGTCATCGAATTTCGCATCAAGAGCCAGAATTCTGATGTTTTTGCCCAATGTGGTCATTTGCTTTCTTTGACGATCGGTGACTTCATCCTTTGGGAAAAGCACCACAACTTTTATGTTCTTAAGTCCGAGGAAAGCATTGGCAACCGCACTGCCGGTATCTCCTGAAGTCGCAGTAAGAATAAGCAGTTCACCATCTTCCTTGTTTAAAAAATGAGCCATCTGCCTGCCCATCATCCTTGCGGCAAAATCTTTAAAAGAGGCTGTTGGCCCCTGATCGAGTCTTAAAATGTGTTGCCGGTCAGTCACAGATTCCAAGGGCACTGAGAAATTATAAGCATCCCGACACATTTCCCTGAGCACATCATCGGGAATTTCTTCTTCAGTAAACTTCTTTATTATATGGTATGCGATTTCGGGGTAGTCCATTTTTTCGAATGCGGTCAGTTCTGCCTCGCTGACTTGCGGGATATGCGTGGGCAGGTATAGTCCGCGATCAGGAGCCTGTCCTTGCAACAAAGCTTCTCTATAGCTAACGAGATCAGATTCGAGGTTGGTTGAATAATAATCCATTGGCCTAGTCCTGTAAACGTGATGAAGAGGCACCACCCGCACTAAATGCCGGAGTGCTATATAATATGGTATCACCTCCTAATGCCATCAAAGCCTGGTCGATGTCACGGATAATATCATCAGGATGCTCTCCCCCGACACAGAGCCGGATGAGGTTATCAGGGATATCAGCCATCTTACGGGCTTCTTCACCCTGCTGCGAATGCGTGCTGATGGCAGGAATCGTAGCCACACTCTTGATCCTGCCCAGGTCTGTTGCCCTGTAGATCCGTTGGAAGTTGTCGAAAACCTTACGCGTCGCCTCTGCCCCAGCCTTAATACGGAATGACATCAGGTGTCCATAGCGGTTTACCGGCATACCATAATATATAGGATCTTCTGCATCAACCAGGAAAAGGTAGTCAGAAGCAAGCTTATGCAGCGGGTGACTGGCCATTCCGAGGTAATCCACCTGTTCGATGGCAGGATGTTGCGCCAGGAAGTCAGCAATCCTTTGCGTAGAGCGGCTGACCATATCAATACGGCTGCGTAAGGTTCGGATGTCGTTCAAAGCAAGAATGGCACTCATTGGCGAGAGATTCGGTCCATTGTCGCGGTTGGGTAGCATCTTTAAATAAGCACAGAAATCAGCTTTCATCTCCTCACTACCAAACCTTGAAGTGATCCCCTTGCGGGCGATAACGGCACCGGCGATTACGAAACCACTGGTAGCCAGCGACTTTGTCACGCTTTGCACCACAATATCAGCGCCATGTGCCAAAGGACGCAACAAAGCCGGGGTGGCCACCGTCGAGTCGATAATCACCGGAAGCTCATATTTATGTCCCAGTGCCACCAGTTTATCCAGGTCGAAGAAAGAAAGGGAGGGGTTACTGGGCATTTCACCATAGAGGAAACGAGTATTTTCATCTATTTTACGTTCCCATTCATCAAAGTCGTTTGAATTGCAGATCCTGCGCCATTCGATATAGCGTTCACTTTCTTTACGCTGGGCGAACTGCTGGTAGGTGCCGCCATACAATTGGCAAGTAGCTACAAAATTTATTGTTGCGGACGGCCGTTTTGGATCCACCACGAGAAAAGGGTCAATGGCACTCTGAATAGCAGCCATACCGGATGAAGTGGCGATACAGCCCGTCTCAATATCCGCACCATATCCCTCTAAGAGTGCCAATACGCCTTCAAGATAGTATATTGAGGGGTTCGCGATTCGGCTATAGCACCAGGTAGGGATCTGGTAACCCAATGCTGCTTCCATCTCAGCGCTGTCGTGGAAACCCTGGGAGGAAGAAAGATAGACAGGTTCAATGAGAGATCCCTGGTTAAAGTCGAGGGCTTCCTGCATGGAGTATATCCCATGAACGGCAAGGGTGTCGAATTTACAAGACTTGAGCTGTGCTTTATAGTTGCTGTGCCACTCGGCGGCCTGGCGGGCGGCTGAGGTGTAGTGGGTGGGATGTTTCATGGGTGGGGTATTGGGCTGAGGGTTGTTGGGCTGAGGCCTGAAAGGATTAAATATAGAGTTTAGATGGAATTAGGGTGATTCAGGGATAAATATAATAAAATATGCAAAATGAAGCTTAGGATAAGTTTTGGGGAATCGCTTTTTGGTGTCCATTTATGAGACAATCAGCCTATTGTGCTGTTTTTCAACATATTGAATTTGCGTTCACTTTGCTTTTATGGATTGATGCCAGCAATTTTGAGACAAGACTTGTGAAATACCATAAATTTTGAAGGTAAAATCCTTGGGTTTTGGGTAAAAACGATTGGGTTTTGCATTTTCAGGATACCTTCCGATGTTACCAGAAAGCACGAATGCACAGTTTTCGGCAATTAGCAGTGCACAGTTTT
>JBAXPV010000046.1:0-26141 GCA_037132075.1 Bacteroidota bacterium
TCAGGATGACAACGACTCCGCTCAGGATGACAACGACTCCGCTCAGGATGACAACCTTGCCCAGTCGCCCAGTCGCCACTTCGCCCAGTCGCCTCTTCGCCCCATCGCCCTCACCACCCTCCTTTCCTGTGAAAACGTCCTCCTCACGCCCCATATCGCTGGATTTAGCGCCGAATCAAAGATCAAACTGGCGCAAATCCTAGGAGAGAAGATCATTCAGAACTTCAGTAATCCGGCTTAACCTATTGTTTAACGATTTTTCCAGTCTTAACGATCGCTTTGCCATCCATGAGTTTATAAATGTATAGTCCGTCGGACAGCCCGCCAAGATACAAGGGATTGTCTCTTGCAACCTTGGCATCCATTACCTTGCGAGCTGACAAATCGTACAGTTCAATGAAATATTCAGGCTTTACGGACTTCCAGCTAAAAATGACATAATCAAGGGCTGGGTTTGGGTAAATATTAAAGTTTAAGTCATCCAGGTTGTCAATACCGCTAAGCGCAATAGTGGAGTAATAGAAGGTTTCTTTAATTGCCGGGAGAAAATTGCTATTTTGATATCCACAGAAAACGATGTCGTTCAACATAAAATTAAAATACGAAGCAGCAAACGGCAGACTGTAAGGCAATAACAAATCATCAAAGCTAAATCCATTAGAATAAACGAATAAATTCTTGTCCTGGATAAGCCACAAATGAAGTTCAGCATCCCAATAAAACATGCATTCATTGATTAAAGTCCCGCTAGGCTCATAACTTGATTCAGTCTTGTTTACAGCATGCCAGGCGTTTGAGAAACTATCCCAATCATATTCTGTTTTACAAACTACCTGACAGTTATTGTTATATTCATTTTCAGTTTTCATCACCGGCAACCATGCATTTGAGGGCTTGTCCCAATATGATTGATGGTCTGCTGTAAGGTTAGCATTGTTATCATAACTAAACTCCTGTTTGTAATAGAATTCCCATTGTGCCGTGCTTAGATTCCAGATGTATTCTGTTTGAATCGAAAGAAGAGCGCTTTCATCATAGCAATATTCAAGTTTACGATCCAAATCCCAGGAATTCCCCTGGGTATCCCAAATAAAATGGGTCTCACTTATTAGAAAATTCCACGCATCATAGGAATATTCTATTGAACTTACAGATACCCACTCACAGGGATTGGCAGCTGGTTCGAAGGTTTCCAATTTCAAAAGGTCTCCGGCAGTATCATAAGTAAATACACTTTTGAAACTTGACTTCCATGAAGAAGTTTGCAGATTCCAGTAATACCGTTCAATTAAAGCAGGTTTATGAGGATACAAAAAGGTATAATTAACCTTATTATCCTTAATCCACTGCGCAGACTGCAAATCCCAATGCTCGTTTATTTGCTGATTGAGATTTCCATAACCATCATAATAATATTGGGTTACCGAACTCTTTGCCCAATAATTACCACTATTTACCCACATTTCTGAAGTGACACTATCGAGTTTTTGCTTTAAAATTACAGATGACGGACTTCTGAAACTATCATCATGTCCCTGGGCTTTATCCCGGATTTGTCCGAAGGAGGGAATCGCAAGTATACCTGCGATCACCAATGCGAATACTTGTTTCATATGAACTGATTTAAATTGTTAAACTTCAGATGTTTGGATTTTATCTTGATGCTTAACCAGCGTTGTTTTCAGTTCAGTTTTATAGATCTAATTTTCAATATTCAACTGATTATTAGACATATAGCTTTTCCAATTACAAATATAAGCAATTTTTAGCCCAATTCCAAGTATGGTAATAAATATTGTTTTAAGTCAACGATCTTATATTCAAATAGTTAATTATAAGAGACTGATTTTCCCAGTTATCACTTTTTGAGTCTTGTCGATAAGCTGATAAAAATACAGACCTCGGGTTAGTTGACTGACATTTACAGCAGCGTTGTTTGTTACATTTTGATCAATCACGATCTTCCATGAACTGTCATAAACCTTAAGATTTTGTTGAGATTCAATGCCTCAACCATGATTTCCGAAATTCGCCAGCTTAACAAAGTGGACGACTTACCTGGTCTGGGTTGCCCCCGTGAAACTTACCCGGTCTTAAGCTAAACCCAGGATACGGAGGAAATTTATCCAATGCCAAACGTGCGTAATGATGTGTCTGCAGATTCCGGTTTTGGATCTCTTTCCGTACCGGTTGTGCTGACAGGTTTGAAGCCAGCACGAGGAAAATAATACAATTTACAATTGTTTTCATAGCAGGATAGGGCTTAGACTTTAATGGCCGAACTAAGCAATTTTACTTGCGCCTGGGATCTTTCAGACCTGACAATTCATAAGCTTTTGAATTCTGGATTATTGTAGCATTTTCATAGATTGGTAACCAATCAGAGCCTGGAACATCAGGATTTGCTTTTCTTACATCTGTAGTGGTTACTTCCACAATTTCGGCTTTAACTCCTCCCTGTGGAAATGGATGAATTTTATCCTTTGTAAATTTGCAGTATGCGTAACTTCTCGGTCCTCTTGACTTTTGTTCTTTAATTACGGGTTGTCCAAATGCAAGTGCAGAGGAAACACAAAGAATGACTACGATGGCTGTTGTTTTCATGGCGATAAATTTTAGGTTGTTATTTTGAGGGAATAAAGGTACAGCGCCAATTACAGGCTTGTCAAGCGTAACCTCATGACAATCTATCAAGTACAGCGAGTCACCTACTAACGACTAACTACTAACCACTAACTCTTTTGCCCGGAAAAATATCAATCTGATCGGAATTGGTCGTGAATCCTCAGTTAAAAATGTTATTTTTGAGGAAGTAAACACTCTTTATATATCAGGTTTGCCAATATCCTATGAAATTTGAAGACTATCCTATATCCCCTGACATCAAGCGTAGCCTTGCCACGCTTGGTTTTATAAAGCCTACTGACATTCAATATAAGGCGATGCCCTCCATCCTGGCGGGTGAAGATGTGCTTGCCATTGCCCAGACGGGGACAGGGAAGACCGCTGCTTTTGCTATTCCTGTGATTAACAAATTACATGAACAAAAGACCAGCCGACGTACCGATGGCATCAAATGCCTTTGCCTGGCCCCAACCAGGGAACTAGCCGTACAGATTAATGAGGTATTTGCCCAGATAGGGAAACATACGCTTGTAAAATCATTTTGTGTTTTTGGCGGTGTCGAGCAGGATCCACAAATCGCAGCCCTGGAAAATGGTATTGACATTCTTGTTGCAACACCAGGCCGACTGTTCGACCTTGTTAGCCAGGGATATATACACCTCGCAGGTGTTCAGGTGCTAATCCTGGATGAAGCCGACCACATGCTGGACCTGGGTTTTATCAATGACATCCGCGATATGCTTAATTTCATACCCAGGAAACGTCAGACTTTGTTTTTTTCTGCTACAATTGATGACAAGATTAAAAGGCTTGCTTATACGCTTGTTGTCAATCCGATACGGATCCAGATTTCTCCAAAGGACAAAGTTAATAAGAACATTGAACATGCTGTTGCCTATATTGAGATGGATGACAAGCGTTTTTTCCTGGAACGATTGATCAAAGAACATGCTGCGGAGAAGATCCTGGTTTTTGTCCGAACGAAGGTTCGGGCTGAGCGGGTAAAAACCGCAATGGAAAGGGCAGGAATCTATGCGGAAACACTTCATGGCGACAAGGAACAGGCTCAGCGGACAAACGCATTGAGAAAATTCCGTGAAGATGAAATCAAGGTCCTTATCGCTACTGACGTCACTGCCCGCGGTATTGACATCCCGGAAGTGGAATATGTGGTCAACTATGACCTCCCGGAAGTTGCTGAAAATTATGTGCATCGGGTCGGCCGCACAGGCCGGGGAACTCACAAAGGAAAAGCGATTTCCTTTTGCAGCCCGGAAGAAAAACCTGTACTCGACACTATTGAAAGTTTCCTGACCCAAAAAGTAAGTGTCCTTAAGATTGACCTGACTGACTATTCTGCCATTGTCGACCTTGCCGCTGAAGCAAAACACGACTGGCGAAGCCTGATTACTGAAAGCCAAGAGTGGGAGGAGAAGAAGAGGAAAAAGAAGAAGTAGTTAGACGGCTAGTAGTTAAGCAGTTAGTCGTTAGTCGTTACAAATTTGGATTCGGAAAATTAAAAATTGAATTTTCGTTTTTCACTTTTCACTATTCCCAGTACCTTTGCACCCTCAAAACGACATAAGACAAAAATATAGATATGAAGACTGAAAATAAGCCATTTCAAGGAAAAACAATGGCCATTCTTACCGGTGGTGGCGATACCTGTGCCCTGAATTCGTCCATTGAATCTATTCGTAACCGTGCTTCAATGCTTGGTTTCCGTGTATACGGAATTCGATATGGCTGGAAAGGACTTCTTGGTGATGGAAATATTGTCGACCTGACACACAAACCTTTTGATGGCCATTATGGCGGAACGGCTTTAGGGTCAAGTCGTACCAACCCCTTCCCTTCTAAAAAGAATCCGGAAAGCCGTGTTCCCCAGGTTCTTGAAAACCTTAAACGATATAAGATCGATGTTTTAGTGAGTATTGGAGGTGACGATACCAATGGTGCAGCCAAGCGACTATACGAAACAGAAGGAATCCCTGTAATCGGTTTTCCAAAAACGATTGACAATGACTTAAGAACCCGTACGATGCATACCTGGCAAGGCTCTGAGATTGAAGCTGTCCTTTGCCCTGGTTTCCCAAGTGCTGCTTTGGCAATCAGCGACTTTGCGTCGCGGATCAAAACAACCTCTGAATCGCACAACCGAATCATGGTTTTGGAAGTCATGGGACGTGATGCCGGTTGGCTAACGGGGACTGCCAGTTTTGGCGGCGCTCAGCTTGGCCTGATCCCTGAATACGAAATGACTCATGAAGCCAAAGAACGTTTCTTCGAGAAAGTAAAAGAAGCCTATACAAATTCCAAGAAAAAAGCACTCGTGATCCCGGTTTCTGAAGGGGTAAGGTGGTTTGATGAAAAAAGCGGAAAACTGGATGTCGTTTATGCAAGTTCCGAACTTGATGAATATGGACACCCCAGGTTCGGTGGCATCAGTGGCGTGATCGCTTCTGAAATCTCCCAACGACTGAAGATCGATGCCAGGGCACAGATTACAGGTTATTATCCTCGTGCAGGAAGCGTCAGTAATTACGACAGAAGGCTGACTCAGGCCCTGGCGGATAAAGTTACAGATCTACTGCTCCGTAATGACTATGGCCGTATGCCAGTAATCAACCATATAACTAAATATGAAGGACTTGAGGAACACAATACCTCTTCTGTCGACATGGGTTCTATTGGAAATTGTCCTTTAAACATGGCCTATTATGATCATGAGAATTTCACCTTTACCGATGCTTATGGTGATTTCCTGAAACATATCATCCAGCCGAATATCCCGGATTTCCCTTATGAGTACGCACAAGTAAAACCCTAAACGGATATTTATCTGCCAGATAAGTAATGAAACCCAAAACGAAAGAGCAGGCTAAAAAGCCAGGCTATCTGCAAGCCTTAAGCTTACTGGCTCTTGTTATTTCATGCATTCTTGTCTATTCTTTATCATTGTCCAATGGCATCCTGAATTGGGACGACAACAAATATCTTTTCGAGAATCCTTACCTAAGCGATTTCAGCCTTAAAGGAATCCGGGCGGTTTTTAGCAGTTTTTACATGGGTAATTACCATCCGCTGACCACTTTATCATGGATGATCGATTATGCCATGGCAGGATTTAAACCTGGATGGTATCATTTTTCCAATCTCTTCCTGCATACCTTCAATACCATCCTGGTATTTTTCCTTGTAAAGCGCTTGTTTAAGGATCATTGGACTGCATTTTTAACGGCATTGCTGTTTGCCTTTCATCCGATGCACGTCGAAAGTGTGGCCTGGATCTCAGAAAGGAAAGATGTTTTGTATGCATTTTTCTTTCTATGTTCATTGATATCATATTTAGGATTTAATGAATCCAGGAAGAGATCAAGTTATATCTGGTCATTGTTATTTTTCCTGCTGGCATTGCTATCGAAATCGGCAGCAATTTCACTGGCACCAGTTTTACTATTATTTGATTATTTCCTGCAGCGGAGGTTTAGCTGGCAAACGATCTATGAGAAAATACCTTTTTTCTTCCTGGCAATAACTTTTGGCATCATTGCTTTGTCGTCACAGGGAATCGCAATGGATGAAAGCTTTGCCCCTCATTTTCCAATCTGGCAAAGGTTCTTTATCGTTTGTTATAACCTGGATTTCTATTTGTTGTCCTTCTTCGTGCCGGCAATACTAAGCCCGCTGCACCCTTACCCCATGGTCCCGGGAAGTAGCTTGCCTGTTTTGTTCTGGCTTGCTCCCTTTATTTTGTTCACAATTGGAATTGCAATATATTTCTTAAAGAAATATCGTCAGCTCCTGGTATTTGGGTTGTTATTTTTCGTGTTGACGATAGCCATGGTTTTGCAGTTTATTCCTGTCGGACGGGCTATAGTTGCAGAACGCTACACTTATTTACCCTACATAGGACTTTCTGTTATCCTAGTCGTGTTTGTACTTAAATGGGCCCGGTCTAAATCGTCAGCGGCAGGATTCTATCGTTTTGTTCCTTTAGGAATTCTAATAGCCGGACTAATTGCTTTTGCAGGCATCTCCAATGCCCGGGTTACTGTATGGAAAGACAGTAACAGTTTGTTCTCTGATATCATTAAAAAATACCCCAATGATGCGTGGGCATATTATAACCGGGGTTTAACCAGGTTCTATGCCAATGACAATGACGGGGCGATCGAAGACTATACACAAAGTATTTTATTAAAGCCTGATAACGTTGTGGCCTGGTACAACCGCAGCCTGGCTTATGTGAATAAACAGGATTTTCCGCATGTCATTAACGACCTTGACCATGCCATTGAGCTAAAGCCGGATTATCTTGACGCGCTAAAAAATCGTGGCAACGCCAAAGCCAGTCAGAAAGATTACCTGGGATCCATCATTGATTATTCCAGCGCCTTAAAAATCCACCCGGCAGACACGATGGTATTGGTCAACCGAAGCTTATCCTATTATTTTCTGAATGACCTGGAGAAAGCCTGTGCAGATTTAACTGAAGCCAAAAGACTTGGCAGCAAAAAGGCTGTGGGGATGTCAAGGGATATTTGCAAAAATTAGCCCCTGAAAAAAGTTATTTTATCAGCAATTGTGCTGTATACCGACTTCTTTGCTCCAAAAGAACTTTAGACTTTCCTGTAACTTCTTTGATCAATTTGGAATTGTAATTACGGATCGTTATCAAACGTAACTTTTCATTATAAAGAATCCGGAAATCATCCTGTAACTCTCCAACAAGCTCTTCTAACTTAGGCCCTGGATGGTCGATACAAATGGAAAAGCTGATTGCCGAATTTTGCATGAGGTTGATTTTAACACTCAAGGCTGAAAGCACTCCGAATATCACATGAAGCTGATGTTCATCCACATAGGAGAAATCGCGAGGATTAAAAGTGATCAGGACCTGTTCTTCTTTAAAAATAAAAGAAGGAATGATCGTGGTGCCTTCCGTTTCTGCAGAAACGAGAGTCCCATCAGCCTCCGGATCAATGAAAGACATGATTCTTAATGGAATTTTTTTATTTTGGAGTGGCTTGATGGTGTTTGGGTGTAACACCGAAGCCCCGTAGAATGCCAATTCGAGCGTCTCAGCATAGGAGATTCGCGGGATAAGAAGGGCATTGGGGAAATATTTAGGATCAGCATTCAAGAGACCGGGAACATCTTTCCAGATGATTACTTCTTCAGCATCCATGGCAAATGCCAGGATCGCTGCTGTAAAATCGGAACCTTCCCGGGCAAGTGTTGTAGTGGCTCCATCATCTGAACGACCAATAAAACCCTGGGTCAGGGCTATCTTCTGAAAAAGAGGAACCGCAAAGAATGGTGACAAAAATGTATGAACGGCGTTATTGGTTTTTTCCCAATTCACTTTACCTTCACGGTAATGATTATCGGTTTGTATCCACTCCCGGGCATCAAACCAGGTATTGGTGATTCCTTTTCTATCGAGAAAATCACTGACGATAACCGAAGAAAACAATTCACCAAATGAGACAATCTGATCATATTCAAAATCATAATTACCGCCCGGTTCTGCAGTGAGATAATCTTCAAGTTTTGCAAAAAGCTCATCCAATTGCCGGTAAATAGCATGTAACTTATCAGGGAAGAGATCCTGGGCAATGCCAATATGAAAATCCCTGATCTTGTTAAAAACATTGAACTTGTCGGGGTCATCGTAGAAATAAGCTGCAGTGAGTTGTTCCAGCACATTGGTGGTTTTAGCCATGGCCGACACGACAACGATGAGATCTGAATCAGGATACCTTGATAAAATTGCAGCAAGGTTCCTGACACCGGCCGCATCTTTAACAGAGGCCCCTCCAAATTTGAATACTTTCATAATTTCACAGATTTGATCTTTAACCGATTCCCCTCAAAATTAAGAGGCGCCCTGAATTAAAAAGGGATTCATTGCAAAAATACGCTCCGGCATCTAATCTGATGCAATCTGCCGAACATTTTCTTTATTTTAAATTAAGTTAGCTTGAATTCATTGATAAATTACGCTATAAATGTCGATCTTTGCACAAAATCAATTAAATGAAGACTTTAATACAATTCATCAATGAATCACAGGCAGATTTCCCGGCTGCCTCAGGTGATTTCAGCCGATTACTCAATGATATTGGCATCGCTGCAAAAATCGTTAACAGGGAAATCAATAAAGCAGGGCTGGCAGATATTCTGGGTGATTATGGCTCTGTAAATATCCAGGGAGAAAGCCAGAAAAAATTGGACGTTTTTGCTAACGAACAATTTATCAAAGCGTTACGATTTGGCGGTCAGGTATGTGCCATTGCTTCAGAAGAAGACGATGATATCATTGTTTTTGACAATCCTACTTCCAATAAAGGCAATTATGTTGTTGCGATGGATCCCCTTGATGGAAGTAGTAATATTGAAGTGAATGTTTCCATTGGAACTATTTTTACCATATATAAACGTATCTCTGAAGTAGGTACACCAGGTACTGTGAACGACTTATTACAAAGCGGGAATGCAGTTGTTGCCGCTGGATATGTTATTTATGGCTCGTCGACCATGATGGTTTTTTCAACCGGAAATGGCGTAAATGGATTTACCTATGACCCTTCAGTCGGGCTTTTCCTCCTCTCCCACCCCAATATTCGTATTCCTGATGATGGGACAATTTATTCGATCAATGAGGCAAACTATATCTACTTCCCTGAAGGCGTAAAAGAATATCTGAAATATTGCCAGGAAGACCATAAGCCTACCAATCGTCCCTATAACACCCGTTACATCGGGTCGATGGTGGCTGACTTTCACCGTAACCTTTTAAAAGGTGGTATTTACATTTATTCGGGAACTACCAAGAATCCTTCCGGAAAGCTGCGTTTGCAATATGAATGTGTTCCTATGGCTTACCTGGCGGAACAAGCAGGCGGAAAGTCTTCTGATGGTTTTCTCCGCACATTGGATATCATACCTTATACGATCCACCAGCGCTCACCTGTCTTTATCGGTTCTAAAAACATGGTCGATAAGGCTGAGTACTTTATGAATAAGTTCTCTAAAAATTTCTGTGAAATTAAATAGGTAAGCAACAAATCTTTAACCTCAATTTCTTGGAGCTTCTTCAGCATTACCGGAAATCTGAATCGCTTGGAAAGCTGCTGAATGAACTCAGGAACCCTGAGATTAGAAGGCTGCAAATCAAAGGCTTATCTGGGTCTATGGCGGCAATTTACGCTGCGGCCTGTACCAAAGAAATCAAGCAAAGCTACCTTTTCCTGATGGCCGATAAGGAAAGTGCTGCCTATTTCTTCAATGACCTTGAGAATCTTTTCGGCGAAAAAGACCTGGCGCCACTCGAAAAAAGCATCTGTTTCTTTCCAACTGCTTACAAAAGACCTTATAACATCGATGACTTCGACAATGCGAACGTATTAAGCCGTTCAGAAGTAATCAACCGTTTTGCCAGCGGGAATGCTCCAATGGTTGTCATCACCTACCCGGAAGCACTTTCTGAAAAAGTAATCAGCAAAGCTTATCTCGACCGCGTCTCATTTAAAGTTGATAAAGGAATGGACCTGAGTGTCGATTTCCTTTGTGATATGTTCTCTGAGTTCGGATTTGAGAGGGAAGAATTCGTCATAGAACCTGGTCAATTTTCTTTAAGAGGTGGTATCGTTGACGTTTTTTCTTATTCCGACGACTATCCCTATCGAATTGAATTCCTGGGAGATGAGATTGAAACGATCCGAAAATTTGACCCGGTCACCCAGTTGTCACGTGAACAGCTGGAGCACGTATCCATTCTCCCCAATGTTCATGACCGGACACTGAAAGAAAAACGCCGTTCTTTCCTTTCGCTTTTAAATAAACATTCCATCATCTGGGTGGAAGACATGACTTTTACGCTGGAGAAAACAGAGCAGGAATTTCAGAAGGTTTGTAAGACCTTTGATGAAAAGACAAGCCCAGTGGCGCATCTTGCACCAGCAGAGCTCTTCATGGACCCTAAGGCATTAATGGAAGAGCTTCTTGATTATAAACTTATAGAATTCGGGAAGCACTTCCATTTCCAGCATCCTGATGTCATCACGGCTGACAGCTCCCCACAGCCTGTCTTTCACAAGAACTTTGAACTCTTGCTTGCCAACCTTGAAGAAAATGTCTTCAAAGGATACCGGAACCTGATTCTTGTCGACAATGCAAAGCAAGAGGAACGGATCCAAAAGATATTAAAGGATCTGCTGCCTAAAGGAGGCAAAGAAAACGAGCTCTATTATCAAACCCGTGAGATATCGCTTCATGAAGGCTTTGTAGATCACCAGGAAAAGCTGGCTTGCTACACAGATCACCAGATCTTTGACCGTTTTCACCGCTTTCATCTAAGGGAAAGCTACAGTGCGAAGGAAGCGCTGACGATCCGAGATCTTTACAGCCTTAAACCCGGTGATTACGTTACACATATCGATCACGGGCTGGGACGTTTCGACGGATTGGAAAAAATCGAAAACAACGGAAAGGAGCAGGAAGCCATCAGGCTCATCTACCACAACAACGACATTTTATATGTCAGCATACATTCTTTGCATCGAATTGCCAAATATATCGGCAAAGATGGGACGCCACCTTCCCTGAACCGATTGGGTTCTGCCACCTGGAGTAAGGTAAAGGAGAACACCAAGAAGAAAGTCAAGGACATTGCCAAAGATCTCATCAAATTATATGCAGAACGCAGACGCGCCAAGGGTTTTAGCTTTTCGGCGGATACGTACCTGCAGCATGAGCTGGAAGCTTCTTTCATCTTTGAGGACACCCCTGACCAGGTAAAAGCCACGGCCGACATTAAAAAAGACCTGGAAGCAGATTTTCCAATGGACAGGCTGATCTGTGGTGATGTGGGCTTTGGCAAGACTGAAATTGCTATACGTGCCGCCTTTAAAGCTGTTGCCGACAGCAAACAGGTTGGAATCCTTGTCCCTACTACGATACTGGCGATGCAGCATTATAAAACCTTCAGCAGCCGGCTCGATAAATTCCCTTGCCGTGTAGAATATGTAAACCGTTTTCGTTCTGCCAAAGAACAGAAAGAGGTACTGAAAGATCTGGCAGCCGGTAAAGTTGATATTTTAATCGGGACACACCGGATCTTAAGCCAGGATATCAAATTCAAAGACCTGGGATTGCTGATCATCGATGAGGAACAAAAGTTCGGCGTTGCAGCAAAAGAAAAGCTCAAACAGTTTAAAATTAATGTTGACAATCTGACGCTTACCGCCACACCCATACCAAGGACACTGCAGTTTTCGATGATGGGAGCGCGAGACCTGAGCATCATCAGCACGCCGCCACCGAACCGGCAACCTGTTCAGACAGAGCTCAGGCCCTTTGATGAGAATGTAATCCGCGACGGTATCATGTATGAAATTGAACGTGGCGGGCAGGTTTTCTTTGTACATACGAGGGTTCAAAATATCATGGATGTGGCTGGGATGATACAGCGCTTTTGTCCGGATGTGCGGGTGGCTACAGCCCATGGCCAAATGGAAGGCCACAAGCTGGAAAAGGTAATGATGGAATTCATCGAAGGAGAATATGATGTATTGGTAGCTACGACCATCATTGAAAGCGGCCTTGACATCCCGAATGTCAACACCATCTTTATCAATGAGGCGCATCATTACGGACTGAGCGATCTTCACCAATTACGCGGACGCGTGGGCAGATCGAATAAGAAGGCATTCTGTTATCTACTAGCTCCTCCCCTGGTGGCCTTAACGGAAGAAGCCCGCAAACGTCTAAAAGCTATAGAGGAATTCAGTGATCTTGGCAGCGGATTCAACATCGCTATGCGCGACCTCGACATCCGCGGTGCCGGAAACTTACTGGGGGCTGAACAAAGCGGCTTTATCACCGACATAGGGTATGAGATGTATTTGAAAATTTTGGATGAAGCCATGATGGAACTCAAAGAAAAAGAATTCCCTGAATTACTGGAAGATAGAGGTGAAAATTATGTCAGGGACTGCAGCATCGAGACTGACTTTGAAATCATGATTCCTGACGAATATGTGAGCCAGACTATTGAACGACTGAATCTCTATAAAGAACTGGATAGTATTGATACAGAAGACGGTATCCTTCAATTCCAGGAACGGCTAATTGACCGTTTTGGTCCGATTCCAAGGCAGACCACTGATTTGTTTAATGCACTCAGGCTGCGATGGGAAGCCAAAAGCATGGGTTTTGAAAAACTCGTCATGAAGAATAAAAACCTGACAGGCTATTTCGTCTCAAATCCAGAGTCTTCCTATTACGAAAGTGCAAAATTCACCAAGGTCCTTGACTATGTGACCACCCACCCTGGCAAATGCAAGATGAAAGAAGGCACCGAACGATTAAGCCTGAGCTTCACCCAGATTGACAGCCTGGATTCTGCATTGGTATTGCTGCGGGGAATAACGGTATAGTTATCTTTTTTTAAGACTCACCATGGAGGTGCGGGGTCGCGGAGTTACGCAAAATGAGGCCCCAATTTCGTTAATCGATAAATATCGTGATGTCAACCAACACAAAGGATTGTATTGGCGACGGATCTTCAATTATATTGCCAGCGTCTCTATACGTTATATACATTTTTAATGGCAATCAGCTTGTCTTGTCGTCTGGATTAGTTATTCAATATTAGTTTCATCATGATGTCAGTCTGTTCCTCATTTCCAAATTTGAATCTGTGTTTGCCAAACGCAACGAAACCGTTTTTCTTATAAAAGTTTATCGCTCTTGGATTTTCATCCCAAACACCCAACCAAACATATTCTGATTTTTTCTGCCTGGCTATTTGGATTGCCTGGGCAAAAAGTACTTGTCCTACATTCTTTCCGTGATATTCTTTTAAAACATAAATGCGTTCAATTTCAAGAGCCTTCTCATCTTGTAGCTCTGTTTGCGACCGTCCAAAATTTAGTTTTAGATAGCCTATAACGTTGTCGGCAAGTATAGCAAAGTAAAATTCAGCGTTCTTGTCATTTAATTCAGCAGTGAGTTTTTCAACAGAAAATCCTTCTGCTAAATATTTTGTCATATTCTCTTCAGTATTTCCCTTTGAAAATGTTTCAAAGAATGTTTGCCTGCCGATAGATCGCAGTGCGTCAATGTTGGATAAAGAAACTCTTACGATCTCAATTGTATCCATTTTCAGAACAGTTTTGTCAGTCGAAGCAAATTTGCCACAAAAATTGTTTTCACAAAAATTTCATGATGAGACGATTACCTCCAACGCTAATCATATATCGGAAAAATAAATTTACAAAATCTGCGTAGATCCGCGTAATCTGCGGACAAATATTTTCGAAACTTAACGCGAAGGCACGCATGCACAGCCTTAGGCTAAAGAAGCAAATAACAAACAGCAATTCGCTAAACTCGTGGATAGTATTGTAAGTAAGAAGTGAAGGAGATACAAGAAGCACCAAGTGAAAGAGATTAGAAATCCCGCCAGTAACTTCTGTCCTGATAATCCTCAACCAGGCTGAAGTCATTACCAAACCGAAAGCCATTCATCAGCTGTGAGACTTCCATTTGCAGGAAGGTAGTAGCAGCTTCAATCAGATCATGACGAAAGCCCTTCTCCCCAAGAATAATGACGAGATCCAGTGCAAAAACATCAGCAATGACACGACCCAGGGTATATTGTTTCCGCTGGCTTAGCTGACTGTCCAAATCCACATTGATCAGGACCTTCATGCTTTCTGCAGCTCTGCTGAATGAGGAATGTGACTTAAGAAAACGGTAAAAGTTCTTTTCTTTCCCATTTTTCATTCCCTTCAAAAGGTTTTCAGTGATCTGCACATTCAGAATGTCGTTAGAACCTTCAAAAATCTGGAAAGGCCTGCTGTCGACTGTTGCCCGGCCGGAAATATGATCAAGTTTATATCCTTTTGCCCCAACCAGTTGTAACAATGACTGGGCACATTCCTGCATGAGGTCGGTAACCAGTGACTTTATGGAATTGGCTTCCAGTCCATATTGAACCAGGTCGTTTTGGGTATGGGCATTCTGACTTCCATAGGCACACATGGCGGAACAGATTGTATAACAAGCCTGGATTCGGGCCAAACGAAACTGAACCTGGTCATAGGTCAGGTGTGACTTGCCTCCACTCGTCCTGTTCCTGCAATGGGTCACCGCTTCGTCAAGAATACGTTTGATAAATCCCATGGCGATGCCAGGCATCATAATGCGTGAATGATGCAAGATATCCAACATCATATTCACACCGGAAGTAGTGGGTATCAGGCGCTGAACGGCTGGAATGCGAACATCAATGCGGTTACGGCCATAGGGGATCATATACAATCCCAGGTTGTTAAAGAATTCCTCAACAACAATAGTTTGGTCAGGGCCATTGACGTCACAGATAAAAAAGTCGATGTCGCGTTGCAAGTGTCCCGACGCAGACTTCTGACGGGCAGTGAGGAGCCAGTAATCGGCCCAACCTGTCAGACCGGCCCAGTGTTTCATTCCCTTCAGTTGATAATAGCCGTTGTTCTGTGTATGAAAGGTCTGCATATGTAAGGCATCACTGCCATGATCAGGTTCAGTGATCATAAGACCACCCATCTTTTTGTTCTGCAAAAAGTCACCCAGAACTTTAACCCGCGACTCTTCGCTGGCATATTTCGACAAAGGTTGTAAAAACAAAGCCATATTGATCCCGAAAGTAAGCGATAAAGCCAGGGACTCATAAGAAGCAGCTTCCAGTACAGCCAGCACTTCAGAAGGTTTGTCGCCCCTGCCGCCATATTCTGTAGGAATGCATACCGAAAGAGGATTCACTGACATAATCTCCCGCATCATAAATGGGGGTAGCCCGCGTTGGATGCTGATCCTGTCGAGCCTGTCGCGCGTATGAAAGGAATGGCTTATCTTATGCTTTAAGACATTCAGGAAATCCGGAAAAGAATCTTGTAAATTCTGTGAAGTGCTGTCCATGCTATACTTACCTTACGATGAGTAATTGTTTGGTAATGACTTCTTTGTCATTTCCATCAATTACAGTCAAGCGACAAAGGTAAGTTCCCGGAGGTAAATTTCCACCACTGAAAATAAAATTATGTGTTCCTTCAGATAACATATCGTCTACAATTGTTGCAATTTCTCTACCCATCATCGTAAAAACACCTAACCTGACTCTTTGTTCATTAGGTAGCTTTACAGAAATTGTTGTCAGGTTACTAAATGGGTTTGGTGCAATGTCGACAATCGCTTTTACTGAAATTTCACAAAGGCTAAAGACTCCATAACCAGTGACATTGGCTGTAATCGTCCCTTTCACTGGATTTCCTGAAGTGACAAGATTTCCTTCATTGACCCACATGCTGCCATCCCAACGTGCAATCCGCAGCCGAGTGATGTCAGCCGGGACTGCTGCACTGGTTTTTGTACAATCCCAGGTGAGTGTTACCATGACATTTGAAAAGCCTGACGTCCGATTAATAACCCAAAATTCCCGGTTGCTAATGTTTTTAATTCCATATGCGGTCAAGCTCCGGTTGTAGCCATTGTGGCCAGGATCAGCAAAATAATAAGCTGCCGTAAACTGATCTGTATTATTTGCAGGAGCAGAAATCATGGCAGGGCGATGAAAACCACTATTCCCAATTGGAAAGGTAAAGGCTGTATTCCCATTTTTTACAGCCATTCCTTCAAGATAACTTGCATCAGATGTATTGATACATAAGGATCCTGGCTCAAAGACCATAATACCTCCGGAAGCAAAGGCTTTCACCACTCCCTGTGTAAAATTGGCCTCATGCAGGATATACATCTCCTGACTTAATGTAAATGCGTTTGTTGATGGGTTATTAAACAACGTTGAATAGAGCTTGGTAATACCATTCCCCATGATTTGTTGTGTTTGGGTCCCTTCAAATCGGTATAAAGCAGGGGTTGCCTTTAAACCAGGGATAACATCGATGACACCCTCATTTTTCAGATCACCTAAAAACCAAACAGTTCCATTATTTCGAAACTGTGCTGTTGACGTATTCTCAAATCCCCTCCCGGTATTCATATTATTGCCAGGCAGTACGTAGAGCGTCCCGGTATTGCGCATGTTAATCATCCCAGTCTGTGCCAATATCTGGCTTGCAATTGGCATCAATAATACCAATAAACAGACTTTCAGGATGATATGGTGCGTTTTATTAATCATGAATTTATTTATTCTTGGCTTGTTCCATAATTTTTTTAATCTCAACAATATTATTCTTTGCCAGCGTAAAGTCAGGGAATTGAGTAAGGGCAGTGTTGTAAATGGAGATGGCTTTGTCGTATTCCTTTAGCGTTACAGCTTTGTATGCCTGCAGATGCAACAAGGCAACATTGACAGGAACTTTTTGAGACTGGTTGTCGCTTCCGCTGCTCAGGCTGATGAATGCATCTTTTCCGTTGTCAAACTTTTCAGCCATGGCAATGGTTCCATCGAATTCGAGATATCGTTGCAATTGTAATTGCAAACTGGCTAACTCATAAGCGTGAACTTTACTTTTCGTCAGCTTGACAAGCTTCGAAAAGCTGTCGACTGCGAGTAATGGCATATTCAATGATTTGCGGCAATAGGCCTGCATTTCGAGTACTCTTGGGGCATCTTGATTTAAGATATTGCAAACCTGGTTACACTGAGCATAATAACCCATATTGTAGTAAAGAACCGCAAGCGTATCTGTCCAGTTTTTTTCACCCATGGCAATGAGTGTATTCAGATGAACTGCAGCGGTGGCACCATCGGAATAGCCCAGGGCCTGTCGGAAAGCAGCAATTTCAACTTGTTTGGCATAAGCGACATCCATAGTTGTGGCTTTCTGTGCCATACAAAATTGGGTTCCAATGCCTGCTAATAGAATAATTAAAAGGCTTTTACGAATGAGGCTTTTAAATTTACGTGTCAGTATCATATTTACATTCTTATTTAAATCGTAAAGATATACATTTTGACTAATCGCTTAATCTTTGAATAAAAAAGTCAAAAGTGTATATCGTTATAGGCGTATTGGTAACATCAGTCATAAAGTACATTTCGATATAATCCCCTTCGGAGAGGGAAATCACGGTATTTATTCCGGAATTAGTCAGGTAATCGCCGGGTGTCCGAAAAGTATTACGGAACCTATGCCTTAGATTAGGAACGCCATTTATATAAGCCTGACCATAAAACACACAGTTGTTGCAGTTTACCCTATAGTCAATGGACATGCTTAATAAATATTTGCCAGACTCCTGGATTGTAATTTTCAATGGATTGCTTTGAGCAGTAATATCACCATGGCTGCTGCTACCGCTAAGCGCTTGGTTCAGAAGATAATAAACATTTGTCGTTACCAAAGTTAAATTGAGTGGTGTTCCTGTAGCCGGTGGCGTTGCACCTGTTGTAAAATAAACGTCAGCATATATATTTGAATTTCCAGAGGACTGTGGCATTGACCAGGTGCCGCTACCATTAAGATAATAATTGGATCCGACATTATTACTTCCCCTAACGAGCCCAGGATCCGAAGAGGATGATGAAAACAGTGGAATAGTAATCCCGGCACCGGATGAGATCCCAACAGCTCCGGTTGAAGTTGTGTAAGAAAGATTCTGAAGTTCGTTGGTGATACTGCCATCCACTTCAGACCCGGTAAAAAACCGAATCCAACTTGAGCCGTTCCAATAATAAAAGCCTGGGGTTACATTATTTGGAGTAGTCCCGGCTGTGGCTGTATTATATACCAATAATGAAATAGCAGGACTTGACACAGGGCTGGCCACATTGGTGGCGGTGAGTGCAACCCGCGGCATAAGCCATCCTTTTTTTGTTGAAGTTGCGTCGATGATGGCAGAAGGGTTCGGGTTGTTAGTGCCCAGGCCATATTGTGCGAATATGACCTGGGGAAACAACAAAACTATGATAAAAATGACTTCTGACAGACGCTTCATATAGCGGCTAAATTAAGTAATTTGTTTTAGCAAGAATTAGAACATGCTTACTACAAACCAAGATGTACCATCACACTGAATGACAAAACCCTGCCAGGGAATGTCCCAAGTCTTGGTGGTCAAACCTTCGATCGTCTCAGAAGCATTTGGGTCAAGAGTTACAGAATTCACACCATTGTCCTTTTTCTTGATCGATAATTTAACGCCCAGGCTGCTACCTGCAGCAGGCAAAGTTACAACCACATTACCGGTACTTGCATCAGCGAGTAAGGTTCCATCCGAAGTTACTGCTGTATAGTTGGCATTGATCGTTTTAATATTACCAATAGCACTTAAATTGGCAGCATCGGTCTCAACCCATTTGTTAGAAGCATTAGAGATGAGAAGCCTGTTTGAAGTTGATGCATCCTGTATTTTGAGATAGGTTACATTACCATCGAGAATCTTGGAAGTTGTCACGTTTGCATCTTTAATGTTGGCAGTTTCAACGGCATCATTGGCAAGTTCCAGTGTTGTAATACCATCTGGCTTAACCCTAAGTTGGTTAGACCCATTCAGGTTGATCGTTGAATTGTCGAATTTAACGTCAAAAGTTGCCAAACCAGCTGTATTTGTGATACCAAGAGCAGCGCCACCGGTAGCTACGTTTTCATTTGTCAAAGTTGGAGAAGCAGTCCAGGTGATGAAAGGCTCGCCATTGGTTGTACTTTGAAGTCCTGAAATTTGAGAATCAACATAAGTCTTATTGGTGAGGTCGTTTCCAACGACAGGTGCCAAAGGAGTCTGAGGCAAGGCGGTGGTAAAGATCTGCTGACCGACCCAGGTATTGGCATGAGCCAGGTTCAGGTCATAATTGCCAGTACCACCAAGTGAAACAACGCCGGGAGCCAGAAGAGAACCACTGGTACTGGTGAATGTCATCGTACTGTTGGTCAGTAAGCTATTTCCCAAAGAACCCGAAACGATATCCAATGGGGTGGTAATACCATCTCCACTGATGATCGTTGAATTTACACTGAGGCCTTGCCACGCAGTCGTCACACCGTCAGCCTTTGTGATAAGAAAGGTGTTGAGCGTTCCGTGAGCAATATTACCAATCGGTAATGCACCAGCAACTTCAGCAGTGCCAAGATCTACAGCATTGGTTGTAGAACCTGTACCAACAAATTGGTTGGCTGTGATCGTTCCTGTTGAGGTTGGGGCGAGAGAGGCACCCGCTCCTACCAACATGGCTGCACTGGTATTGGTGCCGCCCTGGATTTCACTAAAGAGGACAGAGCCTTTGGTAGCAAAGCGGATCCATTTGGAATTTGTCTGATCCCAATAGTAGTAACCAGGAGTTACATCATTGGGTGAAATTCCGGCATTGGCCGTATTGTAAACCAAGAGTGAGTTTGCCGGGCTCGTAACAGGCAATGGGCTGTTGACAGCAGTCAATGCAATACGCGGGATCAAGAGACCCTTAGTTGCTGATGACATCTCAACAACAGCACTTGGACTGGGATTGTTTGTCCCAAACCCATACTGTGCAAACGCTTTATTGCCAATAAGAAGGCAAGAAAACAGCAGCACTAGTACTGATAGGTGTTTCATTGTTTTCATTTTGTTTGTTTTTTGGGGGTTGAACATTAATTGTTTGTTTGATTCTTTTAAAAATCTTTATTCCTATATATTAAAAAATGCCAATGATGTACCATTTTACACCATTGCATTGAACCACGATTCCCTGCCAGGGCAAGGCAAAAGTCCTTCCGGAAGAACCATCCAATGTTTCTCCAGGTATTGTTTGTATTCTGACGATATGCAGATCATTTTCTGCAATATTTTTAAATGTTATCCTTAATCCTTTATTTCCTGTTGCCGAAGGAAGGGTAATGGTGATGTTGTTTTGAGCTGCATCCACCAATATTGTCCCATCTGTTGAAAGGGCAAGGGTATCATGAATGACAGTCCGAATATTCATCAGGTTTACAATTTTTGACAAATCAATCTGATGGACAACACCAGAGGTGTTGATCGTAAGCACATTCGCGTCATTAGAAGGTTCAACGCCCAGCAAACGGATAGGGTCAGCTGTATCGCTGACCGTAAGTTTATTTGTAGGCGTTTTGGTCCCAATCCCGGTTTTACCCATGATGTAGATGTCGTCGGTATTTGAAGTCGCGGGTGCATGAGCTCCAACTTTAAACCAGGGTTCGCTTGATGTGGTTGAAGTTCCTCCGCCAGTGGTGCCTGGCAAGTCTGTGTCAACCACAAGCTTAACCCATTTCAGCGCAGCATTATCCCAATAGTAAAGTCCTTGTGGGAGCTGGCCATTTTCATTATAAATGATCATTCCAGCAACGGGCGTCCCTGCTAATGTCCAGTTTGTTAAGCTATTAAGCTCAACCCTGGGTAGAAGAAGACCTTTGTTTGTACTTTGAAGTTCAAGGATAGCCCCGGGGTGCATTGTTGTGGGATCATCGCCGATCTTTGTCTGGGCAGAAAGCCTGACGGAAATGATCAAAAACAGAAGCAAAATCAGCCTACCGGGGGGAAATAGTCTCATTGCAAATTTGAAATGATGTGATTCTTTTCTACAAAATCCGAAATATGAATTTGGGGTTAAAACGATACTACGGGTATTAGATTAATCGCCAAAAAAGGGAAATATCCCCCATTTTTTAACATCTAAGCCCTATTTGTACTCATTCTAATTAACAAAAAATTAACAATAACATTTTGCCCTTAAAAACGTTAATGTCTTTGCCTGGCGGACAACAATCAAACATATGAGATCAATAATTGGCTATTTTTACAAAAAATCAAGTGAAGGGTATGGGCCCTCAGCCTTAGGTGGGTTTGCTTTTTATACGTGCATTTCTGTGGCTATCATATTCTTAAGCGCCTCGAAATGCACAAAGACGAACGCACAATCTGAATTATCAACCAATAATACTGGATCAAAGATGACCTGGAATGATGTACTTAAAATTTGTAAAGATGGGAATGAGAAACCAGACAATCGGGTTGAGAAGTCTGATGCTGAATGGCGTAATCAATTAAGTGCAGAAGATTACCGCATCACCCGCTTGAAAGGCACAGAATCACCTTATAGCGGGGAATATTGCGAACGTCATGATCCGGGTTTGTACGCCTGCAAATGTTGCGGCACCTTATTGTTCGATTCCGGAAAAAAGTTCGACTCCCAGAGTGGATGGCCCAGTTTTACACAAGCAATAAAGAATAACGTAATACATTATGATCAAGACAACAGTCATGGGATGCTCAGGGTGGAGGTCAGCTGCAACGTCTGCGACGCTCACCTGGGCCATGTTTTTCCTGATGGCCCTCCACCTTCAGGCTTGCGATATTGCATCAACTCCAAATCAATCAAAAAAATCGACCATGGGAAATAATTCTCTTCCTTCCAATTCAGACACCATCACTATTGGCGGCGGATGCTTCTGGTGTGTTGAGGCCATATATGAAGACATTCGTGGCGTGTTAACTGTGGAATCAGGATATAGCGGTGGCATCAATGCGAATCCAACTTATAAAGAGGTATGCAACGGGATGACTGGCCATGCAGAAGTAACCCAGATCGTTTTTGACCCTACAGTTGTTAGCCTCGATGACATCTTCAGGGTATTTTTTGGGACTCATGATCCCACGACACTGAACCGACAGGGTGCCGATGTTGGGACACAATACCGTTCAGTGGTCTTTTATCGCAATGAGGCACAGAAACTCAGTGCTAAAAAAATCATTACGGAAGCACAATCCTGGTGGGATGATCCTATTGTCACCGAATTATCGCCATTTTCAGTATTTTACAAAGCAGAAAACTATCATCAGAACTATTACCAGCTCAACCAGGAACAGCCTTATTGCAAGGCTGTTATAAATCCGAAGCTGTTAAAATTTCGGAAAAAATTCAGCGGCTTAATGAAAGAAAATCATTAATCATTTTTCGACAATCAATAGACGTGAATCCAATTGTCAGTTTCCGAAAAAACAATACATTTGCGGTTTTAAATCCCCATCCCTGTGAACGATAGCGTAGTTATCATCCCCACTTACAATGAGAAAGAGAATGTCGAGAAAATGATCCGTAAGGTCATGTCATTATCAAAAGCATTTGACCTGCTGATTGTTGAAGACAACTCCCCTGATGGAACTGCAGCTATCATCAAATCGATGCTAAAAGAATTCCCTGATCGTTTGTTTATTGAAGAACGTCAAGGGAAACTTGGTTTGGGTACGGCTTATATTCATGGTTTTAACTGGGCTCTTTCGAGAGGCTATGCCTATATTTTCGAGATGGATTGTGACTTTTCACATAACCCTGATGACCTCATCCGACTTTACAACGCTTGTGCGCTTGAAGGTGCTGACATGGCTATTGGATCACGCTATATCAAAGGCGTAAATGTGGTCAACTGGCCTATGGGCCGGGTTTTGATGTCGTATTTTGCTTCCATGTATGTCAGAATCATTACAGGAATCCATGTCATGGATACTACTGCAGGATTCAAATGCTATACAGCAAAAGTGCTGAAAGCTATAGAATTTGAGAAGATCCGATTTATCGGCTATGCTTTCCAGATCGAAATGAAATTTACCGCATGGAAGAAAGGGTTTAAAATTGTTGAAGTTCCGATCATCTTCACTGACAGAACCGAAGGTCAAAGCAAGATGTCGAGCGGAATTTTCAAAGAGGCCATTTTTGGCGTGATGAGTTTGAAGATCAGGAGTTGGTTTAGGAAATACTAGTGAGTTAGTAGTTAGTAGGCTGAAGGCTATTAGACTGAAGGCTGATGAATGCGCAGCTACTAACTGCTAACTACTAACTATCTAACAAAAAGCAAACAAAGTGAACTATTATCTTAAGAATGCAAAAATTGTCAACGAAGGCAAGGTCTTCGAAGGGTCAGTTCTTATAACTAATGGAAAAATAGAAAGAATTTTTCGTCTCCCCCTCTCCCCCTCTCCCCCAGCCTCCTATACTATTATTGACCTTAATGGAAAATATCTGTTACCAGGAGTCATTGACGACCAGGTACATTTCAGGGATCCGGGCCTGACACATAAGGGGGATCTGTTTACCGAAAGCCGCGCCGCTGTAGCAGGTGGCGTCACCAGTTTCATGGATATGCCCAATACGATACCCAATGCAGTAACGCTGGGAATCCTGGAGGATAAGTTTAGCCTTGCCTCCGAGAAATCATTTGCCAATTTTAGTTTTTTCATGGGAGGCAGTAACCTTCATGTGAAAGAACTTTTAAAAGTAGATCCTAAAAATGTCTGTGGAATAAAGCTATTTCTTGGTTCCTCGACTGGGAATATGCTTGTTGATGATCCGGAAGTTTTAAAGACGATTTTCGCTGAAGCGCCCGGGCTAATTGCCGCTCATTGTGAAGATGAGTCGACCGTGAAACAAAACCTGGCTTTGATGTACCAGAAATACGGAGACGACATTCCTGTTCAGATGCATCCGGAGATCCGAAGTGAAGAAGCCTGTTTTACGTGCTCAGAAAAATATGTTGAGATGGCTGAGAAATACGGGAGTCGTTTTCATGTGATCCATATTTCAACGGCAAAGGAACTTAGCTTATTCCGTAATGACATTCCTCTTGCAAAGAAGAAAATAACCAATGAAGTTTGTGTTCATCATCTGTGGTTTAACGACTCGGATTATGAGAAAAAAGGGAATCAGATCAAATGGAATCCTGCGATTAAGAAAGAATCAGACCGAGAGGCTTTATTTAATGCAGTATTGAATGACACCATTGATGTGATCGCAACCGATCACGCGCCACATACCTGGGAAGAGAAATCGCAATCCTATATTAAAGCCCCATCAGGTGCACCCTTGGTGCAGCACTCACTGGTAGCTATGTTAGAATTTGTAAGCATGGGGAAGATCACCCTGGAAAAGCTAGTACAAAAAATGAGTCATGATCCTGCCATCCTTTTCAGAATCGAGAAACGAGGTCATATCCGCGAAGGCTATTGGGCTGATCTTGTTGTTGTTGATCCTGAAACGAGCTGGACGGTGAGCAAAGAAAATATTTTATACAAATGCAAATGGTCGCCACTGGAAGGAGAAATCTTTCATCACAAGGTTTTACAAACTTTCGTAAATGGAGACCTGGTTTTCGATAATGGTATTTTTGATGAAGATTTCCGGGGAAGCAGATTGAAATTCAAATCCTAGCATAATTTATTAACCACTAAGGCGAATAAGGGATTTCACTAAGGCGCACTAAGAAATTATAAAATGAACAAAGAAGAGATCTTTAAAAAAGTGTTGGATTGTTCATTCGCTGTTCACAGCGGCTTAGGGCCCGGATTGCTTGAAAGTGCTTACGAAGAGTGTCTCTATCACGAAATTCGGCAATCCGGTTTATTTTTTGAAAAACAAAAACCGCTCCCTTTGGTTTATAAAGAAGTCAAGCTTGACGTAGGTTATCGTGTTGACTTATTAATTGAAAGTCAAATTATTATAACAATAAAAGCTGTTGATTTTTTTTTGACGTTCATATGGCTCAGATTTTAACCTATTTTAAATTATCCGCTTGTAATTTAGGCCTATTGGTAAACTTTAACGTTCGTCACCTTAAAGACGGAATAAAACGAATTATCCTTTAACTCACTTTTACCTTAATTAATAAGCACTTTGAGCGCCTTAGTGCAACCCCTTAGTCGCCTTCGTGGTAAATTTTAATTATCTATGAATAAATTTTTCTATTTCTTTATTCTTCTGGGAATAATTTCCGGATGTACCAAGTCCCCCGAGAAGCGGGTTGTTCAGGCCTATCCTTCTGGTAATCCCAAAGTTGTTCGTTATTTTGAAAAAGATGGCTCTAAGGAAAAGATGGTTAAAGAAGAAGTTTTTTACGAGAACAAACGACTTCAATATTCCGGTGAATTCAAGGATAGCCTTCGCAACGGTCATTGGGTATATTATTACGAGAATGGCAATCCCTGGAGCGAAGGTGACTTTAAAAACGGTTTGAGCGATGGCATGCGTAAGACCTATTTTGAAAACGGGAAACTCCGCTATGAAGGGGGTTATAAGGCTGGTAAGATGAGCGGAATCTGGAAGTTCTATCATGAAACCGGGAAATTAGACAAAGAGGTCAATGCAGATACGATACATGACCCTCAGAAATTGGTTCCTTCAAGCTAAGCGTTTTTACCTATTTTACCCAAAAAAAACATTCTCTGCCAAAATTTTGCTTTTCAAAACAATTGACGCATCTGTTTTCGTCATACATGAGGATACTGTAAGTATATAGATGCATTAAAGTTCTTGTTAATAAATGTTTAGTTTCCTATGACAGCGCGGATAGTAATTTAATCCGGAAATAAAATAAATAAGAAAACTATTTTGATATTTAGTTTTTTTTTTACAACTTTACCTGTGAATTTCTAGTATTACTTTCAATTAACATGGCAAGTATTTTATAATGATACTTCAACAATAAGACGATTTAACTGTTACATCTCGGGGGGGGATGAACTTTGTTACCAGAAAGCACGAATGCACAGTTTTCGGCAATTAGCAGTGCACAGTT